>NZ_DFCF01000018.1:0-2710 GCF_002367465.1 Clostridium sp. UBA3061 | reverse complement strand
CAGTTTTAGTATAAATCAACAGTTATCACAGGAATGATTTGTATTGGTGCTGTAGGAGCAAGCCTTGATGGAATTTATAGAATCGTAGAAAAGAAATACTTTTCCTGGCAAAGTAAAGTAAGATAGGGGTGATAGTATGGAAAATTATATTGAAATATCAAATCTTAGCAGAACATTTATTACAGGGGGTTCACTAGAGGTACATGCTTTAAAAGATATAAACCTATCAGTCCAAGAAAATGATTTTATATCTATTGTAGGCCCCTCTGGATGTGGAAAGTCAACCCTACTTAGAATTATATCCAGTTTAGAAAAAGCAACAAAGGGAAATGTATTTTTCAAGGGCAAAGAGATTACTAAGCCATCCTTTGAAATTGGTATGGTTTTTCAGCATTATTCTCTGCTCCAGTGGAAAAACGTTATAAATAATATTGCTCTAGGTGCTGAATTTAAAAAAGTGCCTAAAAAACAGAGACTTGAAGAAGCAAGAAAATATTTAAAGCTAATAAATATGGAAGAATTCGAAAATGCATATCCTTATGAGCTTTCCGGTGGAATGCAGCAAAGAGTTGCAATAGCAAGAGCCCTGGCTAATAATCCTGAAGTTCTATTAATGGATGAACCTTTCGGAGCACTTGATGCCTATACTCGTATAATATTACAAAGAGAACTTTTGAATATTTGGGAGAAAAATAAGAAAACAATTCTATTCGTAACCCACTCAGTAGATGAAGCTGTTTATCTATCTGATAAAATTGTAGTAATGGGCAAAAACCCTGGAAATATTAGAAGCATTATTGATGTTAATATGGATAGACCCAGAGATAGAGGAAATGTGGAATATGCTCATATAACTGCAAAAATACTGAAAATGCTTGAGGAAGAGTAAATAAGACATAAAATATCATCAAATTTTCTATGGACCTACAAAAAGCTGTCACGTTAGCATATTTATCTTATGTTAATGGGACAGCCCCTTCTTTTTTTATTGCTCTTACTGTTGAGATTAAATCATGTTTAATAATATTTCAACACCCTTTGCTACTACATACATAGCTGCACCTATTATCATTAATTCCATGCTATCATCTCCTTATAGAATAGATATTTAAAGTTTTTATTTTTACACTAATAGTATGTCCAACTCTTTAAGGCTACATTCGTATTATTAAAAAATTATTAAAATGCACTATATAATAAATCATCTTGTAACATTAACTTTAATCCCTCAAAGGTAACTTTTTTTATCTCCTTAATTTGTTCATCTAAAGTGTATCTATCTTGAATAATATCTAAAAAAGACTTTCTTAATACTAATAATCTGTATTTATTTTTGAAACCAGTATGGATTAGATCAAATTCACCACTATTATCCTTTAGTCTTCTTGTTAATTCTTGAAAATTATTAGAATTAACCACAGCAGCTCTATTTTTAACCTCTGAAATATCAACTAATATAACAAAATCAGGTCCCTTTTCCTTATCTAATGGCTCTATTTTATGATCTTTAGGATCAAATATAATTCCTACAAATATCCCAGGGCTCCAATTTTCAAATAACTCAATACCGCATCTTCCCCATCTATCATTTTGTCTTTTTCTAATAAAATCTTCTCTTTTAAATATTTCTAAATCACCAACTTCTGCTCTAAGCTCTTCAATAGTTGGTATGTACAAAATCTCTCTAACCTTTTCTAAAAAACTCTGAGCTAAGAAATTTGATAACACTTCTTCAACCTTTATATTCTCATACAATCCAAGACCTTGATCCCTTAAATATTGTATAAGCTGTTCTACTAAAAAATCATTAACAGGATTAAGTTCATCTTTACTTTCCTTAAATTTTTCTAAGAAAACACAAACTTCACCCCATACTAATGATATATCTGATTTTTGCGTATGTTGTAATTTTGTTCTTGTTACTAAAACAGTATAAAATTCTTCACTTCCTAGTTCACTTGAACATTCCTTATATTTTTTTATTTGATTAATTCCTAAACCACTATCCACCTTATGTTCACATATAAATCCTTTATCTCCAGATCTAATTAGTAAGTCTATTCTCCCCTTACTAACACTTACTTGAGTATCTAAGGTAACATCTTCTTGATGGTTTATTAAGACATCCTTATCTTTAAACTTACTAACTAAAAACTTGCAATAAGCATTAGCTAATCCATCAACCTCATTTAAAATAAAGGTAAATAACTCCGTAAGATAATCTTCCTTCGAATCCTTTTTAACTGTAGGTATGTATGATTTAATTTTAGTAAATAAAGAGTTGTTCATTGGCAACCATCCCCTTAATCTTATGATTATTTTCTTACTTTAATATTAACTTATATAACTTATTGATTAAACATTTATATTAATAAAAGTTCAGTTTTAATACCATTCAATTTAACACAACCCCTTAAATAAATTTAAATTCGTATTTAAATACATCTCATGTTAAGGTTAATCCAGGCAAGAGTACAAATGTTTATTCCTATGATTAATTTAAATACATCTCATGTTAAGGTTAATCAGTGATAATAACTATAAAAATGTTGCGATAATTGCTATTTAAATACATCTCATGTTAAGGTTAATCTAAACCCGATATATTTGAAAAAACTTATGAATTAGATTTAAATACATCTCATGTTAAGGTTAATCCCTACTAAAACTTCTCTATATCCATTTTCATTATCATTTAAATACATCTCAT
>NZ_DFCF01000013.1:0-2792 GCF_002367465.1 Clostridium sp. UBA3061 | reverse complement strand
TCCTAATATTGATACACTAGGATTTGTTTATTTAATCTATTAATTGCATTTATACATTTATATCATGTATTTACTTATATTGTTTATTGGTATAAGCATAAATGAATAATTACCATTGTCTAAAATTAATTACCTCTTACCTTTTGAAAAAATATGTAAATTGAATATTTATTATTTTTTTGGACAGATTATAATTATTAATAAAAATTTTGGGAAATATGGTGATTAAATTTATGAAGAAGAAAGAAAAAAGTTTTATTCCTCTAGTTGTTATATTTATATTAGTATTGCAACTTATTAATTTATCAACCACAGAGCAAGGACAAAATACATCTAATAAAAATACAAAATTAATCAACAGTGACATAAAATCAATAAATACTCTATCTATAACTTATAGAGTTAATAACTCTAATACATTAACCACTGAACTTTCAAAATATAATTCTGAATATAATTCTTATTCTATACAAAAGTCTCAACAAAAATGTAAAAATTTGTATCACAATAATCAAGTAAGTGAAGAAGCGATAAACCAAACTATGCATTTACCTGATTGGTTTAAATATAAAGTTATAGATGAAAACTTATTAAAATCTTATTTAGCTAATAGATCTTCTATACTTAAGGATGAACCTTACTTTTCATCCATAATAGAAGTTGGTAGAGATTTTAATATTAATCCTATACTGCTATTTGCTATTACAGGTCAAGAACAAAGCTTTGTTCCTCAAGATCATGTAAGTGCTACTAAAATAGCTAACAATCCTTATAATGTATTTTGTAGTTGGCAAAGTTATAATACTGATATTGTAGATGCATCAGAAATTGCTTGTCGTACAATTATAAATCTATCTAAGGATAGACCTGATAGTGTCGATCCTTTAGTATGGATTAATAGAAAGTACTCTGCTGATCAAAACTGGCATTATGGTGTAAGAAGTTTATACAACGAAATTATTGACTTTATAAATGAGTAATAAAAGGTTTAGGTAATTCAAATAAGAACTACCTAAACCTTTTATTTATTTTCTATATATACACTTTTTGTTGGGAAAGCAATGCTTACTTCCTCATCACTTAGAATTTTCATTATATTATAATTTATATCTTCTTTAATCTCCATATATTCATTGAATTCAATTCTATTTATAAAAAAATACATACCTATGTCTAAACTACTTTCATTAAATGTACTAAAGCTAACATGAATACTCTCACTATCTACTCCATCATGATTTTTTAGCATATCCTTTATGCTACTAACACACCTTTGAAGCTGATCAGTAGCTGTATCATAGGTTACTCCTATATTCATAGTTACTCTTCTTAACTCTCTCTTGTTAAAGTTTAAAATTGAATCATTTACTAGTAATGAGTTAGGAACCGTTATTAACACTTTATCAAAAGTTCTTATTCTTGTACTTCTAAAACTAATATCTTCTACTATTCCCTCTATCTCCTTACACTTAATCCAATCACCTATTGTAAAAGGATTATCCATAAATATTATGACACCTGACATCATATTGGCAGCAAAATCTTTTGCTGCCAAAGCTATTACAACTCCCCCTAAACCTATTCCTGTTATAAAAGCATTTACATCTAGCCCCCAAATATTCGCTACTTGTATAATTGCAAAAGCTATAATTAAATACTTTATTCCTTTGGCCATCATAGGTATTAATACAGTATTAACTTTTATATCATATTTATCTGTAGCTCTAAATAAAAAATCATCTGAATTATTAGTAATGTTAATTAATCCATTAGCAAATAATACTATAATTGATGTCCCTAATAATTTATTAATTATACTGCTAATATTCCATCCCATTGATGAATTTAGTATACTCATAAATATGTATACACCCATTACTATAAATGCCATTTTTATAGGTTTTTCAAATGCACTCAATATTTTTCTAGCACTTTTAATTTTTAAAGCTTTAAATATACCATCTAATATCTTTATAATATATTTAGCAAATATGTTCCTTAGGAACATTAACAATACGAATATTCCTACTCCTATTGCAATTGACTTCCACACTTCAAAAAACTTACTATTTAATATAATCTGTACATATTTATTCGTTAATATCTCTACTTGAGCTATTACCATTTATCTTTCCTCCTATATAAAAACTTAGTTTTCATTATTTATTCCTTTACAATTCCAAAAACAAAAACATCAACATATTCTTCTCCATCATAATATGCTTGTCTTCTTGTTCCTTCATGAAGAAAACCTAATGACCTTAATGTGCCTTGACTAGGATAGTTAAACATTAACACCTCTGCATCAATCCTATGAGTTCCAATGCTAAATAAATAATCTATAATTAATTTTAATCCTTCCTTAGCATATCCCTCTTGCCTATGACTTCCTAATCCAAACCTAAGCCAAGCCATTTCTTTATTTTCATCTAACCAGTTCATTCTTATGTATCCTATAGGTTCATTATTATCTTTTAATGCAATAATTAAATATAATTCTTCTCCTTCTTCTATGCTAAGCTTAATGTCTTGAAATTGATTTTCATAACTTATATTTGTATTTAATCCCACGGACATTTTTCTCATTACTATTTCATCTTTCCATTTAGCAACCAATTTAGCATCATTTAATTCTATATTTCTTAAATAAATTCGTTGTCCTTCACATATATTATACACTTTCTACCCTCCATACCAAAATGCTACTTCTCATATTATTATAAATTAAATTTATTATTTTATATATAAAAAAAGCACTCCATATGAAGTGCTTTTGGTGGCTCACCGGGGGA
>NZ_DFCF01000002.1:0-621719 GCF_002367465.1 Clostridium sp. UBA3061 | reverse complement strand
TTTCCTTCTAATGTATATTTAAATTCAATAGCTGAATTCCGGGATTTAGTTATTAAAACTTACTTATACTATTTAAGGTGAAATTTACCTAAAAATACTTTTCAAACTTTTTATATAGAATTAAGATGACAAATTTATTATACCGTATATAAAAGAAAGAAAATTCCAATATATTGAGTATACTGAAATTTTCTTTCTAATTTTTTATTGAATATAAATAATCCTAAATTATAATTATATCTTTAATAATACCCTTCTTATTATATCATATATAAGTTTTAANNTATCTAATTTCGATATTTTTTTATAATTATCAATGATATAATCACTATACCTAAAAGTGATAATATACCAACTGTTAATAGTATTAACATCAACACTTTGTATTCTGCTACATTTTGTGAAAAATAACTCAAGAATATAGTTACCATAATAGCACTAACAATCGCAACTGCGAATAAAATTGCAAATACTATATAACAAACCTTCTGTCCTCCTGTTAATTTTTTATTAAGTATCCCTATTAAAAACATAGCGTATGAAGCTGCTAATAAACCTATGATAATTGGTACTGGTACATTCTCTATTCCTAAACCTCCAAGTATAAGCTTCGATATAATAAAGACAGCTATTCCTACTACTGCATATATCCCTTTATTATTGCCATTCATCTTTCATCTCTCCTCGTATAAACCTCTAATCAAACTTTTTAATAATCTCTGTGACTCCCCATTTTGCACCTTCAGTAATTATACCAATACCTAAACCTACACCTATTGCTACCCATCCTCCACTGGCTGTAAGGGCCGCAGCGGCGGCAAATCCAAGTATATCAATACCACTTCTAACTAATCCAATACCTAATCCATAATTCCTATTATCACATATTGTTAATCCTAATCCAACAACACCTAGTTGCTTAAATGCGTCATCAAAAACTCCTAAAGTTACTGGAATTTTAGTTGATATTCCATAAAGCTTTGTCCTCATACTACCTACAATTATGTCATCACCAAAATTTTCACATATACTGAAGATTGTACCAGACAACAACCCTGGAATTGAACCAAGTATTGTATCTTTTAATTTATTACCCTTAGAGTTAGTTACAGTGCTAGTGTTCGAACTTTTTCTTCTCCCATATTTCTCCATAGCTTTATATGAAGCTTTTCTCATTGCAGCTGTTTCTTCACCTTGAGTATATATAGGTCTAAACCCTGATGGGTCTTTTGATGTAACATGATTATTATTACAATAGGCAAATATATTATGTGATAGTAATGCCCCTACATTTCCACCAATAGCATCAATGTTCAAGAATCTTCCCCACTCAGGATTATAATATCTTGATTGTAAATAATAATATCCAGTCTCACTATCGTATCTATAACCTCTATATCTATAAGGATTCTTTTCTCCTAATGCTTTATCTCCTGTTATAGATATTAACTTACCTATTTCTTCATGAACTACACTATTCCCTTCTATTTAGGCTAGAATTCTCCTACCATTCGCATTTAAATATATATCAATCGTCGGTTGTTACTTTTTACATTAAACTTATTATTAAAAGCCAGTAAAATGAATAATTCACTACTACTGGCTTTTAATAATTATTTATTCAATTAAAATTATATCTAATTCAAATAACAATTTTACTTTAATCATAGTAAAGATAAATGTTACTTCCTATAATACATTCTTTATCACTACATCTATCATTTTCTATACTTAGGTATAATTTTAATTAGTATAGGCCCAATAATAAATATTGATATTATACCTATATCCATAAGATATGATTTATCTAAATATAAACCAATAAATCCAATTACAATTGGTAACATCATAGCTAATAATATTAATGCTACAACATACTCTTTCATACACAGCATAAATAATATAATACTTATTCCAATTATAACTGATATTCCTCCAATCATTATTCTTATATCATTTCCATACTTCTCAGATAACGCTCTAATAATTAGTATATTAAAAAGACCTACTGTTGCACCTATCTTTGGGATATTCTTTTTATTCACATTAATCACCTCCCATAATGATTATCTTTTATTTCCGTTGCACGTTTATCTATATAAACACTAGCTGCAGTTGACACTGCAAATGCTGCTACAGTTATACCTGCAACAGCCCAAAATGGAGTACTTGCTGTTATTAGTCCTCCAGCTATAGCTCCAATTATCGCTCCTGCGCCAATTCCTACAACTGTAGCACCTAAATCAATAAGTCCACCAGTAACGTCTCCTTTGATGAAGCTGTTGATTGCAGAATATGCACCTATACCAATATCTCCAACATAACCTAATGCCTTTTTACCCAGACTTTTGGAAAAACTTTTTCCAGCTACATTTACTCTAAATGCTGGTCCAAATGCTTTTATGTCACAAATTTTTCTATAACCAGTGTTAATTAGCTTACCAACCTTACTGCCAATATTATCTGCTATACTTCCGCCTGTAGCTTTAATTCCACTGACCCAATAGTTAAAACCTGAATTTCCATTTGATGTTGAACTACCTTTGTTAGCATAATAATTATTCATGACTTTATAAGAAGCATCTCTCATTGCAGCTGTTTCTTCTCCTTGAGTATACATAGGTCTAAAACCATTAGGATCTTTTGATATAACAGGATTATTATTACAATAAGCAAAAGTATTATGTGATAACAATTCACCTATACTACCACCAATAGCATCTGCATTCAAGAATCTTCCCCACTCAGGATTATAGTATCTTGATTGTAAGTAGTAATATCCAGTCTCTGTATCGTATCTATAGCCTCTATATCTATAAGGATTCTTTTCTCCTAATACTTTATCTCCTGTTATAGATATTAATTTACCCCAAGTATCGTAGGTATAAGAAACAACTTGTTTTCCAATAGAGTTTATTATTCCTATAATATCACTTTGAGCATTTCTAATGTAGAAATATTCTTCAGTATCATTTAGCACGAAGCCTACAAGACCTTTATCTCCATAGTTATATAAAATTTTGTCTACTTTACTTCCATTAGTTATTTCTTCATATACTACATTACTTCCTTCTAGTGTATACTTATAGTTCACTCCATTTACTGTTTTTTCTATTCTTATTCCATCACTATTATACTTATAACTAATGTTTTTACTATTTCCTGTTATAGAGGATAATGTTCTTCCACCTTCCCATTTAAAGGTGTAGCCATCATAGGTTAATGGATTTCCTATTGCATCATAGGTTATGGCTTTTCCATTGTAAGAGGTTAACTTATCTTTCCAATTACTATCACCATAGCTATAATCTACAGCTTTAGTTGCTGCTCCTAGTGTTGTGTTACTTGTTAGTGCATATTCTGCAACCTTTAGAATGTTTCCACTTTCATCATAGGTATAGGTTATAGTTTTATTAAGGTCTCCATTATCTTCTCTTACAACCTGTCCTAAACTATCATAGTAATACTTTATTACTTTACCATTATTTACAGTTTCAATTCTTCCTAAAGCATCATAGGTATATTTTATTTCACTATTGCCATTTTTTATTGATGATACCATTGAAGTTGTTGAACCAGCATAACCAGCTTTGTATTCATATCTTGTATCATAGGTATAAGCAGCATCTAAGTTTAGTGTTCTAGATTTAGTTCTTCCTATAGAATCATAAATATAAAAATAATTTTTTCCTGAAGGTAATGATACATTTTCAGTTTTTCCGTCTTTATCAAAATTAAAGCTTGTAGAATATGATTTTCCTGCTATATGGTTTTCTTTTTTACTAGTTTTATCAGTCTTATCATAATCATATTTAAACCAATTTCCACTTGAATCCTCTGTTTTTACCAGTCTGTCTGCTAAGTCATAGGTGTATTTATTAGTAATTCCGCTTTTTAAATCCTGGGATATAGCTAAATTCCCAGAATTATCATAGGTATATTTTGAAGCTATCTTACCATCTAAGGTTTTACTAGTTACTCTATTTAAATTATCATAACCGTAGGCTACTGTATTGCCATTTCCATAGGTAGCATTTTTTAATACACCTGATACATTATCATAGTTATTGGTTATTAAAGTGCTACTTCCCACTGCTACAGATTTCTGATTTCCATTTCCATCATAGGTAAAGTTGTAGCTTGTACTATTGCTAGAAACCTTTGATAATCTATAATTATTATAAGTATAGTTGTTTTGTCCAACCCTAGCAGTTGCTTTTCCTCTTCCTTTAGTATACATTGATTTTACAGTATTGTCATCATAGCATTTGCTTGAAAGTATGAGTTCATCTAGGTTTCCTTCTATTGAACTACCAGATAATTTTTGACCTATACATATATTAGCTCCTGAAAAATCTTTATAGGTACCTGAAGCTGATTTCTCTTTATTTCCATTAATATACATATTGATTGTAAGAGTTGTTCCGCTTTTATTCCAAGATATTGTTAACATATTCCATTGTCCTGTTGTTACAGCTGTATTTGATGTTATTATGTCTACAATATTTCCACTACTATTCTTAACAGATAACTTTACTTTATTATCCGAAGCTAAATATGCCTCTATCACACCAATATTTTCTCTAGTTGTTCCAGAAAATATATATCTTGTACTAGTACTTGCACTAGGTTTAAGCCAAAGATTCATTGTTCCTGAGTTGTCCCTTATTCCACTACTATAGTTAGCATATCTGCCTCCTGTAGCTTGCATAGTTAGCTCATTAGATGAATCATACTTGCTCTTATCTGTAAGTGCTCTAAGTCCATTAATACTTGAAGAATTTCCTCTTAAAGGAACATATTCATCCCAATTTTTGTAGTATCCATAGTTACCGCTCTTTAACTTATTATAATGCTGCTTTAGTTCTGTTAAATTGTCTACCTCTGTAGAACAGTATAATTCTTCCACTTCTCCATTTAATGCATTTTTATTATTAAAATCTGCTCCAACTATAACCTTACCACCAGTAAAGTCTTTTACACCACTAACAGTAGCATTCTTTACTTCATCATCTATAGTTAATGTAGCTTTTAATCCTGAAGATGCATTTTCCCATTGTACTATCATAGAATACCAAGTGTTAGCACTTATAGCTTTATTTAATACAATAGACTCTTTCCAAATTCCGCTACTATCTTTAAATGCCAAGCATAATTTATTGCTCGTATTTACATATACAGCTAAAGACCCACCATTAGGCGATGAACTGCAAAGTAAATACCTAAGACTACCATTACTTTGTGGCTTGAATTTTAATGCAATAGTCCCTTTATTTTTGCTTATTCCTAAATTATATGGAACTCCTCCTCCATCTTGAACTTTGAAAGTGTAATGCCCTTTGCTATCCTTAACTGGAGTAGCACCCAACCCAAGGGATTTACTTCCTAAATCTCCACTACTATTACCATTTACAAGGAAAGTTTCTCCTGTCTTTTTGTCACCATATGGGTTATAGGCACTTGTATTTATAAGCTTATCTGTTTCATCATATCCATAATAAGTAGAAACCTCTTGTGAATTAATAGTTACATCTAAGTTATCCTTAGATTCGCTATATACGTTCAGTATTTCGTTTCCACTGGTATCTATAGTTCTTTTTGTGTATCCTGCAGTATCACTTGAAATATTACTGCTTTCCATAAACAATCCACTTCCAGATATCTTTGATACTACTGCATTCCCATACTCATCATAAATAAAAGAACTTACAATGTTTTCTGCCGTAGTAGTTTGAATTAAATTCCTATTACCATCGTATGAATACTTAGTTGTATTTCCTTTTGGATCTGTAACAGAAGTTAATTTATCATCACCATCATATTTATAATTAGTTTTTTGTTTTATTAAATCCTCTGTAGACGTTATATTACCCTTATCATCGTACTGATAGCTTGCACCAAACTCTTCTTTATATAATTGGAATCCATCAAAATAAGCTATATTAGCATTTTTATAGTAAAGTCCATATACTCTTACACTTTTATAATCACTCTTAGCCACAACTTGTCCTGATACATATTGCCATGTTGATGAATCTCCATTAAAAGGAATAACAGTCCATTCATAGCTACCATCTGGTTTTTCTAGTCCTACATCTAAAGCAAAATATCTACCATTGCCTATTAGAGGAAGTGATTCTGCCTTTGCCCAACCTCCTACTACAAAAACATCATCTTTTTTTCCTGAAACGTTTATTGTTTGATATATACTTTTATCTTTTTCTGTATTACCAGGCATCTTATAAACAGCTTTTATTTTATCTAGATTTGATGGATAAGTTGAATCTGTAGTTGTATATAATCCGTTTGTACTTTCCCAGTTACTTGTAGTCCAAAAGTTGGCATTAGGTGCTCCATTAACTACAAAATTGGGATTTTCAACCAAATTATATCTATTAGTAACTTCTCCATCTTCTACTTGTAAGTTATCGAAATATGCAGTTCCTGATTCCTCAATTAACCCACATCTAATATATACAAGATTAGATGTCGCATCTGATGGCAAAGTAAATGTTATAGATTCCCTATCCCATCCAGTAGTTCCACTAATATATTTAGAATCTTTTGTTACATAATTCCCTGTATTATCAGTATAATTTACAAATAAAGCAGCACCTTTTTTATTAGTATTACTTACTCCATTAGTTGATACATATCCTGAAAATGTATAAGTCTTCCCCTTTTCTAAGGTGACAGCTTGACTATAAAATCTCCTACTAGTTTTATTTGTCATATTTACCTTTAATGAATATTTTCCCATGTTAGCTTTTGTAGTAGTAAATTCATTAGTACCTGCAGAACCTGACCAAGAACCAGCACTCCAATTTCCATCCTTTAACTCACAATTATGGTTCATTAAATAATTATTGCTTGTCTTTTGAACCTTAGATTCCAGCTCTAATCTATTTTTTGCTTTTTCATTACTATTATACTTATAGTATTGTGCACTTCCATTAGAATCTTTAATAGATATTGTATTTCCTCCATTATTAAATTGATAAGTATTAGTTCTACCCTTAACATCCTTTATTTCAGTTTCATTATAGCTGTATTTAAAGGTTAGACTTTGCCCCTGTGTCCCAGCTGTATCTACATAAGTGGCAGTTTTAACTCTTGAAGTAGAACCACCATAATAGGTATAGAGCAATTTAGCACCATCTAAACTTTTAACAGAAGATAAATTGTTATTACCTTCATAAGTATAATAAGATGCCTTACCATCCGGATAAGTTATTCTACTTAATTGTATTCCATTATAAGCATAGCTAGTTTTTCTTCCCGCCGGATCTGTGATACCAATTAACGTTCCACCTGAAGTATATTGTAAAAGTGTAGTTCTTCCTATGCTATCCTTAACTCCACTTATTCTAGTTCCATCATAAAGTATAGTGTTAGTGTTATTATTAGTATCTGTAATAGTTTTAAGGTACCCACCAGGAACAAAATATAATTTATTTCTATCTTTATCTGTAATCATATAGCTTCCATCACTATTTTTAGTGAATTTAATACCTTCAAGACTTTCACATTTATAAGTTTTAGATGCTGAATCATAATAAAAGTAATGATTAGTTCCATCACTATCAAAATATTTATAATAGGTTGTACCATTTATTACTTCTTCAGTTATCCTTTGTTGAATGTTGAGTTTCCACCCTTTTCCGTATCCTATATCAGTCTCTTTATCATTACTATTATAAACATGCTCTATCTTTAAAGCTAACCTACTATCTAATGCAGTGTAATCATTATGGGTAAAAACAACATTACCATTATAATCATTAATATATCCTATTCCACTTCTCCCCATATCCTGTGAATGATATGTCCAGTAGTTCTCTAACCCTGTATTATTAACATATTGAATTGCTACTAATGGCCATCCTGCTTTATGTTGATCAGGTGCATCAGAAGACAAAAATGTTGTATTTCCTGATGCCGGGTTATCCCTTTTTAATGCTATACCATAATTATTTCCTTCTGTATACCACCCTTTTACAGCTTTGGTTACATCCCAAGAGTACCAACCATTTTTCACTGTCTGAATATCTAATATCCTTTTTTCAGTTGCCAGTGATTTCTTATTCGGTACACTTGTATTCCAATTTTCAGTGACAGTATATGCATTTATTTGGCCATCAGCTCCACTTTCCGAATTCACCTTAAATAATGCTAATTGTGCATCTACTACCATATCTCCAGCATTTAATTTTGGCAATTTAGTAAATTTAACATATGTCTCTGTTTTTCCTATTCCTGAATTATTTCCAACTCTTAAAAACATATTATTCCACTTATCTTGAGTATCATTATAAGCTGTAAAAGTATCTACTATTTCTTTAGTATTCATTTCTGTTCTTACTATGGGATCTACTGTAATTGGAAATTCTCTTTTATCATCATTAATCCATTCATTATTTGGAACTATCTCTAAGGTATATCCTCCTTCTTCTGCTTCTTTGAATATTAGCTCAATATCCTCAGACAATTCTCCCTTTGCATCATACATAAAAGGCTTATCTAATTGGAATACTTCAGCTCCAGTCTCTAAGTCTTCAAATATAATTATATTTCCTTCAACTCTAGGTTTTAGATTTTCTATATTCAAATTAAACAAAATTGAAGGATTATCTATTTTTTCATTTAATATTATATTTTCCTTTACTGTTTTTCCTATCAATTTATACTCTAAGTCAATATTTTCGTAAATAGACTTAAATTCCACACTTGATTTAACATTGGGTAAAAACTTCTTATCAATTTCCTTTTTAATCTTATCTCTTAAACTCTTATTATTACTAGTTGATCTTTTTGCCCTTCTATTACCTCCAAGTTGTTGTTCCACCATTTCATCAATAACTTTATTTATATCTGTATTTTCTACTGATGCTTTACTTAGTTTGCTTATATTTTTTGTTTTCCTATTTTTATTTAATTTATCATTATCTTTATTCTTATTTTTATTACTACTATTAGATTTTTTTACATCTCCATTAATATCATCTTTATTATTTTCTTTAGTTTCTTTACTTACTTTCTCATCTTTATTTGAATCTTTATTTGAATCTTTATTTGAATCTTTTTCTTTATTCTCTTTTTCTTTTTCTTTATTCTCTTTTTCTTTATTTGAAGTGTTATCTATTGTAGTATTTTTTGATACTTTTCCTACTAAATTAGTTTTCTTTTTTAATTTAGTAGTTTCACTATCAATAGGTGAATCATCTACTCTATCCTTTATTTCTTCATTTGTAGTTGGTTTTTCTGTTTCTCCACCTTTTTTGTCTTCAGTAGATGGTGGTTCTGTTTCACCGTCTGTTTTGCCATCTAAAGGTGGATTATCTATTTCCCCTTCTTGTTTATCATCATCTGATGGTTTTTCACTTTCCTCACTTGGTTTATCCTCTGTTGATGGCTTTTCTGTTTCTTCGTTTTTCTTATTATCTATAGTTGGTTTTTCTTCTTCAACACCTTTATCATCTGATGCTGGTACTTCTTCTAATTTTTCTCCGATACCAACACCTATGTTCCACCATATTTTATACTTATCCTTTGATACAGAAATAAGCTCTTTATCACTGGCATTTTTACCTATCCTAACAGTGAATTCATTTTCTTTATTTTCATAATAATTCCCTTTATCATGCAATGAATTATTGATATCTATCCATTTGCCATTTTTTAAATAGTGTATAGGTTCTTCATATAATATTGCTTCATAAGTTCCATCGTCTTTTAAAAAGTACTTTGTATTCTCCTCTCTCTTCTCTTCAAGTTCTCTAACTATTTCTGCCTCCTGATTTTGATTAGTAGTCGTTTCTTCTGTGTCATCCGTAGCACTTACTATAATTGCATTTATTGGTGTCATTGTTACCAATAATGTAATTATAAGTAATTTACATACGTTTTTATAAAATTTCGTCACAATTATCCCCCCAAATATTTATTACATTTTTACAATTCTACAAATTTCATCTTTTACCTTTTTATTTCCATGTACTTTCATGTTCAAAAATGATACTTTCATGCACATTTTGTATATTTGAATAACTACCTAACTCTAAAATATATTTTCTTCTCAAATGATTAGTTGTATTTTATTATTAAATTGAACAATGGGTGAGAGTTTTTTACATTGTACTTTTAACTAATACAACCTATTAAAATAAATATATCCTTATTGCTTTTTATTTTTATATAATATAAATTAAATATATAAATACTTTAGGAGGTCTTATGTTTAATAATTTTATTTTATACTTAATAATAATAAACCTAATTGGATTTTTTATAATGTTAATAGATAAAAGGAAGGCTATAAAAAGACAATGGAGGGTTAGTGAAAAAGCTCTTATATGTATATCTATAATAGGAGGTTCCATTGGTATGTTAGCTGGTATGAGCACTTTTAGACATAAAACTAAGCATAAAAAATTCACTATTGGTATTCCTCTTATCCTTGTTATACAAATAGCTATATTAACTTATTTTATCAGCTTATAATTTTAGAAATGACTTCATACTCCTTAAATTTCCAACATATTTACGCTTCCAATACATTGAAAAACCCCTGAAACCCGCATGAATAGAACAAATAGTTAACTAGTTATATAGTTTAATAGCTTCATAGTTAACTATTTTTATAGTTCCATATAAAAATAGCTTCCTATACAAATATTTATATAGGAAGCTATTAATTCAATTTAAAATACAGTTTTATAGTTTATAGCAAGCTTCTACTTCACCTACATATAATACATGATAGTCCTCTGCTGGATAGCTTGAGTTCTTTATTGCATCCGATAAAAACTCTGGATTCATTTCTTGTTTATAAACTATTTTACATTCATAAGTCAATACATTAGATTTTTCTATTATTGGAGTATCTACAGTTTTAGCTGGAATTAGTTTTAAATTACATTCCTTAAATTTATCATAATCTCTTCCTGATTTAGTACCACAGAATTTAATTTCCTCCTTTAAGCTATCATCAAGAGGAATTGTTACATTAAAGTTATCAGCTTTTTCTATAATAGAAAAGGTATGTCTATGCTTTCTCACTAGTACTGTAAATATAGGTTTTCCCCATTGGAAGCCAACATTTCCCCAACCTATTGTCATAGTATTAACTTCATCTCCAGCCTTTACAGTTAAAAAGGCACCTTTTTCATGCAGATTCCTTATTGCTACATTTAAGTCTTCAGTAAATAATTTAAAATCAACCATTTAAATCTCTCCTTAAAATTATTTTTTATTTACATTATACACTTATTTATATAGGAGGAGGTCATTGAAGATAATAATGCTCCATAATCTACATCAAAAGAAATTATATCACCAACTTTGTAGTCAGATTCACTTTCCGTTACATCTAATAAAAGATGATCACTACTGCCACCTAATATTGTTATTTTTTCATCTCTAGGAGTTATTCCATCAATTTTTACGTCTTGTCTTCCCATTGAAATTATAGCTCTTTTTATTGTTCCTCTATCCTGAAAGGTTGGAACCTCTCCAAAGGCATCCATGCCAATATTTCCTATTGGTACTGATGGCTTATCCTTAATTTCTATAATTTCACCTTTTAAAGTAAACACATCTTTAAACATTCCTGGAATATCTCTTCCATAAGCGGTTTCTCTTCCTAAAACCACTGATTCCCCAAGTCTTAAATTATTAATTCCTTCTGGAATAGTTTTATTCATTACCATATATAAACTACTAGAATTTCCTCCTGATACTATAGGTATCTTAATATTTAATTCTTCTTCTATGGTGTTTTTTATTTCTAGCAACCTTCCTAAATTTACTTCATCAGGTATTACTCCTCCATAGCAAGTTAAATTTGTTCCTATCCCCATAAGCTTTATATTAGGCAATTTAATAATTTCCCTGGACATTTCTAGTACATCTTTCTCTAAAACACCTTCCCTTAAATCTCCTAAATCCACCATTAAAATTATTTTATGAGTTTTCTTAGCTCTTATAGCTTCCTTTGATAATGCCTTAATTGTATCTATCTCTGAATTAAGGGAAATATCACTATACATGATTACTTCTCTTACTTCACTAAGAGCTGGAATTCTAAGAAGTAGCTTTTCACAATTTAAATTTGCTATCTTTTTTAAATTAGCCACTCTTGAATCTCCTATGGTTTTTACCCCTGCATCTAAAACACCTTGAACTATATCGGGGTGTGAACAAAACACCTTAGTTACTACAGCGATGTCTATCATCTTTCCATTACACATATTTAATAAAAATTTAGTATTATAGGTTAATTTATTTAAATCAATTTCAATTCTAGGATATCTATCCTTTACTTCTTCTTTCCATAACTCTTGTTCAAGGGCAATATTATAAGTTAAATTTTCTTGATTTAATTCTACTTCTGAATAACATTTTTCCATTCTCTAACTCTCCTCCTTTACAGAAACTAAAAATCTAATTTGTCATTATAAATTTAAACTAGCTTTAAGCAATTCTATTGCAGCTTCTTTATTTTCTCTACTTAAAACTCCAGCACAGGCCATGATATACATATTATCTAGGAGTACCTTTGCCTCTTTTGTGGGACGCATAGTAATGTCTCCCTTAACATCCTTTATACTCTCTAGCATTTCCTTGCCTTTACCTAACCTAGTTAGAGCACCCCCTGTACCTATGATATATTTAACCATTGATAAATCCTTTCCATAGGCACTAAACTTTCTTCCTGAATTGTATACTCTTTTAATTTGCCCTACATGTCTATCTATGGCAGTGTTTACAGCCTTTTGAGCAAGGACCCTACTCCAATATTTCTCTTCTTCTGTAGTTGGAATAGGCTTAATGAAACTCCTTATACTATCCTTAGTTCTTCCTTCTAACTCGTGATGTTGTAAAAGTTCTAATACATTTTCTCTATTTACATATACCCCTAAATCACCTTCTACGGTACGCTTTGCTTTTGGTTCTGGAGTCACTAATATATCTAAAATTTCCACACTACCTTCTGTTACGGAATGAACATCTGTAGTAGCTCCTCCAACATCCACCACTATTACATCACCGATTATTTCATAGAGTAACTTTGTAGCTTCCATTACAGCTCCAGGAGTTGGCATTATAGCTCCATCCACCATTTCTTTAATTTTATCCATACCACCGGCTTTAACAATATTTACTTCAAAAGCATCTTGAATTATCCCCCTAGCAGGCTCCACATTTAATTCATCTACCCTAGGATATACATTATCTATTACATAAAGTTCTCTACCTTCAAAAATCTCTTTTATTTCCTCTTGGTTAGCTATATTACCACAATAAACCACAGGGATATTCAGCTCAGCATCTCTTATAATCTCAGCATTATCTAAGGCAGTTTCTCTCTCTCCATAGTCTGTACCGCCTGCAATCATTATAAGATTAGGATTTATTTCTTTTATTTTTTTAATATCCGTTCTTCTAAGCCTACCCGCTGTTACCATTTTTATAATTCCGCCTGCACCTAGGGCTGCTTCCTTTGCAGCTTTAACTGTCATATCTTGTACTAATCCATGAACAGTTATTTTTAAGCCTCCTGCGGCGCTACTAGCACCTATCATTCTGTCATATTCAATGGATTCTCCTAGCTGCTTCTCCATTTCATTAATTGCATTTCTAAGTCCAATAGTTACATCACCTTGTAAAACAGAAGTAAAGGCCTTACCTTGTCCTACAACCTCAACTCCTTTTTTAAAATTAAAGGCTGTTACTACAGTGGTTGTACTTCCGATTTCCGCTATTAAATATTCAACTCTCATAGCTTCCCTCCTAGTTTAAAGGGGATACCTCAAAATTTTACTAAGCATTAATCTATCCTTAAGGTAAACTTAGTTTAATTATTTGAGACACCCCCAGTACTTTATATAAATATCATATATTTTTTATTATTTAATCTAGTTTATCTAATAATAAATCTTCAAATTATTATTGTTCTTTTTTCATTAAGGTTTCAATGATAAAGGAGGCAACATTATTTCCATGAGTTCCTCTACCAAAGCCTGCATCCATACCATGAGCTACAGCAATTTCATTAGTTACTTGAGTTCCTCCACAAGCTATTATGAATTTGTCTCTTACACCTTTTTCTATGCATAGATCATGAATCTTTTGCATGTTCTTAGTGTGTACATCATTGTGAGTGATAATAGTACTCATTATTATAGCTTGAGCCTTTGTTTCAATAGCTGCATCTATTAATTTTTCTACTGGACAAGAAGTTCCAAGATATACTACATCTATACCATATCTTTCAATACCACCATGCTTAATATCTATAATTTCTCTTAGTCCAACAGAGTGTTCATCTTCTCCAACAGTAGCAGCTACTACTCTAATAGGATTATTCTTAACGTAATCTCTCATTACATCATCTGGTAAAAGCTCTTGCTTTTCTGGAATCTTAAGTTCATCTTTTTTAATTGCAAAGCTTACTCTACCTTTGATTTCTACTAAAGTACCTTCTGCATCTTGCATAACCTGTTTATGAATAACTTCTACGTCAGTTAAATTCATTCTTCTTCCTATTTCAAGGGCTGCAGCCTCTGCTATATTTTCCTCTTCAGTTAGGAATAATGTTGTAGATACATAGCCATCATTCTTCCACTCTACTTCTGGAATTATAGTTCCTTCCTCTTTACTATTTTTAGCCATTCTTACATTAACATTATCTTCTTCATCAAGTTCATCTATATAAACTATTTTGCTATGATTACATAATGTACATTCATCTATTGCATCACATGGTTTGTTATATTCTTCTGGAATATTATTATATCCAAAGTGAGCACATACTGGAGCAAAGTATTCTTTATCTCTTGGAACTACTGTATCAACAGCAATACCTCCATCTATCTTTCTTGCAATACCATCACTATTTCTTTCTGGATATTCTCCTGAATCTACAAAGAATCCATCTTCTACAGCTTTGAAATATCCACCATTTTCAATCATTTCCTCTAGGAATAATACTGCTCTTTCCTTAAGTTCTCTAACCTTCTCTGGAAGATATCCATCCTTTTTAAGCTCTATCATATCCATTAAGCCATCCATACCAATTAAAGCTTGCTTAGCTGTATTTACAGCATGGATATTATTATAATGCCAAGGTACATTTCTTCCTTCATCAGGAGTGATTGTACTTTGAATATCTGCTGAAGTAAGTTCAGATATTAACAAGTTTAGTGAATGGGTTACTGTAGCTTCTCTAGTACAAGATGCCATGTATTTTGTGTTCATCTGTGCTCTCATTTTATAGTTTTTAAATAAGTCTCTAAGTGCTACAGCATAAGGTAAATCATATCTTAAACATGGAGCTGGTGGTGCTGTTGGTGGTACTGTAGATAGTGATATATTGCTTTGTTTCATACCAACCTTCTCAGAGAATTTTGAATTTATAGCATGTTGAACCATAAGTTCAGGCATTACCTTATAACCCTTCATTGCAGTTGCGTTTGCATTATGTGCTCCATCTATTTGTAAAATATCAGCCCATGCCATTATATGTTTTGCTACTGCTGCATCAACGAAGGATCTAACCATATTTATGTTTCTGTAAAGTACATTATATTGAGGATCCTGGTGAGCTCCATTTATTCCTTCCTCTGCAAACATTACAGCAATATCTGGACCTGCAACCCCTGATACATAGGAGTGGAAATTTATTGGTCTTCCTACTTCTTCCTCTATCATATCAAGAGCTTTTCTTGTAGCTCTAACTTCTTTTCTAGTTATTGGAACTCCTCCTGTTCCTTCTGGACTTCCTTCAATTAAACTATCATAGTGACTTTGTCCTGATGTTCTTATAACCATTATATGATCTGCACCATGCCAAGCTGCCATTCTCATTCTTCTAATATCATCTTCAAATCTTCCTGAAGCTATTTCCGAAGTTATTACAGCTTTTGGTTGAGGGTCTATATTAGCAAAGCTGGTTGCTGATGGAAGTGCTTTACTATTTTTTAGGGGTTTTGATATCTCCTTATATTCAAACTCTCCCATTGGCTCATTATATTCTTCTCTCCAATGCCAACCTCTTCTTTTAGGTTCATACTTATCTAAGTCCTTAAGTATTTCTGCTACATCTATTTTCTTATTTATATCTAGCATTATTTAACCCCCCCAAACAAATTAGTTACTTCATTCCAGCCTTTTCCTTCTCCAAGTTCTCTACCAGCTTCTAAATATGGCACACTCTTTAATTTTGCATATTTTAAAACTACATTTCCCATACCTTTTCCAAGAAGTCCTGCTTTTAAGCCTTCTTGAACTATAGCTTGAGATTCTATGCTTGAAAAGCCCATTCTAAGAAGTACTGACCTTTCTATAGAGGATGAGGTATTTCCATATGCTAAATCCACCATAGGATTTACTATTTCTTCTGTCAATTTCCAAAACCTTTCATATAATTCTTCATCACTTAAACTTTCTAAATGTTTTCTTCTTATTTCAAAATCGTCTTCTCTTTTCACTACTTCTCTCCCCCTAATGGTTTTTTTATTATTTCACACATTATTTATCTTTACCCTATTTACTTATTAACCCTATTTCACATTAACCCCAAATTCTTTAAGAATATCTATTACTGTTTCTTTTCTAAGTTTTGTTTCTTCACATAAGAAATCTAAATCTACCTGTCCAATTTCTTTTTCTTTTAAAAGCTTTACTGTGTTTTTAATTAATGATTTTCTATAATCGTCTAGCTCTTTATTATCTATTTGTAAATAAGATGGATCCTCTGGAAGTATAATATTTTCTCCTGGAACTTCATCCATTGGATTACCTCTAAGCACTTTAATTCCATTTTCCTTTGCAAAGGTTAATTGTGGAACTATATGCTTTCCAGCACCAGTATACTCGGTCTCCTGAACTACTAAAATTGCATCATCCTCCATCTCTTGAGCTATGACAAAGGCTGCTGCTAAAGAAGTATTTCCAGCTGGTCCTCTTTCAAGTCCTTCAAGCTGTGCTAAAAGCTCAGTCATGTAGAAAACTTCCCCTTGTGGCAAGGTTACATATCTATCTAAATATCTTAGAGGTCTTGCTGCACTTCTTGGTACGTCACTTCTATCTGGCCATACCATGAATGGAATACCAAATCCAGTGTGTCCAGTAGTGAAGGATTTTCTATTAAAGGCTTTATCACTTGCCATATGAAGACCTTGTAAATTTACAGAAGCTCCAATAACTTTTGTATTATTTGCTCCTGCCTTTATAAGTCCTCTTGCAGTACCAGTAACATTTCCACCACCTGCATGGGTAATTACTACTGCTTCTGGATCCTTTCCAAATCGTTCTCTACATTCTGTAGCTATCTCATAACCTAAAGTTTCAACTCCAGCTATTCCATAAGCAGAATATAAAGATGCATTATAAAAACCTGTTTCTTCTAAAGTCTCTAGATAGGTGTAGAATAATTCTGGTCCTACCGTTAATTGTAAAACTTCAGCCCCTAACCATTCACATTTTCTGCCCTTCTCAAGAATCTCTGGTTGTCCTACTTTTTTAGAGTCATAACATTCTTGAACTATGGTACATTTTAATCCCTTCATAGCTGCTTGGGATGCTACTGCTGCCCCATAGTTTCCAGAAGTAGCTGATGCTACACCCTTATACCCTCTTTCCTTAGCATCATACACAGATACAGATGCTCTTCTATCTTTAAAACTTCCAGATGGATTACAGCTTTCATCCTTAACAAATATCCTAGCTGCTTTTCCAGTCTTTGATACCTTTCTTGCCAAGGCAGTAATATTTCTTAATTCTAAGAGAGGTGTATTTCCAACTCCCACTTCTCGTTGAATTTTCATAATATCACTTAGGGAATATCCTATATCTCTCATCATTGCTTCATAATCAAAAGCTATACTTCCCTTTTCATATTTATCAAAATCCATTCCTACAGACTTAATCATAATTTGATTTTTTCTGCTCATAACCTCTTCATACTTATTCATATCAATCACCTACTTTCTGTATAACTATTTATTGAAAATCATTTCCTTAGCTTGCTTTCCAATATAGGCTATTTCACTTACATAGCTACCAAAATTATGAGAATATGAAGGTTCTACCACCTTAGCTATACCTCTCATAGTTCTTCCAATAGTTGTAGTGATTTCAACTTCATCACCCAGCTCACAATCTGAATTTACAAAACCCCTAACCCACATTTTAAGTGGAGTTTCCTTTGTATCGTCTGGAATCGCTGGTGATCTATCCTCACATTGTAATACCACTGTTTCTATTTCAATAAATGTGTCCTTCTTAATCAACACCTTCACCTCCGAAGTAAATTTCTATAATTAAATAAGTTTATCTATCTATGAAATTTCTAAAGTCTCCCATTATAGCCCTTGGTACTGGTAAATCTATCATAGTTTTTAATCCTGGATTTGCATTAATTACATGTGGAATCATATTAACGCACATAGCAATTGTTCCAAGTCCTCCATCAACCTCTGGCTTAATTGACATATTAACTTCTGGTGTACCTTTTATTGTGATATAATCTCCAGTAAATGTACCTTCCATTTCAGGTTCTATTTGTTGTGGATGAATCATATCTATTTTTACCTCTCCATCAACATATCCTTGACCTGTCATATTAACACCTGCAACATCTCCAGCAGCTGCAAATCCATAAGGTGACTTTCTATCTACAGTAGTTACTATTGGAGCCATTTGTTGTTCAAATTTATCAACTTTCCAGCCCATAGAATCAGCTATCATATTTACAGATTCTATAAATCCAACATGTCCAGCTAAACTTCCATCCTTAACTCCTGCATTAAAATCTTCAACCTTCATCCCAACTCCTTGTTCTTCCATAACAGCTGGTCCAAATGGTGATAAACTATTTACTCTCTTCGCTTCAACATGAGTTACTTCAGTCATACAACCTGTTAAACATACAACAAGTAAATCCATGATTAATCCTGGATTTATACCTGTTCCAAGAATTGTAACTCCATTTTCCTTTGCAATTCTATTTAACTCTGCAGCTAGTTCAGGATTTTTAGCTTGAGGATAAGACATTTCTTCTGCTGTAGAAATAACATTTATTTTCTTTTCAAGTACAGATTTCAACTTTGGAAAAGCATTTTTTGTGAAAGAATCTGTTGCACATAAACAAATATCACAGCATTTTTCTGTTAACACTTCATCTATGTTAGTTTTTATTATTACATCTTCCCTATCTCCTCTTTCTACTCCCAAAACTTGAAAAATACTTTTTCCGGCTCTAGCAGGATGCATATCACAAACCCCTATTATGTCTACACCTTTTTTAGTTAATAGCATTTTTGCCATTCCACTTCCCATAGCTCCAAAGCCCCAAATTGCTACCTTAACATTTTCCATTGTAAAATCCCCCTCGTGATTAAATTATTTTTATAAATTCTATATTTTACTAGAGCAATTCACATGCCAAAGAAAATACATTATTTAGATACTTTCATAACTTTAAATAGGTTAAATGTATATAATTTCATCACTTTTAAAAATTTACCGCAAAAAATTTTTCTACATTTACTTAGGTTCTATCCACTTAAAAAGCGTATGCAAAATTATTTGCATACGCTTTGCCGAATTTTAGGCATATATGTTTGTAAATCTTTTTAATATTTAATTAATTCTTTTTATTAACATATTCTTTATATTTTTCATATTATATCCTCATAAAAAATAGTTAACTAAAGTAATTTATACTTCTTAAGTTTGTATTGAAGATTTTGTCTTGATATTTTTAATTCCTCTGAAGTTTTTGTTATGTTTTTATTGTTCTTTTTGTAGCTTTTTTCTATTATATTTTTTTCAAGACTATCTATATATTCATTTAAAGGGATATCTCCTCTAAATCCCTCTTCTGAAGTTACTTCTACTACAGAATTAATCTTATTACCAAAGCACTCCTTTGTTAATATTTCTCCATCTTCAACCATGTTCATAGCACTTTCTATATTATTCTTAAGTTCTCTTACGTTTCCAGGCCAACTATAGTTTAAAAATCCCTCCATAACATCTTCACTAATTCCTTTTACATTTCTATATAGAATACCATTATAATAGTTTATAAAAAAATCACATAACTGGCTTATATCTTCTTTACGTTCTCTAAGTGGTGGTATCATTACTTTAATTACACTCAATCTATAATAAAAATCTTTTCTAAGCTTTCCTTCTCTTATAAGTTTGTCTGCTTCCTCATTTATTGTTGCTATAATCCTTACATCTACATCAATAATCTTATTACTTCCTAGTGGTCTTATATATCCATCTTGGAGCACTCTTAATAATTTTGATTGTAAATATGGATCCATAGAATTTATTTCATCAAGTAGAATAGTTCCTCTATGAGCTTCTTCGAAAAGCCCTTTTTTATTTTCTGCTCCTGTAAAACTACCTTTAACCGTTCCAAAGAGCATTCCCTCTAACAGTGCACTTGGTATTGCTGCACAGTTAATAGCTATAAAGGGCTTGTCTCTTCTTATTCCTTCATAATGTATACCTTGTGCAAATAGTTCCTTACCGCATCCAGTTTCTCCATATATGAGTACTGAAGAATTAGATATACTAGCTCTTTTACTTTTTAAAATTTCTTCATTTAATACCTTACTACTTCCTATAATATCATTAAAGGTATAATAATTTTTCTTTGATTTACTTTTATTTTCTAACTGACATATAGTTTCATTTAATTTCTTTATTTGTGTCATATCTCTAGCTATCTCAATTACTGCTTCAACTTTTCCGTCTACCATTACTGGAATAGTAGAGTTTACACTGGTTATTATCTTACCTGCTCCATTACTATAGTTTTGTAAAGTATCTCTATAGGTGTGTCCACTTTTTAAACTTCCTAATATAGTTGAGTGTTCTATATCCCTAAGATACTCTTGAATTTCCTTTCCCATTACATCTTCACTTTTCATGCCTTCTATGTTTTCCATGGCATGATTATAATAGATGGTCTTTCCTTTACTATCAACTATGTGAATTCCTTCTTTTAAGTTACTAATTAGACTTTCTAATAATATATTTACATTATCCATAAAATCCCCCTTAGCTATCTCTTTAATTGACCCTAAACTTGAAAACAATATCATATTGAAAGTTGCCCTTGATTATTGTAACCTTATAATATTTGCCTATATAATAAATTTAACACAATATTGTAATATAATAAATTTATTATTCTAACAATTATACATTATCTTGTTTTTTGTTCTATAATATCTTTGATGAATGCTAATAATAAGATATTGTTAATATAACAAAGGAGTACCATTATGATTACTGATAATATAGTAAACTTGGCTGCAGAGGCCGGAAAAATAATGCTTGAAAATGGTGGTGAAACCTACAGAGTTGAACAAACAATAAATATGATATGTAAGTCTTATGGCATAGATAATGCGGAAAGCTTTGTATCTCCTACAGCAATAATCACCTCTACTATGGATGAAAACGGTAGGAATAGTACCATAATTAAGAGAATTACTTCTAGAGCCACAGATTTAGAAAAAGTAGCTTTAATTAATAACTTATCTCGACAAATACAAAGTCATCCTTTAACTTTAGATGAACTTAGAAAAGAATTGAAATATATACGCAGCTTTCCCAAATATTCTAACAGCATAAAAACTTTTTTTGCTGGAGTAACTACTGGTACATTTACCTTACTTTTTGGTGGTAGCTTTAGTGACTTCATTATAGCCTTTGGTGTAGGAATTTTAATTAATTTATTATCTTCTATGTTATCTCGTTTAAGCGTTAATGAATTTTTCATTAATGTGGCAGGTGGTGCGTTAGCCGCTATAATTGGACTTTTCTTCTCTTACATAAATCCCATATTTCATAAAGATGAAATAATTATTGGTTCAATTATGTTACTTGTTCCAGGCTTAGTTATAACTAACGCTATTCGTGATACCATAGCTGGAGATTTACTTTCAGGCCTTTCAAGAACTCTGGAAGCTATTATGATAGCTGGAGCCATTGCTATTGGAGCTGCTTTTAGTTTCAAAATATGGATGTCTATTATAGGAGGGATGTAAAATGTTTTTGCAAGTTATATATGCATTTATTGTTTCCTTAGGTTTTGGAGTTCTCTTTAATGTAAGGGATAAAAACTTGTTCTTTGCAGCCCTTGGAGGTGCCGTTGGATGGTTTTTTTATAGCCTTACTATGAACTTATCTGACTCTAGCATCTTAGCTATGCTTATAGCATCTATAAGCATCAGTATCTATGCTGAAATCTTCTCTAGAGTTTTAAAAAATCCTGTAACATTATTTTTAGTTTGCTCTCTTATTCCCTTAGTTCCTGGAAGTGGAATGTATTATACAGTTTTTGAAGCAGTTGAAGGTAATGTATTTGGTTCCTTAAATAATGGAATCGAAACTCTTTCTTTAGCAGGAGTTATAGCTGTTGGAATTATTTTAGTATCTACCTTGAGTAGATTGATGCAAAAATTAAAAATCAGAAGAAATCAACGTAAACTAGGAAATGTTGAGGAATAACAAAAGAGAAAAAACACATATAAACTGATGTGGTTTTTCTCTTTTATTACTCATACTTAATTCTTACTATTTTTTCTAATTACTTCATAAGTCTTCATTGTTCCATAGATTACAAAAGGCATCAGTACGATAGTTAAAATTATCTTATGTTTGTTAATGTCATGAGTCCTTTCATAACCATCTGAAACTATTTGTATTGAATCACAGTGAATATCCATATCACCACCATGTTCTTTGCAGGCTCTATTGAAAACCCCAGTAATTCTTACTGAATCTCCAATCTTATGATAATTTCCATAAGATTTAATCATTTCCCCATCTGTAGTTTTTAAATAAATACCTATGGCAGAGGTTCCATCATTTATATTAACAAATGAATATTTGCCCCTTTCTAAAAGTTCACCAATAGCCTCACCTTGAATATTTATAATTTTAGAGTCATATTCCCAACCGTTATCAATAAGCTCACTTACAGAAGTTATAGCCTCACTAGCTAATACTGGAAATGAAGAAAAAATCGCTGTAATAATTACAATTAACATTATTTTTTGTATCTTACACATAACTTTTTAATTCCTCCTATAAAATACCCTATTAATGCAAATACTGAAATAAACTCTAATCTCCCTAGATACATAATAATGATATAACAAATCTTTAGTGGTATAGGCATGGTTATAGAAGTTACACCTATAGATAATCCAACATTTCCAGATATAGAAGCTGCCTCAAAAGCTGATTCTACAAGTGAGTAGCCATAATATGTTCCAAGTAACGTTGCAAAAATAAACATAGCAATATAACAAAGTATTATAAGCATTGATGATTTTACTAAATCATTATCTAAAATTATATCCTTAATGTGATGAACTTTTGTAGTTAAAATCTTTCTATCAGAACTAAGAACTCTTTTTATATCTGCAATTATTCCCTTAAAGATAATCCCCATCCTTAGTCCCTTAAATCCACCGGCTGTTGAACATGCACTTCCTCCAATAAGCATTGCAATTGTCATAATAAAAATTGCAAAATCTCCCCATTCGAATAATAGTTGCCTAGCATAAAGGTTGCCAAATCCAGTGGTGGTATGTGCAGATAAGAGCTGATAAGCACCCTTTCTAAATAGGGAAACTGCATCTGTGTATACTCCTGTCTTTGATAAGAACATAACTAATAATCCTGCAAGAATAAAAGAAGTTATAAAAAAGCTTTGTGTTTCAACATTTTTGAAAATTTCCTTTCTCTTCCCCCTTATAACTGCAAAATGAAGACCAAAATTTAATGAACCAATGATGAACAATACCATTGTAATTAATTCATATGAAAAACTATGATAATACAATATATTTTGAGACATTGGAGCAAATCCACCTGTACTCCAACTTGACGCAAATATAAATAGTCCATGCATAAATGAATTAGATGGTGATAACCCTATGAATAAACCATTAATTGTAAGTGCCACTGTACCAATTACTAAATATATTATACTAATTTTCCAAATGGCCTTGGTAGTTCCTTTAATATTAGGTAAAAGCCCAATATCTTTTCCTTCACCTACATACATCTTATATCCACCAGAAAAATTTTTAATTAGTATTGATAAAGCTAATACAACCATGCCCTGCCCACCTACAAATGTTAGTATATGTCTCCACATATTAAGTCCAAGGGACATATGATCTAGATCCTGCATAAGAAATACTCCAGTTGTAGTAAATCCACTCATCACATCGAAACAAGCATCTATATAAGATTTTGCATGTCCACTAAAAACATAGGGAAGGGCACATAAAAGCATTAGAATCAGCCATGAATATGATGCAATTATAAGACCGTGTTTCCATTCAATTTTGTTATTTTCTTTTTCGTCTTTTCCCGAAAAAATCAGTGAAAAGGCTATAGATAATCCAATAAATAGAGCAAGAATAAAATCTACAAGCGAACTCCACTCCTTATAAAAAACAGTTACGAAGATAGGTATAATCATTAATGAAATTGTTCCCAATATAATTATTCCAACATAATAATTTATGACTTTAAAGTCCTTTAAATATTTTTCACTCATTTAATCACCCTAAAAAACTCAAAATAAAAATTACTATTATATACATAGCTACAACTAGGATTTCAAATAATATTCCCTTAAAATAATCCGAATTTCTTACCATTACTACCATCTCCATAAATAGATTTTCTTAATTTATGAGATACACTGGTATTTGTTATCAATACAACAGTGTCCTCAAGTAAGATCTTTGTATGTCCCCTAGGATAGATAATCTCGTTGTTTCTTAAAATAGAAACTATTATACTATCATTTGGTAAAATTAAGCTTTTAATCTCCATATCTCTCCAGTGGGAATTTTTATCTATATAAGCTTCAATTATTACCATTTCTCCTCTATCTAAAGTTTTTACAATTTTAAAATTATCCTCTACAAGTTCATTTTCAATTAAAGTTGAAATAACTTCTGTACTACAAACAGTAGATGTTATACCTAATTTACTAAATAACTGTCTATTTTTAGGATTATTAATTCTTGCAATAGCACTTTTAATAGAGAAATTACGCTTGCTCATTTGGCAGATAATTAAATTTTCCTCATCTTTACCTGTAACTGCTGCAACAATAGTATTTGTTCCTTCTATAGCCTCTGATAATTCTTCTAAATTTGAACCATCACCACATATTACTTCAATATCTAGTTCATTAGATATTTTCTTACATATATCATAATTCTTTTCTATCAAAGTTATTAAACACCCAATGTTTAAGAGGTTTTTTATTAAGTAATACCCAACTTTACCTCCACCAATTACAACTGCTCGCATTTTATATCCTCCTTAATATTTCTAACAGCTAGTTTTATCGGATTAATTGTTCTAATGCCTAAGGAATTATAAATGTGGCCCCTATCATCATTAAATACTCTTCCAATTACAGTTGGAACCTTATAAATATTCTGTGCTATTTCACATGCAACAATATTTATATTATCGTTTTGAGTCAAAGCAAGTAGCACATCAGCTTCCTCAATACCTGCTTCTTCTAGTAAGTCAATATCAATTTCAACCCCATTTAATATCCTTCCATTAAACCCTGAACCTAGTTTATTCGTTTTCTCCTCATCCCTATCTATTACACATATATCATGGGATGTTTCAGCTAAATCTGCAGCTAATTTGCTTCCCATCTTGCCACATCCAATAATAATAATATACATATTTAAATTGCTCCTTTTTCTAAAAATTTATATAAAGTTTCTTTAGCATAACAATTAAAATCTATTACATCAAAAACTCCAATTGAAGCGAAAACACCTTTATTGTTTGAATTGTTAATTAATGTAATAACCTTTTTAGTTTCATAAAAAGTTTTACAAACCTTTGAAATATAGAAATTAAACTGATCTTTAGGTGTGATAATCACCACCACATCTGCTCTTTTTAATAAGTAATTATTAAAGATATCGGAAGACGCGGGTGAAAGTTCTTGTGGTGAAATTACATTTGAGAAATCTAAGCTCAAACCTTCTAAACTTTCCTTATATCGATTAATAAATTTACTTTCACTTATAACAACAACAAACAAATTAAATTACCTCCTTACCTAATGGCTCAAAGAAATCTTCAAGATATAAATTTTTATTACCGTTGTTAGATATCTTTTCTAATGCTCTAAAATTATAAACAACTTGTACATTATCTAAAAATTTCAAATTATCTTCAATCATTAAATTTAAATAATCATCTTCTGTTATTATAAAAACATGTGATAACATTGCTTTCGATGACTTATCCAGTATCTGTTTCATATCAGTTATATTGACTTGATAATAATAAAGAAATTTATTCTTTATTTTAATTTCTTCTGGTGATTTATCATCAATCAAAAATACAATTTTTTCTTTACAAATAAGTGATTTAATTAAGTTGATACTTGAGTTATTGTAACCTATAATTAAGTTATACATAATACTACCTTCCTACGTAATTTTTACTACCTACTAATTCTAATCTTATTAGATATAAATATCAAAGTAAGCTAAAAGTACTATTAACAATTATCCATACTTCAGAAATTGGAGTTTTTAAATTAGCTTAATTAATCTTAGCTTTGCTATATTTTACTTTGCTTTACTATAAGAATTAACTTAAGGAGGAAAAACTATGGTTAAAACCTTAAATGGAAAACTATCACTTATTTATATTGTTATAATCCTAGCAATGTCATTGCTAGGATTAGTTTCAGTTAGAAATTTAATTACAATTTCAAATGATATAGATGGACTTTTAACTAACAATTATAAAAGTATTCAATCTGTTGAAAATATGAAAGATGCACTTTATAATCAACAACAGAGCTTATTTCTTTACATATCTGGCGATAAAAAAGAAGGCCTCGCTGAATATTCTAAAAATAACTCTTTATTTTTAGATAACTTTTACTTTGAAAAAAATAATATAACTGAAGATGGAGAAATGGAATATGTAAATAGTCTTGATACTTACTATCTTGAATATAGCCAGAATTTTTTTACCTTATCTGAAATCATTCAAAATAATGGTAAAGTATCAGGGTATAATTTTTTCTTCAATGAAATTAAAATTAATTATGATACAATTGTAAAGACTCTAGATAATATAAGTAGTCTAAATGAAACTATGATGATTAATTCAAAAACTAGAGTTGAAAATAAAACTAAAATTATAATAAATGCAACAATACTTTTTACTTTAGCTTCAATATTAATTTCATTTTTCTTATCAAGACATCTTCTTAAAAAGATATTATACCCATTAAATAATATCATTGATGCTATTAAAGATATAAAAACTAACTCTGCATATAAAGAATTGGAAATAACAACAAAAGATGAACTAGGAGAATTAGCAAATCAATTTAACTTAATGGCAAAAAGAATTGAAAGTTTTGAAAAAAGCACACTAGGTCAAATATTAAAAGAAAGAAATAATTCAAACTCCATATTAAGAAGCATAGATTCTCCAATGGTAGTTATTGATAAAGATTATAAAGTTACCATGGTTAACGAAAATTTTATTGATGCCTTTGATATTAGCGATGAAAAACCAGAAGGACGATATTTAACTCATTTGGTTAATGATAGAAGTTTTTTTTCAGTTATCTATGATATAACATTAAATAACTGTCAATGGGATTTTTTGAATATTATCACTCTAAAAAACAAAAATGGAGATATACTCTATTACAATATATCAATTAAAGAAATTAAAGAGGAAGATCTTCAAGTTGGCTATGTAATTTTATTAAAGGATGTAACACACTTAAAAGAAATAGAGCAAACTAGTAAGGATTTCTTTGCAACAATTTCACACGAATTTAAAACTCCATTAACTTCAATTATGATTGGTACAGGTCTACTAGAAAGTAGTAAATTAGGAGATTTAAGTTACGAACAAAGAAAAATATTAACCACTATTAAGGAAGATGGCGAAAGATTAAACTTACTTGTTTCAAATATGCTTTTATTATCGAAACTGGAATCTTCAACTGAGATTTATAATAAAGAGTATAATTCCATTGAGGATTTGATAAAAGCCTCAGTCTCTAGTAACAAAGGTATCGCAAATTATAGTGGAATTATTCTTGAATACAATGTAGATATAAATGTAAAACCGTTATCCTGTGACGGTGAAAAATTAGTATGGGTACTTAATAATTTAATAATAAATGCCATTAGACACTGCAAGGATGGCGATTTAATTTCTATACGAGGGTTCTTAAAAGATAATAAATTAAATATAACTGTAACTGATACTGGTGTTGGAATTTTAAAGGATAATACTACAAAAATATTTGATAAATATACTCAATTAACTAATAAAGACATTAAAAATAATTCTGGTCTTGGTCTCTGGATATGTAAAGACATAATAGCTGCTCACAATGGTGAAATAACATGTGAAAGTGATTTAGGTGAAGGGGCAACATTTACAATTATTATTCCATATAATTAGGAGGTACTATGAAAAAAGCACTTGTAGTTGATGATACTAAAAATATAAGAAAATTATTAAAAACATCATTAGAACTAAATGAATACATTGTCACTGAAGCTCTAAATGGATTAGAAGCATTAGAAATATTATCTAGAGAACCCTTTGATTTAATCTTTTTAGATATTAAAATGCCAACATTAAGTGGCACTGAAGTATTGAAAAGAATTCGGGAAGATGGAATATTTTCTACGGTAATAATTATGACAGCTTTCCCAACAGTTAAAAATGCTGTTGATTGTACTAAATTGGGAGCTGTTGAATATTTACTTAAGCCATTTACTACAGACAAAATTAATTCACTAATCTATAGATTAAATAATCTTACTGAAGACACAAAAATTCTTGAAAATATAATAAAGGGAGTATCAAAGTTAATGTATCTAAAAAAATATGACGATTCAATACTTCTATTAAATAAAGCATTATCTATAGATGCAACTAATTCTAATATATATAAACTTCTTTCAGAATGTTATGAAGGTCTAGGTGATAACGCTAATAGAGATAAATTTTTAAATTGCTATACCACCTTTAAGAAGTAGTTGCTATAAAATTACAATACCTACTTATTTAATAACTATTGTGCAAATTCGCTATAATTATGTAGTTAGTTTAATTTATATGTATACTCTTTTATTCAATAGACTTATAATTTTTTACCTATTCTATTATTTATATTCCCTCTAGTGTTTCACTTTCTTCTTAACTTTTTTAATAATATCCATGGATGTAAAAAAAAGAGTAAATACAAAGTATTTACTCTTTAATATTAAAACTATTGATACCCACCGTGCCGTATTAATGATGTATTTGAACCCTGTCTACCAGGGGTGGAATCGCCTCACTACTTCTGGTACCGACTATAAAATAGTCAGTCAACACTCCATAATGAGAACATCAGCCACAACGTTTAAATGTTGGCTCAACATAAACCATTTCCACGCACACAGCAGAATATTCTTTAGTATTATTATATAGCAATTGTAATTAAATTGCAATTGTAAAATAAATATTAATCACTAAGTATCAATAGTTTTATGAAGTTATTATGTCCATATAACTTATTATTATTCTCTATAATAATAAAATCTTCTATTAAATTATTTTTCTACTTTACTAACTTCTATTCCTAAGTCAATTAATTGCTTTTTATCAACTACATTAGGTGCTTCACTCATTGGACAATAAGCATTTTGATTTTTAGGGAAGGTAATAACGTCTTTTATGTTATCAGTTCCTGCAAGGAACATTACCATTCTATCTAAACCATATGCAAGTCCGCCATGTGGTGGTGGTCCATATTTGAATGCCTCTAATAAGAATCCAAATCTTTCCCACGCACTTTCATCAGTAAAGCCTAGAAGATTAAATATTCTTTGTTGAAGGTTTGTATCATGAATTCTTATACTTCCTCCACCAAGTTCTTCTCCATTTAATACTATATCATAAGCCTTAGCACGAGCTCTTCCTGGATCTGTTTCTAGAAGTTGTAAATCTTCATCCATAGGTGCTGTGAATGGATGGTGAAGAGCTACGAATCGCTTCTCTTCTTCGTCATATTCAAACATTGGGAATTCAGTAATCCATACAAAGTTAAAGTCTTTGTTTCCTTCTAAGATTCCAAGTTCCTTAGCAAGTTCTAATCTTAAAGCTCCAAGAGATTGAAGTACTACACTATCAACATCTGCAACTATTAAAACTAAATCTCCTACTTCTGCTCCAGCAGCACTTAGCAATTTAGCCATATCTTCTTCTGAGAAGAATTTAGCTATTGGAGATTTTATTTCTCCTTCTTTATAAGCTATCCAAGCAAGACCTTTTGCTTTATAAGTTTTAACAAACTCACCTAGTTTATCAATTTTCTTTCTACCCATGTCTGCACAGTTTTTAGCTACAATAGCTCTTACTGAACCACCATTTTCAATGGCTCCTTTAAACACAGCAAAATCTGTACCTCTTACTGCTTCAGTAATATTTTGTATCTCCATACCAAATCTTAAATCTGGCTTGTCACTACCATATTTATTCATAGCTTCTGCATAAGGCATTCTCTTTATTGGAAGTTGTACATCTACATCTATAACTTCTTTAAATACTCTTTTTAAAAGACCTTCATTTAGGGCTATGATATCCTCCATTTCAACAAAGCTCATCTCTAAATCTATTTGCGTAAATTCTGGTTGTCTATTAGCTCTTAAGTCTTCATCTCTAAAACATTTAACAATTTGAAAATACTTGTCATATCCAGAAACCATTAATAATTGTTTAAATATTTGTGGAGATTGAGGTAATGCATAAAACATTCCTGGGTAATTTCTACTAGGCACTAAGTAATCTCTAGCTCCTTCTGGAGTGCTCTTAGTAAGCATTGGTGTTTCCATTTCTAAGAATCCATTTTCATCTAGATAATCTCTTACTACTTTTCCAGCTTTATGTCTAATCATTAATATTTTTTGCATATCTGGTCTTCTAAGATCTAAATATCTATATTTTAGTCTTATGTTTTCACCAGCATCTAAGTTTTCTTTAATATATATAGGTGGAGTTTCTGATTCTGAAAGTATTTTAATATTCTCTCCTTTAAGCTCTACCATTCCTGTTGGTAAATTTTTATTAGGAGATTCTCTTTTTATAACCTCTCCAGTAACAGCTATGCAGTACTCAGATTTAACTAAATCAGCTTTTTCAAAGGCTTCTTTATTTATTTCTTCACCAAATACAACTTGTAACAATCCAGTTCTGTCTCTTAAATCTACAAAAACTAAACTTCCTAAATTTCTTTTTCTTTGGACCCAACCCATAACAGTGATTTTTTCAGAGATATTTGATTCTCTTACTTCACCACACATAATGGTTCTTTTAAGTCCATTAAGTGATTCTCCCATTTAAATTCCTCCTATTTACTTATTAAGTCTAAAATATATTATAATATCATTACCCAAATGAATATTTCTTTAAAACCTATGTACATAATTGTTTTAATATAGAGTATTGAGTAATTCTATCTTTCTAGCTATCATCTCGTCTATTCTACTATTATACTCTTTTACATCCTTAACATTTGCAAATCTCTCTATTCGATTCTCATCTAGGAAAACAACCTTTGAAACTCCATCTGCTCCAAGAGCAATAATAGTTTGCTTTTCCTCTATCATCTGAATATTATATATACATATTTTTTCATCTCTACAATAGCCTACATTCTCCATGTTACCTACCATATTTTTTTGTCTATACATATAATACGGTTTCATATTTAAATCTAAAGAAAGATTTTTTGTAGCTTCATACATAGCATTTAACTCATGTTGATTAGGAATAGTAAACTTTCCCTTATTAACTAGATTTTCATGTAGTCTAGAGCCTCTTTTAATAGACATACCATGTATAGTTATGCTATCTGGATTTAGTTTAAGTATTTCTTCACAACTTCTATTTATATGACTTAGCTCTTCTCCTGGGAGACCAACTATCATATCCATATTTATATTATCAAAGCCTAGACTTCGTGCTAGATTAAAGCAGTTTTCTACATCCTTACTACTATGATTTCTACCAATGTTTTTTAAAGTATCATCATTCATACTTTGAGGATTTATACTAATCCTATGAACCTTATATTTTTTCATAGATTGAAGTTTTCTTTCTGTTATACTATCTACTCTTCCACATTCTACAGTAAATTCTTTAACACCCTTACCTTCAACAAAGCACTTATATATCTTATTCATTATATCTTCAAACTCTTCATCATTTACAGAAGTAGGAGTACCTCCTCCAAAATAGACACTTTCAATAGTTAAATTCTTTTCAGATACATATTTACTTATAGCTTTTATTTCCTTGGTAATAGCATTAAGATAGTCTTTAACTAAAGCTGACTTTCCCCCTATAGGATTTGAGGTAAAAGAACAATAAACACATCTAGTTGGACAAAAGGGCATACCCACATATATACTTATAGTATCTTTATCTTTGTTAACTACACTTTTTTCGTACTTAGCTACATCAATACAAAGTTTTGTCTTCTCCTTGCTAGTTTCATGTCTATCCTTAAATTCTTTTATTACCTCCTCTTCACTATATCCTTTTTCTAAAAGATCTAGTGCTTTTTTAGAAGGCCTTATCCCAACTAAAGTTCCCCATGGAAGAACTTTGCCAGTAATATTTCTAAGATATATGAATAAGGACTTTTTAACTTCCTCAGAAAGCTTATAATTTCTATTAATTTCATAATTAAAGAATCCTTCTGTTCCTCCAATTATAATACTTCCCGTTTCTTCATCTATATCTATAGATAAGTCAAATTCCTCATTTACAAATTCTATATTAATAAAACTATAAAATAGATTTATCATAAGAAAGACATCATATCTAAAATTCATATTGCTTAGCTTTACTTTTATAGACTTCATATCCTTTATCATATTTATCAAATCCTTATTTCAAATTACCTTCTTATAACCCAATATACAGTTTAATTTTACCTATAGAAATGGGTTTTCCATTCTTTCTTGGCCTATGGTACTACTTGGTCCATGACCTGGGTGAACTGCCACACTATCACTAAGAGGCATTAAATTATTTTTTATACTTGTTATAAGCTCATTGTGGTCTCCACCAGCTAAATCACTTCTGCCAACAGATCCCTTGAATAGAGTATCTCCAGTAAACACATTTCCATCTACTAAAAGACTTATTCCTCCTGGTGTATGTCCTGGTGTTGCTAAAACTTCTATTTTATAATTACCAAACTTTAATATATCACCATGTTTTAATAAAAGGTCTGCTCCACCTTCAATAAGTGGTCCATAATACATTATATTATTTAAAATCATATCATTATCTTCTTTAGCCATAGCTACAGTTGCTCCTGTTTCAGCCTTTAATCCATCTACCCCTGTAGTATGATCAAAGTGACCATGGGTTAATATGATATATTTAGCCTTAGCTTCTAGTTGATTAAGAGCTTTACATACATCATCTATATCTCCACCCGGGTCTAAAACTACAGCCTCCTTTGTTTCTTCATCAAATAATATATAACAGTTGGCAGCATAAACTCCTGCCATCATTCTTTTTATAATCATAGTATCACCTCAAAATGCCATATATTTCTTAAAATTTTAAAAATCCTTCTTACTCTCTAATAAAAGTGTTACTGGTCCATCATTTATAATTTCAACCTTCATATCAGCTCCGAATTCCCCTGTTTGAAGATTAGGTATTTCTTTTTTAAAGGCTTCAACTAGCTCATTATATAATTCTCTAGCAACATCTCCACCTTGTGCCTTCATAAAATCAGGTCTCTTTCCCTTTCTACAATCACCATATAGAGTAAATTGAGATATTATTAATAGCTCCCCCTCTATATCTTGAAGTGAAAAGTTCATTCTCTCATCTTCATCTTCAAAAATTCTCATTCCAAGAACTTTTCTTACTATATAATCTATATCTTCTTTAGTATCTTCCTTACTTATTCCCACAAGTAAGTTAATTCCTTTTCCTATTTCACTAATAACTTTATTATCTACTTCAACCTTTGAAGATTTAACTCTTTGTACTACAGCTCTCATATTAAGCACTCCTTTTTACTGTTTCTTTCTATAGACATCCTTAACATCCTTGATTTTCTTAAGTTTAGTTTGAATATCCTTTAAATGCTCTATACTAGAAATATTTATTTTTAGGCTTACAACTGCTATATTTTTTTTATTTGTTACAGCACTTATTGATAAAATATTAGCTTTTACAAGCCCTAGTATCTCTATAATATCTGTAAGAAGACCTAATCTATCCTCAGCTATTACTTCTATGTCAGCAATATATTTATCTTTATTTTCTTTTCCCCAAGCCACTTCAACTATTTTGTGACTTTCTTTTTCCTGTAAGTTAATTACATTCTTACAGTCACTTCTATGAATAGATACACCCTTGCCTCTTGTAATATATCCAATAATATCATCTCCATATACAGGACTACAACATTTTGCAAATCTTACTTGAATATTAGACATATCCTTAACTGTAACTCCAGAATAAGTATTATTCTTTTGTTTTTTACTTTTTTCCTCATGAATTAGCCTTAATTCCTCAAGTTTTAACTGCTTAGAGTTCTCTTTATCATAAGCATCCTTTAGCTTGCTTATCATATTATTAGGGTTTATGTCTCCAATGCCTACACCATGGTATAAATCATCCATGTTCTTTAGGTTATATCTTCTAATAATTTTCTCAATAATGTCCTCATTAATTACTTGAGAAAATATACAATTTTGCTTCTTACACTCTTTATCTACTAATTCTTTTCCCTTTGCTATGGTCTCTTCTCTATTTGCCTTTTTAAACCAAAGTTTAATTTTACTCCTTGCTTGATTACTCTTAACTATATTAAGCCAATCTATGCTAGGTCCTTTTGAATTAGTAGCTGTAATTACCTCTACAATTTCCCCTGTTCTGAGCTTATAATCTAGAGGTACTATCTTCCCATTTACCTTACCTCCAACACACTTATGACCTACTGCAGTATGGATAGCATAGGCAAAGTCTATAGGTGTAGAGTCATTTGGTAAATTTATAACATCACCCTTTGGAGTAAAAACAAATACTTCATCTGAAAATAAATCTATCTTAAAGCCTTCCATAAATTCTTCAGCGTCAGAAGTCTCTCCTTGCCATTCTAGCATTTCTCTAAGCCAATATAGCTTTGAATCTAGAGATTTATCCTCATCTTGAACACTTTCTTTATATTTCCAGTGAGCTGCAATACCATATTCAGCAGTTCTGTGCATTTCAAAGGTTCTAATTTGTATTTCAAAGGGTTTTCCGAAAGGTCCTATTACCGTTGAATGAAGTGACTGATACATATTAGGTTTAGGCATAGCAATATAGTCCTTAAATCTACCTGGTATAGGCTTATACATAGTATGTACTATTCCCAATGCAGCATAGCAATTTCCAATATCATCTACTAATATCCTCACTGCTGTAAGATCAAATATTTGATCTATGGTTTTACTACTTTTTATCATTTTTCTATAAATACTATAGAAGTGCTTTGGTCTACCTTCTATTTCTGCTGTAATTCCACCCATATTAAGATTTAATTTAAGTTGTGATATGATATGACTTATTTGCTCTTCTCTTTCATTTCTCTTATCTGAAATCAGCTTTACTAAGTCATAATATTCTGTTGGATTTAAGTATCTTAATGCTAAATCCTCTAGCTCCCACTTTATTTTTGATATACCTAATCTATGAGCTAATGGCGCATATATATCTAGAGTTTCCTTAGCCTTTTCCTTTTGTTTATTCTCTGGCATGTATTTTAACGTTCTCAAGTTATGTAATCTATCAGCCAATTTTATAAGTATTACTCTTATATCCTTAGCCATCGCAAGAAGCATTTTTCTAACATTATCTGCTTGTTGTTCTTCTTTTGACTTATATTTTATTTTACCTAGCTTAGATACCCCTTCTACTAAATCTGCCACTTCTATAGAAAAGATGTTACAAACATCTTCATATGTATATTCTGTATCTTCAATTACATCATGTAAAAGACCTGCCACTATGGTAGAGGTATCAAGTCCTAGTTCAGCCAAAATACAAGCTACTTCTAAAGGATGAATAATATAAGGCTCTCCTGACTCTCTTTTTTGTTCTTTATGGGCATTTACAGAAAATTCATAGGCCTTATTTACAAAATTGATATCTACATTGTGACAATTACTATTAATTTTTTCTATCAATTTATCAATCATTGTAATACACTCCTAAAATTAAAGGCTGGTTAATGAACCAGCCACCTATTTAAACTCAGTAATTATTATATACTATAACCCAAATTATTGCAATTTATGTTCAATTCTAAAATGGATAGTCTATAACAGACATAATATCATATTGTGCTATTTTTTCTCTACCTTTAAGTTCTGTTAGCTCTATTAAAAAGTCTATGGCTACAACTTCTCCACCTGATTCCTCAACAAGCTTTGCAACAGCAGCTACGGTTCCTCCTGTAGCAAGTAAATCATCAACAATTGCTACTCTCTGACCTTTTTTAATAGCATCCTTATGAATTTCTAACGCATCACTTCCATATTCTAAATCATAGGAAGTTTTAATAGTTTCATAGGGTAATTTACCAGGTTTTCTAACTGGTACAAAACCAGCTCCTAAAACATAAGCTACTGGTACTCCAAATAAAAACCCTCTAGCCTCTGGTCCTATTACTATATCAATTTTTTTATCCCTCAAATGATTGGCAATAACATCTATTGACTCTCTTAATGCCTCTCTATCTTGAAGTAAAGTAGTTACATCTTTAAAACTTATACCTTTTTTCGGAAAATCTTCTATTATTCTAACTTTATCCTTTAAATTCATTTTCTACTCCTCCTAAAGCCTTTACCCAAACACATCTTTACCATAATTAAATTATATATTAACCTTGATATTTAATGCAATACTTTAAAAAATATGTATATTTAAATGCTTATATATATTATTCTATTCTAAACTCATCATAACCTCTTTATATAAGTATTTTGATATTTGCTTTGCTCTATAACTATCATTAGTAGTAAAAAGTTCAACAATTATTCTTGCATTATCTAGCTTATTCTTGGAAATCATCTTTGGTAAGAGCTTTATAATACCTTCATCATAAAACTTCATTATACCACCATAATTCCGCTCATGTTCTCTTATCAACGCCCTAACTCCATAGTTATTAGTTTGTTTTAATTTCTTGCACCCTTCTTCTACAAAGTATTTATTCTCTTCTTCTATTTCTATCTCTGTTGTAATTATACCCATCATTACTAAATCCAAATACTTTTGTGTGCAACTTATCTTATAATAAGAAGCTATAACTTCTATGAATTTATATATAAGGGAACAAGCTGTAAAATCCTTAAAAGGATAATTACAATTTGTTTGATAGGTATTTATTGTTATACAATTATTATCCTCTACTATGTGATTATGATAATCCGTTACAATTATATCTATGTTGTTTTCCTTACAAAGTTGTATTTCTGCTTTAGATTTAACTCCACAACCAACTGTTATAATTAAATTTGCTCCAAGACATAATAAATTATTCTCTATATCTTCTTTATTTAAATTTCTATCATTTCTATATACACTGGGTATATAATACTCTACATCACTATTTACATATCGTAATACTAACATAAGAAGAGATATGGCACATACGCTATCAAAGTCATGATAGCCATATATAACTATCTTTTCTCTCTCATTGATAGCTTTCACAATTCTGTTTAATGCAATTTTCATATTTCCTAATAGAAACGGATCATTATCTTTCCTATTCATACTATACTCCATATGCGCTCCTCCAAATTAGTTCCATGAGTAGTTTTTTGATCCCTTATAATTTCATCATATATTTCAGTGATCACATTCTCCTTGAACAAAAAACTTCTAACTCCATATTACTTGTACATATTATGGAGTTTAAGAAATCTATTTATAGAAAACAAATATATTATAATTTAAAACTGACAATTTTACAAACAAATTATTATAAAAATGGCGAAAAACATGATAAAATGTTTTTCGCCATGAACTTTGTTTATATTATGCTACTACTTTAGCTTTCTTTTTTTGCTTTGCATTTTTAATTATTACCCATAGTGGTGAAGCTATAAATATTGAAGAATACGCTCCACAGGCAATTCCCACTATAAGTGGAAGTGAGAACTCTCTTATGGATGGTACTAGAACATAAACTGCCACTATAGTTATAAGTGTTGTTAAGGATGTATTTATACTTCTAGTCATAGTTTCTGTTATACTCATATTAGCAACCTCTGATTGATCCATCCTTCTGTTTCTCTTAACATTTTCTCTTATTCTATCAAAGATAACAATAGTATCATTAATAGAATATCCTACTATAGTCAAAATAGCTGCTATAAATGGTGAATTGGCTTGAATTCCAAATATAGCATAGAAAGAAAGTGTAATTAATACATCATGAAGTAAAGCTATAATAGATGCTGCTGCATAGCTAAATTCAAATCTAGCAGTAATATATATAAGCATAGCAATAGATGCAACTCCTAATGCTAACAATGCCTTTTTCTTTAATTCATTTCCAACAGTAGCTCCTATACTTTCCTTGCCAATAAGTGCACTATCTTCTAATGAATACTTTTCTTTTATTTCATCAATAAGAGCATTAGTTTTTTCTTCATTCAATACCCCTTCTTGAACAATAATTTGTATCTCTTTTCCTTCACTAGCTAATTTGGTAGAGTATTTATCTTTAGCATACTTATCAATAATAGTATTTACATCAGCCTTATTGAATTCTTTATTCATATCTAAAGTAATTAATGTACCACCCTTGAAATCTATACCATAATTTAAACCTTTAGTTGCTATAAATCCAACTCCAATAGCAATTATAATAATTGATATAGCAAACCATATTTTAGTCTTCTCTATTATTTTTAAACTAGTAAATTCATGTTTTTTTCCTTCTCTCACGCCAAAATATGATGGTTTATTTATCCAACCTGCATTTACAGCATTATTGAGTAGAAACTTTGTAACAAATAAGGCAGTAAATATACTTACAATAATACCTATAAGTAGCGTTACTGCAAATCCCTTAACAGAACCTGAACCTAGAAAATATAATACTAGTGCTGCAATAATTGTAGTTATGTTAGAGTCTAAAATTGACGATAATGCTCTACTATAACCAGCTTCAACAGAAGTCTTTATAGATTTACCTAATCTTAACTCTTCCTTAGTTCTTTCAAATATGAGAACATTAGCATCTACAGCCATACCAATGGTAAGAATTAACCCTGCTATACCTGCTAAAGTTAATACTACTCCAAATTGAGAGAATATTACAAGTAATAAACTTACATATAAAACTATAGCCACAGAAGCAATTATTCCTGGAACTCTATAGTATGCAACCATAAATAGTATTATACAAGCTATACCAATCATGGCTGCCTTTTTACTAAGGGATAATGCCTCAGCTCCAATAGTTGGTCCTACTGTTTTAACTGAAGTAGCTTCTATTTTTACTGGAAGAGCTCCCGAAGTTATGATACTAGCAATGGAATTTGCCTCTTCTAAAGAACTCATACCTTCAATAATTGCCTTTCCATCACTAATAACAGCATTAACTGTTGGATTAGTTAAAACTTCACCATCCATTTTTATAGCTATACTTTTATTTAAGAAAGTCTTAGTTGCTTCCGCAAATTTTGCAGTTCCATCTTCATTTAATTCAAGATTAACAACATACTTATTATCTTGAGATATATATGCTCCTGCTTCTTTAACCTCTTTACCAGTTAAAATTACTTTTCCATCTGGACCTTCAAAGGTTAATTCACCAGTTTTACCAATGGTATCTAAAACCTTATCTGTATCAAACTCTCCTGGTATTTCTATTCTAATTCTATTTTCGCCTTCTTGAGTTATAGGAATTTCGCTTACTCCATCTTTATTTATTCTCATAGAAATAAGTTCTATAGTTCTATCTATAACAGCTTGATCTACCTTCTCCTCCTTTATCTCCATTAAAAGAGAAGTTCCTCCTACTAAATCAAGCCCTTTATCAATACTACTTCCAAAGGTTTTGATTCTATAATTACCTAAATTCACCCCATAAAGACCAGCGTATGCAAAAAGACCTATTAATATTATTGCTATGATAACTACAATTCCACTTTTTCTATTTTTCCTCCTCATGGTTATCCCCTTCCTGTTTTCTAATTGTATTTTCTAATTGTCTATTTATTATTTATTTTACAGGTATTGTATGGATAAAATCAAGTACATATAACTTAATTTTCTGTATACTTCTTATTTTTTATCAAAATAAGGATAGAATTTTTAATTCTATCCTTTAAAACACAATTATTTATTCATTGTTTTCGCTTTTAAAGCAATAGCACACTCTATTCTCTTCTTTTGCATTTTACAACCTAATTCATATGGCACGTGAACATCACCATTAAAGTTAAAGTTGTTAGCTTGACATCCTCCACTACAGTAGAATCTTGCCCAGCAGTTTTTACATGTAGGTTTATTATATATATGAGCATCCTTAAGATTTTGAACTATAGAAAAGTCCTTAACCCCTTCATATATATCTCCCATAAGAAAGTCTTTATTCCCTACAAATTGATGACAAGGATATATTTCTCCATCAGGAGTAACTGCTACATACTCATGTCCAGCTCCACATCCTGAAATTCTCTTATAGATGCATGGACCTCCTTGTAAATCTATATTGAAGTGATAGAATTTAAAGGATTTTCCTGCTTCATATTTTTCAACCATATATTCATATAATTTATCATATTGTTCAAAAATTGTAGGAAGGTCCTCTTCTCTTAATGAAAGTTCATGGTCATCTGGAAGTACTACTGGTTCAATAGATACTTCATCAAAGCCTAGCTCCACCATATGCTTTACATCTTCAAAGAAATCTGTATTTTCTCTTGTAAAAGTACCTCTTACATAATAAGTCTTAGACTTATCTCTTATATCTACCATTTTCTTTATTTTAGGTAATATAGATTCATAGGTACCAGTTCCATCAAATCTTATTCTTACTTTATCATTGACTTCTTTTCTTCCATCTATACTTAAAATTATATTTCCCATGTTTTTATCAAGGTAGTCCATTATTTCATCATTTAAAAGAGTAGAGTTAGTAGTCATAGTAAATCTAATGTTTTTATTGTGAAGTTTTTCTTGTTCTCTACCGTAATCTACTATTTCCTTTATGATATCAAAGGCCATAAGTGGCTCTCCACCAAATAAGTCAATTTCTATATTTTTTCTTTTACCTGAGTTTTTTATAACAAAATCTATAGCGTCTTTACCGGTTTGTGCGCTCATGGTTTTTCTACAACCCTTATATTCTCCTTCATCGGCAAAACAATATTTGCACTTCAAATTACAATCATGAATTATATTAAGACAAAGGGCTTTAATGGCTACCTCTGCTTGTCCACTCATCATTGCTATATTTTCATATAAATCTTTAGAATAAAGCATTTCTTCATGAACTAAAGATTCTAATTCCTCATATACATCATCAATTTCTTCACTGGAGTATCTATCCTTATATATTTCTTTTAACTCGTCTTTAGTTTTAAGTTTATCTGAGTCTAACATGTCATATACAAGCTCATCTACTTCATGAACTGCACCTGAATTTACATCTATAACATAAAAATCATTGCCTTGTCTAAATTTGTGAATTAATTCCATTGTTTTTCCTCCTAACTAAACACAAAGCAGTAACTTTTTGTTACTGCCTTTAAAATGATTAGTTTTCACACTCTAAATTAGCTACTGTACAAGAAGTTTTGCAAGCTGATTGACATGAGTTAGCACACTCTTTACAACCTGGTTTTTTTAAACTTTCTTTAATGTTAGATTTGTTGATAGTTTTTATATGTTTCATTTTTATTCCTCCTAAAATTGATAATATCTATAGATTCACTCCTAGCATTCCTGACAATGATCCTGCTGCTAATGCTAAAATTAATCTAACTACGTCTTTTCCTCCTAATGCCAAGTCATTTCCAAAGCATAAGGATACTATATAAAGTATTAACATATAAAATACTGCTACTAGCAACCCCACAAGCCAACCTTTACTTCCCATTTTTAATGTAGCATATATAGCTCCATATACCACACTAGCCAATGTAGCTATAACTAAAAATACTGATGTGACTGCGTCACTAAATGGGAAATATGAAGTAACTAGTGAATATACTAAAACGCAAATTACTGTTAAAATTGATGCTCTTAGCACCCCTACTCCTATAGCGGAATAATTAAACTTTTTATACATACCCAAAACCCCCTTATATTAATAAATATGTTTATATAAGGGGTTTTATGATGATTATGCCTTTATTTCTTCTGGTTCATTAGCTGATTTTGTAACTGAAGCAATACCTAGTTTGCTCATTTTTATTCTTGCTCTATCTGGACCACTTTCTAAAATAATATATTCTTCTTGAATATTTATTATTCTTCCCATGATTCCACCTTTAGTCATAATCTCATCATTTATAGCTAAAGAATTCAACATATCATTGTATTGTTTCTTTCTTTTCTTTTCTGGCATGAAAATCATGAAGTAAAACAACACAAGTACAAGTACCATTGGAAGAAACGCCATTAAGTTTTGCATAATATCTCTCCTTTCACTAGTTATGTATATATTTAAAAAATAGATACCTAATTATTTTTTTCCCCACTCTGAAAGTCTTTGATTTTTAAATTCTTCAAAGTAATCCCCATCAATTGCATTTCTTATATCCTCCATTAATTTATTATAGAAATATAAGTTATGAAGCACACAAAGTCTCATTGCCAACATTTCCTTGGCTTTAAATAAGTGCCTTATGTATCCTCTTGTATAATGCCTACAAGTAGGACAATCACATCCTTCATCTATAGGTTTTTTATCTAATTCATATTTAGCATTCATGATGTTTATTTTACCATACTTAGTAAACACATGTCCATGCCTTCCATTTCTAGCTGGTAATACACAATCAAAGAAATCTACACCTCTTGAAACTGCCTCTAATATATTTTCTGGAGTACCAACTCCCATAAGATAAATTGGTTTATCCTCTGGAAGATATGGAACTACCGCATCAATAACTCTATACATGTCCTCATGACTTTCACCAACAGCCAATCCTCCAATTGCATATCCATCCAGGTCTAGTTTTCTAATGGTCTTAGCATGTTCTATTCTAATATCCTCGTAAACTCCACCTTGATTTATACCAAATAGCATTTGCTTTTTATTTATTGTATTAGGATCTGCATTTAATCTATCCATCTCTACTTTACATCTTTCAAGCCATCTAGTAGTTCTTGCTACAGATTTTTCTACATATTCTCTTGAAGATGGATTTGGAATACACTCATCAAAGGCCATAGCAATAGTTGAAGCTAGATTACTTTGAATTTGCATACTTTCTTCAGGTCCCATAAATATTTTCCTACCATCTATATGAGAGCTAAAGTATACACCCTCTTCTTTAATTTTTCTCATGCTTGCTAATGAGAACACTTGAAACCCACCTGAATCTGTAAGAATAGGTCTATCCCAATTCATAAATTCATGAAGTCCTCCCATTTTTTTAACTACTTCATCTCCTGGTCTTAAATGAAGATGATATGTATTTGACAATTCTACCTGACACCCAATTTCTTTTAAATCCATGGATGATACTGCTCCTTTTATTGCAGCCAAAGTTCCAACATTCATGAACACAGGGGTCTGTATTGTACCATGAGGAGTAACAAATTCCCCACGTCTAACTTTTCCACTCTTTTTAAGTAATTTATACACCTATTCATCGTCCTTCCTATTCATGGATAAACATAGCATCACCAAAACTAAAGAATCTATATTTGTTTTCTACTGCAATTTTATAAGCATTCATCACTATTTCCCTAGTTGAAAAAGCACTTATAAGCATTATTAAAGTAGATTCTGGCAAATGAAAATTAGTTATTATGGCATCTACTATTTTAAATTTATACCCTGGATATATGAATATACTAGTATATCCTGATTGTTCTTTAACTTGACCTTCTTCATTAGCTATACTTTCAAGGGTTCTATTTGATGTGGTTCCTACAGCTATAACTCTTTTCCCACTTCTTTTAGCATTATTTATTATTTCAGCGTTTTCCTTATCTAAAATATAATACTCAGAATGCATTTCATGATCTTGAATATCTTCAGCTTTTACTGGTCTAAAGGTTCCAAGTCCCACATGCAAAGTTACAAAAGCTATATTAATTCCCTTTTTTTTGATAGCTTGTAGTAACTCATCTGTAAAGTGTAGTCCTGCTGTAGGGGCTGCTGCAGAACCTACTTCCTTTGAGTAAACCGTTTGGTATCTTTCTCTATCTTCCAGTTTTTCTTCTATATATGGTGGCAATGGCATTTCGCCAAGTCTATCTAATACTTCTTCAAATATACCATTATAGTAAAACTTTACTTTTCTATTTCCATTGTCTAAAACTTCTACTACCTCGGCTTTTAGTTCTCCATTTCCAAATACAAATTTAGCTCCAACTTTTCCTCTTTTACCAGGCTTAACTAAGGTTTCCCATATATCGTCTTCATGCCTATTTAAAAGCAAAAACTCCATTTTACCACCGGAGCCTTCCTTAGCTCCATAAAGTCTAGCCGGCATAACTCTTGTATCATTTAATACAAGACAATCTCCTGGATTTAAATACTCTATAATATCTTTAAACACTTTATGTTCTACTTCACCACTTTTTTTATTTAGAACCATAAGCCTTGATTCATCTCTTTTTTTTAAAGGATGCTGGGCTATTAATTCCTTTGGTAAATCAAAATAAAAATCCTTTACTTTCAAAGTCTATACACTTCCCTATTCTATCTATATGTTTATTTCTATAATATATGATCTGGAATAATCCTTCCTAAATGTTCATAGGCTTTCTTTGCCGCCATTCTACCTCTTGGAGTTCTTACAATAAACCCCTTTTGTATCAGGTATGGTTCATATACATCCTCAATGGTACTGACTTCTTCACCTATAAAATAAGCTAGTGTCTCAACTCCAACGGGTCCCCCATTAAAGTTATCCACTATAGCTTCTAATATCTTATTATCTAATCTATCAAAGCCTTCTCTATCCACTTCTAAAAGTTCAGCTGCTTGCTCCACCATGTTAATATCAATTACATTTATACCTTTAACCATAGAGTAATCTCTAACTCTTTTTAGTAACCTATTAGCTATCCTTGGTGTTCCTCTAGATCTCATTCCCAGACTAAAGGCACCTTCCTTATCAATTTCAACTCCTAATATTTCAGAAGACCTTAAAACAATTTCTTTAAGCTCGTCATCATTATAATATTCCATTGAACATAGTACTCCAAATCTATCTCTTAAAGGTGCAGTCAAAAGTCCTACCCTTGTAGTTGCTCCTATGAGAGTAAATTTAGGTAAATCTAGTCTTATAGATTTTGCTGATGCCCCCTTACCAATAACAATATCTAAAGCGAAATCTTCCATGGCTGGATATAAAATTTCTTCTACAGACCTATTCAATCTATGAATTTCATCTATGAATAATACATCATTGGTATTTAGATTAGTTAACAATGCTGCTAAATCTCCAGCTCTCTCTATAGCAGGACCAGATGTAATTTTTAAATTTCCACCCATTTCTTTTGCTACTATGTTAGCTAATGTAGTTTTACCAAGGCCTGGTGGTCCATATAATAATAAATGGTCTAAGGGTTCTTTTCTCATCTTTGCAGCTTTTAAAAATATATCTAACTTATTTTTAACTTTTTCTTGTCCTATATATTCCTTAAGTCGCTGAGGTCTTAAGGAATATTCTACTTCTATATCTTCCTCAATAATATTAGATGTAATAACTCTATCTTCCATAATCCCCCTCCTTAACTAAAAACCCTTAATAAGGTTATTATCCCATTAAAATTTTCAAACATTCCTTTATAATATCTTCAACACTATTACTTCTATTAGCTTTTTCTATTGCTTTTTCTGCCTCTTTATCTGAGTATCCAAGAGCTATAAGTGCCCCCACTGCTTCTGATAGTTTTTCATTATCTATGTCAATATCACTAATAGTAGTTCCCTTTGGCATGGCGCCTCCTACGGTTATCTTATCCTTAAGTTCTAATATGATCCTTTGAGCAGTTTTCTTACCAATGCCCGGTGCCTTAGTTATTAATTTATCATCATCGGTAATTATAGCATACTTTAATGTAGAAACATTGGCAATAGACATGAGTGATAGTGCCGCCTTAGGTCCTACACCATTAATGGAAATAAGAAGATTAAACATGGATATTTCATCTTTAGTTAAAAAACCATAAAGTCCAATGAAATCTTCTCTTACAATTTGATGAGTATAAATCTTTATTTGTTGATCTATAGCTGGCATATTAGAAATTGTACTACCTGATGTGAAAATTTTATATCCAATATTACCACATTCTATAACTATATATTCCTTTTCTATAGACTTAAAAATTCCTTTTATATATTCATACATGCTTTGTCACCTATCTTTTTTATTTAACCATTTGTTAATTCTTCATTACTATATAGTCATCATCTGCAAATTTAGACCTATAATCTATTATATACCTATATGTATTGATATTAAACTTCACTAATTAATTATATTACCTTACAATCGTAACTATATTATACTTTACCATCTACAATATAACAATTCAATAAAAACTATTTTAAACTTATTTCAAATTAAATTTATACCATTTCTACAATTTCTCATGAAAAAAGAGTGTTTCAAAATTCCTTTTGAAACACTCCCTTTCTGACACTATGTGCTACAAAGAGCCTGAGCATATTCCATAGCCTCTTGTATATTGGAAAACTGATAATCTTTATGTCCTTCGTAGAATGTCCTCAAAAGATTACCTCTGTTCTCTATGTCGTTAATTTTTAAATACGACTGTCCATTATCATCTTTAGGATTCAATATCTTCTCTTCTACTACTTTTATTGTTCCATTAGAATCCTTATTATAAATAACAATATTTTCATCCTTTATTCCTATAAAATAAGAATCTTCTTTGTAGGAATATCCTTCTATGTCCTTTACAAATATAATATCTTCTTTTGTGAATTTTTCTACCTTGTATCCAAAACTAGAAAATATCTTTTCAGCCTGCTCCTGATTAAGACCAATCAAATTATCTTTTTCTACATTTATAGTTTTATCTAATTTATCATTAATCTTTACCTTACCTAAAGAGTTTTTATAGTTTAACATGAACTCTATATTACTTTTATCTGAAATTAATACATCATTCATATTTAAAAAGCTTGCTTGAGATGCTTCGCCTAAAATTCCAGCTCCTCCATCTTTTGAACTTCTTAAGAATGCTATACTTACAGTATAGCTAAGTAAAAAAACTATTATTCCTACAGAGGCTATAAAAATATATAATCCTTTATTTTTTTTATATCTTTCAATCATACAATCCCTCCTACTAGGAATTGTATCCAGCTTTGATATGTTTATACACTATTGCTTACAAAAATTTATAAATTATACATCTCCATTCTTCTTCCATTAAAGAGTATATGGAATTAGCCTAAAAATATACACAGATATTTAAATTCAAGTCACAGTTATTTAAATTCATGTCACAATTATTTAATTATATATCACAGTTATTTATTTACATATCACACTGTTCAACTTCTATTGCAAAATTCTTACAACTTTCACAGATGATAATAGATACTATATAACTTTCATCAATTTTTTTCATTCTCTCTAATTTGGAATAAGTAGTGGTTTCAAACTCATTACTTATATTACTAATTATATATTTTCCTTCTTTAGTAAAAATATAAAAATGATACTCTAAATATCTATAATGTTTTTTATCTATAACTTCACTATTTCCACATGCTTCACAGTTATCAGCATAATATTCATAGTCAAATTCTACTTTTTCTTTACCTTCTTCTAAAATTTCTAATGCTTTTTCTATGGTAAAATCTTGTACTTCCTCAGCTTCAATATAAGAAAGGTTATCTTCTGATAAAATAAACTCTTCATCCTTATGTTTAAATTTAAAATTATTCATATTATTTCTCCTCAATTCTTCAATTTGTTCCAAAATATCATACTATTATTATATATTATTTAAAACTATTTAAACAGTTTTATTCATAATATAAAACCTCTTATATTTTTAGTCCATAGAACTAACCAATGAAAATCTGAATTTTTAAAATTTCCATCTTGCTTTTTTAACACTAATTTCTCCTGTCAGCATATTCTATTATTAAATTAGGATAAGTTAGTAGGAGGCTACAAATGATTGAATTAACCGCAATACACTATATATATTTAATTTTTATTATATTAATTTTAATAGCAATGATAAAAAAATTAGACTGTTCCCTTATTTGCATTGTTGGAGTAGTATTAATTGCATTAATTAGCACTAAATCTATTCCTGCATCTCTAATTAGTATTTTTAATAGTTTTATCTACTCAATTACGGAATTACTGCCAACAATACTTATAATATCTATAATTGCTGGATTAAGTAAAGCATTATCCTATACTGGCATAAGTAAAGTTATGATAGAACCCTTTAGTAAGTTTATGAAAAATGATTTTATAGCCTTTTGGGGTATAGGTATAATAATGATGATTATTTCTTATTTCTTTTGGCCATCTCCAGCCGTTGCACTAGTTGGAGCTGTATTAGTTCCTGTTGCTATCAAATCTGGTCTCCCTGCCATAGGTGCTGCCATAGCTATGAATCTTTTCGGTCATGGTATTGCATTGTCTACAGACTTTGTAATTCAAGCTGCTCCAAAATTAACTGCGGATGCTGCTGGTATTCCTGTATCTGAAGTAGTTAAAGCTAGTATTCCTCTAATAATTATTATGGGAATTGTCACTACTGTTACAGCCTTTATCATGCTAAAGAAAGATATTAAAAATGGAACCCTTGAAAATCTCACCTACACTGAATATTCAGAAGAGGTTCAGTCTACAGATGAATCTCTTTTAAGCAAAGGATGGAAATCTTTTTTTGCAATATTAATTCCTCTTCTCTTTTCTATTGATGTATTTTTGATGGTTTCTTTAAACTTAAAAGGTGGAGATGCTACAGCACTAATCGGTGGTACAACCTTAATTATACTCATATTGATATCTATAAAATCTTATAAAAAGGCTTCTCTTGATAAAATCACTAGATATCTTGTAGAAGGTTTCCAATTTGGCTTTAAAGTTTTTGGAATAGTAGTTCCAATTGCTGCCTTTTTCTATGTAGGGGGTGATGGATTTACAGCTATTATAGGTAACTATTTACCTACTGGCTCCTTAGGTATAGTAAACGACTTAGGTTTTGCCCTTTCTAAGGCAGTTCCACTAAACAATTTTTTAAGTGCTTTTGGTGTAACTACTGTAGGTGCAATCACTGGACTAGATGGTTCTGGATTTTCCGGTATAGCTCTAGCCGGTTCCACTGCAAATTTATTTGGAACAGCCACTGGTGGAAATGTGGCTACTTTAACCGCTCTTGGACAATTAGGTGCTATTTGGGTAGGTGGAGGCACATTAATACCTTGGGCAATTATCCCCGTTTCTGCTATATGCAAGGTATCCCCTTTTGAGCTTGCAAAGCGCAACTTTAAACCAGTAGTTTTAGGTTTAATTGTTACTACCATAGTGGCCCTATTCTTCTTGTAATGTATAATTTAACTAAACTTCATAGAGAGGTTTACTCTCACTGAAGTTTAGTTGAGTTTAATTTTCTATATTACAACACAATATCTAAAATTAAAATAAGTTAATGTTTTAAATATATATTTTTTTATTTTTCATTGACACATTTGTAACTATATCGTATTATATGAATATAGTGATATGGAGGTGTATAAAACATGACTAAGAATGACACATTTTTAACTAACCCAAAACTTTTTGAAGAAAAAGCAAATATTTTAAAGGCATTAGCCCACCCCGTAAGACTATGCATTGTTAAAGGTCTCATTGAAACTGGTGGAAGCAATGTTACCAATATGCAAAATTGCTTAAATATGCCTCAATCAACTATATCGCAGCACATTGGAAAGCTAAAAACTTTTGGCATTATAGACTGGCAGCGTAACGGTCTTGAAATTATATATAGTGTTAGTGATGAGAATATAAAAAAGTTAATAGAAGTATTATTTTAACTATTAAGAAGTCAAAATTCTTTAGACTTCTTTTTTATAAATATTTTACATCGTATTATTATTATATATAAATATTAAGATTTAATTGTTCCTGAGTATTGTAAAGGTTATATTGTTTATACTATTTGTATTGTTTAATATTGAAAGGAGATTTTATTATGAGTAAAAAAGTTATTATCGTTGGTGGAGTTGCTGGTGGGGCTTCTACTGCTGCACGTTTAAAAAGACTAGATGAATCTTTAGAAATAATTATGTTTGAAAAAGGGGAATATATTTCTTTTGCCAATTGCGGACTTCCTTATTATATAGGTGAAACTATAAAGGAAAGGGATAATCTCCTAGTGCAAACAGTAGAAGGCATGAGTTCTAGATTTAACATTGACATAAGAAACTTTAGTGAAGTTATTAAAATTGATAAGGATGCAAAAAAAGTTACTGTAAAAAATCATAGTTCTTCTCAAGTTTATGAAGAAAGTTATGATGTATTAGTTTTATCACCGGGTGCTGGTCCAATAACCCCACCTATTCCCGGCCTTAAAGAAGCAACCAATTTATTTACTCTTAGAAATATACCAGATACAGATAAGATTAAAGCCTTTGTTGATAATAACTCTCCAAAGGAAGCTGTAATTGTTGGTGGTGGCTTTATAGGTCTTGAAATGGCTGAAAACCTTAATGAAAGAGGAGTTTCTGTAACTCTTGTAGAGATGGCAGATCAAGTAATGGCTCCTCTAGATTACGAAATGGCAGCAATAGTTCATGAACATCTACTTCAAAATGGAGTTAATTTAATTCTTAAAGATGGAGTTAAATCCTTTGAAAACCGTGGTAAAAAAGTAGTTTTAAATAGTGGTAAAGAAATTGTAACAGACATGATTGTTTTATCAATAGGAGTTTCTCCTGAAAGTAAGATTGCCATAGATGCTGGTCTAGAAGTTAACAATAGAAAAGCAATTGTTGTAAATAAAGAAATGAAAACTTCTGATGAAAACATCTACGCTCTTGGTGATGCTGTAGAAGTAATTGATTATATAAATGGTAATCCAACTATGATTCCACTTGCATGGCCAGCTAATAGACAAGGGCATGTTGTAGCTGATAATATCTGTGGTAAAAAAGCTGAATATAATGGTACTTTAGGTTCTTCTGTAGCAAAGGTATTTTCACTAACTGTTGCAACTACAGGCAATAATGAAAAAACTTTAAAAAGACTTAACTTAGAGTATAAGGCAATCCATTTACATCCAAATTCCCATGCTGGTTACTATCCTGGTGCCTTCCCTATCTCTCTTAAAGTTTTATTCAATCCAAAGGATGGAAAACTATTAGGAGCACAGGGTGTAGGTTTAGATGGCGTAGAAAAGCGTATCGATGTTATAGCTACTGCTATAAAAGGTGATCTAAAGGTTACAGATTTACCTGAGTTAGAATTATGCTACGCTCCACCATATTCTTCTGCAAAAGACCCTGTTAATATGGCTGGATATATAGGAACTAATATAATGGATAATTTAGTTTCTATAGTTCAATGGGATGAAGTTGATAATTTAATAGCTAACAATGAATTTATCCTAGATGTACGAGAAGAGATGGAGTTTGAAGTTGGTCATATAGAAAATGCTATAAATATTCCTCTAGGTACCCTTAGAAATAATTTAAATAAAATACCAAAGGACAAAACAATCTATGTTTATTGTCAAGTAGGTCTTCGTGGATATATCGGCTGTAGAATACTTTCTCAATATGGATTTAATTGTGTGAACTTAGATGGTGGTTATAAAACTTATGCTACCGTTAAATCTTCTTTAAATAATAAAGATACTCAATCTAAATTAAATAATAATACTGAAGACTGTACTTGTGAAACTAGTACTTCTTCTAATATAGAAGATTCTAGTAAAGTTACTGTAAGTCTTGATGCTTGTGGACTTCAATGTCCAGGTCCTATTAGAAGAGTTTTTGAGGAAATTGGCAAAATGAAGGATGGAGATATCTTAGAAGTTAAAGCTTCTGATCCAGGTTTCCAAAAGGACATCAATAGTTGGTGTAGTAAAACAGGAAATACCCTTGTAAAAGGTGAATTTGATAAAAAAGAAAAAGCCTTTGTAGCATTAATCAAAAAAGGTACCTCTCAAGATCTAACAAGTAGCTCATCGCCTATTAGTTGTGATATTTCTAAAAAGGATGGTGCAACCCTTGTAGTTTTCAGTGGTGACCTTGATAAAGCTATAGCTTCCTTCATCATAGCTACTGGTGCAGCATCCATGGGAAAACCAGTTACCATGTTCTTTACTTTCTGGGGACTTAATATCTTAAAAAGAAAAGATAAGCCTTCTGTTAAAAAGGATACCATGGAAAAAATGTTTGATATGATGCTTCCAAGCAGCACTGGAAAGCTTCCATTATCTAAAATGAATATGGCTGGTATGGGCCCTGCTATGATTAAAAACATTATGGCTAAAAATAATGTAGATGACCTTGATACTTTAATTGCTAATGCTCTTAAAATGGGAGTTAAAATCATTGCTTGTGCTATGTCTATGGATTTAATGGGTATTAAACATGAAGAATTAATTCCTGAAGTTGAGGTTGGTGGAGTTGCAACGTATTTAGCTTCCACAGAAGATGCTGGACTTAACTTATTTATCTAATGTATAACTCATATATTTGTCTACCTCTAGATGAATAGTTCCTTAATTAAAACTTTATGTTTCTATTTAAGTAAATGACTATCTCTTTATTGAGATAGTCATTTACTTATTCAAAATAACCTATACCTTACGTAAATATATTAAGCTATTCTTTTTCCTTAGGAGATTTAATTCCTGCCTTTGAAGATATATGATCTTTTACATTTCCAGTCTTAGGGTTACTTGGAGTATGTTCATGCTTTTTATGATTTTTAGCCATTTTTAATACCTCCCATATAATTTTATTGTCAATATTATTATGTGTCCAAACATTCAATCTATACCTTTAATAAAATGGTAATGTCTCTTTCTAAGGAAGCTAATCCTTTACTTTCCTTAATAATTTCTTACTTTAAGGACAAAATAATTGTGTAGTTATCCTTTATATCATTTAAGGAGGTGTTTTTATGGTTGATAATAATAAAAGTCGTCTTAAGGATCAAAAAAGAAGTCAAGCTGAACTAAGAAAAATGTATCCTAAGGATGGTGCAGATGTAGGAATAATAGATGGAGTTAAAATAGGCTCCTACGCTAATAGCAAAGATCATTCTGAGAAGGATGAAATAACTTATTAATAAAGATTAGCAGAGAAGTCTTTATAGAAATTGCTAATTTACTAGATGTATTATTAAAAAATTTCCCTATATAACTATTTATATAGGGAAATCTTTAAATATATAAATATATGCCTATTTCGCTAGTTAACTAGTTAACTAGTTAACTATTTGTTCTGTCCATGCGGGTTTCAGAGATTTTAATATGGGAGTGTTATGATTTTATATAAGAATTAATGCTTTGATTATATTTTTGACTTATTAACTTTTTCTCATATAATTTTTTAGATCACCTACATCCTTTTTTAGATCTTCTACATCTTTTTTCACTTCATCTACTATCCTTAATTTATCGGTAAGGTGTGATATCACATCTTGATAATTTTTTTCTCTTTCTTCTTGCTTCACATCTCTTTTTTCTTGAGCTTTTAGTATATAGAATAATAAAAATATACTTAGTACAGCCCAAATACCTTGGGATAAAGCTACCTTTAGAATTTCATTCTCCATCATTTATTTCACACTCCTTACTTGATATATTTATTTATTAGTAAGACTGTAATGACTTTTTGCTAAGAGAACACATTTTGGGTTTATTATTTATATGCCTAAAGCCTATAAATTAATATAAAAGTATTCTATTTTTATAGCTACAAATTATCTGATAATTCTGAAAATTAATTATCCATTTCAACTTCATTAAATATGAGTTTTATTTAGACTATAATAATCTAATATAAGGATTTCTTGATGTAATTTACTAATGTTCCCTCAGATAAGTTAAAGATATTCCCTAATTAAATAAATTATTTTTAGCACAGTCATATCTTAGCTTCCTTGGTAAACTATTAGTAATAGAATCAAATTTAATTAACAATGATTCCATACTATTCTTATCATAAGGTTTTGCTTCTTTCACTAGAGTCACTATTAATCCCATTCTATACATCCTCCTTAAGATTACTTAATAAAATAAGAAGTTATTTTATGTAAAAGACAACTAGTTCAATTATCATTTATGATATTTTGTTATAGTTTATGCTACAATCAATAATAATACAACTAATAAAGCCTAAGATGGATGAAACGCAACATGAAATTCAACAAGAGTATCATTAAGGGTATATTGTTATTAATAATGCAACATTAAAGTTAAATTATATGGTTGCAAGTTACTTACTATCCTATTTATAGAAAGCAACTTGCAATTTTAAACACACATCATTCATAATCATTGTATGTCATAATCATATTATTTATTAGTAATTAATGAATAAATTTCAAAGTTAGTAATACCAACGGTTACTCACTACTACCCTTCCCATCCTTCTGGGAATTCAGCATTATGATATACATTTTGTACATCATCATCATCTTCCAAAACATCTAACATCTTTTGGAATTTAGTCGCAACTTCTTCATTAATTTCAGTGTATGTGTCTGGAATCATTTTAACATCTGCTTCTAAGAATTCTATTCCGTTAGATTCTAAAGCTTCTCTCACAGTACCAAAGTCTTCTGGAGTTGTAGTTACTACAAATACTTCATCTTCAGCTACAAAGTCCTCAGCACCTGCATCTAAAGCCATCATCATTAACTCATCTTCATCTACTGAATCAGTTTTTTCTATGATGATTTCACCTTTACTTTGGAACATGAAGCCTACACATCCAACGGTTCCCATATTTCCACCTTGTTTAGAGAAGGCGTATCTTACATTTCCTGCAGTTCTATTTTTATTCTCAGTAAGACACTCAACTATAACTGCTATTCCTTCTGGTCCGTATCCTTCATAGATTATAGTTTCATAGTTTACTGCACTTAACTCTCCTGCGGCTTTTTTAATTGCTCTAGTAATTGTATCATTAGGCATATTAGCTGCTTTTGCTTTTGCTATAACGTCTCTAAGCTTAGCATTTGTCTCTGGATTAGAGCCACCGTTTTTAGCTGCAACAACTATTTCCTTACCTATTTTAGTAAATATTTTACCTCTCTTAGCATCTGCTTTACCCTTTTTAGCTTGGATATTATGCCACTTTGAATGTCCTGACATATTAACTTCCTCCTGTACTATATATATAATTATTAACTTTAAAATCAATGTACCTATTATAACATAATATGTCTAATAATTTCAAATTTCAAGAGCTATCCTTCAATAGCTCTATAATATCTGTATCCTTCTTTAAATAAATACTCTTCATCCTCTTCACATATAGTTACTTTTCCACTAGTAGCCTCTACAAAATCTGCAATTATTGTTTCCTTATTTTCTACCTCTGTGAACAGTGATAACTCCACTTTATCTGTATATATGGTATCTTCAATATGCCAATTATTTGTACCACATAGGTATTGTATTTTACCTATTAAATCATATTCTAAAGTAAATCTTAATTTTAAGCCCTTTACTTTTTCTACAACACCTGCTTCTTCAATGGCTGAAGAGGCTCCTTTAGAGTAAGCTCTTATTAGCCCACCTCCCCCTAAAAGAATACCACCAAAGTAACGAGTAACTACCACCGCTACATCGGTTAAATCATTTTTCTTTATGACTTCTAAAACTGGAATGCCTGCTGTTCCTTGGGGTTCACCGTCATCACTGTATCTTTGTATGCCTTTATTTTCTCCCACTATATAAGCATAAACATTGTGGGTTGCTTCTTTATGCATACTCTTTATTTCATTTACAAAGTTCTTTGCTTCTTCTTCAGTATTTACTCTCTTTATGTATCCTATAAATGTAGATTTCTTTTCTTGAAATTCTGAAGTAGCACTCCCTTTCACTGTAAAATAACTCATATTTAAGCCCCCTCTATAATATTTAAAATAGATTTCTGTACTCTAAACCATAATGAAGATTTCTCGAAGACTGTTAGCTCATAAGTATTATGGCTATTATGGTAAGTACTATAGCAGTAATCTCCTTCTTCCCTAACTTTTCTTTAAAGAATGTAACTCCACAAAAGTTTGTGATTAAAATAGTTCCTGCACTTACCATAGGAAAGGCTATAACTGCTCTTACTTCTTCTAAGCCCTTTATTAAAAAGCTTGGCATTAATACATTAGGAATACCTACCATGACACCAAAACACATATCTATTAACTTTACTTTTCTATTTTTAATAATTAACATAATTAAGCTTATAGTAAATCCCGTTAGGAAAGTATAAAATAAATATAAATTTTTATATTGTACCATACCAAAGTTTTGAAATAGCTTTGTTACAAAATCTCCTCCACCAGCTAGTATAAAAAGAAGTATTAAATCTACTTTCATAGTATCTTTAACCTTTTGTTCTTCTTTGTTATTTAGATTTATAACTATTATAGCTATGATAGACAAGATTATTCCTAATATAGGTAATAATTCTATGGTCTCTCCTAATAGTATAACAGATAAAATTGTAGGTATTAATACTCCTAGCTTCATAAAAGTTGCAGATACAGATACTCCATTCTTTCCTACAGATTTTTGATATAGAATAAAACTTAAAAAATATAAAATACCTGTTATTATACCTAGAATTATTGCTAAAGCTCCTGTTCCTTCTTTAGAGAAAAGTTGTCCACTTATAAGTACCTGATTAAATTCCTGCATAAACATAGAAAACCAATTTATGTGGAAAATATTTAAACTTCCCATCATTATTATACTTGCCATCATTCCTGATAGATAATTTATGCTAGTTACCATATATCTATTACTTTCTCTACCTTCACTAAACTTAAATACAATAGCTATTAAAGAACTGCATAATATAGATAATAAAATATTAATCATTATTTTTATCTCCGTCACTTATATCTTGAAAATTTAATTCTTCATTATCTCTTTGCTTAATATAACCCTCACAAGCCTTTTTAATATACTCTTTATCAGTACTATTAAATAAAGCTCTTATTTTATCATCGGCTTCTCCACTGCTTATCTTCTGTAAGGACTTAACTGCATAACTTATTACTTGAGGATTTTTATCCTCCAAAGCTCTAATAAGGGCTCTCTCAGCTCTTGAATTACCTATTTTTCCAAGAGCTGAAATTGCCATTCTTCTAATATTTACATGATTATTAACCGTTGCCTTTATAAGTATGTCTACAGTGACATTACTTCTAAGTTCACCCATGATCCATATGGCGGCTTCTTTGTCCTTAAGTCCTAGCTCCATATAGTTTTTAACTAAAAAATGAATTAACTTTTCTTTATTAACTCTATCTAAACTATTCAAAACCAAAATTCTTTCTTCCTTAGCTGCTAAGATTAGGGATTTAAATAGATCTGATGACGATTCACTTTTAACTAAAAACCTGTATTTTATTTTGCAATTTATGAGATGTTTTTGAACTGTGGCTCTATCTAAATTTCTAATTTTACATATGGCTTCTATAGATTTTCCTTCTAAGCTTAGAAAATAGCTGATTTCTTCATCACTATAATTTTCAATGAAATTCCAATCATATTTAACTAATCCTGTACTCAAATTTTCTCCCTACTCTCCCCTTCAAATAATGCTCTAACTTCGATCCTAACAATATAATGATACTTTAGTTACTACTCTATAATATATTTTGAACTTTTGTTATAGACCTCATCATCACCTTGAACTACAAGAATAGTACCTTCTTCACCGTACTCTTCACTTTCTACCAAAGCATTTCTATGTAGATATGCAACTGATGATGAATCGCTATATGGTATTAATACCTTAAAGGTTTTTAATTTATAAGGAAGTATTTCTGTACATTTATTTAGCAACTCTTCAAAATTGATTTTATGTTTAGCTGAAACTTCTAAAATAGAATAGTTATTAAATGTTTCCTTTAAAGAATTTAAAATATCATCATTAGAATTATCAATTTTGTTGAGCACCAATAAAGTTGGCTTATCTCCTGCACCTAACTCCTTAAGTACTTCCTCTACCACTGTTATTTGCTTTTCTGCTGCATTACTAGATGCATCTACTACGTGAAGTAATAAGTCTGAATAAACTACCTCTTCTAAAGTTGATTTAAAAGCTTCTACTAAATCGTGAGGTAATTTTCTTATAAATCCTACAGTGTCTGTTACTGTGGCAACTCTATTGTCTGGAAGAGCCATAGCCCTGGTTGTAATATCTAAGGTTGCAAATAACATATCAGCCTCAAAAACTTTTTCTTTTACCGTAGCTGACTTAACTGGTGAGTATTCACAAAGAGCATTTCTAAGGGTAGATTTTCCTGCATTAGTATATCCCACTAATGATATCTTAGAAATATTATCCTTACTTCTTCTTTCTCTTTGGGTTGCTCTTATACTTTTTATCTTTTCTAATTCTTTATTTAAATCATAGATAGTATCTCTGATCTTTCTTTTGTCTGTCTCTAGCTTTTTCTCTCCTGGTCCCTTTGTTCCTATACCCCCTCCTGTTCTTGAAAGCATAGTTCCTAATCCACTAAGCCTGCTTAATCTGTATTTTAACTGGGATAACTCTACCTGAATTTTAGATTCCTTACTTCTGGCTCTCCTTGCAAATATCTCTAAAATAAGAGTAGTTCTATCAATTACCTTTGTTCCTATAGCTTGCTCTAGATTTCTTACTTGAGATCCTGATAATTCCTCATCAAATATTACTACATTGGCTCTTAGTGACTGTCTTAAATATGCTATTTCTTCAACCTTACCACTACCTATAAAATAAGCTGAATCAATTTTATTACGTTTTTGAAGTATTTCAAAAACTGGCTCTACATCACAGGCTTTAGTAAGTTCCTTTAACTCAGCTAGGCTTTCCTCATCTTCTATAGATACTAATATCGCTCTTTCTGAATTATCTTCCACTATGTTATCTACTTTAAAAACATCTTCAATATATCTAACCTTATCTAAAAACTTGTAGCTTAAAACTTTATTGATAGTTAAATTTTCAACTTCTTCTTCTATGAGCATGTTATCCTTCACATCACAGAAACCCATATTATAAATTAGAGGTTTATCCTCTGATACACCAATAGCAACTATACAATCTAGTTTTAATTTTAGAAGTGCAGATAAATCTAATGCGGATAGTTTAGGATTTCCATTGGGATGGGTATGGATTACTCTCACTTGAGATAATCTCCCCTCTCTAGTGTCAATCATAGGAACTTCAACTGTTGAGCTGTCTCCGATGGCAACACTAACAACACTTCCTTTTCTATCTATAGCAACGCTAACCTCTCTTTCAATTTCAAGGGTAACCTCTCTTAGAAGTTCTGCTAACTCTTCAGTTAATATGTCTGATTTTTGAAATCTCATATCATATATAGTATCTAACTTTTTCAAGATGAAGTTTTTAACTCCATCAGTATTTCCATTTATCATATAATCATCTCCAAACCTTATTTTTTCTTTATTAATAATTTTTCTACATTAAACAAACACTGCATTCTTATACATTTTATACTATTGACAATTTCACCTTAATTTTATACTATGAAAACATTAATGTAAATATAAATTGAGGTGTGATTACATGGAAGATAAACAAAGAAATGTTCTCTTTTCTAGAGAAGAAATTAATGAGGCTGTAGTTAAAATTGGAGCAAAAATTTCTAAAGACTATGATGGAAAAACTGTTTACGTATTATCTCTACTTAGAGGAAGCTTCATATTTGCTGCTGACTTAGTTAGAGAAATTACTGTACCTACAACTATAGGTTTTATGACTACATCAAGCTATGGTCATGGCGAAGAAACTAGTGGTACTTGTAAAATAGTTCAAGATGTACCTGATAATATTGAAGGTATGGATGTACTTGTAGTAGATGACATTGTAGATAGTGGTATTACTATGAACTTTGTGGTTGAACACGTTAAAAAGTTGGGTGCTAAAAGTGTAAAATGCTGTACTCTTTTAGACAAACCAGAAAGAAGAACTGTAGAAATATCTCCAGACTATTGTTGTTTTGAGATTCCTGATTTATTTGTAGTTGGATATGGCTTAAATTATGGTGACTTATATAGAAATATTCCTTACATATTTAACTGGGAATCTAAATAATAACCTTACAAATGTTTTAAATACTTAATATATTAATAGAAGAAAAAACATGAAAACATACTAAAAGCTAATATTAACTTATTAACTTCTAGTATGTTTTTTTATTTATTAAATTATATATTTACATTACTATAATTTTCTACTTAATAGCCTCTACTATTAAAGGAAGAGCATTTCCTGTATAGGTACTTCTATTAAAATCATCGTAGCTCCAGGATTTTTCAAATCCAATTTCCTTTAACATTTCAAATAACTCTTCATTTTCTAACATAAATAGATCTACTGTGTTTTCTAAAATCTCATTATTTTCTTTATCAGTTATTCTTCCCGTAAACTTTACAATATCACTATCTGGTTTAATACTATAAAACCTTTCAAATTTAACTTTAGGACCATCAATAAGAGGCAATTCTTTAATATGCTCTCTCTTCACCTTATCAAAATTAATAGTTTGAATACATAATGGTGAATCCTTTTTTAATACTTCATAGCATCCTTTTAAAAATTCTTTTATTTGACTTTTTCCGCCTAGGTGAGGAAGTACATTCCCTATACATACAATACCATTAAACTCTTCTCCAAAGGACTTAGCTATAGTTTTCATATCCATAACTTCAAACTTCAAAGTATCACTTTCCTTATACCTATCCTTAGCTATTCTTATCATTTCTTGGTCTAAGTCTATGCCTAAAGCCCTATATCCTTGTGAAGAAATATATTCTGTAGTTTCTCCAGTACTACATCCAATATCTAAAACAAATCCACCCTTTTCTATATTCTTTAAAGCAAACTTCTTTTTACCTAATGGTGCTGGAAAAATATCATCATAATATTTAGCTAAGGCATTATAAAATTTTATACATTGATCCATATTACTCATCTCCTGTTCTTTAATTATTTATTCTATAGGAAATTCCTACTATTTAAATTAATTATATATTTTCATATATCTATATTTATTTACATAAATAGTATGATATATAAAGAATTTATTCAGTGATTAGCATCACACTTTCTAATTACCGTTAAGATCCATTTGTATTGCAGTACTTGGTACCCTTCCAACTATAATGGTTTCAACTATAGGTATTTCATTAACTATTTCTAACTCACTAGAAGATACTGCCATAATCATCTTTACTCTAGTGGTTGTTTCTATATAAATTTTATGCCTAGTTTGATTTATTCCTGCATCTTCAAATTCGGATATATATCTAGTAGTAATATGCCCTATTGGCCTCATTCTTATTTTTACATCTGGACCAAATCTACCTAAAATATTATTTTTAGTCACATATCCCATGGGTATCTTATGTCTACTTTAGATTTTTCCTCTAATTCATCTTGTGCTTTTAATACAGTCAATGTAGCAATTTCACTTAGTTTTAAAGTATCTGCTGACATCATTATGATGTTTCCATCATTATCCTTATCAAATTTTATTATATCATTATAATTAAAATTCTTAGAGTATTCCTGGAAAATTGTTTTATTTATTGTATTAGTGACCTCTGCTCTCATCTGTGCATCTGCCACTAATTTTACCGTTGGCATTATAATTTTATCTAAAGTATATATAAAAGTTATTAAAAAAGTCATAATTAAAAAAGTTATTATGGTAAATTTTAACTTCAAAGATGATTTCATAGTATTACTCCTTTATAAATGTGGTATAATGTTAATAAATGTATAATATGTTACATAAAATTATTCAATATCCAATATATGTATATGTATAAGAACTTCATTGAAGAATACTATATTGTATTTATACTAGCATATAAGTTATAATATAGTATCGAAGATATGTTCATCATAAAAGGAGGAGAATATGGGAGAAAATAAAAAAATTAAACCTAAGCAAAAAAAGCCCAAGAAGAAAAGTCGTAAAGTCTTTAAAGTAATATATATAGTTTTACTACTTTTAATAATAACTTGTGCAGCTGCTGGTTTTGGTATTATATCTGGCATGATTAAAACAGCTCCAGAGCTTGATCTTGATATATTTTTATCTAATGGAGAAACTACACTTCTATATGACAATAAAGGAAAAGAAATGGATGAGTATAAGACTCCTGAAAAGAGAATCTCTGTAGATATATCTACAGTACCTAAATATCTACAGGACGCCTTTGTAAGTATTGAAGATCAACGATTTTTAGAACATAAAGGTGTTGACATAAGAAGACTTGGAGGAGCTGTAATCCAAGATGCTAAAATAATTCTTGGTTTATCTAATGATGAAATCCAAGGTGCATCAACTATTACTCAACAGTTGGTTAAGTATAAGTTTTTCCTTGAAGATTCTATAAATAATAGAGCTAATATAGAAAGAAAAGTTCAAGAGATTTATTTGGCACGTAAGTTAGAAAAGCTTCTATCTAAGGAACAAATTCTTAACGAATACATGAATACTATCTTTTTAGGCGGTAACGCTCACGGAATTGAAGCTGCTTCAACCATGTATTTTGGAAAATCTGTAGCAGATGGTTTAACCCTTAAGCAATGTGCATTTTTAGCAAGTGCTGCTCAGAATCCAACTATATCTTATATGAATGCCTATGAAGCCTTTGAAAAGAAAGAAGCCTTTGACTCACCAAGAACTAAATTGGTTCTTGCTAAAATGCTAGAGCTGGGAAAAATAACTCAAGAGGAATATGATACTGCTTTAGCAGAACCTCTTATGCTAAATTTCTCAACTTTAGAGGGTGACAAAATGGTTTATGAATGGTTTTCAAGACCTGTAATAAAACAAGTGGCAAAGGATTTAATGAAAACCTATGGATATACTGAAGCTGAAGCCTATGAAAAAATCACCTTTGGTGGTTTAAGAATATATACAACCATGGATAGAAAACTTCAGGATTCAGTACAAAAAATTATGAACAATTATCTTAAAGATACTCAAGGCTCTAAGGCAGATGGAGTTCAAGCCTCTGCTATAATAACAGATTATCTTAAGGGTGAAGTTAAAGTTATAATTGGTGGTATTGGTGATCAACCAGCTATGTCTTATAATAGAGCTATCTCTGTTGGAAAGGATGGTCAAACCTTCCTACGTTCACCAGGTTCTAGTATAAAGCCACTTACTGTATATGCTCCAGCTATTGAAGGTAAAACTTTAACTGCAGGGTCGGTATTTGTAGATGGTCCATTACCAACTTCTATTGGTTCTAAATATCCAGATAAAGGCAGTTCCTACGTTCCACAGAACTGGAATTATGTATTTGACGGATATATTACTATCCGTGATGCTCTTGCTCTTTCTAAAAATACCGTGGCAGTATCTGTAGTTGATAGAATAGGTTTAGATACGTCAGCATCCTATGGAGAAAAATTTGGATTAAGTATAACTGATAGAGATAGAACTAGTATTTCTGCTTTATCTCTAGGTGAAATAGATGGAACTACACCTTATGAAATGGCTCAAGCCTTTGGTACCTTTGGAAATCAAGGAAATATGACTACTTCAAGAATATATACTAAGGTTACTGATAAGAATGGTAAAGTTCTACTCGAGCCAAAACTTGAATCTAAACAAGTAATTTCTCCACAAACAGCTTATATTGTTTATGATATGCTTGAAGGTTCTGTGAACAACACAGGTCCACAAGCAAGATTTGGGAATATGGAAGTTAGGGGTAAAACTGGTACCTCTGAATCTACCAAAAACCTTTATTTCAGTGGATTAACACCTTACTACTCAGGCGCTGTATGGATGGGCTATGATAATAGTAAGGAATTACCTTTTACTAGTAGTAGCGTTCCAGCTGGTCTATGGGGTAAGATTATGGCAGCAGCTCATGAGGGGCTTGAATATAAATCTCTTCAGGCTCCTGGTGGATTAACTAGTGCTTATATTTCTAAAGATTCTGGAACCCTTCCAACGGCGCTTACTAAGAGGGATCCTAGGGGAAATAGAATTTACTCTGAAATCTTTATAAGTGGTACTCAACCAACTACTCTGGATAATATCCATGTGGAACTTGACGTTGTAAAGGCTGCTGATGGTAAATACTACTTACCTTCTGATAAAACACCTAAAGATAAAATACAAAAGGTAGTATTTATAACTCGTGATACTAGATTATATTCTGGTAACATGCTTGATAATAAATACCTAGCTCCAGTGGCTAAAGATCCTACAGAATATAAGGTTGAAGAAAAAGATAAAGATAAAGACAAGGATAAAGATAAAAATAAAGATAAAATACCTAATCCTAATAAACCTGGTGAAAATACAAATCCTGGTGATACAACTACACCTCCTGTAGGCCCATCTGATCCTGGTGGTGATACTGGAGATGAAGGTAATGAAGGTAACACTGGAAATAGTGAAAATAAGCCTGAAGCTTTCAATCATCTGTTAAATATCTATACTATGATCCCTAAAATATTTAGTAATAGTATAAGAGGCTAAATAATTCTATTATAAAACTATAAAATTAAAGTCTTCTCAAATACACAAATTTGAGAAGACTTTTTATATGCTTTACTTCGTTTTAGAGTCAAATAGTACTGACATTAGGTATCCAAATACTACAGCAGCCGCTATACCTGCAGAAGTAGCACTTACACCTCCTGTAACAATTCCTAATAAACCATTTTTATCAACTTCCTCCATAACACCTTTAGCTAAGGAATATCCAAATCCAGGTAGAGGAATCCTAGCTCCCGATAAACCAATCTCAGCTATCTTTTCATATATGCCAAATCCTTGAAGAACTACCCCTGATACTACAAAGATAACTAATATTCTAGATGGAGTTAATTTTGTGGTATCCATTAAAACTTGACCTATTACACAAATGATTCCACCAACTACAAAAACCCTTAGAAAATCTCCCCACATATTTATTCACCCCCAAACTCTAGAGCAATGGCATGGGCTATACCTGGTATAGTTTCACCTTGATAGTTAGATATGGTGCTTAGAAGAGCTCCTGTAGCAATTAGTAACACCTTTTTATACTTTTTCTGTATCATTCCTTTATAAATCATACTACTCATAACTGTAGCAGAACATCCTGCTCCACTACCTCCACAGTTGGTACTCTGTGATTTACAATCAAATATTTCATCACCACAATCAATATAATTTGATCCTATATTATAGCCATATTCCTTTAATAACTCAGTAGTTATTTGCTTACCAACAGAACCTAAATCTCCACTGACAATGATGTCGTAATCACTAGGCTTTCTACCTGTGTCTTGAAAATGTTGTTTTATAGTATCAACTGCTGCTGGAGCCATGGCTGCTCCCATTTCATTAGGGTCAGTTATTCCATAATCCTTTACCTTACCAAGGGTAATATGAGTTACACGAGGTACATTGTTTCCCTTTTTAGCTAATACCACCGCTGCTGCACCTGTAACCGTCCATTGAGATGATGGAGCTCGTTGACTTCCCATTTCTAGAGGTACTCTAAACTGACGCTCTGATGATGAGAAATGAGATGAAGATACTGCCATCATATGATTACCTATATCTGCTTCTAAACATATTGATGCTAGTGAAAGTGCTTCTATAAATGTTGAACATGCCCCATATAAACCCAAAAATGGAATATCTACTTCTCTTGCCATAAAACAAGATGGCATTAATTGATTTATTAAATCCCCGGCAAAAACATAAGAGATATCTTGTTCTTTAAGGTGTGCTTTTTTAAGTACTTCTTGAACTACATGTAGTTGCATTTTACTTTCTGCCGATTCAAAGGTCTTACAACCACATAAATCATCCTCTAGAATCTCGTCAAAATTATCCTTTAATGGACCTTCCCCTTCTTTGGGACCAACAACGGTATATGTAGCTATAAGTCTTGGTTTTGTCAATAATTCTACTGTTTGTAATCCTACTTTTCTTCCCATATTATTACCACCTAAAAATATAATATAATATTCCAAGTATAACAGAGGCACTAATGCTATAAACAAGCACTGGTCCTGCTATAGTAAACATCTTTGATGCAACTCCAAACACATATCCTTCTTTTTTAAATTCTATGGCTGGTGATACAATAGAGTTTGCAAAGCCTGTTATTGGGACTACCGATCCAGCTCCTGCATAATCTCCAATTCTGTCATATATACCTATCCCTGTTAAAAGGGCTCCTAGAAATATCATAATAACTGTTTCCCATGCAGTAGCTTGTAATTTATCTTGACCTAAATAAATCAATGTTTTAAAAATAATCTCTCCAACTACACATATTAATCCACCAGTCCAAAAGGCTCTGAAAGAATTCTTAAATATAGTAGGTTTAGGTTTGGAACTTTCATATACATTTTGAAACTTAGCTTTTATTTTAGTTTCTTTTACTTTCATTATTATCCTCCTAACATCAAAATTGTAAAAGTATTAATGATAGTATCTGCATTTTACTAAAATTTAAACAAAAAAAGATGCTTACGCATCTTTTTCAAATTTACAAATTAAAAACTTATGATTTTTTTAACCTTCGAAGAAGCTAAGAACTCTGTTTACCCGATGACTATCAGCTCTAATACTCCCATCTTTTTCAAATTGGTAGTAAAGAGCTGCTACGTCCCTGGATAACGATTTCTAACCTTAGAAGAAGCTAAGAACTCTGTTTACCCAGATAGCCTATCTCTCATAATTTTTAGAACTTTTTTTTCAATTCTAGAAACTTGTACTTGACTTATGCCCATCATCTTAGCTACTTGAATTTGAGTTTTATCTTTAAAATATCTAAGTATTATAATTTGCCTTGATTTAACATCCAATTTATTTAAGGCTTCCTTCAATGCTAGCTTATCAATTACCTCATTATCTTCTTCATAATCCTCACTAAGCTTATCTATAAGTAATACTGGAGCTCCGTCATCTTGATGAATAGTGTCATATAAGTATTGCATGCTACTAGCAGATTCTAGTGCAGTGATTATATCTTCTTTATCTACTTTTGAATAATCTGATAATTCTTCAATGGTGGGTTCTCTTCCGAGTTCTTTGGTTAATGCATCCTTATCATAGTGTAACTTTCTAGCCGTATTTTTAATGCTTCTACTTACCTTTATCATTCCATCATCTCTTAAAAATCTTTTTATTTCTCCTATAATCATTGGAACAGCATATGTAGAAAATTTTACATTAAAGTTCTCATCAAAGTTATTTATAGCTTTCACTAGGCCTATGCATCCTATTTGAAATATATCATCGTACTCATAGCCTCTATTTAAAAACTTTTTGCTTATAGAAGAAACTAAAGGTAAATTCATTTCTGTTAAATATTCTAAAGCTTCATTATCTCCTTCTTTAGCCCGTTTTATAAGTTCCTTATTATCGTCATAATTATAGTTATTATTTCTATGAATTTTCTCACTCATATTTTTCACCTATCTTACAGTGTTGAAAGCTTTTTTCATTGTTACAGTTGTTCCCTCACCCTTTACAGATTCTACTATTAGGCTATCCATAAAAGTTTCCATAACTGTGAAGCCCATTCCTGATCTCTCTAGGTCAGGTCTAGATGTATATAGAGGTTGCATTGCCATATCTACATTATCTATTCCCGCACCATTATCTATTACTTTTACTGTAAACTCATTCTCAATAATTGTAGCCTCTAATTTTACAAAGTTACCTTCACTTTCATTGCCATAGCCATGAATAATTGCATTGGTAACTGCTTCTGATACTGCAGTTTTTATATCACTAAGCTCGTCTAATGTAGGATCTAACTGCGCAGCAAAAGCTGCTATTACAACTCTTGCAAAGCTTTCATTTTTAGATAAACTACTAAATTCAACTTTGATTTTATTTTCCATATCATTAATTCCTCCCACTAAATGTTCCTTAGTGCTTCTTCAACATTTTCATACATTGAAATTATTTTAAACATACCTGAAAGTTCAAATATTCTCTTAACTGTAGGTGTAACATTTGTTAAGCACACCTTGCCACCCCTTAAGGACATCTTCTTATATCTTCCTATTACTGCTCCAATTCCTGAACTATCCATAAAATTCACACCAGAAAAATTGAAAATTAAAGCCTTATATCCATCTTTATCTAAAATATCATCAATCCTAGTTCTAACTTCTTCTGCACTGTGATGATCAAGTTCTCCTTGAAGTGTAACTACGATTTTGTCATCTAATGGTTCAAACCTAAGTAACATACGCTTCCCTCCAACCTATATTATATTCATAAATTTTTACATTTAGAACATACACTAATTATACACTATATTGTTAATCCGTTACAGTTTTTTCCAAAATTTATTTGAGAAATTTAATACAAAAATATTTACTTGTCAACATATTTTTACATTCATCGCCTTCATTATTTTACATTTAAGCATAATTTTCATATTTGCACAAATAATATTGATTTAAAACTTAGCAACTTAGCGTAATAAAAATTAGTGGTATCGCTTCTCTGTATCTTATTAATTTAAAAATTATTTAGTGAGTTCTTCATATTTATAACTATATTTATAAATATAATCTTATTAAAAAAGAGAATGCACTCAATGGATATTCTTCCCTGAGACATTCTCTTTTATATAGTGTTTGTAATTATCTTAAGCTACATATGTTGATTTACAATAGCTAATATCTCTTTTTGCTTTTTCATACCATCTTCACTTAATTTTTTTAATTCACTTCTAATTTCCTCTGTATAAGCTTCATCCTTTATAGAAGAAAGATTTATTTTTACATTTAAAATTGCTCCTTCTATAGCACTTTGAGCCAATAATGCTGCTACACCACCATCAGAAATAGCGTTTTTATTACCATATTTAACGCATACAAGAATTCCTTCATAAATTTCATAGGATCTTCTTGCTACTTTTAATGGTACTTGTGTTGCTGCCTTATACCCTAATTGTATTTTACTACTTCTAGCAGCCTTTTCTTCATCAGTATCCTTAGGCATTTTAAATGCAGCCATAAGTTCATTGAAAGCTTCTGTATCTTCATTCATAAGGTCTAAGAATTCATCCTTTTCTCTTCCTGATACTTCTAAATATTTATTTACTAATGCTTTTTCTTCCTCATTTAATGCTTCATAAGCTTTTTTGCCTACAGTTAAGTTAAAAACCATTGATGATAATGCACTAGATAATGATGCACAAAGAGCTGCTACACTTCCACCACCTGGAGCTGGTGAATTTGAACCTAATTCTCCAATAAACTCTCTCACAGTTTTTGTATCTAACATAAATATTCCTCCTGTAATTACTTATTTTTTTCTCTATCTACAACTATCTTACCATTTTTTATTACCTTGTCTATAGAATTTATTCCAAAGTGATAAACTAGATAATTTAAGTTTTTGCTATTAAATATAGCTATATCGGCCTTTTTACCTTTTTCTATAGAACCTACAGATTTTTCTCTATTAATAGCACAAGCTGCATTTATAGTCATAGCATTGATTATCTCATTAGGAAGCATTCTCATTCCGAAACATGCAAAGGTCATAACATTTTGCATGGATTCAGTAGGAGATGTTCCTGGGTTACAATCTGTAGCAAGTGCAACGGCCACGTTATTATCGATCATATCTCTTGCTCTTGCAAACTTACCAAGCATTAAATAGAAAGCTGTAGATGGTAATAATACCGCTACCACATCATTTTCACTTAAAGCCTTTATTCCTTCATCCGAAGCTGCTATTAAATGCTCTGCTGAAATACATTTCAACTCTCCTGCAAGCTCTGCTCCCTTAACAGATTCAACTTCATCACCATGAAGCTTGAGTTTCATTCCATATTCTCTACCCTTTTCAAGGATTTTTCTACATTCCTCAGTAGTGAATACTCCTTCTTCACAGAAGCAATCTATAAATTCTGCTAAATTTTCTTTTGCTATACCTGGTATCATTTCTTCCATTATAAGTTTTATAAAACCTTCTCTATCACCTTTATATTCCTTAGGAATAGCATGGGCTCCCATAAAAGTAGATACCACATCTATTGGATGAGTCTTATCTAATCTTTTATTTACTTCTAATATTTTTTTCTCGGTCTCTAAGTCTAAACCATAGCCTGATTTACTCTCTACAGTAGTTGTACCGTGATTTAACATTATATTAAGTCTACTTTTAGCTTCTGCTACTAATTCATCTAGAGATGCTTTTCTAGTGTTTTCTACGGTACTTAATATTCCTCCACCCATATTTAGGATTTCAATATATCCTACCTTGTTTAATTTTAGAGGTAATTCATTTTCACGACTTCCACTATAAACTAAATGAGTATGGGGATCTACAAGTCCCGGTGTAACTGTTTTGCCTTTACCACTAATAATTATGGTATCTTCATCTATATAGGATTTATATTCCTCATCTTTTCCTACAGCAGATATTATATCGTCTTCTATAAATACAAAACCATTTTCTATAATATTGGCATCATTCATTTCCTTGCCTTTTTTTCTATGGCTACCTTCACAGGTAACCAAGCAATCAATATTCCTAATTAATATAGACATGTCTTTCAACTCCTAAGCTATTTTATTCGCTTATTCTTCTTTCTAGTATTTGATCCATGGAGAAATTCTCTATTTGAAGATAGTACTCAGCACTATTGATTAAAGCAGCCATTGGTACAAGTCCTATAACTTCACTACCAACTACTGGTACTCCATAGCGTTTTGCTTCCATCTTAACCATTTCAAAAGCTCTGTATACTGCTGTTTTTTCATAATTTACTAAGTTCATAGATACTTGTGCTATATTTCTATCTTCAAGCATTACTCCCATAGCCTTTGCAAATCTTAATCCACCACCTAAATGTCTAACTGTCTTAGCAATAGTATCTGCTATTTGTAAATTGTCTGTTCCTAAATTTACATTGAAGGCTACTAAAGGTTGTCTTGCAGCAATAGCAACGCATCCACCCTTAACATTAACTTCTTTTGGACCATAGTCTGGTGCCCATTTATCTTCTTTTATTTTTTCAAAGAAGCCTTCATATTGACCTTTTCTTACCGTTGCTAAATTTTCTCTATGTGAAGCTGTAGCAGCTTTTTCATATAAATATACTGGAATATTAAATCTTTCTGCAATTACTTTACCAACTCTATTAGCTATTTCTACGCACTCTTCCATGGTAATTCCATCGATAGGTACAAATGGAACTACATCTAGAGCACCCATTCTTGGATGAGCTCCTGTATGAGCACTCATATCTATATTTTCATAAACCTTTTCTGCCATATTTATTATCGCTTTCTCTAGAGCTTCTGGTTCTCCTACCACAGTAACAACAGATCTATTATGGTCTGCATCACTAGAATAGTCTAGTAACTTTACTCCCTCTACTCCTCTAAATACATTTACTATAGCTTCAATTTTTTCCTTGTCTCTACCTTCACTAAAGTTAGGTATACATTCTACTATTCTTGCCATAATTAACTCCTCCTATTTATTTGTAGTTGATACCAATACCTGTATTTATAGATATTGGTATCACTTTTTATTTTTAAATTATAATATACTAATTCTTTAAAGTCTTTAGGGTTGCATTAATAATTAACCTTAACTACTTCTTCAACTTTATTAGCTAGTTCTCCACTACGAAGAAGATCTGTAACCTTATCTATCTCTTTATACATAACTACATCATTTTCTATAAAGTTAACTACGTTTCTAACTGATTCATAGGCAACCTTAGTTCCTTTACCTAAAGTATAATCCTCTCTAAAATCGATAGCTTGACATGCAGCTAAAATTTCAGTAGCTACGACTCTCTCTGCATTTCTTATTATATCCCTTGCCTTTCTAGCTGCTATTGTACCCATGCTAACATGATCTTCTTGGTTTGCAGAAGAAGGTATTGAATCAACACTAGCAGGATGAGCAAGGATTTTATTTTCAGAAACTAAAGCTGCTGCTGCATATTGAGTTATCATAAATCCAGAATTTAGGCCACCATGTTTAACAAGAAAAGCTGGAAGATCATTTAATTGATAGTTAATTAATCTTTCAAGTCTTCTTTCAGATACATTGGCAATTTCACTCATAGCTATACCTAAGAAGTCAAAAGTTAATGCCATAGGTTGACCATGGAAGTTTCCTCCTGAAATAACGTCTCCTTCCTCTGTTACTATTGGATTATCTGTTACTGAATTAATCTCTATTTCTACTTTATGTTTTGCATAATTTAATGCATCTTTAGAAGCTCCATGAATTTGTGGTATACATCTTAAAGTATATGCATCCTGTACTCTAATTTCCCCTTGAGATGTCACAAGAGAACTTCCATCTACTAAAGCTAATATGTTCTTTGCTGTTTCAATTTGCCCTTCATGAGGACGTATGTTATGAGTTCTTAAATCAAACGCATCTCTTATTCCTCTTAGTGCTTCTACTGTTAATGCAGCAGCTATATCGCCACTCTTAATTAAGTTTATTCCATCCCATAAAGCCAAAGCTCCAACAGCAGTCATAACTTGAGTACCGTTAATTAATGCAAGACCTTCTTTAGCTATTAATTGAACTACTTCTATACCAGCTTTATTCATAGCTTCTCTACCACTTATTATTTTACCCTGATACTCAGCTTCTCCTTCTCCTAACATTGGTAATACCATATGAGATAATGGTGCTAAATCACCGGATGCTCCTAAAGACCCTTTCTCTGGTATTACTGGATGAACTCCCTTATTTAGCATAGCCACCAAGGTTTGTAGTGTTGATAATCTTATTCCTGAATATCCTTTGGATAAAGCATTAGCTCTAAGCAAAATTATTGTTCTCACTATATCTGTATCAAGGCTGTTTCCAAAGCCACAAGCATGAGATATAATTAAATTTCTTTGAAGAGTTTTGCAATCTTCACCTGATATAGATACATCAGAAAATTTTCCAAACCCTGTAGTTATTCCGTAGACTATTCTATCTTCTTCAACAATTTTATCTACAATTTCTCTAGATTTTTCTACTCTTTTTATGGCTTCTTCACTAAGCTCAACTTGATAATTATTTCTAGCCACATTTACTATATCTTCAAGTCTTAAGTCATTTCCATTGATTATTACTTTATTCATTAATATCTCCCCTTTACAATATATTTTCCTATATAATTACTATTCTTTATAAAATCAAAATAACCTTTTAATTGTTACGTCTGAATATTATGAATATTTTTAATGTATTATCATTTTAACTTACTAAAGGAGCATTATCATCCTTATGATAAATTTATATAAATCTCATACATGGATGATTACTTCTAATATTTTAGCAATAAAAATACTGTACCACATTGATATTTAAATCACTCTGATACAGTAACTCCTAAATTTTCATATACATTATATACTTAGTTAATCTACTTATATTTATAATAAAATAATTTTATATAGATTTTAATATTACTTCATACTCTTTTTTCAATTTTTCACCTATAACATTTAATGAATAATTATCCTCTACATATTTCTTTATATCTTCACTAGAAAATTGAGAATAATTTTTTACCATTTTATTCACTCCATAATATAACTCATCTACGCTTTCTTTTTCTACCAATATACCATTGAATTCATTAACAAATTCTTGAGGTCCGCCACACTTGGTAGCAAGAACTGGTCTTCCATAACTCATACTCTCAATGAGGACTGCTCCAAAAGTTTCCTTTATACTAGATGATATTACAAAATTACTTCTTTTTATATATTCTCCAACACTTTCATTTGGTATACTTCCAATAAAAGTACAATTATCCTTTATTCCAAAATTCTGAGCAAGATTCTCATAGCTCTCTTTATATGTGCCTTCTCCTATAAATAAAACATTAACCTTAAGAGATATATTTTTAATAAATCTAGCTAGTGCTGGAATAAGATATTTTATTCCTTTAACTTCATTTTCCTTCATACTTCCAATAAAAAGTATAGTCACCTTTTCTTTTATAGGATTATAAACAACTTTTTCTTTAGGAATATCTACTACATTTCCTATAACCTTACCATTAAAAACATATTCTAAATTTTCAAGTTCTTTTTTTAAAAATTCACTAACAGTTATGACACTCTTAGCGTTTAAGTATACTCTTTTTAGAATTCCATTATAGAACCTAGCAGCAAATTCCCTTGTATTTGATCTATGCTCCGTTAAAATATATGGTATGCTTTTATTCGTAAGATAATGTAAATATGCTATAACACCTGCTGGATATCCAACATGTGCATGAATTAAATCAATACTATTATCTTTAACTATTTTTTTTAGATCTCTAATGGAATTTTTAAAGCTATTAAATTTAGATAATTTACTATTTTTCATATAATCTGTATTAGCCCTGTATACCTTAATTGTATCTTCTATATTTAACCTTAAATCATTAGGTAAAATTTCATTATCAAAAGGATAATATACTATTGGATTAATACCAACACTTTTAAGAGCTTTAACCTGTTCTTTTATAAATATACCTCCAACATAATCTTTTTTATTTGGATACCACGCTGGTAATATCAATACATTCATATAAAACTCCTTTATTCTATATAATAGAATTAAATCTATTAGTCTTCTAAAGTAAAATTTCAGAGAAATATTTATTTATTTTAATTCTATACTATTCTTAATTTATATAAAATCCACCATACTATAATCCACTAGTATATGTTACTCTTTATTCTACATATAATAATTTCAATTAAGTTTCTATACCTGTATTAATCTTTAATCTAACTATATTAAGTAGCATTGATAAAATCTATTTATTGAATCTTATATATCGTACTATATAATTATAACTCATATATGCGACAAATTTCTATCTATTTATGAATCCATAATTACAAAAAATCACCTTATCAAAGTGATCCAATCATTTTGATAAAGTAACTCTTAATTTCTAACAGTATCCTTAGCTAGCTCAATCATAGCTAATATAATAATAACACTACCTATAATTATCTTAATAGATATGGCTTCCCCTAAAACAATTACACCTAAAACTAAAGATACTATAGGCTCTAAAGCGCCAAAGATTGCTGAGTTTGTTGGTCCTATGAGTTTTACTCCTCTTAAAAATGCCATCAAAGCAACCACAGTAGATATAAATGCAATTAGTAATATAGATATAATTCCATAAAAATTTATAGTGCTATTAAAGCTACTAGTTATGACTCCTGTACCACTTCCAACAACTGCAGAAATTATAGATATATAAAAGGTTATAACAAAGCTATTTATATTTTTAAGTTTCTCATTAGAAGCTCCAATGACATATATTGCATAGCAAAGAGCAGATAATAAAACTAGTATCACACCTATATTATTAACATTTCCAACATTGACATCCAACATTATAAATACACCTATAGTAGTTATAATTAAATAGAGAAATTTTTTCATCTTAAACTTTTCTTTATATATTACTATAGATAAGATCATAACCATTAAAGGATATGTATGTAGTATCATTCCTGCTATACCTACATCTATATAATTGTAGGCTAAAAATAATAGTATGGATGTCATTGAATATCCTACTACTCCTAAAAACAATATAAGCTTTATTTGTTCCTTATTTAATTTAAGTGAAAGATTTTTATTTTTTATATATATATAAAGTATTATTGATGCAAAAGTAAATCTTAATGCCAAAGTACTTATTGGATTTGCTCCACCTTTATATGCTAATTTAGCTAATATTGGCATTACCCCAAAAGCTATCGATGCTATGGTAATGTAAAAAATTCCTTTTATTTTTTCATTACTCTTGTCCATATTTTTTCCCCCCTCCTAACTCATAGTACATGCTAAAATTCTGTACCATGAAAGGAATATAAGAAATTAATTTTATATTTATAGCTACTACTATTTATATTTGTGTTCGTGCTATTATTATTTATAACTGCATATTTTTATCTATAACCCTAGCTCTAATACCTTTATTTTACTAATTCTCTCTTAAAAAGCGCCATCTCTCTTAAATACTTTAAAAACAGTAGTAAATAATATTTTTATATCATTCCATATTGAAAAATTACTTATATAGGTTAAATCATAATAAATGGTTTTTCCCAATTCTATCTCGCCTCTTCCACTGACTTGTGCAAGACCTGTTATTCCAGGTAATACTAGTAATCTTTGGTAATAATTTTCTGGATAATACTTTACAACATCAGGTATTTCAGGTCTAGGCCCAACCAGGCTCATGTCACCAAACAAAACATTAAATAATTGAGGTATCTCATCAAGGCTAGTATTTCTTAAAAAGCTGCCAACCTTTGTAACTCTATTATCGCTTTTACTTTGAAATACAAAATTATCCATATTACTTGGGTCTATCTGTAATTCCCTTTTACTTTCAGCTGATACTACCATAGTTCTAAATTTATATATAACAAAATCTTTTCTATTCTTCCCTACTCTAACTTGTTTAAATAACACTGGGCCTTTACTATCTAATTTTATCGCAATAGCGATAATTAAATATATAGGCAACAATATTATTATTCCTATAAGTGACAATATAATATCAAAAACCCTTTTCACAAAAAACTGAAATCGCTTATTTTCGATTTTTTCCTTTACATCTATTACTATATTGTTCTCCAAAATAATTCCTCCTTGTACGAACACAAAACTATTATATCATTTATTTGATAAAAAAAATATTTTTTAATTATTATGAATTTATTAATTTATATTATGTCAATATATATTATAGATTATAGATATTAAAGCTCATATTTCATACAATTTTAATTATTTTTAAAGATTTATAATTTAAGAACTTAATCCTACTTAAAAGAACTAAGTCCTTAAATTTAGATATACTCAATACTATATTAAATATATTTATTTGTGATTCTCTTTTATAATATCTGTAACTACATTAATTACATCTTGAACATCTTCATCTGTCATCTTAGGATATAATGGCAATGAAACTATAGTGTCAAAGTAATTTTCAGCAATTGGTAAATCACCTTCTTTATATCCATAGGTTTCTCTATAATAACTCATTAAATGTACAGGTATAAAGTGAACGCTAGTGCCTATATTAGCTTCCGCCATAAGTTCTATAAATTCATCCCTATCAATTGTAAGTTTATCTAATTCCAATCTTATTACATAAAGGTGCCATGAGTGAGTAGTATACTCTGCTTCTGGTGGAAGTTTAATTCCATCTAGATTAGAGAACGCCTCTTCATATTTTTTTACAATCTCTTTTCTTCTATCTTGCATGAAATCTAATTTATTCATTTGTGTTTTAGCCAGAGCAGCTTGAATATCAAACATATTGTACTTATGCCCTGGATATTCTATATCATATCTCCAAGTTCCACCTTTTCCATATCTATTCCATGCAGCTTTACTCATCCCATGAGTTGATATAATCCTTGCTTTTTCAGCTATATCTTCTCTATTAGTAGTAAGCATTCCGCCTTCACCTGTACATATATTTTTAGTTGCATAGAAACTAAAGGATGCACAGTCGCCTTTTTTTCCTATTAAATCACCTTTATAGTAAGTATCAATGGCATGCGCTGCATCCTCAGATACAAAAAGGTCATATTTTTCAGCAATAGCTCTTATTTTGTCCATATTACAAGCATGACCTGTATAATGCACCGGAACTATAGCTTTAGTTTTATCTGTTATTTTCTCTTCTATTTTATTTGCATCTATACAAAATGTATTTGGATCTATATCTACAAATACAGGTTTAGCACCTACATGAATTATAGTGTTGGCTGTAGCTGCAAAAGTAATTGGAGTTGTTATAACTTCATCTCCTGGTTTAACTCCTCCAGCTATTAAAGCAATATGTAATGCAGCAGTAGCTGAATTCATAGCGATAGCATATTTTGCACCTGTATATTCTGCGAATCTCTTCTCAAATTCAATAGTTCTAGGCCCCTTAGCTACCCATCCTGATTTTAATGTTTCTACTACTTCATTTATGTCATCATCATCAATTAGTGGTACTGAATAAGGTAAAAATGTTTCTCTTTTTCTAACCATATTAATTCCTCCTTACTTTAAGTCTAGTAATATATTTTCTAGTTTTCTTGCAATCGCTTCTCTAGAAAAATTATTCATAACATAACTTCTTCCATTTTTTCCTAGGTCTTCTCTTAGTTCTTTATTTTTATGTAGCTTTAAAATTGCTTTTGCAATTTCCTTTGAATTTTCAGGTTCAACCACAATCCCAGCTTGTGCATCATTAATTAAATTTTCTGCCTCACCTTCAACAGCTAATACAATAGGTATTTCTGAAGCTAAGTTTTCAAACATCTTTGATGGTAGTGCACCTTTAAATATATCTAATTTTTTTAATGGTACTACAGTTGCATCCATTGAAGCTATAATCTTTGGCATATCTTTTTTATCTTGCATAGGTAAAAAACTAACATTTTCAAGCTTCTTTTCTTTAACTTTATTCATAAGCATTGGCTTCTCTGGACCTTCTCCTATAAATACAATTTGTATTTCCTTTTCTTCTTTTATGATTTCAGCGGCATCGACTAATACTTCAAGTCCTTGAGCAATTCCATGAATTCCTGCATAAACAACTGCAAATTTATTTTTTATTCCTATACTCTCTCTAAATTCTTCCGACCTATTTTCTTTTTTGAAGAATTCTGTATCGACACCATTTGTTATGATATGAACTTTATTTTTATCAAACCCTCTAGAAACTATATTATCAACAATTCCTTTAGTTTGACCTGTAACCGCTGCAGCCTTTCTATAACAAAATTCTTCTAGCCACGTGGATGCTCTAATCATAGCTTTATTATTTAAAACACCTAATTTTACTGCTGACTCTGGCCATAGATCTGATACATTGAATATAAACTTAGCTTTTTTCATCTTTGATAGAACATATCCTGACCAGCCTAAAAATAATGGTGGTGATTCTGTTATTATCACATCTTGCTTTTCTATATGCTTTGCTCCACTAAATACACTACTCCAAGTAAATGATAAATAATTTCTAAGTCTCTTTACAAAATCCTTACTTTTAGTAGCATAAATTCCTGTTCTCACTATATCTATTCCATCAATAGTTTCTTTAACTATCTTCTTGCCCCTATATTCTTCAAATATTTCTCCTCTTGGATAGTTCGGCATAGCAGTCAATATCGTAACCTCATGACCAAATTTCTTTAATTGTTTGGCAAACTCAAAAATCCTATTCTGAGGAGCTCCTACTTCTGGAGGACAATACTGAGTTAAAAATAATATCTTCATTAGAATTCCCTCTTTACCAATCTTATTTTTTTATAATGCTACAAATCTTTTCAGATGATTTACCATCTCCAAATATATCCATTTGTGGTTGGCTTGGTATAAAATTAACTATAGCATCTAGTATCTTTTCTTTATCTGTTCCAACAATTCTATTCCAATCATTTTCTACAGTCTCCACCCATTCAGTTTCATCTCTCATAGTTATACATGGTTTTTTCATAAAGAAAGCTTCTTTTTGTACTCCACCGCTATCAGTTACTATTTTTACACAGTTACTTTCTAATGCAAGCATATCTAGATATCCTATTGGGTCAATTACTATTATATTGTCACCAAATTCTAAGTTATAATCGCTCATATACTTTTTAGTTCTTGGATGCAATGGAAGTACTATAGTCTTCTCACTGGCATTAAGGGCTTCTATTATATTTTTTAATCTTGAAATATTATTAGTATTTTCAGCTCTATGTATTGTAGTTAATATAAATTCTTTGTCCCTTAAATTCAATCTTTCAATTATTGTACTGTTTTTCTTAGCAATCTCACCAAAATGAAGAACTGCATCAAACATTACATCTCCCACATTATATACATTCTCTACTATACCTTCATTTTTTAAGTTTCTAATAGCTGTTTCCGTAGGTGCAAACAATTTGGATGATATATGGTCTGTAAGTATTCTATTCTGTTCTTCTGGCATAGCTTTATTAAAGCTCCTAAGTCCTGCTTCAACATGAACTACAGGAATTAACATTTTACTTGCAACTAATGCTCCGGCCAAAGTAGAATTTGTATCACCATATACTAAAATCATGTCGGGATTTTCTTTAACACATATTTCCTCTAGCTTTGTCATCATCTCTCCAGTTTGCTTTCCATGTCCTCCAGATCCAACTGAAAGGTTATAATTAGGGTAAGGTATGTTTAATTCATCAAAAAATATTTTTGACATATTTTCATCGTAATGTTGCCCTGTATGAACTAATATTTCTTCATGTTTTTCTCTTAACTTATTAGATACTGCCGCAGCTTTAATAAATTGAGGTCTAGCTCCAATAACTGTTATTATTTTCATAATTTATACTCCTTTTAGCTTACTTATGTTGACTATTTAACAATTCTTTATATATAACCTCTACCTTATTAAAATTATCTTTAACATTGTAATTATTAACAACAAATTGTCTTCCGTATTTTCCCATAGAAATTCTTAGTTCCTCATCTGTAATTAACTTTTCTATAGCTTTCTCAAGGGCAATAGTATCTTCCTTAGGAATTACAATACTACTTTTTCCAGGGCATGTCGCTTCTGGTAACCCACCTACATTGGATACTATAGTTGGGGTTCCACAAGCTTGAGCTTCTACAGCAGCTACCCCAAAACTTTCACTATCTAAAGTAGATGGAAATACTGCAATATCAAATCTATTAAATGACTGCACTACTTCTTCTGGAGTTATAAATCCTAAAAATTCAACTCTACTCTCTATATTTAATTTTTTACATAGGTTATCTAAATATTCCTTTTGAGATCCTATTCCCCCTATTTCCAGGTAAATATTATCATACTTTTTCGCTAAATTACCGAAAGCTCTTACCAAATATTCAATTCCATATTTAGCCTCTAAAGCTTTAATTGTTCCGATTACTATCTCTTCTCTATTATCATATTTATTTTCATTAGGTTTAAATAAATTAATATCTACACCGAATGGAGTTATTTCTATAGATTTATTAGTATATTTCTTGGTTTCCTCAGCCATTACTTTACTTGTAGATAGCAATACATCTGCTTTAGATAAGTTTCGCTCAACAAATTTTCTACATAATATATTCTGTTTTGGAAAATCATAAACATCACTTCCCCAAACAGAAATAACGTAAGGATGAAAATTAGTAGCTCCAGCTAAAAACGCATAACTAGTTGCATAGTGTGCATGCAGTATATCTGGTTTTATTTCATTAACTAAAGCTTTAACCTTCCCTGTATACGTAAGATATTGAATCTTATTCATAAAACTTCCATTTCTAACATTATCTAATTGTATTTTTAGACTATGTACAGTAACTCCATCTATTTCACCATCATTTAATGAAATTACATGTATATCATATCCCTTAGTCTTAAAAAATTTACACCACTTTTTTGTATGTATACTATTTGCATCAGATAAATAACAAATCTTCATTTTTTCACCTCTTATATCTACTATTTATGTAGGCTTCTTACCACAGCATAAGCCCTTTTTTCCCAAGTATTATTTTCAAAGGCTTCACTCATTGCTAGTTTCATTCTATCATAATCTTTGCTATAATTTTTTTCTACATATTTTAATATATTTTCAATATTCTCTTCATTATATTTAGTAGTATATCCTATATTGTTCTTCTCAATAAATTCACCACACGCGGTATTACTTACTCCTAAAATTGGTTTACAGTAAGAAATATAAGAAAATAATTTCATTGGTATTGCAAATTCCCAATAACTTGTAGGCTCAACTATTAAAGAAAACATATCCGCACTAATCGCAATTTTATCTAGTTCATTACCACTTTCATGTATGATTTTTATTCTATCATTTAAATATTCATAGTAGTACCCTTTATTAGCTTCCCATTCTTCTTGCCTACAGCAGATAGTTAAAGTAAATCTTTCATTATTAGCTACAGCTTTAACCATTTCTTCGATATTATAAAGCTCCCTATTAAGACCTCCAACATATAGGATAGAAAATTTATCTTTTGATATATCTAATTGTCCTGTAGCTTCTATAAATTCACACCCAGATGGTAATTCTAAAATAGGTTTATTTAGTTTTATAGGTATATATTTTTCCATTCTTAGGGATGGCAAATATAAAACATCTATAGAACTCTTATATTTTAATAAATCATAATAGTAAAATGTATATGCTATTGCCCTTTTAGGTGTTGAAACAGTATTTTTGTATTGACTGAATCTCCAATGAATATCCCTATAAAATAATCCTACCTTAATTCCTCTTTTTCGACAAAATTTAAGAAATTTGAAATCAAAAAAAGGATGAATTGGTATGTGGTGTGATTCTGTAAGAAGTGTTGGTTCTGTTGAGCTTTCCATGTAAATAAAATCAAACTTCTCACCGTTCTCTATTTTATTTTCAAGTTTTTTTATAGTATTTTTACGTTCAGCAGCATACCCCTTTATAACTTCAACCTCATACCCTAACTCTTTAAACCCTTTTACTATTTTTATTGGTCGTAGATTAGAAGCGCTCGGATGCTCTTCATGAATTTTAAAAGGAAAATATACAATACATTTCTTCATTTTATATCCTACTTTCTAATGAACTCTTACCCTTTATATCCCTTATTTATCTTCTTTTCTAAAAACTTACTTAAATAATTAACAAATATAAATAATAAAACTATTATTATTATATTTGCACTATATATAAAATCAAAAAAACCACCTTGTGTTATACTTGCTAATTCACTAGTTAAAATTCCAAATAAAGCTACATTAAGAGCCGTTTTACGAAATTTTTTAGTAAACAAATAGTATATCATTCCAAACAATAAAGATATATATACTATACTTAAAAGCAATCCAATTGCACCAAAGTTTGCATAAGCTTCTCCAATAAAAAGTGCATTCATTACTCCAGCAGTACCTTCATATACACTTCTTGAACCATAAAAAGCCATAATTACTTTGGCAGACCTTAGAGGCGTCAAATCTGAACTTAATACCTTAATTATTGTACCAGATAAACTTCTTCCCATTAAGAATGGAAAATGCTGAGGAAAGAAATCAAAATGATACATAAGGGTTCCTGCTTGTGTAAATATTACTCTACTTATAGGACCAGTGTGTATAGAAAATTCTAATGCATATCCCATAACTTTGTAAAGTAAAAAAATCACTCCACCCAAACACCCTACTATCACATATAACAAATGTCTCCTTATACCATCATTTAACATAATATATATTATTACAAATGTGAACAAATAAAATATAACTGGCGTCTTTGCAAAATTATACGTTTTAGTAAATAGTGAACATATAAATAAGACTCCAAATAGCACTATCCATCTTTTATTTTTAGTAGTATAGACATATACAAAAGATATATATGAAAATACAGGTATTAAAGAAAGTATAAGTATGTTTTTCACATATTCATGTATTATTGTAACGTTAGATATGTTTATTCTAGCTGTTTTAAAGTTAAACCCTGGCTCAGCAAAAACCATCTTTAACAATGGTACATATCCTATCTTTACAAATAACATAATCATTAATATTATAGAAATACTTGAAATCCCTAATACTATGTAAAATACTATTTGCTCATTATCTACATTAGTTTCTTTACTTAAATACTCACTATATATATAATTGATATCTACTTTTAATAATTTGTACAGAAAAATTATAATTAAAGGAAGTAGTACAGCTGTTAACAGTACATAAAAAAATGTTCTAGGTATGGTATCATTATTTAAAATATATGTAATAGTATAATGTTCTCTGTCTCCAAGAAATACTAAACTAGTACCAATATATGTTTGAAGTATAAATAAATAAAATGTATAGGATATTAAATTTAATTTTCTTACACTTAATGTTCCTGCTGCTTTTTTGAACAAGTAAGTACTTAATGTTAATCCTAATGCAACTATTAATATTTTTAAAGCCATAAACTTTTCTTCCTTTACTTATTGTATATATTATTTATAAAAAACTCTTTAGTTTTTGTATCAGCATTTTTAAATCTAGTCTTCATATCCAATAGTGGTGTTCTATCAATTCTATCATCTATATATAATTCATTTAAACTTGGTAGCTTTGCTAATAACTCCACATTTTCTATACTAGTATACCTTATTCCCAACTTTTCTAAGTTATCTAACTTACTTATATCATTTAAATCTGAAATGTCATTATAGGATACAATTAGATTTTGAAGATTTATATTATCTTTAATAAAACTTAAATTGCTTAAATTATTGTTAGATAACTCTAAAATCTGTAAATATTCAATGTTCTTAAGACTATTTATCTCCTCTATTCCATTTCCATTAGCCTTAAGTTCATTAAGATAAAGCAGATCCTCAATTCCTTTTAAGTTCATAATTGAGTTATTAGAAATGTCCAGGTTTACTAATTCTGTCATCTTAACTAAATCATCTACTTTAGTAATTCTATTATTAGCCAAATTCAAAATTTTTAGGTTTTTAAGATTCACCAATGAATCTATCTTACTTATATTATTTTTCGCTATATTTAAAGATACTACACCTTTAACTTTACCTAAAGGCTCAATATTACGAATATTATTAGTTGATAAATCTAAATCTAATAAATTTTTAAGGTTTGATAATGGAATTATATCTTCTATTTGATTAGAGCTTAAATTTAATATTTTAAGATATGTCAGCTCATTTAGTTGTTCTATGCTAGTGACTTTATTTTTACTTAAATTTAAATCAGTAAGAGAAATACAATATTGTATTCCCTCAATACTTTCTATTTTCTTTTCACTTAAATTTAAAGCCTTAACTTTTTCTAAATCACTTTCATATATTTTTCCTATATATTTATTTATTTCTTTTCTTATGGCTTTCTCAAAATTCTTATCTTCAAAGAATACACCCTTATCACCTTTATATTTCTCAGCATTTTCTTTATTATTAAGACTAACTTTAATCCCTACAAATATACATATTACAGCTAAAGCTATTATAGCTATCCCTATAGTAGCTATTTTTTTATTGTTCTTAATATAGTTTAAATATTTTTTCATGTTCCCTCCATTATCTTTTTAAAACTCTGCGTTTTACTTGTCTAATCATCTCTTTATCACTATCACTAAATAGGAATAATCCTTCAAATGTAAACTTTTCTTTTCTAATAAAGATAATTACATATATTATTCCATATGCAAAGTATGAAATACTTGAAGCAATAGCAGCACCATTTATACCAACAAGTGGTATCAACACTGCATTAAAAACAATATTTATAGCAAATACTGAAAAGGTTATATATAAGTGTACTTTTGGCTCTCCAGAACTTTGGAAGTATGATGACGAAATTTTTCCTATTGATGCAAATAAAATTCCTACAAATAATATAATTGTAGGTACTATAGCACCCATATACTGTTTCCCGTATAAAACTGGAATAATAGGCGTACATAGAATACCTATTATCATAATAAGGAATGTTACATAAAAAGTAACTTTTATAGTATTACTAGTAAGTCTAGCCCTTTCTTCCGGAGTATCGTTTTTCATATTATATAATCTTCCCAAAATTGCACTTGCTACACTACCAGGAATTAAAAATAGAAGTTCTGCTAGAGATACCGATACACTATAAACTCCTAATTCAGATGTTCCTAACATAAACTTTATAAAAAATTGGTCAATTTTATAATTCATGAAAATAAATAAGGTTGCTAGATATATGTTTATTCCAAATTTAAACTCCTTACTCATTAAGACTTTATTTATTTCAAATTTATACTTTTGTTTTGATTTTCTCATTAATAGTATTGAATTAAATATAACTGGTAAAGATAAAACTAACAAATAAGTATATATATTTAATAATTCTGCAAGCCATAATATTATAGTTAATGCTATTTTTATTATATTAGACGCTAAAGTAATTTTATTTACTTCAATAATTCTTTCATTACCTATATATACCGTTGATAAAAATTCAGCTATCATAGTAAATGCTAAAATTAATATTCCAAGAAATAAAGTTAAATAACTATATTCTTCAAAAATTAATCCAAAAGTCTTTGCTACAATCACAAAACTTGATTGTATAACACACATTAGCATTATGTAAGAAAAATTATTATTAAAAACTTCCTCACTACTATACTGTGTCTTCTTACTAAAATATGGTGTAGCATAAGTTATTCCAAAGTGACCATACTGTCCTATTGTTGTAAAAAACAATAGAAAGTATGCCACCTCACCTTTTCCTTCTGCTCCTAGCACTCTAGAAACTATAATGCTCACTATAAAGGCCAAAACTGACGTAATTATTTGAGTAACAAAGTTACTTGCTATATTCTTTTTATATCCCACAGTGAACCCTCACTTACTTATTTTTCATTTCCTTCATATCCATAGTAGAAAAATCGCCTAATGGAAACTTAACAGGCATTCCAGTTGCTGTAGACTTGTAAGCAGCTAATATTATTTCTAGAGGTTTTTTAGCCTCTTCTCCACTTACTAGTGGCTGTCTATCTTCTATGATAGAGTCTACTACATCTTTAAATAATAAAGTATGTCCAAATCCATAAACACTATCTGGATCTGCTTCTTGTGCTGCCAAAACTTTCTCCTCACTTTCTTCTGAGCCTTCAATTCTCCAAGTTTCAATTTTATTTACTGCAAGGCCTCCTATGCAAACAGCTGCCTTTTCCCCAAAAATACTTAATGTTTCCTCTAAATTTGTAGGATACACACAAGCACTTCCTTCTATTATCCCTATGGCACCATTTTTAAACCTTATTAATATAGCTCCAAAATCTTCTGCATCAATATCTCTTAAGAAAGTATCACATTGAGCATATACTGTATCAACATCTGAGCACATCATCCATTGTAGTAAATCTATATTATGGATACATTGATTCATTAATGTTCCACCATCAAGTTCATAAGTCCCTCTCCAAGGAGCTTGCTCATAATATCCCATGTTTCTATTCCAAAGTATTCTTGCTGTACCATTAACCATCTTACCAAAATTATTTGCTTCAACTTCACTTCTTAGTTTTTGAATAGCAGTATTAAATCTATTTTGATGTGATACACATAATTTAACATTATTTTCTTTAGCACAAGCTATCATTTCATCAGCATCTTTAATTGATAACGCCATTGGTTTTTCAACTATAACATGAATATGTTTTTTCATACAATTTATAGCAATTTCTGGATGATATCCACTTTCAGTTGCTATATACACTATATCTATATCTTCTTTTTCTAACATTTCTTTATAATCTTTATATATATTAACTTTAACTTCCTTACCTAACTTGTCAATATATTCATTTTTCTTTGCAATAGCTTTTTCTTCTATAGGGTCACAAGTTGATACCAACTGTAGCCTTTCCTTGTTATTAACCACTGCTTCTATTCCCTTATAGGATATCCTTCCACATCCAATAACAGCTACATTAAATAATTTCATACCAATTCCTCCTAATATATTTTAGGGATTAAGACTAAACTCGAACCCTTTAAATATGGTTAATTATTACCAATATTATCTATTAAATTTTTATTCATAATTATTAGATACAGCACAAAAGACATTGTAGTGCTGTATCTAATACACTTAATATATTAAAGTTTATTTATTTTATCTCTATTTTTTTTAACATCCTTTGTCGCATTTCTTGTATCATAAAGGATCTTAGCCTTTTCAATCATCAATTCATAGTCGTAACAACTGTGATCTGTAGTGATGATTACTATATCAGCATTATCAATTTCTTTTTCCCAATCTACTGATATATATTCAATACCTTTATGTTTAAAAGACGGAATATATGGATCATTAATCATTATGTCCGCACCATTTTTGTTTAATATCTCAAGGACTTTCAATGTTGGTGACTCTCTCATATCATCTATATCTTTTTTATATGCTGCACCCATAACAAGTACTTTTGCACCATTTAACGCCTTTTTATGTCCGTTTAAAAGCTTCATCACGTTCTCAACTACAAATTCTGGCATAGAATCATTAATTATACCTGAAGTCTCTATAAGTTTTGTATGATAATCATACTCTTTTGCCTTCCATTCCAAGTAGAATGGATCTAGTGGTATACAGTGACCACCAAGACCTGGACCTGGATAGAATGGCATAAATCCATAAGGCTTAGTTTTTGCAGCTTCAATAACTTCCCAAACGTCAATTCCCATCCTCTTACACAATATTGCCATTTCATTAGCTAAGGCTATATTTATATTTCTAAAGGTATTTTCAAGAATTTTTTCCATCTCAGCTACTGCTGGTGACGATACCTCCATAATTTCTCCATCCAATACACATCTGTATAAAGTTCCTGCAACCTCAGTGCACTCTGGTGTACATCCACCTACAACCTTAGGTGTATTTTTAGTGTTATATTCCTTATTACCGGGATCTACTCTTTCTGGTGAAAATGCTAAAAAGAAATCCTCTCCACATTTTAATCCACTTTCTTCAAGAATTGGTTTTATAACTTCATCCGTTGTTCCAGGATAGGTTGTGCTCTCAAGAATTATAAGCATTCCTCGCTTTAAGTATTTTGCTACATCTTTTGTTGAGTTAACTACATAGGATAAGTCCGGCTGTTTATAAAGATCAAGAGGTGTTGGTACAGCTATACATACTGTATCTACTTCTTCTATGAAGCTAAAATTCGTAGTTGCTTTTAGCTTACCCGCTTTAACAAGGGCTGATAAGTCATTATCTACTATATCACCTATATAATTTTCTCCATTGTTAACCATAACAACTTTTTTATCTTGAACATCAAATCCTATAACTTCATATCCCGCCTTAGCTTTTTCTACTGCTAGAGGAAGTCCTACATATCCAAGACCTACTACACCTAGTTTAGCTGTTTTATTCTTTAATTTTAATAATAATTCTTCCTTTAATTGACTCATAATTGTTCCTCCTATTAGTAATTTATTACATTACACAATTCGTTACATATCTTAGTCTTTCTTTCTTTTATATGTAGGAACTTTTTCTTCAAGCAATTTTATTATTTCTTCTTTAGTCATATTATCTACATTTCTAAACTGTTTTATAGCTTCTTCAATAAATTCTATAGTAGCATCTTTAGGTTTTTCTACAAAAATTTTATTATGCTCTGTAGATGTAAGTGCTACTTCATCCATTAAAAGCTCTTCATACAACTTTTCACCTGGTCTTAATCCCACATATTCTATTTTAATATCTACATCTGGCTTATATCCAGATAATGTTATTAAATCTCTTGCTAAATCAACCATTTTAACCGGTTTACCCATATCTAATACAAATATCTCTCCACCATCTGCAAGACCACCAGCTTGAATAACTAATTGAGCAGCCTCAGGAATAGTCATAAAGAACCTTGTTATTTCTGGATGGGTTACAGTTACTGGTCCACCCTTTTCAATTTGCTTTTTAAATAGTGGTATTACTGAACCATTACTTCCAAGAACATTTCCAAATCTAACTGCTACATAATCTGTTTTACTAACTTCATTAAAAGCTTGAATTATAAGTTCACAAAATCTTTTAGTGGCTCCCATTACATTAGTTGGATTTACTGCCTTATCTGTACTAATTAAAACAAACTTTTTAACATTATATTTATTACAGCATTTAGCTACATTATATGTACCTAAAATATTATTTTTAATTGCATCCCCTGCATTTCCCTCCATTAAAGGTACATGCTTATGAGCTGCTGCATGGAATACCACTTCTGGTTTGTGCTCGTCAAATATTTGATCTATTCTTATCATATCTCTTACAGAAGCAATAATTACTTGTTTATTTATTTCTGGATAGTTTCTGTTAAATTCCATTTCTAAATCATAAGCATTATTCTCATATATATCCAGAATAATTATTTTTCTAGGTGAGAATTTTGCTATTTGCCTAATAATTTCAGACCCAATACTTCCACCACCACCAGTAACTAGTATTGTTTTATTTTTTATATATCTTTCTATATGCTCCGATTTTAGCTTTATCGATTCTCTTCCCAATAAATCATCAATGTTCACATCTCTCATATGATTTACATTTATGCTATCATCAATAATTTTATAAATACCTGGCATGGTTTTAATATTTTTTGTCACCTGTTTACATATATCTAGAATTTCTTTCTTAGTATTCTTATCCACTGATGGCATCGCAAGCATTATTTCATCAACTTTGTTTTGCTTACAAAAGGATATAATCTTATTTCTATCTCCTACAACCTTTACTCCATGAATTCTCTTACCTATCTTATTTATATTATCATCAATCAACCCAACAATTTTATAGTGCAAAGTACTATTATTATTTATTTCTTTAATAAGTATAGCTCCAGCATCTCCAGCACCTATGATTAACAAATTCTTTTTTTTGTTAATCGATCCTTTATCTGTTCCATTATTCTCCATGATTCTATATAAAAATCTAACTCCACCTAAGCTTATTACGCTCAATAGCCAAAATATAATATGAACAGTTATTGGAAATCTAAAAAATCTACTTTTTAACATAGTGTGGCTTATAAAATAACCATAGATTATAAATACTATATTAGAAGCAGTCATAGAATATACTATCGATAGTAACTCCTCAACAGATGCATATTTCCAAATATTACTATATAGTTTGAATATCATATTAAATATAATTGTTAATGCTACAACTGGAACTATTGATAATATAAAAAACTCTCTATAATCAGGTTGTATCCTGAAATCAAATTTTAGTAATAAAGCCAAATATAAACTTATTGCGACAAGAATTACATCTAAAACTATATTTTTATTTTCTTTTTTCATAACTTCACTTCCTAAATCAATTATGGTAATCAAATACTTCAAGATGTTTTGAAATGCAAATTTCAAAAGTTTATCACAGTTATTATACTGTTTTTTGCATGTAAACACAATTGCATTCAAAGTTATTCATAAAATATTATTTAATTATTTATATTCTATTGATACATTCTTTTTCGTTTGATTATCCTAATGTTTCTTCAAGTTCCTTTACAATTTCATCCTCTGGATCTAATTTTTTAGCTATATCTAAATGTATTTTTGCTTGATTAAAATCCTTAATATTTATATAACACATTATTAAATTAGTGCATACCTCTATAGATTTGGTAACCTCAAATACTTTCCTTAAATACTTAATTGCAGTTTCGAAATCATTCAAGCAAGCATAGTTTATCCCAAGTTCATTAAACACCTGAACATAGTTACTATCTATAGATAATGCTTCATTTAAATAGTATATAGCTTTTTCATAGTTTTGTAAAATTCTATAAGAAACTGCAATATAATAAAATATCTCAGCGCTATCCCCTAATACATCTATTAGTGGTAATAATACTTCTAACGCTTTCTTTGGCTCTTCATATACAAGTTCTTTCCCCTTATCAAAAGAATTGATTATATCTAGATTCTCTTTTAATACCTCAACCTCTTCACTTACATTTCCTCCCAATGATATATATTGTTTAATATTAAAATGAGCTTTTTCAAAATCTTTATCTTCATAACTTACTAAGGCTGAATAATAATAGGGTTGTGGATAATCCTTAATCTCTTTTCCAATTTCAATAAGTTTAATAATCTCTTCTTTAAATACAATATTATTTTTTCTCATTCCATCAATTAAAATAAAAGCTTTATTTAAATTATCTGTTGTAATTTCAACTTCCAATAATCCTTTTAATAATATATATCCATCTTCATACTTTTCATTTTTAATATTCTCAAATATTTTTCCTTTTATATAATTAACGCTATTAGGAATGGATTCTATTATTTCCTTATATACATGATTAAATTTAAAGTTTTTATCTGCTCCTAGTGCATAAAAAATTCCCTCTATAAAAAAATTAACAGGAATATTAGATAAATCATCTCCTTCTTTAGTTTTGGAAACTATTTTATCTGAATTTACTGGTAGATATATATTATCTTTAAATACATATTCATTTATTTTGCTACCTTTTTTTATTTCAAGAAATAGCATTTTCTCAAGTTTTTCTAAAAAATAATTTTCATTACTCATAATGCACCTTCTTACTATTCTATATTTTTTAATTTATTCCACTAAACTATATTACCATTTATTTTATTTTTAATCATCTGTTTTTTGTATAAAGTAATATTTTCGTATTTTTTTTATTTTTTATATAACACAATTTAATAAACGCATAAAATTTATATGCTTTATTATACATTTATAATCTTATAACTCATATAATAAGTAAAACATTATAAATATTTAATTATAAACTAAAATCTTATTGCATTGATACTAATATTATTCTATAATAAATTTGTTTTATAACTTTATAAATATTATATTTGGAGTAAAATTATTATAGGGAGGTCATTAAATTATATTATTGATATCTCTATACTTTATAAATTAGAAAGAGGGTATGGAATTGTATAAGTTAAACCAAAATGAAACCCCATTATTTGATGCCTTAATGGAATATGTGAATAGAGACACTCTTCCATTCCATGTTCCTGGGCATAAAAAAGGTGTTGGAGTAGACATAGATTTTAAAAACTTCATGGGCGAAAATCCGTTTAAGATTGACGTTACAGTTTTTAAACTAGTAGATAGTTATCATCATCCAACAGGTCCTATAAAAAAAGCTCAAGAATTAGCTGCTGATGCCTACGGTTCAGATGCATGCTTTTTCTCTGTTCATGGAACATCCGGCGCTATTCAAGCAATGATTCTTTCTGTAGTAGGTGCTGGGGACAAAATAATAATTCCTAGGAATGTTCATAAATCCATTACTGGAGGAATTATCTTAGCTGGTGCTATCCCTGTATATATGCAGCCTGAGTTAGATAAAAAGATAGGAATTGCAAATGGAGTTACACCTGAAACAGTAAGAACTACATTGGAAGCTAATAAGGATGCTAAAGCTGTTCTTATAATCAATCCAACTTATTATGGTGTATCTACAGACATTCAGCAAATTGCTGATATCGTTCATGAATATGATATTCCTTTAATAGTTGATGAGGCTCATGGACCGCATTTAAACTTTAATAAAAATTTACCTATGTCTGCCATGGAAGCTGGTGCTGATATCTGTGCTCAAAGTACTCATAAAATTATTGGTGCTTTAACTCAAGGATCTCTACTTCAAGTTAACTCTAAAAGAGTAAGTATTCCAAGGGTAAAACAGGTTTTAAACTTAATGCATACAACTTCGCCTTCTTATATTCTAATGGCTTCATTAGATACTGCTAGAAGACAAATTGCATTGGGTGGAGAAGAATTACTAGATAAAACAATAGAACTTTCTAATTATGTTAGAGATGAAGTTAATAAAATCCCTGGTTTCTATTGCTTTGGCGAAGAAATCTTAGGAGTTCCTGGAGCATATGCCTTTGATCCAACTAAAATTACAATAACTTGTAGAGATTTAGGTATAACTGGTTATGATTTGGATATGATTTTAACAAACAAGTATCATATTCAAATGGAACTTTCGGATTTATATAATGTCCTTATTGTAGGTTCCTTTGGCGATACTGAAGATGGCATGGAAAGACTTTTAAGAGCTTTGAGAGAAATCAGTGATGACTATTATGGCAAGGGTACTGCTAAAGCAGACTTCATAGACATCCCTTCCATTCCTGAGCAAATACAGATTCCTAACGAAGCCTTCAACAGTGTTAAAACTTCTGTTAGAATTAAAAATAGCGTAGGCATGATTAGTGGTGAATTCCTAATGGCTTATCCACCAGGAATACCTGTACTATGCCCGGGAGAAAAAATCACACAAGAAATTGTAGATTATGTTCAACAACTAAAAGATACTGGCCTTTATGTTCAAGGTACTGAAGATCCTGAAGTTGAGTATATAAATGTAGTTAAAGATGAGGATGCAGTATTTATTAACGTTGAATAATAAATGTGAATTTTATATTATATAAATTATAATAATTAAAGGTATGATATCTCTCACATACATACCTTTAATTATTTTTATTAATCTTTAACTGTATTGATCTTTTAATTTTTTTTCTTATTTCTTAACTCTAATAATTTAAATTCAGCATTGGTTCTTCCTGAATTTACTATACTTTTTAAATACTGATTATAAGACATGTTAATAATGCTTTCATAAGCTCTAATTAAACTTTCAAAATAACCCATCATATAGTTTACCTTCATTAATGGATCTGTATAAGATATATTAAATCTTATAGTATATTTTTTCCTTACTTTCTCTGCCGCCTTTTTTAAGCAGTTATAACTTGAAGATCCTTTAGCTATGAGTATCACCTTTTCATAATTACATGCCATCACTTCTTTATATGCTGGCATACATGCTTCAATAATATTTTCATCAAAGTATTTCTGTTTTGATGTTTCTTCCTGTACTACCTTAAGAAAATCTTGTAATTTCAAGTTAGTTTTAGCTCTAAGTTCTATTAGTTTTGATAATATATCTTTAACCTTTTCAACTTCCTTATGTTCAATATCATATTTTTTATTCATTTTCTCAATGATTTCAAAGCCTTTCATCATTAATTCCAAATCAGTTTTATTTTTTTCTACTTCTTCTTCATTTTGAAGAGCCTTAATTATACTACCATTATCATCATTTAAGAATGCTTCCATGAAAAAGAATATTCTTCCTAGTCTCATTATTGTTTTCTCATCTTCTACTACTTTATTATTTGCATCAATATATATATATCCCTTTTTCTTACCAATTAAGCTGACAATACCTTTCTTTTCAAATATTACCTCTTTATATGTATTTCCCAAAAATAGCGCTGGCTCAGATATCTTAATATCTTCAAATAACTTACTATATTTTTTTATAGCTTTTTTTTCTTCTGAATTTGGTGCTTTGTATATTCCCATTAATTATCCTCCCATAGTAATTTTACTTATATAATTATGAATAGTAACCACTAAACTTAATATACTCTTATTATCATTAGATCTACTTTTCAGACTTTTACTATAATATATTATATCAGAAAATAATGAAAATCATATAAATTTATTGCTTATATAAAAAATATTAGCTTTACCTCTATATAATAGAGTAAAGCTAATATTTTATAGAAACTTATTCTAAACCTTATAATGAACAAGCTTCAATCATGAAATTAACTCTTCTGATTTTCCTCTATACTTCCATTCCTGCAACTAAAGCTTTCTTATTTAACTCTACAGCCTTTGCTGGCACTAATGAAGCTACAACCTCTTCCCAATTTACTTCCTTTATATCTAGGGCTTTAAGTAACGCTCCTAGTAATACAACGTTTTGTGCTTTCATATTACCTAGATCTTTTGCAATTTCTGCCGCTTTAATTATAACTGTATTTTCTGCTGTAGATCTTAGTGCCTCATTTACACCCTCTGGATACTTTTCTAGTCCTATTAGTACTGGTACAGGATGAATTTCATAATCATTTACTATTAAATGTCCACCTTCTTTTAAATAAGGTAGTGCTCTTAGTGCTTCACTTTTTTCAAAAGCAACTATGGCATCAGCTTTTCCTTTTTCTATTAAAGGAGAATAGACTTTTTCTCCAAATCTAACTTGAGTAGTAACACTTCCTCCTCTTTGAGCCATTCCATGAACCTCAGACATTTTAACGTCATAGCCATTTCTTAACAAGCCTTCAGATAATATTTTTGAAGCTAGGATAGTTCCTTGTCCTCCTACACCTATAAATAATATACTTTTTACTTCCTTCATATTATTCACCAACCTTTTCTATAGCATCAAATGGACAAACTTGCTTACATATTTCACAACCATTACACATGCTTTCATCTATTTCCACTACACCATTTTGGAATTTCAATGCTGGACATCCTGTTTTTAAGCACATTTTACACTTCTTACATTTCTCTACATCAACTTTACACTTTAAGTTAGCTCTTTTCTTTAATACGTCTTTTATCAAAGCACAAGGTTGTTTTGTAATAATTACAAAAGGTTCTGTGCTATCATGAGCTTCTTTTACAGCCTTTGAAGTTTCTTCTATTTTATATGGATCTACTACCTTTATATTTTCCTTTTTAATACCACATGCAAGGACTAAAGCTTCAATATCTACCATTGGAGCTTCTCTATTTTGAAGGGTTCTACCTGTTCCTGGATTTTCTTGGTGCCCTGTCATTCCTGTGATTCTGTTATCAAGAATTACAGTTACTATCGGTGTATTGTTATAAACACTTTCAATTAATCCAGTTACTCCTGAATGGAAGAACGTTGAATCTCCAATAAATGCAAATACCTTTTTATCTTCTCTATTAGCTACTATACTAGCTCTTTCCATTCCTACACCAGCTGATATAGAAGCACCCATGCAAATTACAGTGTCAGTTACACTAAGTGGTGCATTCATACCAAGAGTATAGCATCCAATATCTCCAGAAGCTATTACATCCTTATATTTTGATACTGCATAGAATATTCCTCTGTGAGGACATCCTGGACATAGCACTGGTGGTCTAGAAGGTGGATTAGTATCTGCTGTATAAGTTATTTTATTTTCTTCTCCTAAAATACCTCTTCTAATAATGGCTGGATTTAGTTCTTCACATATAGGAATAACTTCCTTACCTATGCAGCTAATTCCTAAAGCTTTAACTGAATTTTCTAAGTATGGATCATTCTCTTCTACTACATATAATTTTTCTACCTTAGATGCAAACTCTTTAATCATTTCATCTGGTAATGGGTAAGAGAAACCTATCTTTAGGTATGATACATTATCTCCAAAAACTTCTCTACAATATTCATAAGAAATACCACTAGTAATTATACCTATCTTTGTATTGCCCATTTCCATTCTATTAAGCTTTGTAGTATTAGAATATTGTCTTAGCTTCTCTAATCTCTCTTCTACTTCATAGTGTTTAATTTTTGAATGACCTGGAGTCATTATATATTTTTTAATATTTTTTTCATATGGCTTCACTTCTACAGCTTGTTTATCTCCAACCTCTACTACTGTTTTAGAGTGTGAAATTCTAGTTGTAACTCTAAATAAAACTAATGTATCAAATTTTTCACTTATTTCATATGCTTCCTTCATATAGTCAATGCATTCTTGTGAGTTTGATGGTTCAACCATTGCAACCTTAGCATGAGGAGCATAAAATCTGTTATCTTGCTCATTTTGAGAAGAGTGCATTCCTGGATCATCAGCAGTTACAACTACAAAACCTCCGTTAACTCCTTCATATGCCATAGTAAATAATGGGTCAGCAGCCACATTAAGTCCTACATGCTTCATTGTAGTAAGCACTCTTGCTCCTCCAATAGATGCACCTGATGCTACTTCAAAACCAACCTTTTCATTTGGTGCCCATTCTGCATATACACCTTCATATAATGCAAAGTTCTCTAATATTTCTGTACTAGGTGTTCCTGGATAAGCTGATGCTACATGACATCCAGCTTCATAGGCACCTCTAGCGATGGCTTCATTACCAGTCATTATAACCTTTTTCATATTCACATTCCCCCATTACAATTTATCTTTTAATAATTAATTAACTATCCTACTTCAATTATTCCCCAATAATTGTTTACCCTAAAATACTACCTAATGCTATTGAATAAAGCTTGGATTTTGCACTATCTGCTCTAGAAACCAATACTACGGGGCATTTTGCACCTACAATTACTCCAGCACTTTCAGCACCAGCAAAATAAGTCATAGACTTTCCTAGGAAGTTTCCAGCTTCAATATTAGGTACAAGAAGTATATCCACTTCTCCTGCTACATCACTTACAATTCCTTTGTGGTGAGCCGCTTCCTTAGATATAGCGTTATCAAGTCCCAGTGGACCATCTATTATACAACCTTTAATTTGTCCTCTCTTATTCATTGCTGAAAGAGCTGCTGCATCTAAAGTTGCCTGCATTGATGGATTAATTACTTCTACAGCACAAATTGGTGCTACCTTTGGCATATCTATCTCTAGTGCTTTTGCCACTGTTACTGCATTCTTTAATATTCCTATTTTATCTTTTAATTCTGGATATGGCACCATTCCTCCATCGGTAAGAAGTAACAGCTTATCATAAGACTTTACATCATACACCATTACATGAGATAGTAAATTATTTGTTCTTAGATTTGCTTCCTTATTAAGTACAGCTCTTAATAAATCTGAAGTCCCAAGTAATCCTTTCATTACATAATTAGCCTCGCCCTTTGTAACCAATTCCACAGCCTTTGCTGCAGCCTTAGTTATGTCACACTCATTAATTATTCTTACTCTAGATAAGTCTATATTAGAATCTTTTGCTATAGTTTTAATTTTCTCTTCATTTCCAACTAATATAGCATTTATGATACCCATGTCCACTGCCTTTATCACTGCTTCTAGAACAACATTGTCTTGTGCTACTGCTACTGCCATAGTTTTCTTTTCTTTTTTCTTTGCTAATTCTAACAATTCTTCTAAACTTTTAACCATATTTTCACTCCTTATGTATAGGTTTACTAAAAAATTGAAATAAGTAGTAGATATCCAACACTTTTTTTATAATATTTTATATTTTCTTACTTTTAAGTATAATGTGTAATCCTTTCTGAGTCAATTTTAACTGCTAAAGTGTAATAGTGTATTTTTTATTTAAAATTAACAAAAATAGATATCTTAAATTATACAATTTAAGATATCTATTAAAAATTTTTATTACTTTAAAAAACTTTACTTATTCGATTATTTTCTTTGGAATATAATTCTCTTATCTATACTATCTACATCTTTACATCCCGTAAGTACCATAGCAGATTTCAACTCTCCCTTTAATCCATGAACATAAGTTTTTACACCATCTCTTTTACCACCAAAGGATGCAGTTACAAAAGGCCTTCCTATTAATACAGCATCTGCACCAAGGGCTAAGAATTTAAGTACATCTACTCCTGTTCTTACTCCTCCATCAGCTAAAATCTTAACTTTACCCTTTACTGCTTTTGCTATATCTTCAAGAACATCTGCTACACCTGGAGTTTCATCTAAAACTCTACCTCCATGGTTAGAAACTACTATAGCATCTACACCTGATTCTACTGCAAGTAATGCTTCATCTACTGTCATAATTCCCTTTAGTATAAATGGAAGTTTAGTACTGTTAACTAATTCCTTTATCTCCTTTACTCCTTTAGGCATTACTGGCTTCCCATGAAGAGCTAAAGTTATAAGTCCACAGGCATCTATATCCACGCCTACGGCAAATGCTCCTGACTCCTCAGCTAATTTTATCTTTTCAATTATATTTTTATTTTCCCATGGTTTTATAAATACAATACCTTCACCATTAAACTCCTTTAACACTTTTAAATTAGTTGTTAAAAATGTATCTACTGCTGTATCTCCTACCATTGGGTATATACCTGCATCTAAAGTACCTCCAATAACCCAAGAAATATACTCTTCTTCAGAATACTTTCCACCCATGTTAAGAGTAGTTCCTGAAACTGGAGCTGCAAAAACTGGTATATCTAACTTCTTACCAAAAATCTCAATAGCTGTATCTGGATCCTTAGCATCGTGAATTACGCGCATATTAAGCTTATATCTTTCAAGAGCTCTAATGTTTTCTGTAAATGCATTTCCAGTACCTTTTCCACCCATACCTGGCACTTCTCCTGCACAAACAACTCCATTGCATACATTACATACTTTACAGCTATTATTTAAATTAACTCTAGCTTCTTTTCTAACATCACTATAATTCATAAAATCCCCACCTAACTATAAAACTAAATATTATTTTCCTCAAAGAATTTATCCAATTCATCTTCAGTATAAATCTTTATATTATTTCTAATTAAAATCTCTGCAGTTACTCCATTACCTGTTTTTTTACCACCTGAAAAAGTACCATCATATATAATTCCTTTTCCACATGATGGACTCCTTGCCTTTAAAATAGCTGTATCAATTTTTAACTCTCTAGCTATATTTAATGTTTCCTCTGCACCTTTAATAAATTCACCAGTTACATCATCACTTACATCTCTTCCTAAAACCCTACATTTTCCATCTAAGACCATAGCACCATCACCATTTACAATCTCATGAGCTTCTCTAGGAGTCGCCTGTCCTCCAAGTTGCTCTGGACATACTGGTATAGCCTTCCCTTGTCTTAAAAGTTCAAGAATTTTTTCATTTAAATTATTGTTACCGTCATATTTGCAGTTAATACCACAAAGACATCCACTTACCAAAATCATTTCGTCAACCCCTATACTCTAGTATTACTTTAACTCAACCACAGTAACTCCTGTTCCACCTTCTCCATAATTACCAAGTCTATAGCTTTTAACATGGGGATGATGTTTTAATAAATCAGTTATAGAACTTTTAAGTACTCCTGTTCCTTTACCATGAATTACTGTAACTTCGCCGAGACCACCAAGATAAGCTTCATCTAAATACTTATCTGTGGTATAAATAGCCTCCTCGGAATCCATACCCCTTAAGTCTACTGAAGATGATACTGCTTTTAGATTAAGCTTAGCTTCTCTTCTTTGAACCTTAGCTTTTTTCTTATCTTCACTAGACACTTTTCCCTTCCTTAAATCCTTAAGCTTTACAGAGATTTTCATTATTCCAGCTTGAACTTGAACTTCTCCCTTATTATCCACCTCGGATACTACTATAACATTCTGATTTAAAGATGGAAGATATACCTCCTGTCCTTGAGTTACAGAAGTTAATCCTTCTCCCTTAGGCTCATCTTTTTTACTTAATTTTTCTTCCATGTTATCAAGAGAATCCTTTATCTTCTTTCTTTCATTCTCTATTTTAGTTCTAGCTTCTGAAGAATAGCCTAACCTTTCAAGTTCTCTTATATTTTTAACAATGGAATCAGCTTCTTCCTTAGCAGCTTTTATAAGCTCTTTAGCTTCTCGTTGTGCTTCATAGATAGCTTTTTCTCTAACATTTTCGAACTTATATAACTTTTCTTCATATTTATTTTTTAGTTTTTCTGCTTCTGCTTTTAAACCTTCTGCCTTCCTAGCATCATTTTCTGCTTTAATGCTCTTTTGTTGAAGATTTTGTATTAACTCTTCAAACTTTAAGCTCTCTGTGGAAATATTTTCTTTAGCACTATTTATAATATACTCTGGAAGACCAAGCCTCCTTGATATTTCAAAGGCATTAGATTTACCTGGCACACCTATAAGCAAATTATAAGTTGGTCTTAAAGTTTCAACATCGAATTCTACAGAGCCATTTTCTACTCCAACAGTTTTTAAAGCATAACCTTTAAGTTCACTATAGTGAGTAGTTGCTATTATTTTTGTATTTCTATCCCTTAAGTTATCCAAAATACTCATAGCAAGAGCTGCACCCTCCGTTGGATCTGTTCCTGAACCAAGCTCATCAAAAAGTGCTAAAGTATTTTCATCTGCTTCATTAATAATATTTACTATATTAGTCATATGAGATGAGAAAGTAGATAAACTTTGTTCTATACTTTGTTCATCACCAATATCAGCAAATATATTTGAGAATACACTAACAGCTGAACCTGCTCTTGCAGGAATCATCATTCCACTCATAGCCATAAGCTCTATTAAACCTACAGTTTTTAGTGTTACAGTTTTACCTCCTGTATTAGGACCTGTAATAACTAAAGAAGTAAACTCTCTACCAAGATAAATAGTGCTTGGTACTACTACCTTTTGGTCTATTAAAGGATGCCTAGCCTCTATTAAATCTATAATTCCTTTATCATTTACCTCTGGACATATACAATTTAATTCATTGGCATATTTAGCTTTTGCAAATATAAAATCTAATTCCCATATAATACTTCCATTATTCTCTATAACATCAATGTTACCTGCAATTTTTAAAGTAAGTTCCTTAAGAATTCTATTTATTTCTGCCTTTTCTTTATTTCTAAGTTCTCTTATTTCATTATTAAGATCTACTAGTCCCATAGGCTCTATAAATAATGTAGCACCTGTACCACTCTGGTCATGGATCAAACCCTTAACCTGTTCTTTATACTCAGATCTTACAGGAAGTACATATCTATCTCCTCTTACAGTATAAAGACTTTCTTGAAGATATTTAGAGTAGGTCCTAACCATGCTATTAACTCTGTCTTTAATGGAAGAACTTTTATCTTTTAGTTTCTTTCTAATTATAAATAAAGTTTCACTAGCTCTATCTGCAATTTCATCCTCTCCAATAATAGCTCTAAAGATTTCATCTTCAATATTCTTAAAGGGAACTATACCTGCTATTATATCTTCCAAAACTCTATAAGTTGTTTCATCGTCCTTACTCTGTACATATTCCTTAAAATTTCTAGAACTTTTAAGCATATTACCAATTCTAAGTAATTCTACTGGCATAAGTGTGGAATTTTTCTTAGCTCTTAAAAGCGCTTCCCTAACATCATATATTCCTTCAAAGGGTGGTGCACTTTTTGTAGTTAATAAAATTAATGCTTCCTTAGTCTCCTCTAAATGCTCTTTGATTTCATAGAGATTGTTATATGGTTTCAGATTATCAATTAAATCTTTCCCCGCTTTTGTAACTGTATACTTTTTTAATATTTCCTTGATTTTATAATACTCAAGTACTTTAAAGGTCTTTTCATTCATTTCTTATCCCCTACTTTCTATTCAATTCCCCTCTTATAATGTCCTTTTGTAGTTTTCCCTAAATCTACATCTTCATCTTTAAATATATATTTCATCACCTTTAAAACCTGATTATAATCTTCATCTATAAAGTCAACTCTATAATTGTTAATATTATTTTTCCTTAATTCCTTAATGAATGGAACTATATTTACAGGTAATGTATTATATATATGGCTTCTACAATATTTATCCGTAGTAACCAGAAACTCTTCATTCATCCTATCTCTTAATACAAACTTATCCTTGTCACATCTGAAATTACAGTTTGAAGTAGAGCTCTTATCACCAAAGGTACTGCCAATTACACAGTATTCACTTACCATAAGTTCATACTTACCATAAACTACTACTTGCACTGGAGTTTTAATATTTTTAGCTATAGAAAACATTTCTTTATTGTTAAGTTCTACACTTAAAGCTGATATATCTGTATACCTATTATAAAAATCATAGCTTTCACTATTTAAAATATTTAACTTATAATCTCCAATTATGTTAAGTCTGTTTTTAAACACATTTATTATACCTAAATTAGCTGTAATTAACCCCTTAATTTTAGAAATATTCTTTTCTATAGCTTCAGTAACTAAATTAAATTCACTTTTTATTATATTAGGAACAATCATATATAAATTTTCATAATCTACTTCTTCTAAATTAAAACCTCCACCCTTTTTAAATAAATCTACTCCTATAGCTGGATCTATATCTGGATTTTCATCTATAAAACTTAATACACTTTTTAATTGTTCTAGAGTTTTAACGCATATTAGATACTCATCATTAAATATATCTTTAGCTTCTTTAGAATTCCTATTAAATTCTTTATAAGCCTTTTCTTCCACATGCCGTTTATCACGAATTTTAATATACTTCATTATATCTTCAATAAGCTCACGTCTTACACTATTTATAGATGATACCCTTAAAAATCCTTCTTCAAAGGTTTCAAATTCAATGTTTTCTAGTTTAAAAGGAGTATCCCCTAACTTATTGAGATTTTTAATTATGGCTTCCTTATCCATAGGCTTATTAGCTGCAACCTCTACATTTTCTCCATAGACTTCAAATTCTTTTTCCTGATAAACCGTAGATAAATAAAATCTTTCTCCTGGAGCAAATCTAACCTTTATAGTTAAGGGTAACTTTACACCATAAATATCTTCATAATTTTTTTGAAGTTTAGTTAAAAGTTCAGTATCTGAAGTTACATATACTTTATCTCCAACCTTATATTTAGTAGGCATAAGCTTCACTTTTTCGCCTTTAGAGGCTTCTTTAACCTTTTCTTTCCCCTTTAAAATATTTGTGATTGTAAATCCACTATTATCAGTTCTAACTCCATCCTGGGCTTTTATATCCTTTTGAAGCTGTATGGTTAAATCTTTTTCAACGGTGCCTAAAAATACACCTGTATTTTTGGGGCAATTATATGCCATCATGTCTCTTCCAATGTTTCCTCTAAGATATGCCTTTGAAAACCCTTCTCTATTAAATAATTGATTTAATATGGCCTTTTTAGGTGCTATCTCAAAACATTTGTTGTGATACACACTAGCTATAGCTTCTCTATAGGTAGTTACAACACCACTTACATATTCAGGCTTTTTCATTCTACCTTCTATCTTTAATGATGAAGTCCCACTTTCAATTAAACTTTTAATTTCATCTATAGTACAAGTATCCTTTGGACTTAATAAATACCCTTCTCTATTTTCTCCACTAGATTTTTTTATTATAGTATAAGGTAATCTACAGGGCTGTGCACATCTTCCTCTATTTCCGCTTCTTCCTCCTATGATACTACTCATAAGGCATTGTCCAGAATAACTTATACATAATGCTCCATGGACAAATATTTCTGTTTCTATATCTAAGTCCTTTGAAATATATCTTATTTCATCTAGACTTAACTCCCTTGATAAAACTATTCTTTGAAAGCCCTCATTCTTTAAAAATATAGCCCCTTCTCCATTATGTATAGTCATTTGTGTGGATGCATGAATTTCAAAATCTGGTATAGCTTCTTTTATAATTTTAAATAATCCCATATCTTGAGTTATAATAGCATCTACACCAATTTCATATAGAAACTTCCCATACTCTAAAGCTTCACCTAACTCGTCTTCTTTTATCACAGTATTAAAGGCTATATATACTTTAACATTATATAAATGACAATAATTCACTACTTCTATTAATTCTTCTTCATTAAAATTATTTGCATAGGCTCTAGCAGAAAACTTACTCCCGCCCATATATATAGCATCTGCACCACCTTGAACAGCAGCATAGATACTTTCTTTACTTCCACCTGGCGCTAATAATTCTATTTTATCCATATGTTCTCAACTCCTATCAATAAGAAATGTCTTTATTCTATATTAAAAAAGTCATACTTATTTTATTAGTACTTATTTTTTACTTCTCATGGATTATTATATCACAATTCTCTTTGTTACAAACTGTAAAAAATAATAGGAGCTAATACCTTTTTATTGGTTAGCCCCTATACATCTTAATTCATCAATTTTAAATATCCCTCATATATGCCTTCTAACATATTCTTCAAGTTATAATTATATCTTATATATTCTTTTAGTTTATTATTTTTTCTTTCTGCCCTACTTTTCTCTACTGCTAATTTTATACTATTATGATTATAAGGATCACAATATATTGCCATATCCTTAAAATATTCCTTTGAAGCCCCTTCCTCCGTAACCACTATGTTACATCCATAAGCTGCTGCCTTAAGGGATGATAAACTTGTAACTTCTGAAAAACTAGCTAATACGTGAGCACTAGAAAAGGTGTATGCATTATACAAATCATAGTCATTCATAAATCCTAAATAATGTGTAGTCGGATAAGCTAAACATTCTTTTAAGTAACGCTCCTCTGATGCCGTTCCAACTAGAACTAAGTCTACTCCTATTTCATTACATATCTTACTTAATTCTAATTGGTTTTTCACTTCACAAATTCTTCCTACACACAATATATAATTATCTAAATTATATCTCTCCTTAAAATTATATAACGGAACCTCATCATAATTTATATCTACTCCATTATAAACAACTTTAATATCTCCCTTTGTAGTGAAATCCTTGGTTATTAAAGACTTTTCGTATATACTATTGCAAAATATGATTTTACTCTTCTTCAAAATTAATTCCTTATAAGCTTTGCAATTATTCCATAGATTTTTTCGTTCCATATTATTACTATATTCGAAAAACTTCTCCATATTAAAATACATCGGTGATACTACTATACTACATTTACTATTACTAGCCAATTTAAAATGTTTATAAGCATCAAATATATTTTTAATATCAAATAGATGTACTATATCATAATCATCATAATTAGCCTCCTCATTGGCTCCACATATATCTACATTAACCCCTTTCTCTTTTAAAAAAGTGTATATTTTAAATATTATAGTAGTATCTCCTGAACTTAAATTTATATAATTACTTCTAGCACATAGCAAAACTTTCATGTATAATCCCCCTAAGAATTATGGTTTTACCTAATACCTATGCCCATAAAATTTTAATTATCACAATATTAAAGAATAAAATTATATTTAATTCATAAATATAGCTAATTATCCTAAAATAAAAAATAGGCGATAATATATAAATATAATATTATCACCTAAACTTTTACTTTTTTCTTACATTAACTTGTCCATTTTTCATAAGCTGAAGGTTTTTATCCTCAATCTCATGACTAAGTTGCTCTAGCTGTCTTACTCTAGCTATTTGGTCATATCTTAAATTATTATTTTCAGATAGAAGCTTTTTATTAAAGGTCATTTGTTTTTTATTATCCTTTTTTAACTCTTGAACAACTTGATCCATAAGTTCTAATTGCTCTTTAAGATATGTAACCTCATCCTTTAGCTTTCCTATCTCTTCATCTTTATCCGAAGTGTTAACTTTTCTTAAGTCTTCATTTTCTTTTTTTGCAGCCTGTAAATCTCTTTTTAGTCCTTCTACTTCGGAAATAAGATTTTTTTGTTCCTTTGCAATCATTTTATAATTTTCATTTGCCCTTTCGCAGGCCTCTTTATTTTTAAAAACCTCATCTCCTAAATTAATTGCTGCAAGAATAGTAGCATCAGGACGACTTATTTTAGAATTCTTAAACATTAGACTATTTATTTTATTATCTACATATTGAGCAACCATTTGTAGATACTCATCATTTTCTTCTCCTCTAAGGTTATATTCCATTCCATTTATCTTAACTGTTATAATGCTCACATAAACACCCTCTTAATTATAAATTTACATCTGCATAAACTTATAATCATTTTAACATATATTAGCTATTTATTAAATAAGGTATTTAATAAATATTCCAAATACTTGTCAACAATATGTTTCATAAAACTTAATTAAATATAAATATAATATATTATGGTACATATTTTATAATTATTTTGTAAAATTTTACCATATTATCAAGCCACAGTTTTTATAAAAATTATTCTTTTCTAACTACCAAAGTATTGCAAATAAAAAATGTTACACAACTATTTCTTTATATTAGTTATGTAACATTCTTCTTATTTACCCTCTATAATCATTCCATCAGTAATAGTAATAATTCTATCTGCCATTTGTGCTATACTACCATCGTGAGTAATCATGATTAGTGTTTGATTATACTTTTCTATGGTTGATTTTAGTAGTTGCAATACTTCTTTACTATTTTTACTGTCTAAATTTCCTGTAGGTTCATCTGCAAATATTATGGACGGTTTATTAGCTAGTGCTCTAGCAATGGATACCCTTTGCTGCTGCCCTCCAGATAGTTCACCTGGAAGATGTTTTCTTCTTTCTTTTATATCAAGAACATCCATAATTTCATCAATATACCCTTCATCTACCTTTTTACCATCCATTAATACTGGAAGTTTTATATTTTCCTCTGCTGAAAGTATAGGAATTAAATTAAAAGCTTGAAATATAAATCCTACGTTCTGTCTTCTATATCTAGATAACTCATTTTCACTTAACTCATAAATATCTTGTTCATTAATAAATACCTTTCCTGCTGAAGGCTTATCTAATCCTGCAAGAAGATGTAGTAATGTACTTTTTCCAGAGCCACTAGGTCCTACTATGGCTACAAATTCTCCTTCTTTAATCTCTAAATCCGTAGGTTTTAACGCCTTTACTGCAGTTTCATTCATTCCATAGGTTTTAGCTAGACCACTGGTTATTAACATACTCATATTAATTCCTCCATTACTCTTCTACTCTACATCCCTAATACTCTCAACAATACTTGATTTAAATAATATTTTTGACGGTAATATAGATGATAGTAGTGTGATTATGATTGTAATTATTATAATTATAGTCATTTGGCCTATTGGTATATGCCAGCTTATAATCTGACCTAGCCAAAGCTCTGAATTTTTAGTTATAATTGCTGAAATTCCCAAAGTTAGCAGTACTGAAATTGCAGAAGATACTATTCCATAAATGGCCCCTTCCCACATTATGATCTTCTTCACCTGCTTTCCACTAAGGCCCATAGCTCTTAGGAATCCAAACTCTTTCTTCCTCATAATTGCGCTCATATTCATGATATTAATAAGATTTATTATGCTTACTATGGCTACAACAATAACTATACTGTACATGGCAAATATAATTTGAGCATTATTTACCTTTACTTTTTCTAGTTCTTCTCTGTAAGATAATAATGTAGCTCCCTTATCACCATCTACAACTGCTCTTAACTCTTCTTCAACTTCTTCATAGTCATATCCCTCCTTAACATTCCCTTCCCAATATTGATATTTAGTCATTTCCATATGTTTCTTCATGGCAGAGTCAGGTAGAATTATTGCTGATGAGTGTACTGTTGTGCTTGGAGTACCTAAAGGTAATCCTTTTATTGCTTCTTCACTAACTATAGCTCCAACTTTAAACTCTGGATAAGTTCCACCTAAAAATTCTCCATTATCATTTAACTTAGTAAATGAAGGTTGTACAACATCTCCCACAGATAAATTAGTGTAGTTCAATCCATCTATATTTTGTACAAGAATTAATATATCTTCATTTTTCATCTTGTCTATATCTATCTCACCAGCAATGACATTTTTCTTTAAAGCTTCTAACTCCTCATCACTACGTCCTAAAATTGTAACTTCTATTAAATATCTATCCCTAGATATACACTGTGATATATACTGTACAGACTTTCCTAATTCTTCATAGGTTCTTAATCCTTCTTCTGTATAATTTTCTTTTTCAATATCCATAGTTGTGCCTCTTCTCTTAAGCTTTAAGGTTACATCCAATCCTTCCACAGAAGAAACCTTTTCTAGCGATAATCCACTTTTAGAATCAACTTTAAAATCTACCTTGAAGCTATCTTTAAAGATTGCCACAGGATTTGTAGAACCTACCACATAATTTACTGTCATAAACATGGTTATAGTTATAATTAAAGATAAACATGTAGATAAAAATCTTTTTTTATTTCTAATTATATTTATAAACGCCAAATTGATTTCAAAAGATACCTTTTTTAAAATAGATTTATCTAAGCTTCCTCTCATATTACTACTCTTTAAACTAGTATTTGCTCCTCCAGTTATAGCCTCTGTGGGTGATATAACCGAAGCTTTTCTAGCTGGAAAATAAGTTCCTATAAATGCAGTTAAAAGTCCCACTACAATTGCTACTAAGATAATTTTAGTATCCATTGTTCTCACTGTACCTAAATTCTCTATTCCAGTGACTATTTTTATAATATACCTAGTTATCCAGTTTCCTAATAAAATTCCTATAGGAATAAATACAATTGTTATAAGCATACCCTCAATTAAAATCATGGCTTTTATTTTCCATGGAGGACATCCCATTGCCCTAAGCATACCAAATTCTTTAGTTCTCTCTGATACACTAACATTAAATATGTTATAAACTATTACACTAGAAATTACTATTAATATTAATGAAACAAAAAACATTATATTATCATATTTTTCATATTCACTTTTTAATTGTAACTTAGGTTCGTTAGCAAAAAATCCTCCGGTAGAATATCTTGATTCAGTTAACTTTTTTACAGCATCCTCAACAGAGTAAGATGGCTTTATCATTATATATCCGTCAGCTTCTACACTTTGCATAGTAAGCTTTTTCTCTTTTAATATCTTTTCTCCAAATTCAGGTGTAATATATGCATTCCCTTCCTTTGGATAGAACCAGTTTCTATAGGTAAAATCATAAGTCCCTGTAAGTACGAACTCTGTTTCACCCTTCTCATAATAAAATTCTGTACCTCTGCCTCTGTGAACTATGGTATAAGGAATGGTTATCTTATCTCCTATTTCATACTTTTTAGGAAACAAATCTAAAATCCACTTTTCTATAGCTATTTCATTATCCTTTTCTGGATATCTACCTTCTATCAATTCTAGATTTAATATATCTGTAGCATTTTCTTTAAATGCCGAAATTTGAAGACTATTATCTGTATTCGGCACATCATATCTGCCAATTGGCCAAACCGTAGTAACTTCTTTTACAACCTCTTCTTTTGCAACTCTATCAAAATCCACATAACCTAAAGTTCCTAAATAGATATCATGTATTCCTCCTGAATCATCCTTCATCTTCTGATATAGCGATTCCTTTAAAGCTTCTGATATAGTGCCTAATGATACTATTAGTGCCATAGATACTATAATACCTAAAGCTACAAAGATAATTCTTTTTTTCCCCTTTTTAATATATCGTGGAATAATCCCCCAAAAACTTTTCATATTTTCCCCACCTTAACTTTCCCTTATTAGCTGATATAACTATATTTTTATATGTAAAATATTATAATGTTAATCTATATATATCCATAATTGTACATTAATGAGTATACAAATTCAATGTTATAGGTACTTTTTTGTAGAATTACAAATTATTTTTATAACCTATGTCATACCCCTTTATAAGTCTCACAAAACCCTTCACTCTAATCAAATAGGATAACCCTATATAAAATTTCCCATAAAAAAATAAGTAGATGTAAATTTACACCTACTTATTTTAATTAATAATTATCTTAATTCTGCACCTAGCTTATGCTCTAAGCTTCTTAAAATCTTATCATGGACCTTATTTACTTCAGTATCAGTTAAAGTTTTATCTGCATGTCTATAGGTTATAGCATAGGCTATACTCTTCTTACCTTCTGGAATTTGACTTCCTTTATAAACATCAAATAGTTTAGCACTTTCTAAGATGCCGCCACCTTGTTTTTTAATAGTGTCTTCTATCTCTTGTACTAGAACTCTATCATCTACTAAAACTGCAATATCTCTTGTTACTGCTGGAAATTTAGGAAGTGCTTTATGTTTTTTGTCTATCTTAGCACATTCCATTAACATATCTAAATTTAATTCAGCAACAAAACATCTTGTATCTATACCATAATTTTCACTTACATCTGGATGAATTTCACCTAAAACTCCAGAAATTTTATTTCTAAGTTTTAATGCAGCAGTTTTTCCTGGATGGAAGCTAGGGTTCTCACTTTCTCTAATAAAAATTCCATTATCTATTCCTAAAGCATTTAGTACATTTTCTACCACACCTTTAAGTTCTAAATAATCTCCCGCTCCATACATTCCTAAGGTTAAAATATTTCTTTCTTCTGGCAACTTCTCTTCATCAGTATTTTTTATATATACTTTACCTATTTCAAAAAGCATTGCACTTTCATTACTCTTTACATAGTTTCTAGCTAAAGATTCCATCATTGATGCAAGAGTAGTAGTTCTCATAACCTTGAAATCTTCTCCTAGAGGATTTCTAATTTCAACTACATTTCTAAGTTCACTATCTTGTGGAATTAAAAGTTTATCAAAAATTTTATTGCTTACAAAGGAATAACTTATAGATTGATTTATTCCACTGCCTACTAAAGCTTCTATTATTTTATCTTCTAGCTTATGCTTATCTGATTTTCCAGACTTTATAGCCTCACAATGAGGAAGGGTAGATTCAAAATTATTATATCCATGAATTCTAGCAATTTCCTCTGCTATATCCTCTTTTATATTTAGATCACTTCTAAATGTTGGACAATTAACAACTAAAACATCACCTTTAATTTCAGTATTTAAATCTAATCCATCTAAATATCTTTTCATATCTTCTTTTGATATATTACTACCTAAGAATCTATTAACCCAGTTACTATCTACTTCTAAGGTATGAGGTTCTATAACTTCATTATATATATCTATAACCCCAGTCATAACCTTACCTGCACCTAATTCTTCCACTAGGGCACATACTCTATCAATAGCTAACTTACATAGGTTTGGATCTAAATCCTTCTCAAATTTAGTTGAAGCTTCTGTTCTAAGTCCTAACTTTTTAGATGTATTTCTTATATTAAGACCATTAAAATTTGCACTTTCTAGGACTATCATAGAAGTATCTTCTTTAACCTCTGAGTTTAATCCTCCCATAACTCCTGCAAGTCCTATAGTTTTATCCCCATCCTTTATACAAAGCATAGAGCTATCTATAGTTCTTTCCTCTTCGTCTAAAGTAACAAATTTTTCTCCATCTTTTCCAGTATCAACTACTATAGTATTAGATACTATATCTCTAGCATCAAAGGCATGTAATGGTTGACCTAACTCTAACATAACAAAGTTTGTTATATCTACAATATTATTAATAGGTCTTACATCAGCTTCTAATAATCTCTCTTGCATCCACTGTGGTGATGGTTCTATCTTTATATTGCTAATTCCTTTAGCCATATATCTTCTACATAGTGGACTCTTAATTTCTACTTTATAACTATCAGTTATATTAGTTTTATCTTCTTCACTATATTTAAGATTTGGCATTTTATAAGTTAACCCTAGAGTCGCTGCTGTTTCTCTTGCCATTCCAATTATACTAAAGCAATCTGCTCTATTAGAAGTTATTTCAAAGTCAATAATAGCACTTTCAAGAGGTATTACAGACTTGATATCTACTCCAATAGATGTATCTTTAGGTAATATCATAAGTCCATGTACTGGCTCATCTCCAGCAATTCCAAGCTCTTCTTCTGAGCAGAACATACCGTTTGATACTACTCCTCTTAATTTACCTTTTTTTATTTTAAGTCCGCCATGCAGCGTTGCTCCGTGTAGTGCTACTGGAATAATATCCTGCTCCTTCATATTTGTAGCAGCAGTTACTATTTGTATTTCTTCCTCTTTGTTAATATCCACTGCACATACAACTAGTTTTTCTGCATCTGGATGTCTTTCTATCTTTGTTATCTTTCCTGTAACTACATTAGAAATTTCATCTCCTGTAAGTATAACCTCTTCAACATGAGACCCTGAAAGATTTAATGCATCTGCAAGTTCTACAGGGGAAACATTTATATCAACATAGTCTTTTAACCATTTAACTGGATACTTCATAATCTTCCTCCTTATATATTAAAACTGATTTAACAATCTCATATCACTTTCATATAATAATCTAATATCTTCAATACCGTATTTTAACATTACAATTCTATCTAATCCAAATCCGAAAGCAAAACCGCTATATTTTTCTGGATCAATTCCGCAATTTCTAAGTACTTGTGGATGCACCATACCACAGCCTACAATTTCTATCCATCCACTACCTTTACAAACTTTACATCCCTTACCTCCGCATACAAAGCAAGTTGCATCCATCTCTGCTGATGGTTCTGTAAATGGGAAGTGGTGCGGTCTAAATTTAACTTTCATGTCATCTCCAAACATCTTTTGGATAAACATTTCTAGTGTTCCCTTTAAGTCTCCAAAGGTAATATTTTCTGCCACTACTAATCCCTCAATTTGATAGAATATTGGTGAGTGAGTTGCATCTACAGCATCTGAACGATATACCTTTCCTGGTGCAATCATCTTTATTGGTGGCTTTTGATTTTCCATAGTTCTTATCTGGATTGGAGATGTCTGAGTTCTTAATACTATATTATCATTTATGTAGAAAGTATCTTGTTCTCCTCTCGCTGGATGATCCTTGTGTATATTTAAAGCTTCAAAATTGTAATGATCAAACTCTACTTCTGGTCCTTCTTCTATAGAAAAACCCATAGATAAAAATATATCATTTACTTGATCAAGAGTTAAACTTAATGGATGTTTTTTCCCCATAGTTTGTTTCTTTCCTGGCATAGAAATGTCTATTACTTCACTATTTAATTTTTCAGTCTTTTCTGCACTTCTAATAGCTACTACCTTTGTATCAATGGCACTTTCTATTTCTTCTCTTACTTCATTAGCAATTTTACCTACCACCGGTCTTTCTTCTGCTGATAGTTTTCCCATACCTCTTAAGATTGCAGTAAGCTCTCCTTTTTTCCCTAGATACTTTACTCTAATATTTTCAAGTTCAGCTTTATCTGTTACTTGACTTAGTTGTTCTAGGGCAATTTTTTTAATTTGTTCTAATTGTTCTTTCATATTCTAAGCTCCTTTCTAAAATTCATGAGTTCATTTAAAATTATGGATTAAAACTTTCTTTGGAAAAAAATTTCCACTTCATAATTAATGAAATTTCTACTTAATTCAAGTATAAATAATAGTTTCTGAAATTAAGTTTTTGCTTTATAGACATAAAAAAACCGTCCCTAAAAAGGGACGGAAAATCCGCGGTACCACCCTAATTGAGTTTTATTAAAACTCCTCTTAGTAAATCTATCGACCATAGCCGCTAATTACTACTATTACTTCATAATTAGTACTCAGAAGTGAACTTCGATATAATCCTATAAGAACAGCTTTCAGTCTTTGGCTCTTCATCCCTTATATAAAAATATATATCTACTCTCTTCGTCATTGTATAAATATTTTATTTTACTAAACCAGTTTGGATACTATTTCACTTAAATAACATTTAAATCCTAACTTGATAGAAACATTATACATATAATATATAAAAATTTCAAGTATTAATACTTTTTATTTAACTTTTGTCTTACACCTTCATATATCATAATAGATGCAGCTATAGCAACATTTAAGGATTCTGTATTTCCTAGCATAGGAATTTTAACCTTAAAGGTAGCTAAATTCATAACTTCATCACTAATGCCATTACCTTCATTACCTACAGCTATTATTGCATTATCTACTAGATTAACTTCATAAAAGTTTTTTTCTGTGTCAAGGGAACTACATACTAAATTATACCCTTCACTAATTAATCTTTTTGTGAAAACTAAATTTTCATCATGGATTATAGGAATATTAAATATGGAACCCATAGTAGCTCTTAAGGTTTTTTCATTGTATAAGTCTACTGTATCTTTACTTAAAATAACTCCCCTACAACCAGCACTATGAGCTGTTCTTATTATAGTTCCTAAATTGCCTGGATCTTGTATCTTGTCAGCTAAAATATACAGTCCTTCTTCTTTATTAAAATTTTCCTCTTTCATTTGAAGTACAGCTAAAACTCCTTGAGAATTTTCTGTACCTGAAATATTTTTAAATAGACTGTCATTTATAATAAATAATTTTTCTTCATATTTATTAATATAAAAAGAAAATTTTTCTTTAAATTTATCAACTGAGCTTTCCTTTATAAAAAGTTTATCTATAATAAAATCTGATTTAAAACCTTCTTCTAGAAATCTAAATCCTTCTACAATAAACTTCTTATTTTCAACTCTATATTTTTTTTCTTTTAATTTTTTAATTTCTTTTAATGTATTATTATCCTTACTTTTTATAACCTGCACTTATAAATCTCCTTATCTAACTAAACTTTCAATTCCGTTTAGCTCAGCAGTTCCTCCTATGGCTACTATTATATCGCCTTCCTGTATAACCTCATCTGCAGATGGAGATACCTCTATGTTATCATCTCTTTTAATAGCTACCACATTTACACTGTACCTCACTCTTAAATCTAGCTCTTTTAGAGAGTGACCTTCCCATTCCTTTGGGGTAACAATTTCTGCAATGCTAAAGTCTGGTGATAACTCTATATAATCAAGTATGTTAGAAGAACAAAGGTTATGAGCAACTCTAATTCCCATATCTCTCTCTGGGAATATAACTCTATTGGCACCTATTTTATATAAAACTTTTGCATGCAATGCATTATTAGCCTTAGTTATAATATGCTTAACATTCATTTCTTTAACTAAAAGAGTAGATAGAATATTAGCTTGAATATCAGAACCAATACTAATTATAGCCACATCAAAATTACCAATTCCAAGGGCTCTTAGGCTAACCTCATCATTTGCATCTACTTGAACAGCATGAGTAACTCTTTCTGCAATGTTTTGAACAGCTTCTTCATCTATATCTACAGCTAATACATCATTACCAAGTGCATATAAAGTCTCTGCTACTGAAGTTCCAAATCTACCTAAACCAATAACTATAAATTGTTTTTTACTCATTAATATATCCCCCTTTATCCAACTAAGATTTTATCTTCTGGATACTTAATAGAATTTCCTCTTTTACTTTTTCTTATAGAAATTGCTACAACTAATGTAAGTGGCCCAACTCTACCCGCATACATAGTTAGTGCTACTATAGCCTTACCTATAGCAGTAAGCTCTTGAGTTAATCCTAATGTTAACCCAACAGTTCCAAAGGCTGAAGTAGCTTCAAATAAATAATGTTCAAACGGAGCACCTGATGCTCTTTCTGTAATAGATAATAATATGGTTGTAGTAAACACTAACGCCAGTGCTATTACTACTACTGCTAAAGCCTTATATACAGTTTCTTTATTTATTTTTCTTTTAAATAACTCTGTATCTTCTCTTCCATTTATAACTGATAGTATTGTCATAAAAAGCACGCCCGCGGTAGAAGTTTTTATTCCCCCAGCCGTTGATCCTGGTGAACCACCAATAAACATCAACATTATGGATAAAAATGTAGATGCCATAGTCATCTTTGTCAAATCTATAGAATTAAATCCTGCTGTTCTTGGTGAAACCGATGCAAAGAATGCTGACAGCACTTTTTCTTTAATCCCCATAGGTTTTAAAGTATCTGGATTAGAAAGTTCAAATACAAGAAACATTATAAATCCAAACAAAATCAATCCTGCACTTACAGCTATTACTAGTTTAGTCTGAAGTGTTAATCTTTTAGTACGTTTATAATTAAATATATCATTCCATGCATAGAAACCTAGTCCACCAATTACTATTAAAGAAGATATAGTAAGTATTATCAAAGCATTATCACTATAGGCAGTTAAGCTACCGTAATTTCCCATAAGATCAAATCCAGCATTACAAAATGCAGAAACTGCATGAAATATACTATAATATATACCTTTAATAATTCCAAACTCAGGTATAAATTCAAAGGAAAGCAGTAAAGCTCCTATAAATTCTATTGAAAAAGTAAAAACTAATATATATCTAGCTAATTTTACTATTCCCTGAAGAGATGTTGAATTTAATGATTCCCTTATAATTAATCTTTCTTTTAAAGTTATTTTTTTACCAATAATTAATGATAAAAGTGTAGCAAAAGACATAAATCCAAGACCACCAATTTGTATTAAAATAAGTATTACTGTTTTTCCAAAATAACTCCAATAAGTACCAGTATCTACAGTAACTAATCCTGTCACACAAACTGCAGAAGTTGATGTGAAAATACAATCTATAAATGGAGTTCCTACACCTTTTATAGTAGCAATAGGTAAGCTTAATAATAGGGCACCTGTAAATATTATAGTTGCAAATCCCATAGCTATTATTTGAACTGGAGTAAAGTTTTTACGCCTTAGAACATCCCTTAATCTTAACTGCATAAATAACACCTCAAACTTTTAAAAAAATTTATCACGATTATATATTTATATATAGTTTCCCCATTTCCTTATTAAAATATATATAGTATAAAAATGTAGCCATGGCTACATTTCTATACTATATATATCCATTTATTTATTATCTTTATTTCTTATATAAAAATAATAAATAATTATGTACATTAAAATTTAGTCTAACAAAATCCAGAGACATGACATAGTCATCCTCTGGCTTTTATTTTTTATATTTAATTAATCTTATAGATGCTTCTTAGCAACTTCTACTAATTCAGCAAATGCTTTTGGATCGTTGATTGCTATTTCAGAAAGCATTTTTCTGTTTATTTCAACTCCAGCAAGCTTCATTCCATTCATGAATTTTGAATAAGAAAGATCATTCATTCTAGCAGCTGCATTTATTCTAGCTATCCATAGTTTTCTGAAATCTCTTTTCTTTAATTTTCTTCCAACATAAGCATTTCTTAATGCTCTTATTACTGATTCATTAGCTGTTTTAAATAACTTGCTTTTTCCACCGTAGTATCCTTTTGCAAGTTTTAATACTTTTTTATGTTTTTTACGACTATTCATCGCTCTTTTTACTCTTGCCATTATATTTACCTCCTAGATAACTTCCTACTATAAGTATGGTAGTAATTTCTTCATTATTTTTTCTTGAGTAGTTGAAACGTATCCTGTTTTTCTAAGATTTCTCTTAGTCTTTCTGCTCTTCTTAGTTAATATATGGCGTCTAAAAGCTTTAGATCTTTTTAACTTACCTGTTCCTGTCTTTTTAAATCTCTTTGCTGCACCTCTATGTGTTTTCATTTTTGGCATTGTAAAGTCCTCCTCTCGGTTATGCTCTTTTTGGAGCTAATATCATTATCATATTTCTTCCTTCTTGTCTAGCTGGCTTTTCAATAACATAAACATCGCCTAATTTTTCTACAAAAAGGTTTAATATCTTGTGTCCTACTTGCGAGTTTTCAATTTCTCTTCCTCTAAATCTCACAGTAACTTTAACTTTGTCTTCATCTAATAAGAACTTTCTAGCATTATTAGCTTTTATCTCAATATCGTGATCTTCTATGCTAGCACTTAGTCTAATCTCTTTAAGAGTAGTGATTTTTTGTTTCTTTTTAGCTTCTTTTTCCTTCTTTTGTTGCTCATAAACAAACTTACCAAAATCCATGATTTTGCATACCATAGGTTTTGCATTTGGAGATACTACAACTAAATCTAATTCCTTTTGTAATGCAATTTCTAATGCTTCTTTTGTAGAAATTACTCCTAGTGCTTCCCCGTCTGAGTTAATAACTCTAACTTCTTTGTCTCTTATCTCTTCATTCATCATGAAATCTTTATTTTTACTGATAACATTCACCTCCGGCTTTTAAACCACATATTTTTATCTTATATAAAATAAAAAGGACAGCAAACGCCGTCCTGTTATTACAATCATTGTAAACCAAAATTTTACCTTACTAGCAATACTGTAAGGTGAGAAACGGCAGTTTCTACTTGTTAATTAGTTATTTACTTTTTCACTAACATAGTTAATCTTACTACACCTTTATATTATTGTCAATAGGCATTTCTATAATTTCTTTAAACATTAAACATTCATTACAACCACTACAATGATAAATTCTATTCTCAAAAACTTTCTCTAGAGTATTAATTAGCTCCTTATTTTTACATCTATTAGCAGAATGTATTACTATTTTTTTCGGGCACATAGTTATTAGTCCACTTATAACTAAATCATCTTGACTAACGTCTACTATATTTTTATTTTCGCAAATTTCATTCAAAAGGGTTTCCATAATATTATTTCCAAATTCATCTCTGAGTATATATGAATCTCCTCTTTTTCCAATATACAAATCTACCTTTTCAGCCTTACTTTCTTGTATCTCAACAAAATACTTTAAAAGACTAATAAATTCATTATACTCCTTTTCTATCATATAACTTTCTACCACTTTTTCTATTATCGCATATATCTGTGGCATTAATTCCTTGGATCTAAAGTCCATAAACCCTTTAATATTTAATACGTTACCTTCTTCTATACAATTAATAATTCTATCTAAAATACTATTTTTCTTATTCATATAATATATCACAGTATCATCTATAGGTACTTCTTCTTTTAAAATTTTATATATATCCTTTTTTACAATACTTATATCGTTATAGTTAAGAAAGTTATATGTTTCATTCAGATGTTTATTAACCCTTTTTTCTAAAAATTCATTAATAATTACACCATATAAAATATTAGCTGTATAATAGTTAAATAATTTCTTAACTTCATCCTCAGTGTAATCACCATCTTCCCAATATATATGTATACATTCATCTAATTCATCATTTTCAATTTTCAAATTTATACTTTTCTTTTTTTCTCTTAAATACTCACTCATACTCTTAACTTGATTTAATACATAATCCTTATAACTATTATTTACAATGGTCAACAGTAGCATTCAATCACCCCACTTCATGTTAAGAATTTTATAGATACAGAACTTTACTTTAATATATTATGTATATTATGTGTTTTTATTTTTTACTATATACAATTTATTAAATCCAATTTATTCTACAAATAATATAACATATATGATATATTATTTTTAAGTTAGTAACAACTAACCTTAAGGTGGTGATATTTTTGAAATATGCTTTTGTAGACTTTAGAATTTCTTTTGAGGAATTATTTGCTTTAGAAAATTTAAATTGTAAAGTTATCCTTTGCGAACCATGCAATTCATTATATCCAGCTATATGTGGTCATCCTGATATTCTTATGCATTTCATTGACAATAATAATGCCATCATTCATAAGGATGCATCTTCTACCTTTGAAGAAACTCTAAAATCTCTAAATCTAACAGTATTGAGAAGCACTAGCACTTTAACTGATAAATATCCTAATGATATTATCCTTAATGCTGTAAATACTCCTGATTTTTTTATGCATAATATAAGGTATACTGATAAAACTTTATTAGAAAATATTAATCATAAGACATTAATAAATATAAATCAAGGTTATACTAAATGCTCTACTGTAGTATTATCTAATAAGGCCTTTATAACTTCTGATATATGCATTTACAAAGAATTAAATAACTGTGGATATGATGTACTCTTAATTCCACCAGGTGACATTCTTTTACCTCATTTGAATTATGGCTTTATTGGAGGAACTTGTGGTATGGTAGATTCTAAAACTATAGTTTTTTATGGAGACCTAGATTTATATCCTCACGGGAATTTAATAAAAAGATTTTTAGATAAGCATGGCATAACACCTATTTCTTTAGCCAACTCTCAATTAATTGATAGAGGTAGTATATACTTTTTAGATATTCAGTAACTCATCTATACAAAATACTACAATATGAATTTTTAATACTTAATTTTAATGCCTCTCTCTAAGAAGCACATTTATATAATGCACAAAAAAAATAAAAAAGCAAGTAAATAAATTACTTGCTTTTTTGGAGGCGCCACCCAGATTTGAACTGGGGATAAAGGCTTTGCAGGCCTCTGCCTTACCACTTGGCTATAGCGCCATATTGGAGCGGAAGACGAGATTCGAACTCGCGACGTTCACCTTGGCAAGGTGACGCTCTACCACTGAGCCACTCCCGCGTAATAATGGTGGCTCGAGCAGGAATCGAACCAGCGACACGAGGATTTTCAGTCCTCTGCTCTACCGACTGAGCTATCGAGCCAGACACAAATTTTAGAATTTATTGGCGACCCAGAAGGGACTCGAACCCTCGACCTCCGGCGTGACAGGCCGGCACTCTAACCAACTGAGCCACTGGGCCATATGGTGGTCGCAACAGGGATCGAACCTGTGACCCCCTGCTTGTAAGGCAGGTGCTCTCCCAGCTGAGCTATGCGACCAAAATTTAAATTTGTGACACCATTATTAAAAATAATCTTTGCTAAGCTTAAAAATCAATAAATCTTCCAAGTCTTAACAAAGACTATTATATTAAATTTTTAGTTTATTGTCAATATGGTTTTTAGAATTTATTATAGAAATTAGTCAATAGCTTCTAATATTTTTTTAATATCTTCTGGTTTAAAATTATAGGTTTTATTACAGAAATGGCACAATATTTCTTCTGTCTTGCCCTCATCATATATCTCTTGTAAATCATCTTTACCAATACTAATCAGTACTCTTTCAACTCTTTCTCTTGAACAGTCGCATTTATACGCTGGTACTAAAGCATCATATATTTTCAAATCCATATCTTCAAATATAAATTCTAATATTTCTTCTATAGTCATTCCCTTCTCTATCATAGCTGTTACTGATGGAACTTCTTCCAATCTATAAGTTATAATATCTGCTAAGAATTCTGATGCACCTGGCATCATTTGTATAATAAATCCCCCAGCAGCTTTTATAGATAAATCCGTATCTACCAATACTCCTAAAGCAACAGCAGATGGTGTTTGCTCAGATACCGTAAAGTAATACGCTATATCATCGCCTACTTCTCCTGTATATATAGGCACTTGACCTACATAAGGTTCTTTAAGCCCCATATCCTTAATTACTTTTAGATATCCATTTTTACCTATAGCACCACCAACTTCTAATTTACCTTTTTCATTTAAAGGTAAATCCACTTTTGGGTTTCCTATATATCCTTTAACACTTCCATCATGATGGGCAGTAACAGTAACACCTTTTGCTTCTCCACCACCATCTATTTGAATAGTTAAACTATCAGTATCATTTTTTAGCATAGCACCCATTAAAACCCCACCAGTTAACATTCTCCCTACTGCTGCTGAAGCTGTTGGCATACATTCATGAGTTTTAGTTGCTTCATTCACTAATTCAGTAGTAATAGCTGCAATTATTCTTACTTGGCCATCCTTTGCAGTGGCTCTAATTAATTTATCTTTCATTACTCTAACATCCTTTCTTACTCAAAACATAGGTTATTCTTTGTGTATTCTCGCCTATGGCAACTTCTTCATAGCAATTAAGTTTTTTTTCTATGACAAGGTTTGCTTCTTTTATAAATTTTTCTATTTTACTCTCACTATAGGCTCTCTCTCTGTGATGTTCATCAAATCTATGATACACTTGTCCTTCTTTAACAAAAAAGGTTAAGTACATATCAACAATATCCTCTTGTAATTGATTTTCCCAAATATATACCACATCTTCTCTGTCATAGTTAAAGCTATTATTTCCTAATATATTTTTTATTTTGTACTCTGTATTAATGTCAAAAATAAAAACGCCATCATCCTTTAAGTGTTTATTAACTGACACAAAATATAATTGAAGTTTTTCATCCTCAATTATATAATTAGTAGAATCCAATCCACAGGTTATCAGATCAAACTGCTTTTTAAGATTAAAAGTACATATATCTTGGCACATAACCTTAGCTTTAATTCCTTCTGCCTTTAATTTTTCATCAGCAATAGATAACATATACTCTGATAAATCTATAGCCGTTGTAAATATGAAGTTTTTCCCAATTAACTTGGTAAAATTCCCTGTACCACAAGCTAAATCTAAATACTCTCTTCTTCCAACATTATATTCCTTGCAAATCTCAATAATTTTATCTGCCCAACCTCTATAATTGATATCTTCATTAATAAGTTCATCGTATATATCAGCAAAATCATTATAACAGTCCATAGGTTCACCATCTTTTCTATATAATCACCTATTTATTTTACATTACTTTTTTTATTTTGTCTAAGAATTCTTCCATGACCATGTAACAAATCTCATATCTATATGTTTATTCATGAACTAAGCTATAATTATATCTCTTCACTAAATTAATATAATTTATCTTAATTATTCTAACAAAGTCTTAGTTAAACTTGATTATTATTAGTATATTATATAAAACTAAAAAAACTCATCATTCTTGGGAATATTTAGACCCTTCTTCTTTTTGGTCATCATACCTCCAATTCTCCCCGTTTCTTCTGCAGTTAAACTACTCCATCCAAATTCATTTACTTTTTCAGCCAAACCTAATTCTTCTACTATATCATATTTTATTTGCTCTCTTAAAGCCTCCTGTGGAGTTAATTCTTTATTAGCTTTTAATTTAGATTTTATTACTTTTTTTATAGGAGTCTTACCCACAAGCTTCCACCTCCGCGTTATTAAAATATAGTTTTAATGTAATAACTATATTTTCTACCATAGACTTTTTTTTATTCATTTCCTTTATAAATTCTACATTAGTTATTCATCCATCCCCTATGTATTATCAAAATAAATAATTAATCTCATTACATATTTTCACTCAAATAAATATATTTACATATAGTAGTTTTTTATGTATAATTATATATTATAACAATTAAATCTAATTATTATTTTAATATGAAATATTCACTATATTATTTCATATAATTTCATATGAATTAATATTTTTTTCAATATCATTAATTATCTATCATCATTATTGTGAACTCTATTTCATTTTTCACTTATTAGCTTCACAAACTTTTATATTTGTGAAATATATATTTATAACTTTACCAAACCTTATTCAAATTAAATATAACCATTTTTAGTTTAACTTACATTACTTTTGCAAAATTTTTAATAATATCTCATCTTCGTTGATATGACATAATTCTTTAATTAGAGAATTATATTAGCATTGCTAATATTTTCATATTATAAATAGGGGGAAATATTTATGAAAAGCAAAAATATCTTAGCTTGTATTCTTACTTTATCCATAGCATCAACTATAATACTTGGATGTGGTAGATCAAGCAGTTCAGAGAACTCCAAGAAAACTAAAGAAGGCACTATTGATGAAAATCAATATATTAATGTACTGTTAGGTGCAGAACCACAAAGTCTAGACCCTTCAAAAACTTATGATGTCTATTCATCATACATCCATACTAATACTATGGAGGCTTTAACTAGATTAGGCGTAGATGAAGATGGTAATGACTTAGTTAAAGAAGGAATATCTAATAAATGGACTCAATCCGAAAATGGCTTAACTTGGACATTTAAATTGAGAGATGCTAAATGGAGTGATGGGCAACCTGTTACTGCAGATCAGTTTGTGTATGGTATCACTAGAACATTAGATCCAAATGTTGCTTCTCCAATGGGATATTTGCTTTATCCAATAAAAAATGCCGCTAAATTCAATGCTGGTAAAGCAAAAGCTGAAGAAGTTGGTGTAAAAGCCATTGATGATCACACTTTAGAAATCACATTAGAATCACCTTGTGCATATTTCTTAAACATGACTTACTTGAAAATAATGGAACCTCAAAGAAAAGACTTAATAGAAAAACATGCAGATAAATATGGCTCAGATGCAGACACTTTAATCTTCACTGGTCCATTTAAAATCTCTGAATGGGTACACAACAACAAAATTGAATTAGTAAAAAACCCCGAATATTGGGATGCTGAAAATGTAAAACTTGATAAAGCTACAATGAAAATAATTAAAGAAGAATCTGCTAGAATGAATGAAATATTTAATGGTTCTTTAGATTTAGCTAATGTAAGTTCCAAGGATTGGATTAACAAATTAAATGAAACCGGAAATTTTACAGTCAAAAAAGGTTACGATACTTCAATATGCTATAATTTTTTTAACCAAGAAAACAGATACTTCAAAAATGCAAAAATAAGAAAAGCTTTTCTCATAGCTGAAGACCGTGAAGGTGCAGTTTCAGCATTGTATAGAAACTTAGCAGAACCTTGTACAGCTTGGGTTCCACCATCAGTTAAAGTAGGTGAGGAAGAGTTTAGAAGTGCTACTGATTTTAATCCGGTAACCGAGCTAATAAAAGAAAATCCAGACCCTAAAAAATTACTTATAGAGGGTTTAAAGGAAGAAGGTTTAGATCCAGATCCTTCAAAGCATACTATTAAACTTCTTCAATCTGGCACTAGTTCTTACAGTAAAGAAATGGCAGAATTTTCTCAGGAGAATTATAATAAAACATTAGGAGTTAACATTGATGTAGATTATGTGGAATGGGCAATTTTCTGCGATAGGACAGATAACATGGATTATGAATTAGCAGGAATGTCAGTTACTGCCGATTATAATGATCCACTAACTTATTTTGATATGTTCCTTCATGATACTGCTTCCGTTAAAACTGGATGGAAGAACGATAAATATGAAGAGTTAATACAAAAAGCTAGAACCACTTCAGATCAAGAAGCAAGAAAGAAGTTATTCCAAGAAGCAGAAAAAATTTTTATTTATGAAGATGCAGTGTGTAGTCCAACTACGTGGAGATTCAAAAATACTTATATTTATAATTATGTTAAAAATTATACTTCTCCAACCTTTGGATCTTTAGATTTAAAAGAAGTGTATACAGAAGGTAGACCATAATATAGAATTATAAAATAAAACTGTGTTTATATTACTTAAAGAACCTAATTAAACACAGTTTTTTATTGTATTTGTTAAAAACTACAGAAAAGGCTATCTCAAAGAAATGAGATAGCCTTTTTAAAATTATAATACTATTTTATATTATTTTCTACCTGAAGTGTAAGTGTATTTTAAATCAACTGTTCCAAATAATGGAGCACTGTAACTCTTAACATACTTTCTTACATATGTGTTTTTAAATCTCCAAGATTCTGGACTTATAACAGCATCTTCATATAATAAAATTCTTTCTGCTTGTTTAAACAATTCTGTTCTTTCTGCTGGATCTACAGTTTTTGCTGCATCAGCTATAAGCTTATCGTATTTAGGATTTGACCATCCTGTCATTACAACGTTAGCACCAGTTACCCAGAAATCAAGGAATGTGTTAGGGTCATTGTAGTCACCACCCCATGCCATAGCTGCTACTTGATAATCAAAGTTATCAGTTCTTTCTTGGAATTGTGCCCACTCAACATAATCAACTTTTACTTTTACACCAAGTTTATCTTCATAAACACGTTGTTGGAATTCAGCCCATACCTTATTTTCAGCTGAAGTACCTGATTCTAAGTAGTTGATAGTTACTTTAGATGGATCATCTCCAAGTCCTAATTCTTTCATTCCTTCAATTAATAGAGCCTTTGGATCTGGATTTTCATCTAGAAGATCCTTAACTGGTGCATCACTTACTTTATCTCTGTAATCTTCTCCACCTATTTGTACTTTAGGAGGTACAAAAGACATAGCTGGCTCTCCTAGACCTTTTCTTAAAGTCTTAATTTTATTTTCTCTATCTTCAGCTACCATAAATGCTTTTCTTACCTTAGCATTACTAAATAACTTATCTTTATGGTTGAAGAAAGTATAAGTAGTAGAACCATCATATCCTTTTTTAGCCTCATACTCACCAGTTTTATCAAACTTTTCTATCCATTCTGGTTTAGATACTCCAGCCATATCTAATGAACCATTAAGTAATTCATTCATTTGAGCAGATTCTTCTTTAATAATTTTCATTGTAGCTTTATCAAGTTTTACATTTTTAGCATCCCAATATTCTGGATTTTTAGTAAATTCAATCTTATTGTTGTGTACCCACTCAGAGATTATGAATGGTCCACTATATACCATTGTATTTGCTTCAGAGCCATATTTATCGCCATGTTCTTTTACTATATCCTCTCTTTGTGGTTGCATTACTTTAAAGTATGTTAAATCTAAGAAGTATGGACATGGTGAATTTAATGTAAATTCAATTGTTTTATCATCTACAGCTTTAATACCTAAATCTTCTGCTTTAGCTTTACCTGCGTTGAATTCTGAAGCATTTTTGATTGGGTATAAAAGGAATGCATATGGTGATGCAGTATTTTGATCTAAAGTTCTAGTGATACCATAAACGAAGTCTTTTGCAGTAATTGCTTTTCCATCACTCCATTTAGCATCTCTTAATTTAAATGTCCAAACTGATTTATCATCGTTAGGTGTCCAACTTTCAGCTATACCTTCTATGATTTTATCTTTTCCAGTTTCGTCTTGAATAATTCTTGTTAATGCCTCTTGGCTGTTTGCAAGAACTTGTGATGAATACATATCACTTGATTTTGATTGATCAATTGTCTTTGGTTCAGCCCTCAATAATAAGTTAAGATACTGTTCTTTATCCATATCTCCAGAAGCAGCAGTCTCTCCACCTTTGCCCTCATCTTTTTTGTCATCTTTACCACAACCTACTAAAGCAACAGAAGTTACCATAGATACAGCTAGTAAAGCAGCTAATATTTTTTTGCTTTTCATGAATAATCCCCCTTCATTAATCATCAATATAATAGATATAATGTCATATCCATCTGATTTAAATTTATTATATATTAACACTTTCACTATTGCAATACCCATTATCTGAATATTTATAAGATTACCTCAATTCGACTTATTATCTTATATAAGTGCAAATATCTTATGAAATATTAATACAACCTCTCATTTTGATTAATTATATTAATATTTTTTTAATTAAAATTTATTTATTAATTTATTTTACTTTTTTTCGTTTGTTTATTTTTCTTTTTTCTTCTTTTTTCTCTATTAATCGGGTTTTATTTGCATTTAAATTCGAAATTTGTAATACGAATTTTATCATTTAATCACTACATATATTATATATATTATAGTATTTTAGATAATATTGACTTCTTTCCCCTAACTTTATAATGCATTAAATTAGAATTTTCTTATAAAGCCCACTTTTATAGGCAAAAACATCAAAGCATCTAAAAAAAGTGAAGCATTCGTTATTTGCTTCACTTTTTCTCATTTCATTATAATATTATTTTCTTCCAGTAGTATAAGTATATTTTAAGTCTATTGTTCCAAATAATGGAGCAGTGTAGTTTTTAACATACTTTCTTACATAAGTATTTTTAAATCTCCAAGCTTCTGGACTTACAACACCATCTTCATATAATAGTATTCTTTCAGCTTCTTTGAAAAGTTCAGCTCTTTCATTCGGATCATCACTTTTTCCTGCTTTAGCTATAAGTTCATCGTACTTAGGATTTGACCAACCTGTTGGTACAACTCCAGCTGTTGATGTCCATAAATCTAAATATGTGTTAGGGTCATTATAGTCTCCAGTCCATGCCATACCTGCAACTTGATAATCAAAATTATCAGTTCTTTCTTGGAATTGTGCCCATTCAACAAAATCAACTTTAACATTAATTCCAAGTTTTTTTGTATAAACTTGTTGTTGGAATTCAGCATATTCTTTAGCTACCGCATCAGTACCTGATTGTAAGTAACTAATGGTTATTTTAGATGGATCTTCTCCAAGCCCTAGTTCCTTCATACCTTCTATTAATAATGCTTTTGGATCTGTATTTTCATCCATTAATTTTTGAACTGGTAATTCATTTACTTTTGTTCTATATTCTTCTCCACCTATTTGTACAGACTTTGGTACAAAACCTAGAGCAGGTTCGCCAAGACCTTTTCTTAAAGTCTTAATTTTATTTTCTCTATCTTCTGCTACTATAAATGCTTTTCTTACCTTAGCATTACTGAATAATTTATCTTTAAGGTTAAAGAAAGTATATGTAGTCGAACCATCATATCCTTTTTTAGCTTCATATTCACCAGCAGAATCAAACTTTTCTATCCATTCTGGTTTAACTACTGTAGCCATATCTAATGAACCATTAAGTAATTCATTCATTCTAGCAGACTCTTCTTTTATTATTTTCATTGTAACTTTATCAAGTTTTACATTTTCAGCATCCCAATATTCAGGATTCTTAACAAATTCTACTTTATTATTATGTACCCATTCAGATATCATAAATGGTCCACAATATACCATACTGTTAGCTTCTGAACCATATTTATCACCGTGTTCTTTTACTATATCTTCTCTTTGTGGTTGCATTACTTTAAAGTATGTTAAATCAAGAAAGTATGCACATGGTGATGCTAATGTAAACTCAACAGTTTTTTCGTCTAGAGCTTTAACTCCTAAATCTTCTGCCTTAGCTTTACCAGAGTTGAATTCTACAGCGTTAGCAATAGGATATAATAGGAAAGCATATGGTGATGCAGTATTTTGATCTAGAGTTCTAGTAATACCATATACAAACTGTTCTGCAGTAACTGGTTTACCATCACTCCATTTAGCATCTCTTAATTTAAATGTCCAAGTTAATTTATCATCTGAAGTTTCCCAGCTTTCAGCTATACCCTTTTCAATTTTATCTTTACCATTTTCATCTTGTACAATTCTTGTTAATGATTCTTGACAGTTTGCAAGAATTTGTGAAGAATATGAATCACTTGATTTAGATTGGTCAATTGTTTTTGGTTCAGATTGTAAAAGCATATTTAAATATTGTTCAGCATCTGCTTCTCCATTAGTAGCAGTTCCTGCACCCTTTTCTTCGCCTTTACCACACCCAACTAATGCCGCTGATGTTATCATAGATAATGCTAATAATGATGCTAGTATTTTTTTACTCTTCATAAGTAATCCCCCTTAAAATAATTTGGTTTAGTTCAAAAATTAAAAATTTTCTTTCTAACCTCGGCTCATCTTTGTGTTATTCATTGTGCATATTTCTACACATTTCCTCATAACTTTTATTTATATTTATAGTACACTCTTTTTACGACAATGTCAATGTTGACCACTTCCACTTAAGACATTATAATTTTAATTTTATTCAATTATACGAATTATTACCTATATTTTTTACGTAAAATTCCCTATATTTCAACAAAGTATTATAAATTCACGAATGGCAATTGATTCTATTACCATTGGTACACCCTATCTTCAAGGTTTCATATTTTTCTTTGTCGTAATTTGTAGTTTTTTTCATAAATTAATCATTAAAAGAAGATATATGAATTTCGTTTTTTAATAAAATTCTTTTTTCTGTATTTTCTTTAAATAAAACTCAATTAAATTCAATATGATATTTACTACTAAACACCCATATATGACCTCCTTTTATAATATTATTAAAAGATATACGAATTTATATACCTGGTAATAAAACTCAATAAATGAATAAAATTGATAGTCATTGGATAAAGTCTTTGTTTGAAATTACAATGATTAAAAACAAAATTTGACTAAGCTTTTAAATAAAAAAATAAGAGTGCTTAAGCACTCTTATTTTTTTATTTAAATTATAGTATATGACATGCAGCAAAGTGATTTGGCTCAATTTCTCTAAACTCAGGAGTTTTTTCACTACATATAGGCTTTGCATATCTACATCTAGGTGCAAATCTACAACCTGGTTTAGGATTTATTGGACTTGGCACTTCTCCTTCTAAAGGTATTCTTGCTTTTTTCTTAGTTGCATCAGGATCAGGAATTGGAATCGCTGATAATAACGCTTGAGTATATGGATGTAAAGGCTTATCATATAAATCTTTACTACTAGCAAGTTCTACCATAGTTCCTAAATACATAACTCCAACTCTATCAGATATGTGTTTAACCATTGATAGGTCATGGGCTATGAATAAATATGTTAATCCTAATTCATTTTGCAATTTTATCAGCAAGTTAACAACTTGCGCTTGAATAGATACATCTAGAGCAGATATAGGCTCATCACAAACTATGAAGTCTGGTTCTATAGCAAGAGCTCTTGCTATCCCTATTCTCTGTCTTTGTCCACCCGAAAACTCATGAGGGAATCTAGATGCGTGCTCTTTATTTAGTCCTACTAATTGTAGTAATTCATAAATTCTAGCCTGTCTTTCATTACCTTTGTGAAGGTTATGAATATCTATTCCTTCCCCAATAATATCTCCAACAGTCATTCTTGGATTTAGCGATGCATAAGGGTCTTGGAATATTATTTGAGCTCTTCTAGTAAACTCCTTTTTCTGTTTTTTATCATATTTACTAATATCGTCTCCATCAAATAATATTTCACCACCAGTCGCTCCATAAAGTCCCATTACAGTTCTTCCACACGTTGTTTTTCCACAACCTGATTCTCCAACAAGACCTAATGTTTCACCTTTAAATATATTAAAACTAACATCGTCTACCGCCTTAAGTGTAGCATTCCTACCAACCTCGAAATATTTCTTAAGATTCTTTACTTCAATTAAAACTTCTTTTTTATTTGATTCAGCCATCTTATTCACCTCTTCTTAACGCTTCTGGAACTTCAACCTTAGGTGCCATTGGGTGTTTTAACCAACACAACACTTGGTGATCGTTCTCTACATTAGTTACTTCTGGCATTTCCTCTAAACATATTTGCATACAATATTCACATCTTGCAGCAAAAGGACATCCAACTGGTGGTTTAACTAAGTCTGGCGGAGTACCGTTTAAAGCGTAAAGCGTATCCTTATTTTTTGTCTCAAGTCTTGGAACTGATTGAAGCAATGCCCATGTATAAGGGTGTTGAGGATTTGCAAATATTTCTTCTACAGTACCTCTTTCGATAACTTGTCCCGCATACATTACTTGAATTCTATCCGCAGTATCCGCTACTACTCCAAGATCGTGAGTAATAAGTATAACTGCAGTTCCTAGTTTCTTTTGAAGATCTCCTATAAGATCCATTATTTGAGCTTGTATTGTAACATCTAGAGCAGTAGTTGGCTCGTCCGCAATAAGTATCTTAGGATTACATGCAAGAGCTATAGCTATCATAGCTCTTTGTCTCATACCACCTGAGAATTCATGCGGATATTGATGAGCTCTCTTATCAGCATTTGGTATATTAACAAGATCAAGCATTTTTATTGCTTCTTTCATAGCTTCAGCTTTATTCATACCTCTATGAATTATTAAACTCTCAGCAATTTGCTTACCAACTGTCATTGTAGGATTTAATGAAGTCATAGGATCTTGGAATATCATAGATATATCTGATCCCCTTAATTTTCTTAATTCCTTCTCGTTCATATCTAAAATATTTTTACCCTCAAAAATGATTTTAGAATCTTTTTTAATTTCTGCTGGCATTGGTTCTGGTAACAGCCTCATTATAGCCTTTGATGTAACTGTTTTTCCACAACCTGATTCTCCAACTATAGCTAAAGTTTCACCCTTATCAAGATGGAAATCTACACCTCTTACTGCTTTTACTTCACCCGCATAGGTATGAAATGAAACTTGTAAATTTTCTATATCTAAAATTCTTTCCATTTGCCATTCCCCCCTTATTGACGTAATTTAGGATCTAGTGCGTCTCTTAAACCATCACCTAATAAATTAAAAGATAACATTGTTAACGAAATCGCTAAGGCAGGGAAAATTAATTGATAAGCGTAGAACATTATAGTCTGTTGTCCTGCTGCTGCAAGAGCTCCCCAACTTGTCATTGGTGATTGAACACCTATTCCTAAGAAACTTAAGAAAGCTTCTGCAAATATAAATGATGGTATATCGAATGTTATAGCAACAATCATAACACCTAAAGTATTTGGTACTAAGTGTTTTGCTATTACTCTTGAAGCATTTGCTCCCAGTGCTTTTGCAGCAAGTACGTATTCTTGTTCTTTAATTTGTAAAAGTTGTCCCCTTACAAGTCTAGCCATATAACACCATCCTGTAATGGTCATAGCTATAATAAGTGGTATCATACTACCACCATCCATAATAACCCTGATAAGTATAACTAAAACTAGGTATGGAATACTTACTAAAATTTCTAGTATTCTCATCATGATATCATCAGCAATTCCACCAAGATATCCAGCTATACCACCGTAAATTGTTCCTACAACAGTGTCGATAACAGCTCCAATTAACCCTATAGCGATAGATATTCTACCACCTATCCAAACTCTTGTAAACAAATCTCTACCTAAACTATCTGTTCCAAACCAATATGTTGCGTTTGGTTTTAAGTTTAACATATCATTATTTGTAGCTTGATATTCAAAATTACTTATCATAGGTCCTATTATTGTCATCAATGTAATTATTCCTAATAACACCAACGAAAGCATCGCAACTTTATTCTTTTTAAGTCTTCTCCATGCATCTTGCCAGTAGGTCATACTAGGTCTAAGTATTCCCTCTGAATCTAGGTTATCACAACCTATAATTTGAAATTTTTCTTTTGAAAATTCTGCCATACTTATCCCTCCTAACGCTTTCCGCTTGATACTCTTATTCTTGGGTCAACTAATCCATAGATTATATCAACTAAGAATAATGCAACTATAAATAATGCTGATACAAATATTGATTGTCCCATTATCATAGTATAATCTCTATCAGTAATTGCTGATACGAAATATTGTCCAAGTCCCGGTATTGAAAATATACTTTCAACTACGAAGGAACCTGTAAATATACCAGCAACTTGTGGTCCTAGAAGGGTAATAGCTGGTAAAATAGCATTCCTTATAACATGTTTAAATACTAAACTAACATTAGAAACCCCTTTAGCCTTAGCTGTTATTATATAATCTTGTCCAATAACATCCAAACAGTTAGCTCTCATATATCTTGCATATGTAGCTATAGGAGCTAAACTTAATGCTATGGTAGGTAATATAGTATGCTTAAACTCGCCCCACCCTGTTGTTGGCAACCATGTTAATTTAACTGTGAAGAAGAATTGTAGTAGTGATGCTACAACAAAACTTGGTACAGATATACCAACTATGGCTATAAACATTACTAAATAATCTGGCCATTTTCCTCTTTTAAATGCAGCTACAATACCTAATAAGATACCTATTGTAACTCCCAGTATAAGACCTTGTCCTCCAATTCGTGCTGAAATAGGTGCATGTTTCATAATAGTCTCTGTAATATCTCTTCCCGGAGATGCTAGAGATTGTCCTAAATCTCCTTTGACAGCATTCTTAACGAATAATCCATATTGAGTTAAAAGTGGCTTATTTAATCCATATTTAGCATAGTAGTTAGCTTTTATTTGCTCTGGAAGCTTTCTTGCTGCAACCGCAAGTGGATCTCCAGGCATAGCATGGATAAGCATAAATGTTATTGATGATGCAATGAATAATGTCAATAACATATATCCAAATCTTTTTAGAGTAAATTTAAACATCGTCATCCCTCCATTTTTAAGTAAAAATATGCAATAAAATCCCCATCTACTGCATTTCCCCCAACATTAACCTTTTTCTACCTTAAGCACAATGAGACATTATTAGAAATTACATCTCTCCTATAGACTCCTATAAATGAAATGTAAATATTTAAGACACCGCTAAGCTTATTGATGATATCGTATACAAAGTCGTTGTTTTATAATTTGCAACATTATGTATTATGATATTATAAAACTTTAGCACTTTTTTATTCTTTTTTTGCCTCATATCAACTTTTAAAATGTAATGCATTATTTCCCCTTACTAACACCTCCCACACTAATAATAAAATCTAGTAAGGCTTCACTCCTTTAACATTACTAAAACACACTTAAGATGCTATTGTGAAATTAGCAAAAATGATTTATTTAAATAGTTAGTTCCTTTCAAATATTTTGACAATTGCCACAATATCAAAGCCACTTCCTTTTCAAAAGCAACACTAAGAAATTAACTCTCAGTATTTTAATCATTCATACATATTTCATAGTTAATATGTGGTTATGTATTTTAGTAGTTATAATTGTTAAAAGTATGAAAATAAAAATAATAATAAATTCATTTTTTATAATATTAACACAGGGTTCTGTAAGTTGTCAAACTATTTTAATACATAATTTGTTCTTAAGATTACAAATTGCAACAAAATATTAGATAATATTTTAAATTCATATTATTAAATCTTCTATACACCTTCATATTTTTACATATTTAAACAAATGCATCTTTTTATTTAAAATATTATCTTGCGGATTTTTAATATGATTCATTTATATCTAAAATCTTATTATCTACTCTTTAAATTGACCTAACACTTCCTTACTTTCATCTTCCCCTTAACAATCTGGGCTTAATAATATCTACATACATTGTATTATGCTTTTACTTCCGTTGACATCTTTGGTATATATCTCTGCTATAATAAAAATTTTATATATAAATTTAATAAAGTTATATAACTTTATCTACTTAAGTTATATAATGTATTATAAATATAAGTTAAGTGAGGTGGTATTTTTGAAATACAATGTTGCTATAGTCGGGGCTACTGGAATGGTGGGAAGACAATTCATAAATATTTTAGCTGAAAGAAATTTTCCCATAGAGGATTTATATCTTTTTTCATCTGCCAGGTCTGCTGGAACTACTATACACTTTAATGGAAAAGATATATTGGTAGAAGAACTTAAGAAAGAAAATATAATTAACAAAAAAATTGATTTAGCTCTTTTTTCAGCTGGTGGAGATGTCAGCTTAGAATTTGCTCCTATATTCGCAGAACACAATACCGTGGTTATAGATAATAGTAGTGCATGGAGAATGGATCCTAGAGTTCCTCTGGTAGTTCCTGAGGTTAATGGTGAAGATATTAAATGGCATAATGGTATTATTGCTAATCCTAACTGTTCTACTATTCAAGCAATGGTTGCTCTTAAACCTCTTGATATTAAATATGGAATAAAAAGAGTTGTATACTCAACTTATCAAGCTGTATCCGGTGCTGGAGTTCAAGGGTTTAATGATCTAAAGGATGGAGTATCTAATGTTCCTCCTAAGAAATTTCAATATCCTATAGCCTATAATGTAATACCTCAAATTGATGTATTCTTAGATAATGGTTATACAAAGGAAGAAATGAAGATGATAAATGAAACCCATAAAATTCTTCATAATGATCAAATTAAAGTTACTGCTACCACAGTAAGGGTACCTGTATTCCATGGTCATAGCGAAAGTATTAACGTAGAATTTGAAAATACTTTTGAATTGGATGATATTTTCGACTTATTTAAAACTTTACCTGGAATTACTGTAATGGATGATATAAAAAATAATATTTATCCTATGCCTGTAGATGTAGAAGGTCAGGATGACGTTTATATTGGAAGAATCAGACGTGATTTTAGTGTTGATAATGGTGTTAACCTATGGGTTGTTGCTGATAATATTAGAAAAGGTGCTGCCCTTAATGCAGTACAAATTGCAGAAGTTTTTATAAAAGAAAATTTAATAAAATAAATATAATGATTTAAGAGGTGTATATATGAGTATTTTTAAAGGTTCTGGTGTTGCAATTGTAACTCCATTTAGCAAAGACGGTGTAGACTTTCCTAAATTAAAAGAATTATTAGAATGGCATATTGAAAATGGAACTGACGCTATCATAGTATGTGGTACAACTGGAGAAGCATCTACTATGACAGAGGCTGAGAGAAAAGAAACTATAAAATTCACTGTAGATACAGTTAATAAGAGAATCCCTGTTATAGCTGGTACTGGTAGTAATAACACCATGGCTTCTGTTAAAATGAGCATCTACGCTGAGTCTGTTGGTGTAGATGGACTTTTAGTAATTAACCCTTACTACAATAAGACTTCAGTAAAAGGCTTAATTGCTCATTTTAAAACTATTGCTGAAGCTGTTAATACTCCTATAGTAGTATATAATGTACCATCTAGAACTGGCATGAATATTTCACCAAAGGCTCTCCATGAACTTTGTCAGCTAGATAATATTGTTGCTGTAAAGGAAGCTAGTGGAAATATAAGCCAAATTGCAGAAATAAAATATCTCTGTGGAGATAAATTAGATATATATTCTGGGAATGATAATGAAATTATACCAACTCTTGCTATAGGCGGACTTGGTATAATATCAGTTATTGCAAATATTGTACCTAAAGATGTTCATAATATATGTGAATTATTCTTTAATGGAGAAATAAAAGCAGCTCAAGAGTTATTTTTAAAAACAATCCCTTTAACTAATGCATGTTTCTGTGAAACAAACCCTATTCCTATAAAAACTGCCTTAAATCTTATGGGTAGAAGTGTTGGAAACTTAAGACTTCCATTAGTTGATATGGATGATAATAATTTAGAGACTTTGAAAGAAGCTCTAAAAAACTACTACTTATTATAAAGGAGACTATACATGGTAAAGATTTTATTAGTTGGATGTAACGGAAAAATGGGTCATATGATTTCAAAGGTAGCTTCTACTTCTGAAACACTAAATATTCAAGCTGGAGTAGATATGAATACAGAATCTAATTTTAATTACTCTATTTATGATTCCATAGATAAAGTAACAGAAGAAGTAGATGTAATTCTGGACTTCTCAAGACCTTCAAGTTTAGACTCTATATCAAAATATGCTTTAGCTCACTCATTACCAGTAGTATTTTGCACTACTGGCTATACGGAAGAACAAATAGTTCATATTAAAAATCTACAAAATTCAATTCCTGTGTTCTATTCCGCTAATATGTCTATAGGAATTAATATAATAAATAATTTATTAAAATCTATTAGCAATAAACTATATACAGATTTTGATATTGAGATAATAGAAAAACATCACAATCAAAAGGTAGATGCTCCAAGTGGTACTGCACTACTTCTTGCAAATACTATAAAGGACTCTATAGAAGAAGAAACAACCTTCAACTATGGTAGAGAAGGAATCTCTAAAAGAGAACACAAGGAAATAGGAATTCATGCAATCCGTGGTGGAAATATTATAGGTGACCATGAAGTTATATTTGCTGGTATGGGTGAAGTAATTGAAATTAAACACTCTGCTATTTCAAGAGAAGTATTCGCTGTAGGCGCTTTAAAGGCTTGTGAGTATGTTCATAACAAACCAAAAGGCATATATTCTATGGACGATGTAGTTAAATAGTAAATCAAATTTAGTTCAAATAAAAAGTGTTATGAAATCTATATTTTCATAACACTTTTATTTAATATTTACTTATCTTTTATATTTAACCCTTAGTTAAGCTTTATCTGATTTAACCACTGTTCCATTAAATCTAAAGATAATTTTAAATTTTCCATGCTGTAGCAATAAGAAATTCTAACATACCCTTCTCCACCTTTTCCAAATGCAGTTCCTGGTACTACGGCTACCTTAGTATCCTCAAGTAGCTTATCACAAAAATCTTCACTACTAAATCCAAAGGATTTTATACACGGAAATATATAAAATGCTCCCTGTGGTCTTATAACTTCAAGCCCCATAGAAACTAGTCTATCATAGACATAATCCCTTCTTATCTTTAATTCTGATTTTATATGTTCCATATGGTACATAGACTTCTTAAGTCCTTCTAAAGCTCCATATTGACCAATAGACGGTGCACATGACACATTGTATTGATGAACCTTTATTATGCTATTTAATATCCATTCCGCTGCACATACATATCCTATTCTAATTCCTGTCATGGAAAACATTTTTGAAAATCCACCTATAAGTATAAGTTTATCTTTTAACTTTCCATACTGTGATATAGAGTTAAATTCTCCAAATACAATAGAGCTATAAATTTCATCACTTACAATTAATATATCTTTATCTTTTAATATATTAAATAATCTATCACATTGATCCTTGGTCAAAAGTTGTCCTGTAGGATTTGATGGATAAGATACTACCATCACCTTAGGACACTCTTTCTCTATAACTCTCTCCAATTGCTCCATATCTAAAGATAAATCTTCCTTAATATTATAATTTATTACCTCTCCACCAAGAATCTTAACACAATTTTCATAGGCAGGATATGCAATGGAAGGTATTAGAACTTTATCTCCTGGATTTAATATTCCAGTAAAAGTAGATAATAATCCTTCACTTCCTCCTACAGTTATACATATTTCTTTACTGGAGAAACTTATATTTAAAGATTTTAGATACTTAGAAATTTCTTCTCTTAACTCTTCTATCCCAGCATTAGGTGTATAAGTAGTCCTATCTTCATCAAGGGACTTTTTCATAGCCTCTTTTATTTCCCCAGGTATTTTAAAATCTGGCTCACCTAGAGTTAGTGATATAGCACCTTCTATCTTAGCGACCTTATTATAAAATTTCCTTATTCCTGATATTTCTATATTGTCTATATTACTTGACAACCTCATAATTTATACCTTATACTCCTTAGAATTCTATTCCTCTTCTTGCTGGAACCCCTTCATTAAAGTAGTGTTTAAGATCTTTCATTTCAGTAACTAAATTAGCTCTTTGCATTATTGATTCTGGCACATTTCTACCTGTCATTATAAGTTCTACATCATCTGGTTTTTTATCTATCAATTCTATTAATTGTTCTTCTGTAATTAACCCATTAGATAAAGTTCCCATTATTTCATCCATTATCAATATATCACAATTTCCTTCTTCCAACTGTTTTATACAAAACTTATACGCTTCTTGAATATCCTCTTTTAGCTCTAACTTTTCTTGATCATTTAATGTCCAAAAAAATCCTCTAGGTCTTTCAAATCTATGAATAGTAAAATATGGAGCCATAAGTTTAGCTGACTCTAATTCTCCTGTTGCATCACTTTTTAAAAACTGAACCATACATACTCTATATTTATTTCCAGCAGCTCTAGTTGCAAGCCCCACCGCTGCTGTAGTTTTTCCTTTTCCGTTTCCAGTATATATTTGAATATATCCTTTGTTTAAGTTTCCCATATATTTACCTCCTAGGTCTACTTTTTTAATTTTATTATATCATTTACAAATAAAATATTCCATTATATATGATTTTTATGATATAACTATAGATATACTATATTGATAAATTAAATATACTAAGTATTATATTCAAAAATATCTTATTTATTTATAATTATTGTTGAGTTTTTAGGATAATATATAAATGAATATATATTACTTGTCGAAAGGAGTTAGAGGTATGGAATATAACTTTACTGATCCATATGAAATTGCTAGATTTATAAAGGAGTCAAAGAAATCAACCCCTGTGAAAGCTTATGTTAAAGGTGATCTAAAGGATTGTAACTTTGAAAATGTAGACTGTTTTGGCGAAGGCAGCTTTTATGTTTTATTTGGCGATAGCGCTGATATAAATAATTTTTTAGATGCAAATAAAGAAAAAATACATAACTACAGGCTTGAATCTGATAGAAGAAACTCAGCTATACCTATGCTTGATACAAGAAGTATAAATGCTAGAATTGAGCCAGGTGCAATAATCCGTGATAGAGTTTCTATTGGAAATAATGCTGTTATTATGATGGGTGCTGTTATCAACATAGGTGCTGAAATCGGTGATGAAACCATGGTAGATATGAATGCTGTTGTAGGTGCTAGAGGAAAGCTTGGTAAAGGGGTCCACCTTGGAGCTGGAGCAGTAGTTGCTGGAGTTTTAGAACCACCTAGCAAGTCTCCATGTGAAATTGGTGACCATGTACTTATAGGAGCTAATGCAGTAATCTTAGAAGGTGTAAAAATAGGAAATCATTCAGTAGTAGCTGCTGGTGCTATCGTTACAACAGATGTACCTGAAAATGTAGTTGTAGCTGGCTCTCCAGCTAAAATAATTAAACATGTAGATGATAAAACTAAGAGTAAAACTGAAATCTTAGCTGATTTAAGAAAATAATAAATTATAAAATAACAACCCAAAAGCTATCATGAANNTTCATGATAGCTTTTGGGTTGATTTATCTCATTAAATAACTTCTTTCTCTTCATTATCATTTAAATTTGTTTCTTGTATATTGTTACTCTCATCTGTAGATGGATCATTGTCCACTTTTCCTATAATAGTTACATTATCTCTATTTTCGTCAGTAACTCTTTCCATTTTAGAGATTGAAACTTCATAGGCAATTTTTTTAACTACTTCTGTATCTGAAACTTTCTTTTGATATTCCCTACTTTGTAATCTTCCCCAAATTCTAATGTTATCCCCTACTTCTAAACTCTTACAAAATCTAGAGTTCCTTCCCCAAGCGATAGTAGGAATGTAATCTGATTTATTGTACAATCTATTAACAGCTAATAACATATCTGCTATTTCTCTGCCAAATGGTGTTGTTCTGTAAACGGGTGCCTTGCAAATATATCCATCTAAGAAAATTTGATTTGGATTTTTTCCTCTTTCCTCAAGTTGGCGAATATCTCTTGCAAATACAGTTAATATAAGTCTATTGGCACCATCTACAAACTTGTTATAGGATCTAAGCTGTCCATCTATTACAAGCTCACTTCCAATACTTACATCAATTCCTGCAATTAATCTTTCTGATACTGTAATTACTAATATGTCAGAAGTATCACTAAGTCTTGAAACCTCAAATTCAAAATTGTAAAATCCCTCTCCATACATTTCGTGGCTAAACTCTAAATCTGAGATAACTTTTCCCTCTAAGTAAATTTTGTTATTAAAAATATTATTATCCATGGTAACCCCTCTTTCCCTTGGTTTTTTAGTAAAATTTACTATAATTTATATTCATAAAAAATAAAAATATAACTATTTATAGTAAAAATCAAATATTTTTCTTATAGTTCTATTTACATTACCCCCGTGAATTAATTATAGAATAATTGTCTAAATTTTACAACATTTAATTTTCAAAAATTCACATTTTTTAGTCTTATAATTAAAATATGCAATAATTTTGTCAGTTTTCATTTAGTATTTGTTTCCCTGAATGATCTAGATAATAATTATCACTATATATTAAGTTAGACACTGTAATAAATTCATAACCCATAGCTTGGTATTTTTCAATTATTTTCGGCAAATTTTCTGTGGTGTACTTTCCATCATTATGAAATAGTAGTATAGAGCCTTCCCTTGCCTTTGATACTATTCTTTCATATTCTATATCTGCTCCATTAGCCTTCCAGTCAACACTATCAACATCCCACTGTATTGCCTTTAACCCTGTACTTTGTATAGCTTCTACTGAATCATCATTATATGAGCCTGATGGAAATCTAAACGTTTTAGGCATTTCTCCAGTCAAATTTAATATTTTAGCATTAGCTATTTCTAAATCCTTAATTATACTCTCCTTTGTCAGATTGGTATAATCAGGATGTTTATTAGAATGATTTCCTATTTCATGTCCTCTCTTTGAAATTTCTATTACTTTGTCTGGATAATCATCACACCATAATCCGATAATATAAAATGTGGCCTTTACATTATATTTATCGAGAACATCTAGAATTTCATTAGTTTTATCATCACCCCAATTAACATCAAAGGTTATAGCCATTTTCTTTTCTTTTGTGTCTACTGAATAAATAGGTACCTTTCTATCTGTTGGAATAAAGGTCTCCTTATAAAATACACGTCCCATAATACTTATACACACTATTAATATTAACAATGCTAAATAAGTTGTTATTTTTATCTTAATTCTATTAGATCTATCCATATTCCTCCTTTACTTATAAACATACTTTCTATAAAATTATATTCATAATCAGTTATTATATGCTATACTATATCATGTAAACTTAATTCATATTTAATAAATATGTGTTATAATTTAATATAATAAATATGTATAAAAGTACATGGTTTAAAGGAGGTTACTTTATGTTTGATAATTCTTTGAACTTAGCAGAAAACAAGCTTCTACTGTTGCATATAATAGATAAAGTTGATTTACCTATATCAAACATACAACTTACAGAAATTGTCCTTGAAAATAATTTTATAAATTATTTTACACTGCAAGAATATATAGATGATTTAATCTCGTCTCAACTAATAAATAAAATTAATTATAAAGATAAAGATAGATTAGTAATATCAAGTAAAGGTAAAGAAGTCCTATCTTTATTTAAAAATAGATTATCTAAGGATAGTTTAAGTAAATTAAATTCTTATATAGATGGGAAAATGAATCTAATAAAAAAAGAGGCTACAATTTCAGCTGATTACACCATTGAAAATTCCAATAGTTATGTAGTTAGCCTAGGTGCTTCTGAAAATAATATCCCTCTCATGGAAATTAAGGTAACAGTGGCATCAAATAAACAAGCCAGAGAGTTATGTTCCAAATGGAAAGCTAACCCCTCTGACTTATACACTAAGATTATTAAAGTTTTAACTGAGTAATTTTTATTAAGCTCATTATAAATCTACCCTTAGTATTTTCATAAATATTTTAATCTATAATCATCCCTGTAGGCTGGCCCTTTAATGGGATGATTAATTTTTCATGATTATCATTTTTATTAATCCTCATTATCAAATCATTGTAGCTATCTCCTACGTAAATATACCTTTCATCGCAAATTATTCCTCTAGGCATACCACCAATTCTTATACTCTTTACATTTATAAAATTTACAATATCAATAATGGATATAGTTCCATCACCATAGTTAGATACATAGCAATACTTTTCATCGCAATACATATCAAAAGGACAATTTCCCACTGATAATCTATGTATTACTTTATGATTTCTGCTTGATATAACACTTACACACCCCTTATCCAAACTACCTGCACTACTTTCACAAACAAGAATATAATCCCCATTTAAAGTAAATAACGCTTTTGTTGGTGCTTGCCCTACCTTTATGTTTTTAATGTCACTACCATATAACGAATCAAATACTGTAATTGTATCGTCACCATTATTGGCTACAACTATTTCATTGCTGTGATTACAACAGTCAATACTATGTGGAGAGTCTCCACAAGGAATAATCTCTATTATTTCTTTTTTATTCAAATCAAAAGTTACAACATTATTTGAGTCTCCGCAAATAATATATAAATGATTTCCCAAGGCACAAATATCTCTACAGTTTCTTCCTAAATAATAGCTATAGGATTTTAAATCCTTCAAATTAACTATAGACACTGAACCATCGTAACAATTTGAAGTGAATAATTGATCCCCTTGTATACATAATCCATGAGGACCTACTTTATTTTCATTAACTCCTTCTAACTTTATAACATCTTCTAATGCAAACTTCTCTATACCAATTTTGTTAATGCTATCTTGAGTTGTATTACAAATATATAAGTACCTCATTGGAATCCCTCCTCACATTATACTATGAAGGAACCTTCCATTATGCTACGAAAAATTTGTTACACCATAAATATATTATATTTAAAATTAATTATGATTTCTTATTATCTTCCTCATATCTCCCACCATATAAAGAGAACCAGATATGACTAGTAAAGTATCCTCATCACAATAGGAAAGTGCTTTAACGTATGCTTCTTCATAATCCATAATAGCTTCACACTCTTTATTGCAAATATTAATCTTCTCCTTTAAATCTTCACATAGCTCAGCTCTCTCACTATGAGGAGTTACAGCTATAATTTTTTCTGCTTTAGGACATATTATACTTATCATTTCATCTACTTGCTTATCTGCTAAAATTCCTATTATTAACACTAGTTTTCTATACTTAAAATAAATATCTATACTTTCAGTTAACTTCCTTATACCATCAATATTATGAGCACCATCAATTACCACTAAAGGATTTATTCTCATAATTTCTAATCTACCTGGCCATTTAACTTGAGATAAACCATTTGTTATACTTTCCTTTGTAATATTAACTCCAAGATCTATTAAAGCTTCACAAACATTTATAACAACATTACAATTTTGAACCTGATAAGTTCCTAAAAGAGATAATTTAACATTATAACTGTCTCTTTCTGTTATAATGTTTAAATTTTGAACCACTGTATTTCCCTTATACTCTCCTACTTTAACTAAAGATGCATTTTCTCTTTTCACTTTTATAAGTGGTGAATTTTTTTCTTTACAAATGTTCTCTATGACTTTAGTGACTTTATCTTCCTGTGGATATAAAACTACTGGAGTATTATTTTTAATAATTCCACCCTTTTCATAAGCAATTTCCTCTAAGGTATTTCCTAAAATATTCATATGATCATAGCTTACAGATCCAACTATAGATAAAATTGGTTCTATAACATTAGTAGAGTCTAGTCTTCCTCCAAGTCCTACCTCTACAACAACAAAATCAGCCTTCATTTTATGAAAATATAAAAATCCTGCACAAGTTATTATCTCAAACTCAGTAGGGTTACCATAACCTAAAGTAGTTACTTCTTTAACGGCCATTGAAACTTCTGTAACTATCCTAGCTAAATCTTCCTTGGGAATATTCTTATTATTTATCTGAATACGCTCTTCAAACTCTTCAATATAAGGAGATATATAGCATCCTACTTTGTACCCACTATGTATTAATATCTTTGTAATCATAGCTGTGGTTGAACCTTTACCATTAGTTCCTGCCACATGAATAGCTTTAATCTTCTTATGTGGATCTCCAAGGAGTTCTAGTATCTTTTCTGTTCTTTCCAAGCCTAGTTTACTTCCAAACTTAGCAGTATCCTTTATATAGTTAATAGCTTCAGTATAATTCATAATACCCCTCCTGAATTCTAATTTCATAACCTATTTTACCTCATTACATATCCATACTCAACTATATCACACTAGTAATTATCAATATTAAAAAGGATATCTGAAAAGTATAAGACTATAAATAAAATATATAGTCTATACACTTTTAGATATCCTTCTATTTATTAATATTAAAATTTATTTTTATATAAACATTCTTAAATGTTTTTTATTGTAACTTTTCTATACTCTCTAATACGGAATTATACATTTCTCTGTACTTTTCACCCTTAGTTTTTTCCTCTTCAACAACCTCAGCTGGAGCTTTAGAAACAAATCTTTCATTAGCAAGTTTTTTCTCTACTCTTTCAATTTCTCCTTGTAATTTAGCTTTTTCTTTGTTTAATCTTTCAAGTTCTTTCTCTACATCTACTAACTCTAAAAGTGGCATGTAAATCTCTGCGCCCTTTGAAACTACAGATACTATATTTTCTGGTGCTTCTTCTTTAGCGTTTAAGATTATAACTTCACTAGCAGATGCTAATTTTTCAAAGTAAACTTTTCCTTCTTTAAAAGCTTCTGCTGCTTCAGTTGCATATATATATGTTTTAGCCTTTCTTGAAGGTGGTACATTCATTTCTGTTCTTGCATTTCTTGTATTTCTTATGGCATCTATAATATAATTCATATATTCTTCTGCTTTGAAATCTTCTAAATCAGCTTCAAACTCTGGCCATTTAGCAATTGTAATAGATTCACTTTCTTTAGTTAAGTGAGTATAAATCTCTTCTGTGATATATGGCATTACTGGATGAAGTAATTTTAATCCTGAAACTAAAACTTTATTAAGAACATTTAAAGCTATTCCTTTAACTTCTTCATTATCACTATATAGAGATGGTTTAGCAATTTCTATATACCAATCACAGAATTCAGTCCACATAAAGTCATGAACCTTCTGAAGTGCAATACCGATTTCATATTTTTCTATATTCTCTGTAACTTCTTTAACTATATTGTTAAGTCTTGATAATATCCATCTGTCGGCTACAGAATAGTTTTTACAATCTTTATATTTCTCTATAAGAACTTCATCATTGTACATCATAACAAATCTTGATGCATTCCAAATCTTATTAGCAAAGTTTCTTGCTGCCTCAACTCTTGATTCATAGAATCTTATATCACTTCCTGGAGCATTACCAGTAACAAGGGAAAATCTTAGAGCATCTGCTCCATAATTTTCTATAACTTCTAGTGGATCAACACCGTTATCTAAAGACTTAGACATCTTTCTGCCTTGATCATCTCTAACCATACCATGGAAAAATACTGTTTTAAATGGTACTTCATCCATGTTGTACAAACCTGAGAATATCATTCTTGCAACCCAGAAGAATATAATATCTCCACCAGTAACCAATGTACTTGTTGGATAAAAATATTTTAAATCCTCTGTATCACCAGGCCAACCTAATGTTGAGAATGGCCATAGGGCTGAACTAAACCAAGTATCTAAAACGTCTTTATCTTGCTCTAGATTTGTAGATCTACACTTACTGCAATGAGTTGGAGCTTCTGTATCAACTATTATCTCTCCACAATCTTTACAGTACCAAACTGGAATTCTATGTCCCCACCATAATTGTCTTGAAATACACCAATCTTGAATATTTTCCATCCAGTTATAGTAGATTTTTTCAAATCTTTCTGGAATGAATTTTATATCTTTTTCTTTTACGGCCTTAATTGCTGGTGCTGCAAGAGTATCCATTTTTACATACCATTGCTTAGAAAGCATTGGCTCAATAGTACATCCACATCTATCATGAGTTCCTACATTGTGACTATGCTCTTTAATCTTAACTAAATATCCGTGTTCTTCCAAATCTTTTATAATAAGCTTTCGAGCTTCATATCTCTCAAGTCCTGAATACTTTCCATAACCTTCAGATATAGTTCCATTTTCCTCCAAAACTACAACTTCATCTAAGTTATGCCTCTTACCTACTTGATAATCATTAGGGTCATGAGCTGGAGTTATCTTAACACAACCTGTTCCAAATTCCATATCTACATAGTCATCGGCAACAACTTGAATTTCTCTATTCACTAATGGTAACCTAAGTTTCTTACCAACTAGGTGAGCATATCTTTCATCCTTAGGATTAACTGCTACTGCAGTATCTCCAAGTAAAGTTTCTGGCCTTGTTGTAGCAATTTCAACTACTTCATCAATACCTATTACAGGGTAATTTATGTGCCAGAAATGTCCTCCTTGCTCTTCATATTCAATCTCCGCATCTGAGATAGCAGTCATACATTTAGGACACCAGTTTGTAATTCTATTTCCTTGATATATAAGACCATCTTTGTATAATTTAACAAAAACTTCTCTAACAGCCTTACTTAAATTTTCATCCATAGTAAAAGCTTCTCTTGTAAAATCAGCAGAACAACCCATTTTTTTAAGTTGAGTTTTAATTCTATCTCTATATTCCTCTGTCCATTCCCAAACCTTTTCTAAAAATGCCTCTCTACCAATTTCCTTCTTTTTAATTCCTTTTGCAAGTAAAGCTTTTTCAACTCTTACTTCAGTAGCTATACTTGCATGGTCTTCTCCCGGAAGCCATAATGTGCTATACCCTTGCATTCTCTTAGTTCTTATAAGTATATCTTGAAGAGTGTTATCTAAAGCATGACCAAGGTGCAGTTGTCCTGTGATATTCGGTGGTGGCATTATTACTGTATATGGCTTTTTATTTTTATCTACTTGTGGAGTAAAAAATCCACTTTCTTCCCACCACTTATATAGTCTTTCTTCAAACTCTTTAGGATCATAATTCTTTGCTATATTGTTATTTTCATCCATTGTTATTACCTGCCCTTCTATATGTTTTTATTTTTTACTTTTGATTACTTGTTCTAACAATTACAGTTCTTAGTAGCTATAATGTACAAAACCTTAACTAAACTATTACACAGAAATTAGCATTACATTTATTAATATACTTAATACTAGGGTAATTTAATAGATTAGTATAAAATTAATAAAAAAAAGCGCTATCACCCCAAAGGACGACAGCGCGCGTTACCACCTTTATTTCTCAAAATTACTTTTAAGACTCTCTTAATTTTAACGATGAGGAACCACCGTCTCTAGCTACTTAATTTCGCTAAAGCAACTCCGAAGCTACCTTCAAAATACTTCCTATAGAAAACCTTTCAGCCCATGGATTTTCCTCTCTTAATATTTCATATTCTTACTCCTCTTCATCACAGTCAATTTATTATGTATTATATATATTTCTCTTTTATAATATTATATACAATACAACTCTTTTGTCAATACAAATTTCAAAATATAATTTACATAAATTTATAAATGTTATAGTATATTTTAGAACAAAATGGAAAATATTAAGATAAAGTACTAATTAGGAGGTCTTTTCCTTGAATTATTTTGCACAAGGTAATGATTTATATAAACTTAAGGACTATAAAAATGCTATTGATATGTATAAAAAATCTGCAGAGTTAAAGGAATATGAAGCACCTTCATTTTATAATTCTGCTGTATGTTTTATTAAACTAAAAAACTATAAGGCTGCAATACCTCTTATTCATAGAGCTTTGAATCTACGAAAAGAAAGTAAATATTATTTCAACCTTGCTTATTGTCATGTAATGATGGATGAAAATAAAAAGGCCCTAAATTATTTTAATACTGCATGGTCCATAGATAATACGGATACTGAATGTGAAAAGGCCATAAGTTTCATACTTTCTAAATATAAAAAAACAAGCATATAAGCTTGTTTTTTTATATTTAACTATTATTTTAATTTCATAATACAAACTTTATAATATAAAAGTTATATAAATCTAATATAAAAGACTAATTAAAACTTAAGTTTTAATTAAATTTTTACTTCCATTCTCCTGCGATTTTTCTATTTCTATGCTCTGAATTAAAGGTATCATTATCAAAATAATTCCCTGCATTATAAAAAGTTGAATCCACATTTACCCATTTATCCATTTCCTTTATATACACTTCATTCCATGAGTGACTAACCCAAGACATTCCATTATAACCTTCTCCTACAATTAGTCTTACTGGTATATCATTTGCTTTACACATTGCAACATATAAACATGCATAGTCAAAGCAAACACCTTTTCCTGTATTAAAAGTATTTATGGCTCCAGAATTAATCTCTGTAGGTATGGGATTATTCATAACTTCTGTAGCCTTATCATCATCATAAATTATAGCATTCCCTATCCATTCATATAAAGATCTTGCTTTATCATAATCGTTATCATACTTACTAGTTATACTTAACGCAGTATTATCTATGATCTCATTAGATCTTATTCCCTCATCTAATGTTACTCCATTATAAAAAACTACCCCTTGAAGATATCCATTTACATCATCTACTATATTATTTTTCTCATCTACTACTTTAAATGAATTCTCTAATATATTGGGGAAACTTTTAGCTATCTCAGAATCAGTAACCGGCTCTATAATCTTTTTATTAATATAACTATATATGGTAGATGAATTTAATTTATTATCTAGCTTTGGATTATTTAAAAAAATTGATGCATAGCTAAGTAGTGCTGATAATATTATCATATAACATATAGCCTTAGGAATTTGAAACATTCCTCCTAATAAAGCTCTAGTACCTCTGCCTGTATTTCTAATACTGGTATCAATGGCATCTGAAGCTGGATATAAAGTAGTCCTGCTAATAAATTCTATAAGGGCTTTAAATATCTGATAAATAATTAAGAATGTAAACAATAGTATAATCCCATTAAATAGCTTAGATTTAGTAATAAGATAAGCAAAGGATGGAGAAATCTTTGAGGATATATATTCAACTAATCCATACTTATCTAATGCAAACACATTTTTTACCACCACAGTAGTTAGTATTATTGAACAAACCATTGCCATAGAAGTTAATACACCCTTAATTGTAACCACCATGCTTTTACTTTTCAATTTAAATACAATGCCCATTATTACAGGATATACAAATGCTATAACCAATACTAATGAAACAATATTTATATTATACTCCTCTAAAAATTCCATTCTATCCCTCCTTTTCTCTCCTGTTAGATTTTCTTCTAGATTTAATAATAGGGATCTTCACCTTTAATAATCTTGTTTAATACAGTTTTGATATCGCTGTAATTATAACCCTTTCTTAAAAGGAAATCCTGTAATTTTTTCTTTATTTTAATTGCATCCTCTTCTGACTTGCTAAGGCGTTCATATCTTTTCTCTGCAATACTGAGAAGTTCATCCCATTGATTTTCCTTAACCTGATTATAACCATCTGACCTAAAGACCTCTATATTTTCTTTTTCCTTGATTTCTAATTTATTTACTACTGATTTAATAGTATCAAAATTATATCCCTTAGATATTAAAAAAGTATTAAGTTTACTTTTTATTTTTACTATATTGCCTTCATTTTTACATAGCACTTTAAGTTTTTTTTCTGCTAGCTTTAAAGCCACTGTTTCTTCATCCTTAGAAGAAATTTCATTTAGTATGTTATTTATCATTTCCTCAGATATACCCTTTTTTATAAGTTTATATCTAATGTTTCCTTTGCCTTCTATTCTAATATTTTGTGTTACATAAGCTTTTGCATAATATTCGTCATCAATAAATTTATATGCCTTTAGAAATTCTAAAACTCTGTCTATGACACTATCTTCATATTCTTTCCTTTGTAGAAATTCTCTCACTTGAAACTCACTCTTTAGAGCTCTCTCAATATACTTTAAAGCCTTTGTCTTTGCTGTAAGAAAATTATCTTCAACTATAACTTTCTTTAGGTCTTCAATATTAATTTCTTTTCCCTTAGATAAATTATGATAATATACTAACTCACTGCTACATCCAAAGGCAAATTCACCATTTATAAATATATTTACTCTGTTATCCTTTTTCTTTTGGGCTTCAATCTTAGTAATTATTTTACTCACTGTTCTTCCTTCCCATCATCTATAGAAATTTTATACCTTACTCCCTATCACATAGAAGCACATGAATTGTAGGCTTATTTAGTACCTTCTTAGCTACTTCATATAAATCTTGAGCTACTATATAATTCAAATTCTCCATATCTTCATTAAATTGATATAAATTATCCTCTTCCATAGCCTGATGTACTACATAATTTCCTAAATCTGTTGAATCCTCTAAAGTAGAAGCTATAGCAGTCTTAAACACCTTTTTCATTAAATTTATAGTATTACCATCAAATACAATTATTTCCTCTTTAATTTTTTCTATACAATTATTTATGGTTTCTATAGTTGCATCAACATCCTCTGGTGCTACTGCTGCATAGATATATAAAGTTTTCAAGTTGTTTGTTAAGTCAAGACTTGTATAAATATCATAAGCAAGTCCCCTATCTTCTCTAAGTTCTCTAAATAATATAGAATTAGAACTCTCTCCAAACTTGTGATTTAATATTCTTAAAGCTAACTCTTCCTTCTTAGTTAGATCATTAAATGTATATAAATATATTATTGTACTCTGCTCCATATTATCTCTATGCGTAATCTTAATTTTGTCTTTATTTTTTTCAAAATTTAAAATAGGCTTACTTACTTTTTTTCTTTTCCACTGACTAAAATATTTTTTAACTAACTCTATTACATATTCATGTTCATAAGATGATACCACTGTTATCACTGTATTATTAGAAACATAGTGATTATTATAATATCTTATCAAATCTTCTCTACTAATTGACTTTACAATCTCTTCTTTTCCTATTACATCAACTTTTAATGGACTATGAGTAAATGCCATATCATTTATTTTTTGAAAAGATAAATCTTCTACATCATCCTTACCACTTCTTAATTCTGCTAATATTACTCCTCTTTCCTTCTCAATGTGTTCCTCTAAAAAAGTAGGATGTTGAAGTAAGTCACTAATCAATTCTAAACTTACATCTAATTCTTCGTTTAAAGTAGTAGTATTAAAAACAGTGGACATATAATCTGTATAAGCATTATACTCTCCACCTAAATTTTCTAAATCACTATTTAATTTTTCATTATCTCTATTTACAGTTCCCTTAAAAAGCATATGCTCTATAAAATGAGATATACCACGTTCTTGATTTTCTTCACAAACAGCTCCAACCATAACTCCGATATTTAAAGAAGCTATTTGGGTTTCTTTTTTTATAGTTATTAACCTAAGTCCATTTTCCAAATATGTTTCCATTGTATCAAATAAAAATTTTTTCATATATTCTCCTTAATTTAAAATATCTATATATAATTATACCTATAATTCTAATTATATCTACACATAATATAATATATGATTTTCTATAAATGTAATAGAGTTTTATATTTCCACCTGCATAATTTTTATTTATTTCATTATACTTAGGGATAAATACTTAGAGATAAAATTTCAGTTTACAATTGCTATTATAGATTTACTGTGTTACTATTAGATGTATTTAAAGAAAAAAGAGAAGAGGAATATGAATGATAAAAACTAAATTTGAAGAACTTGGACTTAAGGATTCCATATTAAAGTCTATAAATGACTTAAACTTTGAAAATCCTAGTGATATACAAGAGAAAAGCATTCCTGTAAGTTTACAAGGTTACGATATAATAGGTCAAGCGCAAACAGGAACTGGTAAAACCCTTGCCTTCGGAGCACCTATTCTTAGCAACATGGGTCCTAAGGGTGGAGCTATCCAAACCTTAATATTAGCTCCAACAAGAGAATTAGCTATTCAGGTTAGCGAAGAACTTTTGAAATTGTGTAAGTATGAAAAGTATAAAATCCTACCAATCTATGGTGGTCAATCCTTTGACAGACAACTTGCTGCTCTAAAAAGAGGAGTAGATATTGTAGTTGGAACTCCTGGAAGAATATTAGATCACATTAATAGAAGAACATTAAAACTTCAAAATGTTAAATTCTTAGTTTTAGACGAAGCTGACGAAATGTTAAACATGGGATTTATTGAGGATATTGAAAGTATCCTATCTAACTTAAATGAGGAAAGACAAACGCTTTTATTCTCTGCTACAATGCCAAGACCAATAAAAAACCTATCTAAAAATTACATGAAACCTGATGCTCAACATATTGTAATAGCTAAAAAATCCATGACTGTATCCAAAATACAACAATCATACTTTTTAGTTAACTCATCTAATAAATTTGATTCACTTTGTAGAATTTTAGACGTAGATAATCCAACTACAACAATAATGTTCTGTAAAACTAAAAAAGGTGTAGATGAATTAGTTGATGCTTTACATGGTAAAGGCTATAGTGTTGAAGGTATGCACGGAGATATGAAACAAAGCCAAAGAATGAACACATTAGCTAAATTCAAGAGCGGACAACTACATTTTCTTGTAGCTACTGATGTTGCAGCTCGTGGAATTGATGTTGAAGATGTTACTCATGTTATTAACTATGACTTGCCACAAGATATAGAATCTTATGTGCATAGAATAGGAAGAACTGGAAGAGCTAATAAAGAAGGTATTGCTTATAGCTTTGCTTCAAGAAAAGAAGTTTCTTTTATAAGACAAATAGAAAATCATACTAAAAGTAAAATAGTAAAAAAAGACATTCCTACTTTAGCTGATATATTCTCTGCTAAATCTGGAAGTTTAATAGAAAACATTGGGAATGTATTACAAGAAGACTCATACAATACATTCTTACCTATGGCTAAAGAGCTAATAAATGAGTATGGTGCTGAAGATGTTACTGCTTCTTTACTAAAACTAATGTTTGATAAAGAATTAAATTGTAACTATGCTGAAGAGTCTGTAGATGTAGATGATACAACAAGATTATTCTTATCTATAGGTAAGCTCGACAAGGCCAGAGCTAAAGATGTTATTGAATTTTTAGATAACACTGCCGGTGTTAAAGGTAAAGAAATTGGAAGAATTGATATCCTTGATAAGTTCTCCTTTGTTGATGTACCTAGCAATCTTGTAAATATAATATTAGAGAATTCTAAAGGAAAAATGTTTGGTAAAAGAAAAGTAAACATTGAAATATCTAATAAAAGAAAATAGATTTACATCTAATATATAGCCAAAATGCGGTATTTTACATAATACTGCATTTTTTATTTTTTTGCCAAATCTTGTATATCTATAGAAAATATAATGTTAAAATATAGTAAATAATATTTTAAAAGGAGGACATATGAAGATTTTAAACAAAATTCTATTAATAGTATTATTAATTTTCTGTGTTGTTCTAAGTGGTTGTAATAACAATAATAAATATGAAGAAGCCTCCTCTTTCACTGATGGCCTAGCAGCAGTTAAACTTAGAGGTCTTTGGGGATTTATTGATACAGAAGAAAATCTAGTTATAACTCCAACCTATGACAAAACACATTCATTTTATAACAATATAGCCCCTGTAAAAAAAGATGGATTTTGGGGTGCTATTGATAAAAAAAATAATGTGATAATTCCTTTTGATTATGAAGAAGCTACTATTGTATCTGATACTCTCATTTCTGTTAAAAAGAACAGTAAGTATGGTTGTATAGACTTTAAAAACAATATAGTAGTTGATTTCGTATCTGAAACCCCAATTTCAATATATAATTGTGGAGAGGAAAATATAGCCATTATAACAGAAAACAATTACCAAGGCTTTATAGTTTTAAATACTAATTTAAAGGTAGAGCCCAAGTATACTGCCATAATGCCTAACAATTCTATAGTTCATCTTGAAAGTAACGGAAAATTTGGTTTTGTAAATCTAGAAAGTAAAACTATAGTAGAACCTAAATATTCTTATTACTTAAGCTTCAATGATGATTTAGCTCCTGTAGATATAGATGGAAAGTTTGGTTATATAAATACTAAAGATAAAATGATAATTAAACCTATTTACGATGGGGCTGATTCATTTATTAATGGACTAGCTACAGTATATCTTGATGGTAAGACTGGATGTATAGACAAGAATGGTGATGTTGTAATTCCATTTAAATATGATTATATAAACTCCTTTTGGGAAAGTGATATTTTGGTAGCTTCCTTAGATAACAAGGTTGCTCTTATGAATACTAAAGGAGAATTGCTCTTTGAACCTAAGTTTGAATACATAGAATTAGGTTCAGGAGATAATATGTTTGCTGCTAGCTATGTAGATGAAGATGGTAACCGTAAGAATGTATTTATAAATAAACAAGGTGAAATTATACTTAACACAGACTATACTGAAATTTATCCATTCTATGATGGCTTTGCTACCATTTATAAGTCAAGCAAATGTGGTATCTTAGCTTCTAATGGAATTGAGGTAGTTCCTCCTATTTATGATGAGGTTTATAATATTGATTCATCTAGAAATATATTTCAAGTATGCCTAAATGGTAAATGGGGGCTTATAGATAAAACCCAAAAAGAAATTTTAAAATGCGAATATAATATTATTGACCCCTACACTGAAAATATCTTTTTAGTAAGTAAAGATAATAAATGGGGGCTTTATAATAAATCCTCTAATAAGTTTACAGATATCATATATGATGAAATCACTCCTTCCTTCGGGGATATAGCCCCCATATCTGTAAAATTAGATAATCAGTGGTTTTACATTGATGAAGATGGTAATAAACTAAAGTAACTTTTAAATCATAGTTATATGAAATATTTTATAATTACACTAATACTTTAAAGAATATATAAGTTTTAAAGGATGCATGATGGATATATTTATTATGCATCCTTTTCATATCTCTCTAAAGCTCTCATAAAGTTACCCTCTACTAATTCACTTAACTTTTCAATAATCTTATGAGAATCTTCCTTCATTCCACCATTCATCCACTGAATTACCAAACCTGTAAATGCTAAAGTATAAAAATTTGCAATAAACTTTTTATTGTCTTCTGTAGCTCTCATATTCTGAGAAACTTCATTAACTACTCCAATAATTAAATCATAAGTAACTGTGTAAAGATATGAATCTAGGTGATTCTTTCCTAAAGAATTTAAAGTATTCATGCAAAATCTTCTATTGCTTTCTATATAGTTGAAAATCTTTTGAAACCCGTCAGTCCAGGTGTTATAACTTCTGTATTGTGATATGCTTTCTACGGCTTCTGTTTCATAAATCCATTCCAGTAGATTGTATATATCTTGAAAATGATAGTAAAATGTTTGTCTATTTAATCCACAGTTATTAACTATCTCTTTAACAGATATCTTATTTAACGGTATAGAATTCATTAATTCCTTCAAAGATTTAGCTAATGCTTTTTTTGTTATTATTGAATTTGACATAGGTACTTATTTCCTCCCTATGGATTTTTTCATCTTTACATTTACTATACATTATATTATCTTTTTAATCCATTAATTTTCTATTACCCCTCTTTAAAATTTATAAATATTTATGCAATAATAAAAGCTATCTATAAATCTATTAAGTTAACAGATTTATAGATAGCTCCACACTTAAAATATATTCAATTATCACTCTATTATATCACCATTAGTTCCAATGGTTACTTCTTTGTAAGGAACTATTATTTGTGCTTGAAGCATGGCACTTTTAACTGAAGCTACTATTCCTGAGCAGCATGGCACTTCCATTCTAACTACAGTTATACTCTTTATATTGTTCTTCTTAAGTATTTCAGTTAATTTATTCTTATAATGTTCATTGTCATCAAGTTTTGGACATCCTATTACTGTAACTTTATCCTTCATAAAGTCTCTATGGAAATTTCCATAAGCATAAGCTGTACAATCTGCTGCTACTAATAAGTTAGCATCCTTTAGATATGGCGCACTAGTATTTATTAAGTTCAATTGCACTGGCCATTGCATAAGCTCAGAGTTGTTTTCAGTAGTATTCTCTCTTTTTTTAGGCATAGTTTCCATAGTGATTATTGGTTTTCTTTCAATAGTTTTAGCCATTGTTCCAGGACATCCACATGGCAACTTTTCTTCCCCACCAATATTTATATCTTTAATCTCTTTAGACTTATTATCTAATTCTAAAATTCTTGCCTTTACTGCATCATCATCATATTCATCCGCTTCTCTTTCTATAATCTCTATAGCTGCTGTAGGACAATTGGGTAAGCAATCTCCTAATCCATCACAATATATATCGCTAACAAGTTTTGCCTTTCCATCGACTAATTCTATAGCTTTTTCATGACAAGCCGTAACACATAATCCGCAGCCATTACACTTTTCCTCATGGATCTTAATTATTTTTCTCTTCATAACAAATCCTCCTAAACCTATTATTTAATCTAATTTATCATATTTTTCAAAATTATATTTTTTATCACACTTATCTTTTGTTTAATTTTAACACCAAATTTAAATTAAACTATATTTAATATAGCTTAATTATAACTAGATTTCTATAATAGGTCTGTAACTTTTGTTACGCAACTAAATTTTTATTTATCTTACTAATTTTCTTGTTAAGGTACCTATTCCAACCCCCATCATAATTACTCCAACTATCATCTCAGTATTAGCTACTATAAAAGAAGCCGGTATTGGCGTTTCATTATCAGATCCTAGTCCTGTAAATACCTCAACACTTATATTTATACATTGATTTACTTGACTTAGAAATTCATTAAAGTTTTTTGGTAATCCTATACTCCACCAGTAGCTAATTATTTGATTTTGTGAGTTATATCCCAAGATCAAATACATAGTTGCAAAAATTAATATTAAAACTAAAGAGCTTATTAATGGATATAATATTCGTTCTCCATATCCACATGTAAACCAATAAATATAAGATATTGTTTTGGGTAATAGCTTTTTCAAACTTTTTCTTTGCATATTCTTACAAAGATAATAGTATTCTCCAAAGTTATTCTTCAAATTATTTTCATTATATTTATCAGCAATAGTTTCATATACAGTATATATTCCTTCATACTCTGTCTTTGTTTTTTTCTTTGGTTGAATTTTATCAAAAAAAGTTTTTGGATCTAGTTTGCTTTTTAATTTATCATTAAATTCTAAATCCTCAATGTAAGTTGATATTATTTTCCCTCCTGATAAATCCACATCCATTAAATTAATTCTTTTCATATAAGAATTTATAATTATAGCACTAGTCATATCTGTAAGTTCAAAAGATGTATCTTTAAGTTCACATTCATCAATTATTAAATAAGTGATATTAGAGCTTAAAAATTTACAGTATAATTTACATTTTTCAAAACTACAAGATAGATTATCCTTTTTATTTAGTGATGGTACATTATTAATTTCTTCTAAAATCATAGTACAGTTCTCAAAAATTACTCCTCCACCCCCAAAGTCACATTCTATGAACCTACAGGCCACAAATGTGCAATTTTTAAATTTTATATTATAAAATTTACACTTTATAAACTCAGTACATACGATACTTTTATCAGTAATCTCTAAAAAATCCCCCTCATTTTCAGTTTTAGAATTATTTATAGTTCTATCTTTAATGATTCTAAAACTATACTTTTCATCTTGTTGGATGCTAATTTTGTTCTTATTATTTTTTATTTCACTAAATAGTTTCTTATTATTTTCTATTCTTTTATATAGCTCTTCTTTTCCTTTAAACACTTCTTCTTTAAAGTTTATATAAGGCATAAAAGTCCTCTCCTTTTAATATCTACTATTTTTTATACTAATACTACTTAGTATGATACCTTTATATAAAAATTACTCATGTAGCTATATAGCTATTTTATTTTTCATCATTATACCTTTTTAAAGGGAAAATAAAGCACTGTATCATCCTTAATTATCTGAGTTAATTTTATTACTCTTTAATTACAAGGCTGAAACAGTTTGTTTCAAATCCTATTTCTTTATAATTTTATTTTTTTCTTAGGCACATGAAAATAAATAATAAGTCAAAGATGGGAAGTATATTTTGAGTTAGACAAGGAAACAGGTTCCTTAGATAGTAGCACTATCTAAGGGTTCTGTTGACGCAGTATAACACAAAATAGACGAGTATTCTGACTTACTTATTTTTTGAAGATGCCTTACATAGATATGCTGCCATAATTGCTGTTGCTGGTACAGTTAGAATTATTCCTATAGTTCCTGATAACCCTTGAATCAGTTCGGTGCCAAGGATATCTAAATTCAGTAACCTATTAGTTGTCATACTAGAAGAGTATAATAAAATAAGTATGTTTATAGCTCCTCCTGCAAATGCTAAAATTAAAGTATTAGCCATAGTTCCTATTATATCTTTACCAATATTCATACCACTTTTAAATAATGCTTTTATACTCATAGTCTTATCTATGGAACTTATTTCAAATATAGATGAGGATATTGACATAGCTACATCCATAACCGCTCCCAATGCAGACACAAGAATCCCTGCAAAAAATATACCCTTTATTTTTAGATTAGTCGTTTCTGCTATATACATTATACTTTCTACCTCTGACATGTTTATTCCTGAGAGATTTGTGGTTTCACCAAATATGTAGGCAAGTATTCCTGCTATTAAAACTCCTATTAAAGTTCCTAAGATGGCTGACAATGTTTTCTTATTTGTTCCTGATACTAGTACTAAGGTAATTGATGTACTTATTATAGCTATTATTATAGCTGATATTATAGGACTTACACCTCTTAGCATTAATGGTACCATCAAAAATATTACACAAATCATTGTAAATAGTAATGCTACTATAGATTTTAAACCTTTAAATCCTCCAACCAATAATATTACTAGTAAAAATAAAATAACCATAATAGATAAAGAAGTGCTTCTCTTAAAGCTAGATATAGCCACATCATTAAGCTTATTGTCCATGAAGTACATGGCAACTATTACCTTGTCACCTTTTTTTACTACAGTATTATATAGTCTACTTACATTATTAGTTATTTCATATTGATTTTCCACATAAGGGCCATTTAATATTTTTACTGATACCTGTTGATATCCTAGTTCTATTTCCTCTATATACTTATCATCTTGCAAATTTTCTTTAAGTACATTTACTATTTCTGCTTCATAATATTCTACGCCAGCACTTAGCTTGTCCAACAAAAATCCATTAGTAAATATTAGTTTAGATGAAAAAACAATTAATATTCCTAATATAACGGTTACTGTTATTGTTATAATATCCTTCTTGTATTTATTTATATTCATTAATAACCCTCCTCTCACCTATTTTATTGTAAGGGGCTGTTTCAAACTTACTTTGAGTCAGCCCCTAAATTCAATGTCTAATTTTATTTTTTACTCTGCTCTGTATTCTCTCCTTTGTTTTTTCTCTTAAATAATAGAGTTACTCCTCCTCCAATTACTAAAACAGCTATAACTATTAGTACTATTGAAGAACTATCTCCTCCTGTTTGAGGTAAGTTTGAATTATTGTTTCCTGAATTATTTGGTTTGTTTGGTTTATTAGGCTTACTTGGATTTTCTGGTTTTTCGTTATCATCTTTACCTGGTGTTTCTTTATCTATTACAGTTACCTTTCTTGTCATAGTAGTATTATTTCCAAAGCTATCAGTTATGCTATAGGTTAAAACATACTCTCCAGCCTTACTTGTATCTACTGAACCTGTAATTACTATTTTTGAAGTTATATCTCTATCCTCTTTATCAGTAGCAATTACCCCTGATTTAGGATCAAAGCTATCTCCAACCTTTATTGTTATATTTTCAGCTCCATTAATCACTGGTTTTTCATTGGTTTCTTCACTTGGAATTAATATTATTTCTCCAGTATTTCTAACTCTAAGTCTTACTCCTTCAGGATCCATTGAACCAAGTCCAATAGCTGATACTGTATCTCCAACTTTAATATTTTTATCCCATATTCCCTTTGTACTCTCATCTTTTCCATCCCATATATATCCTTCTACATATATCCTTGATTCTCCAGTGCCATCGTTAATATATAAATTAGATTTATCCATTCTAACTACCTTACCTTGCACCTGAATAAGCTTACCACCATTCTCAGCTATCATACTATTTCCTGTAGAAAGCTTTACTGGAGATATATCAACTGGGTTTTCATCAATAATTTGAATTTGAGTATCTTCATCCTTAACTTGAATTTCAAATTCACCCTGATATGCATCTACTGTACCTGTAACTCTAATTTTTTGTCCAACCCTTAATGGAGTTTTAGATACACCAAATATACAGATACCGCCTGTTTCATCTTCTATATACACTACTTCAAAGAAGGAATTTTTAGGAGTTACTGCCTCTGACTGAGAAGTTACTATACCTTCTATAGTAAACTCTTCTCCTAGTAAATCAGGTACATTGTCCTTATTTGCATCTATTCTAACATCTTTGATATTTACTTTTTCAGCTATCTTCTCTGGCATCATCCAACCCATAATATTTTTTACTATTTTAATATTTGAGTAAGATATTGCATTTTGCCCATCTGTTTCAAAATCTGAGAAAAATGTATTACCAGCTACTACTACCTTACCACCATTACTTAGCTCTTCTGCTCCAATAACTGATACCTTTCCTTGTGCTACTGGTACGTTATCTTTAGCATTATCCGCATCGCTAGTAGTTGTAGTTTCATAACCCTTTACTAAGAAATCTACCTTCTCTCCCTTTGCTCCATCTGCAAGGACAACTGAAGCTCCACTATAGAAGCTATATTGCTCTTTTCCATCTTCGATACCAGATACTAAATTGTATAATGGTGAACTGTATTTATTAAAGTATAATCTATAAGGTTGACCACCATTAGTAGTATTATCAATAACTTGGTCATCATTTATTCTAAGTTCTGTTCCTATAGCTTCAAGTAATGGATTAAGCTGCCTATCATTGCTATATTCACCTTCACCATCCTTATAGTCAGCAATAGTAGTTATTATTATATTTCCTCCAGCCTTTACATAATCAGCAATAGCCTTTATCTCACTTGTCTCTAACTTACTCTTAGTTAAGTTATATTCTGACTTATCAATACTCTGTGGGTTTGTAAGAATAAATAAATCTACTCCCTTGAGAGTATCTGCAGTTATTGTCTCTTTATTTAAAGAAAGTATTGTATTTCTCTGTTGTAACAAATTCTTAAGTGCTGTATATTTTCCTGCATAATTTCCACTTACATATTGATTTACGTGAGCACCATCTATTACAACTCTATAAGTGTTTTCTGGATTTCTAACTTTGACCTTTACACTATTAGTAAATACTTTTTCACTGCCTTCATGATTTATTGTTGCTTTAGCATAAATTGTATATTCACCTTGTTTAGTAGGTATCCAATCTATTTGAACATTTTCGGTTTTAGTTCCTTCCACTAAAGGAATAACTTTTTCACCTACTTTATTTTCTGTTTTAATTTCATTTGCAAAGAACTCCACCTTAGCATCTTTTAAAGCCTTAGCTTCATTATTGTAAACTCCTACAGAAACTTGAACCTTTTCATTAGGTAAAGTTATTTCATTGTCTACAGTAACTGTAGTTAAACCAAAGTTACTACTATCACCAACCCATACTGGTGCTGTAACAGCTATATCCTGATCACCCTGCACTATCTTTAAATAGTAGTAGGTATATTCTGGAGACAATTCAAACTGCCAGTCTACATTTTTAGAATTAAATTCTTTAGATACAACCTCAACTCCACCATTAGAAATAACTGATACTTTCTTTATAGTCTCATCATCAGTTATATTAACTTTAAAATTTAGTTTATCTACTTCACCTAAGGAACTTCCCATTAGACTACCATTTACTGTGTAATCAACAATCATATTCTCATCTTCTGAAGCATATACATTTAAATTTCTTATAGAATCATATATATCTCCTCTAGAGTTATCTGTGGCTATAATTACTGTTCTTGCATTATTAGCTGTAAACCACTTGCCCTTATGATTATCTTGGTTATTAGTTGGTGCAACATGCCATCCTTTATCAAGAGCTCTTGTATAATATTCATAACTTGGAAAATAACCTGAACCTCTTATTGGCCCCTCACCATTACCAACTTCCACTAAGTTTACAACCTTGTCTGTAGCCTCACTATAATAACCAAAGTCTGCAAAATCCCCAAAAGTCTTACCTGGATGATTTAATTGAGAAATTGACTGTGGTTGTGTTTGCAATGTATTGTAATAGTTTTGTAAATCCATGGCCTTATTTGATCTGGTTTCAAATCCTGGTGTATTAAATGTATTTATATGACCCCACCCTCCAGTAGAACCTGACCAAGTCATTTCATATCCATATATAGCTGTAAAATCATCTTCTTTATCATATTTATCCGCTGTAAACTGAGCATTTGTCCAAGCTTTGCTAGCTGAACCGTCTGCTAAGGAAGCTGCTGTATCATTATCAAACCAATTTGAGTGATCTGTTACTGCATAATAGTCAGCTCCATGATTCTTAGCCCAAGAATAAGCTTCATCTAAAGAACCTGTTCCATCTGAAATATTAGTATGTGAATGAAGTTGCCCGAAGTAGTGACTTAACTTACCTTTTTTGAAAGTCCATTCTTTACTTGAATAATTCCCCAAAGTATCTTTAGCTTCAATCTTTACTCTGTGACTTCCATCGTCTAAATCAGTAGTTGGTTTGTATAGAATAGATGTTGAAGTTATTGTAGCTTTTGAAGTTACATCTTCACCATCAAAGAATATTTTAATAGAATTTTTATCTACTCCTGTCCTATCTTTTATTGAAGCCTTTATTTCAGGTCTTGCTACATCTCCAATACCTACACCACTGTCTGGCACTAAATCATATATTTCTGGTCCAACTATATCTTCATTAGTTACTTCTACATTAAATACTCCTTCTTGTGGAATTCTTGTAATATTAGTTCCATCCTCAGCCACAAGATAATATTCTATACCCATCAATTTCAGTTCTTCTTTAGATATTAATGCCATGTAATTTCCTTGTTCATCTTTAGTCATATTTATAGCCTTAAAGACTTCTTCTCCCTTAACTCTATAGTTTAACATTGCACTTTTAACTTCTTTATTATCTTCAATAGAAGCTGTTATTTTGAGATCTTCCTCTATTGATGCTTTAAGAATTGGTTCATGTTTTATTATAGGCCCTTCAGTATCAGGAGCTTCTACCTTTGTAAATGTACAAGATGAACCATATATTTGTACAGTTGTGTTGTATTTCCCCATAGTTCCTTTAACATTAACTAAGTCACCAGTAACTACATTTATATCAGAAGGTACATAGTATATGTCTAACTTATCTTCTCCTTGAATTAAGGTCTTAGCTGCAACATCTATAACTGCATTAGTTATTTCCACATATTTTGAGTCATGCTTTCCTGTTAATAACTCTTTTATAGTATAAATTTCTGCAGTTGGCATACCACTATTAGATATAACCTTAATATCGCTAGCCTGAAGTTGAGCTAATCCTTTAAAGGTATCTCTGGTACCTTTAACTTCAACTAAGGCTCCATTAACTGCAGCACTTAAATCTATCTTAGTGGAGTTATTTGATATTGCAATTGCACCTGTAGCATCTTGAATATGAAGGGTTTTATTTCTATCATTAAAGGAAACTATTCCCCTAACTACAGCTTCAACCCCATTAGTTAAATCTCTAGCAGATGATATAGTTATGACCTCTGAAGTTGGCGGATCTATTGGTGGTTCTCCTGGATCTGTAGTTCCTCCTCCAATACAAGAAATTTCTATATCATCTATAGCTAAGTTACCTGATGCTTTATTGAAAGTAAATCTTATAGCTGTAACTCCCTTTTCTAAAGAAACTGAAAAGGTACTTTCACTCGTAACTGTAATATCTGGTCCTTTTATCTCTTGCCACACATCATTAACTTTAACTTCTAATTTTAAAGTTGAAGTTATCGGACTATTTCCAACTTGCCCCTTATACCAAAAACTCAAAGTTCCTGTTGAAGGTAAATTGAATACTGGTGTTTCTAAAGTTTCAGTACTACTTCCACTCAATCTTCCAAATCCTAGTGAAGGTTTTATTTTACCATAATTCCCATTTGTGTCATATCCATCTAGTACAGTAGCTTTTTCCCCATTTCTTGTAATTGTCCATCCTTCTCCTTCTGGTTTTACATTCTTTCTAGCTCCTGTAAAACCTTCTGAAAGGAGTATTGTTGTATCTTCATTATTAATAGCTCTTTCTACTGCATAAACACTTATACTTGGCATAACAATATAAGTTACTAAGAATAATAATGCACTAATTAGGCTTAAAAGTTTATTTTTTTTCTTTCCCAATTAACTGCCCCCCTTACAATATTTTATAAATAATTATAACATTATATGGATATTATTTAAATTATTGTAATAAAACATTTAATCTTATATTATTCTATAAATTAACTATTTTTTTGAATTTATAAATATTTTTTATCAACTAATCAGTAAAATTTGTAATTAAATAATCTAATTAATAAAATATTATCAATAAGATTGAATAAAAATAAGGCTATTTCAGTCAGTTGAGATAGCCTTATTTCTATATGCAAAATTTATATCTGTACTTTTATTATAAATTTTATTTTAAATCCTTTTCTTTTCTGTAAATTTAGATATTACCATGGTACAAACCGTGTTACCTGCAGAATTTAATAAGGTTGCGGGCGCATCAATTATAGTTGCAATAACTAACATTATTGCTAAAGCTTCTGGAGGAAATCCAAATATACTTAATATTAGCATCTCGCCAATGGAACCACCTACTGGTATAGCACCAACAACAGCTCCTACTAGTAATCCCACCATGAAAATAATAGTTAAAGTTCCCAAGCTATTAATGTCTCTTCCGAATATCGCAAATAAAAACATTATCTTATATATTCCACCTATCACTGAACCATCCTTATGGATATTTACACCTAAAGGCATAACTATATTAGCTAAGGAACTAGATACTCCCATATTTTTAGCTGCCTGAATATTTACTGGAATACAGGCTGCACTAGAACATGTAGCTAATGCTGTCACTGATGGTCCTGTGGAATTTCTCCAGAAAGCTTTTATACCTTCTTTACCCCCTGCTATATAGGCATAGAGAGTAAAGAATATAATAAAATATACTATAGATACTATCAAATACAGTACAAATACCTTTGCATATCCACTTAATATTTGACTTCCTAATTGACCAACTACGTTGGCAAAATATGCTGCTAATCCTATTGGAGCATAATACATTATTATATTTATCACCTTATTTACTACTATAGCGCCACTACTTAAAAAATTAGAAAACTCCTTTCCTTCTTCTTTTGCTAACATAGTTCCAAAACCTATAAGCATAGAAAATATTATAAGTGCCAATAAATTACTTCTAGATAACAACTGTGAAAAATCCCCTACAGTAATACTAGAAACTATTTTTTCTAAAAATCCTACTTGCTCCCTAGGTACAACTTGAGCACTATTCATTAACTCTGTAAACATAGACGAATTTAGTCCCTGTGCAGGATTAAAAACTTTGAAACTAGTTACCCCTATTATTCCTGATATAATAGCCGTACATACAAATACTACTATTGTAATTCCAAGTATCTTTCCTAATTTTTTTGAGCTATCCATATTAGCAATAGCCGATGAAATACTAAAGAATACTAATGGTATCAGTATTGTAAATATTAAATTTAGAAATATTGTTCCCAGTGGTGCAAAAATACTTGCCCTTTCTCCCATGATCAACCCTATAACTCCACCTATAATAACTGAAATTATTAAAAATATCGAGGACTTATAATTTTTTAAAATCTCCATTTTTCCTCCTCCTTAAATAAAATAATATAATTAGTAATTTAATTTTCATATATGTTATAATCTTATTATATTCAACACTATGTACAATAAATATTGAATATACTGTTGAAAACATTGCAAAAACTGCTTTTTTAATAATATGATAAATGAAGTATATTTAGTTTTGGAGGTATCTTTATGGATAACACATATTCAAGTAACAAATCTGGATATCTTAATAAAGACTTTCAGCTTTTTCATATAAAGGACAAAAAAAATCAAGAATTCGAGTTTCATTATCATGACTTTAATAAAATAATAATCTTTTTATCTGGAAAAGTTACTTATTTAATTGAAGGGAAGGCTTATTATTTAAAGCCTTGGGATATTCTACTTGTAAACAATCATGATGTGCACAAGCCTATTATCGATTCTAATGAGACCTATGAACGTATAATTATTTGGGCTAATTCGGGTTTTATCGAAAATCATAATTATGAAGGTTGCGATTTATCAACTTGCTTTAAACTAGCAAAAGAGAAGAGTCTTAATTTAATAAGACTTGAAGATAAATTTCAAAATAACCTTAAAAATATCATATCTTCCTTAGAAGTATCATTTAACTCTCAAGATTTTGGAAGTAAACTTTTAGGTAACTCCCTCTTTATTCAACTAATTATAAATCTTAACAGACTTTATCTTGATAAAACTTATATTACTACTAAGGATTCTTTAAAATACGATAAACAAATTGAAGAGATTTTAAAATATATAAACAATAACCTATCACAAGATCTATCCATTGAACTTATATGTAAGGAATTCTTTATAAGTAAATATTATTTAATGCATAAATTCAAAAATGAAACTGGGTATACTCTTCATAACTATATAATTCAGAAGAGATTATTTATGGCTCAAGAACTTATAAAATCTGGTGAGCCAGTAACTAAGGTTAGTTCCCTCTGTGGATTTAAGGATTACTCTAGTTTTCTACGTAGCTTTAAAAAGCTCTTTCACAAATCACCCCGAGAATATATAAATGCAATAAAATAAGCTGTCTCAAAATAAACTACTTCTGAGACAGCTTCTTAAAACACAATTTAACTATTTTATTTCATTTCCGTTGAAATCTTTAAATTCAGGCTTATTTTGAGGATCTCCAACATTGTTTTGATTCTCATGAAGCTTTTGTCTTCTTTTTCCCTTCTGAGCTGGATTGTTAGAACCTGATTTTCTCTTCATAATAAACACATCCTTTCCTTAAATAGTTTCTACTTTTTTTAAGGTTTTATGTGTTTAAATTAAGTGTTATCGCATCCAAGCCCCAGCCAAGGTAATTAGACCACTTCTTATTTTATAAGCTTCCATAATATCCTTTGCCTTGTACTTAATTCTGTTAGGTTCTATAAGCTGAACTCCTGGAATACATAAGGTTCCTTCTGCCATACCACTATCCATAAAGGCTATTTCTAACTCTACCTCATCATCTAATATGTTAGGTTCTACTAATTTATTATAAATAGCTTTTTCTGCTGATGATTCTAACATTTTATGAACTCTCTTTGGCTGTATGCATTCACCTACATATCTACTGTGAGCTTTTTTAACTTCTACAGCTTCTATATTCTTGTTAAATTCTTTAGCTTGACTTGTTAAAATGTTATCTCCTGATGTCATTACCACTGGAACTTTAAAATATCCTGCCAATAAGGAGTTAAATTCAAACTCTCCTACTACTTTTCCATTTAGTCTTATCTCTGATACCACAGAGCTATTATAACTGTGGGCTAAAACCCCTGAAGTATTATGTCTTCCATGATATCCTATCAGCATAACTGCATCAAAAGTATTATTTATACCCTCCATCATGCCAAGAATTTTTTTATTTCCACTAATTAATACTACATCTTCATCTAACTCTTCAATGAGAATACTTGTCATAGGACCGTGAGAATCATTTACTAGTATTTCTTTTGCACCTGCTTTTTTAATTCCTCTTATGACTGCATTTACTTCTTCTGTCATAAGCTTTCTTGCTCTTTCATAGTTATAGCCACCTTCATTAGTAAATCCCCAGTTAGTTACTCCACTGATTCCTTCAATATCCACTGAAATATAAATTTTCATAAAAATCCCCCTTATCTCATTCAATTTATTTCATAAGTTTTTTTACATTACTTAGATTTTTATTATTAAAAGGTGGAAAAACTATTGGAATATTTATTTTAGTAGTTTTTCTTACAACGCTTCTTCTATGAGAAAATGTCTTAAAGCTTTCTTTACCATGATAAGCTCCTATACCTGAATTTCCAACTCCTCCAAAAGGTAACTCCGGATTAGCTAAATGAGTTATTGTGTCATTTATACAAGCTCCACCTGAAGATATCTCTTCCAAAACCTTTTCCTCTACTTCGTAGTTTTCAGCAAATAAATACAGAGCTAATGGCTTTGATAGTTTCTTAATTTCCCCTATTATCTCATCTAAATTACTAAAGCTTATAATTGGAAGAATAGGTCCAAAAATCTCTTCTGACATAGCTGCACCTTCCCATGAAGCATCTATAAGTGTAGGTTCAATATATCTTTTTTCTCTATTTACTTTTCCACCATATATTATTTTATCTGCCTCTTTATCTAATATGTTTTTAAGCCTTATGAAGTGTCTATCATTAACAATTCTTCCGTAGTCTTTACTCTCCATAGCATCCTTACCATAGAAGCTTTGAATTTGCAATTTTAATTCCTTAATTAATTCATCTTTCACCTTGTTATTTACTACTACATAATCCGGTGCTACACAGGTTTGACCTACATTTATAGTCTTGCCCCAAATTATACGCTTAGCTGCCACTCTAATATCTGCACTTTCATCTACAATTACAGGACTTTTCCCACCTAATTCTAAAGTAACAGGAACTAGGTTTCTTGCAGCAGCTTCCATTATTATTTTCCCAACTTGAGCACTCCCTGTAAAGAAGATGTAATCAAAGGTACCATTAATCAATGAAGTGTTAGTTTCTATTCCACCTTCCACTGAGCGTATATATTCCTTAGGGAAGGTTTCAGTAATCATTTCTGTAATTACTCTTGATAAATTGGGCACATTTTCAGATGGTTTTAATACTACACAATTTCCAGCAGCAAGTGCTCCCACCAAAGGTTCTATCAATAGTTGAAATGGATAATTATAGGGTCCTATAATTAGAACCGTTCCATAGGGCTCTGAAATTATAAAACTTTTTGCAGGAAATAAGTACAAAGGCGTTTTTACCTTTTCTTTCTTTGCCCACTTCTTTAAATTCTTTATAGTGTGACTAATACTACTTAATACGAAGCCTACCTCTGTAGTATAAGATTCAAACTCACACTTTCCTAAATCTTTATATAATGCTTCATATATTTTATATTCATACTTTTTTATAGCGGACTTTAAACATCTTAATTGATTAATACGAAAATCTATATCACGACTTTTCTTTGATTCAAAAAACTTATAGTGATCTTCTATAATTTTATCTACATCAATTGAACTTAATTCCATAAACCTAATCACTCCTTATTATACCTATTTCAATAACTATATTTTATACTATTTTTACATATTATACTACATAGTTCCATAGCAAAGACCTACTTAAAAATTTTATTCTTAAGTAGGTCTTTCAAAGGGATAATTTATTTCAAACAGTTTAAGAATTTATAATTTAAAAATATTTAGTATAATAAATATTAAAATTTAAAAAATTTATCCTATATAACTCTTATATAACTATTTAAAATTTTACCTAGGATACTATTTAAATATTTACCTAGAGAACTATATAAATATTAAAATAGTTAACTAGTTGTTTACACCATGCGGGTTTGAGAGTTTTTTCATCTCTTTATATCCCATAAACACAATCCATACATAGGCTAAAGTCTTAGGTATCATAAGAATTCCTATGATCGGTAAAGTATTTGACCATAGTACAACAGGAATATAGAATCCAAAAGATAAAATTATTGCAATAGGCATAAATTTAAATCCTTTATCATTGTTTTCTTTAATTTTATTATGGAAAATCCATATGATTATAAGTCCTATTAATGCAAAAGGAATGTTACGATATATTCCCCAGGAAACTGAAGCATTATATGATAACCATTGGTTTTCTGGGAATGCACATAATATAATCCTAACAATAGCTAATCCATAAATAATATTAGTTAAGCCTTTTTTGTCTTTGACATCATAACGAATTCTCCATATATGATATAGCACTACATAAAATATAGTCATTGTAATAGATGTAATTAGTTTTCCTACTCCTAAAGCCGTAGCATTAGCTTCTAAACCAGTGGTAAGTAATCCATAAGCCCTTGGAACTAGATGAAATGCATCTCCACATCCTAAAATCACTGCCATAATTCCAAATAATCTATATTGTTTATTTTGTCCACTTTTCTTAATCATAATAATTCCCATTATTATAACTGTTGAAAGATAAAGAATATCAAAAAGTGTTTCCATAATCCCTTGCATAATATATCACCTCTCATTTTTACTTGAACATAGTTCATTTTTTATGTGTATAAAATGCTGTAAGTTAATACAGCATTTTTATTTAACTTTATTTAAAATAAATAATTCTCTTTAATGCTTCTATAAAAAAAGTTATATCCTCTTCCTTAGCTTTAAGCATAACTAACATGTTGCTAAAAATAAATTTAGCCACTTTTTCCTTAGTTAAATTGTCTGTCCAAGTTTCATCACTAATATTATCTTCTGAATCTAAGAGATTAACTATACTTTCACTAACTTTTTTAAAAAATTCGTGTTCTTTTTTTCTTCCTAGAGATTTTTCACTACTACTTAATAAAGATAACTGATCTATCCAATTTTCTTGAAATTTATCTAAGTAAACAAAAATATTATTATATAATAGCTCTATCTTTTCAAAAATATTTTTTTCACCCATTAAACATGTATGAAAATCAGTAAAGGCTTCTCTCCAAAAATCTTCAACAACCGATAACACTAATTCACTTTTTGTGGAGAATGAATTATAAACTGTACCTACTGAAATTTTACATCTACTGGCTACAGCTCTTATATTTATTGCTGCAATTCCATTCTCTAAGGCAATTTCTTTTGCTCCTTTAAGTATAATCTCTCTTGGGTTTTCTGAGAACCTATTCATTATATCTACTCCTTGTTTGAACTACGTTCAAGTTAATTATATATCAAATTTTTTTATAGGTCAATATGTCTTGTTATTTTAGCCTAACTGATTGAAGCTAAATTCTCCTTATATAAGTTAAGAATTTCCCTATATTTATATTATAATATAAGGTTATGAATAAAAACACACTGTTTACACTTAAAACTCCCCGAAATTTCTTATACCTACTAAAACGGGTAATCAAAATTAAAGATTAATTTAAATTATTGTACTATAATAAATATCTATAGCTTAGATGGTTATTATTTTTGATAAATATACCCAACTTGCTATATAATACATATGAGACAAAAATAATTAAGTTTATTTATATTAGGTTTATGTTAAAATTAGAAAGTGATGTGATATTATGGCTAAAACTACTTTTAAGGGTAGTATTATGCTAAATCCTGTTCCAGCAGTGATGATAACTAGTAGAAATTCTGAAGGAAAGGATAATGTATTTACTGTAGGCTGGATAGGTACAGCTTGTACTAAGCCACCTATGATTACAGTTGCTATTCGTCCTGAAAGATTATCCTATGAATATATAAAACAAACTGGTTCCTTCGTAGTAAATCTAGCTTCTAGTAATCTAGTTAAAGCTGTGGATTACTGTGGAGTTAAAAGTGGAAGAACCAATGACAAGTTTAGGGATATGAACTTGTCTCTCAGTGAAGCTAAGGATATTTCCTGCGGTATTATTAATCAATGTCCCGTTGCCTTTGAGTGTGTAGTAAAATCTATAACTCCCCTAGGTACCCATGATTTATTTTTAGCTGAAATAGTTAACTGTCATGTGGAAAATACACTTATCGATGAAAAAGGGAAAATTCACTTTGATAAAGGAGACCTACTTTCATACTCTCATGGTGAATACTTTAGCTTAGCTCCTAAGCCTATTGGAAAATTCGGATATTCTGTGGCTAAAAAAACTACTATTAAACTTAAAAATAAAGGCATAAAAAAACATAATGAAACCACAAAAACTGCAATAGTGGAGAAAGAACAATTACATAATAAAAAAAATATTAAGAGTAATAAACCTAAAAAAACTAAAACTAAAAAAAGAACTCGTATATAAGAAATATCTTTAATATGAAAGGTGCGATGTTTAATGAACTTTATAAAGGTTGGTTCTGCTTGTCCTATTACTAAGGTAGCAGATGTTGACTTTAACTTAAATGAAATAAAAAAATGTGTTGAAAAAGCTATAGAAGAACAAGTTAAAATTTTAGTTTTTCCTGAATTATCTATAACCTCTTATAGTTGTGCTGATTTATTCTTTCAACAAAAACTACTAAAAAAAGCAGAAGTAGCTATTGAAAATCTTTGTGTATTTTCTGAAGGAAGAGATATGTTATTTGCTGTAGGTGCTCCTTTTGAATATGATGATGTGCTTTATAATGCAGCTTATCTTATCTTTAATGGTAAAGTTTTAGGTATTGTTCCAAAAAGTTACTTACCTAATGCTTCTGAATTCTATGAAAAACGTTGGTTTAGCAGTGGTCTTAATATAACTTCTAGAATAGTTAAACTTCCTTTCCAAGATAATATATATTTTGGAACTAACCTAATATTTAGAAGTGGTGATATTAGTATTGGAGTGGAAATTTGTGAAGACCTTTGGGTTACTATTCCACCAAGTAGCTTCTTATCTTTAGCTGGTTGTAATGTAATATGTAATTTATCTTCATCTAATGAGTTAGTTAGCAAGGCTGACTATAGAAGAGCCTTAATTAAAAATCAAAGTGCTAGATGTATGAGTTCCTATATCTATTCTTCTAGTGGAGTCTTTGAATCTACTACTGATGTATTATTTAGTGGCCATCTTTTAATCAGTGAAAATGGTGGAATCTTATCTGAAAATGAAAGATTTAATCGCGAAAATGAAATTATTACAGCAATTATTGATGTAGATAAATTAAAGGCTGAAAGATTAAAAAATATAAGCTTTAGAGATAATAAAGTTTTAATTCCTTTTGATATGGAAACTATATACTTTGATTTTAACAATATAGCTATTAATAATTTTGATAAATATATAGATAAACATCCTTTTGTACCTAGTAATCCTCTTGAAAGAGATAAACGATCTAAAGAGATATTTAATATTCAAACTTCAGCTCTTGCTAAAAGATTTGAGCATACTGGCTTAAAGAAGGCAGTTATAGGAATTTCTGGCGGTCTTGATTCTACTCTAGCTCTTCTAGTTGTAGTAAAAACCTTTGATATGTTGAAAATGCCTAGAGAAAATATTGTAACCATTACTATGCCTGGTTTTGGTACTACAGATAGAACCTATAATAATGCCTTAGATCTTTGCAAGTACCTAGATACAGACTTAAGAGAAATAAATATTGTACCTGCTTGCCTCCAACATTTTAAAGATATTGGTCATCCTGTAGAGCAACATGATGTAACCTACGAAAATGTTCAAGCAAGAGAAAGAACACAAATTCTTATGGACCTTGCTAATAAAGAAGGTGGACTGTTAATTGGGACAGGGGATTTATCTGAGTTAGCTCTTGGTTGGTGTACTTATAATGGAGATCATATGTCCATGTATTCTGTAAACTGTTCTATTCCAAAAACCCTTGTAAGATACCTAGTGGATTATGTGGCTGACCATGAAAGCACTCCTGATATAAGTAAAATCCTTATTGATATTTTGGATACCCCTGTAAGTCCAGAGCTACTTCCTAAGGACAAAGATGGAAACATTACTCAAAAGACTGAAGATATTGTAGGACCTTATGAACTTCACGATTTCTTCCTATACCATTTCATGAAACATGGTGCTTCTAAGGAACGTATAGAATTCTTAGCTAAGGCTGCCTTTAAGGGGATATATGATGACGAAGTAATTAGTAAATGGCTTAATAAATTTATGACTCGATTCTTCACTCAACAATTTAAGCGTTCAGCTCTACCTGATGGTCCTAAGGTTGGATCTATAAGCCTTTCTCCAAGAGGAGATTTAAGAATGCCATCAGATGCTAGCTATAACGGATTTCTTTAACTTTAAAAATATAATTAAATACCACTGGTAATTGTCTATTTATTACCAGTGGTCCTTAACTTAATATATAAAATATTAAATTATAGTATAACTTAATAATGAAGATAATTAGAGATATTAATTTATAATTATCTATAAATATCTACAATGAGACCTGATATTTCATCTATAGTGCTAGCTATATCTAAGTTTTCTCGTTCTTCATTAAGTAGCATCTGTGTTAGTTCTTCTAATTTATTGTCAATAGTCTCTACTGTAACAAAGTATTGAGTTTGCCAAAAGCTTATATCCTTTTTTATGGAATACATAAATGAAAGTACTGATTCTAGATATTCTTTTATTTCTTTTTTATAAGCTCTAACATCAGCATAGCACTTTGAAATTACAAGTCTGCTACCTTTAGATTTTATATTTTTAAGCATTTTCTTAAGATCTTCTTCTGACTTTTGCTCTCTAGCAAAGCTAAAATTTTTAGAGAAGTCCTGTTTGTTATTTACAACTTTACTTTCTCTTTGTATTGGAGTATTTCTTCCTACTTTTGATATCTCCATGTGAACACCCCCTTGTCCTTTAATTATATTATAAATAAGGTTAAGGATTTTAGCTATATTTTCTTACTATTTACAGATTAAATTAATTTAGGAGGCAATTATGAAAACTTTAATTAATATGTTTATAACCTTCTTTAAGATAGGTGCCTTTACCTTTGGTGGTGGTTATGCCATGATTCCACTTATTGAAAGAGAAGTTGTAGATAAAAACCATTGGATAGACAAAGATGAATTTATAGATATAATAGCTATATCTCAAAGCTTTCCTGGAGCCTTAGCAATAAATAGCTGTACCTTCATTGGATACAAAATTAATGGAGTTCTAGGAGCTATCCTAGGACTTTTAGGTGTAGCCCTTCCCTCTTTTATCATTATAGTAATTATAGCTATGGCCTTCAGTAAATTCAGAAACCTTTATGTCATTGAACTTATCTTTAAAGGCATCAATGCTGCCGTTCCCCTTCTAATTTTAGTAGGTGTAAATAGCTTGGCAAAGGTTTTAGATAAAACAGCTGTTAATATAATTATTGTAATAGTCACTGTAATTCTTAGTGTATTTATGAATGTTAATCCTGTATATTTAATTCTTATTGCTGCTGTATATGGAATATATATTAATAGAAATCACCACATTGATAATTATAAAAATACAAAGGAGGAAAATTAGATGCTATTACTAAAGCTATATTTAGCCTTTCTTAAAATTGGAACCTTCGGCTTTGGTGGTGGATACGCTATGCTTCCTTTAATTCAAAAGGAAATTGTAGACAACAATGCTTGGCTATCTCAAACAGATTTCATGGATATCATAGGTATATCTCAAATGACTCCTGGTCCTATAGCTATAAATGCTGCAACCTTTGTAGGCTATAAAACTGGCGGAATTATAGGAAGTGTTCTATCTACACTAGGGGTTGTCACTACATCCTTCATACTCATATCCTTTGCTAATTACTTCTTTAATAAATTTAAAAATTCAAAGATACTAGCTCATGCCTTAAAAGGAATGAGACCTGCTCTTATTGGACTTATAATTTCTGTATTTATAACTCTTAGCTACGAGTCCTATAGAGATTTAAACAGTTTAATAATAGCAGCAATTATTGGTTTTCTACTTTATAAAACTAAAATTCATCCTATATTAATTATTGTTATTGCAGCATTATTAGGTATATTATTCTATGGAATGATCCCTAATTTGCTTGCTAAGTTTTAATAAAAAATATCTTGTAATTTATTAGTACATCCCTTATAATTAATGTATAAAATATAATTACATATGAGGGAGTAATTAGTAGGATTATCCTATGGCAATGTCAACATCTTGGCTTTAAGTCTGGCTTTGCATTAAATAATGAGACTCATGTATAGTGCTTACGCTATATATGAGTCTTTTCTTTTTACATACATTACCTACATATGTGATTATGTTTTTGCAAATATTAATAAAAGAATATCTTTTATTAAATCTATGTAAGTTTTACTAACTAAATCTTAGATTTAGAGTATGGCTTAACACTATTAATTATGAGGTGATTTTATGTATTTTAATGACTCTATTGACGATGTTATAGGTAAGTTTAACACCAACCCAGATACTGGTCTTACTTCATCTCAAGTTGAGGAAATTAGGTCCAAGTATGGGTCTAATAAACTGGCATCAAAAAAGAAAAAAACTAAAGTCCAACTATTCTTTGCACAACTAAATGATATTCTAATTTATATCCTTATAGTTGCAGCTATACTATCTGTAGTTGTAGGAAAAGAAATAAGTGATGCAATTATTATCGGTATTGTTATTTTAGTTAATGCAACAGTTGGAATGATTCAAGAGTCTAAAGCCGAGAAGGCCCTTGATGCATTAAAGGAATTATCAACACCAAAGGCTATAGTAAAGCGTAATGGAGAATTAATAGAAATTCCTTCAGAGGAAGTAGTCCCTGGTGATGTAATTATCATCGATGCAGGTAGATTTATTCCTTGTGATATTCGTCTTATAGAAAGTGCTAACCTTAAGGTAGAAGAATCTGCCCTTACTGGTGAGTCTGTTCCTGTAGACAAGAATGCAAATCTTATCCTTGAAGATGAAAAAGTATCTCTTGGTGATAAAAAGAACATGGTATTTATGTCTACCTTAGCTACCTATGGTAGAGCTACAGGTATAGCTGTAGCTACAGGTATGAATACTGAAATTGGTAAAATAGCTAAAATGCTTGATGAAGGTGAAAATGAGCTTACACCTCTTCAAAAGAAACTTGAACAACTGGGAAAAGTTTTAGGTATTGCTGCTATTGGTATCTGTGCTATTATGTTTGCAGTCGGTTTATTACAAGATAGAGCTGTTACTGATATGTTCATGATTTCTATCAGCCTTGCTGTTGCGGCTATTCCTGAAGGTCTTGCTGCTATTGTAACTATAGTTCTTGCTTTAGGTGTTCAAAGAATGATAAAGCAAAATGCTATTATTAGAAAATTACCTTCTGTAGAAACTTTAGGTTCTGTGAATATTATATGCTCTGATAAAACTGGTACATTAACTCAAAATAAAATGACAGTAGTTAAATACTTTGCAGATAATAAACTAAAAGAAGTTAAGGAATTCAATATAAATAATGATGGCGAAAAACTTTTACTTGAAAACATAGTCCTTTGTAATGATGCTACTTCTACGGCTACATCAAAAACTGGAGATCCAACAGAAATAGCACTTTTAGATATGGGAAATATGTTTAACGTTTTTAAAGAAGAGTTAGATAAAACTCATAAAAGAGTTGATGAAATACCTTTTGATTCTGACAGAAAATTAATGACTACGGTAAACTCTTATGAAGATAAATTTAATGTAATGACTAAGGGTGCTACTGATAATCTTATTAATATATGTACTTCTGCTTATATTAATGGTGAAGTTGTACCTATGACTGAAGAAATTAAAAATGGTTTCTTAAAAGTTGCTACAGCTATGTCAGACGATGCTTTAAGAGTTCTAGGTGCTGCTTTTAAAACTGTTAACTCTACCCATGTAGAAGTTGATGAATTGGAAAAAGACTTAACATTCATTGGTCTTATTGGTATGATAGACCCTCCTAGACTAGAAGTTAAAGACTCTATAGAAATTTGTAAAACTTCTGGCATAAAAACTATAATGATTACTGGTGACCATAAAAATACAGCCTTTGCTATCGCTAAGGAACTATCTATTGCAGAGGATATAAACCAAGTAGCTAGTGGTGCTGACATAGATAACTTAACTGATGAGGAACTTTCAAGTAGATGTGAAAATCTAAGAGTTTTTGCTAGAGTATCTCCTGAGCATAAGGTTAGAATAGTTAAAGCCTTTAAATCTAAAGGAAATATTGTATCTATGACTGGCGACGGAGTTAATGATGCTCCATCCTTAAAGGCTGCTGATATTGGTGTAGCTATGGGTATCACAGGTACTGACGTTGCTAAAGGTGCCTCTGACATGGTATTAACAGATGATAACTTTTCTACCATAGTAGCAGCTATTGAAGAAGGTAGGAATATATTTAATAACATAAAAAAATCTGTAATATTCTTAATTTCTTGTAATGCCGGTGAGATTGTTGCTCTATTCTTTGGTATTCTCTTCGGATGGGCTGCACCACTTAATGCAACTCATATATTATGGGTTAATCTTATAACAGACTCCTTCCCAGCTCTTGCCCTAGGTGTAGACCCTGGTGATAAGGATGTTATGAAACATAAACCAAGAAGTCCTAAGGATAGTTTATTTAAGGGTTCTTTATTTACTCTTTTATTTAATGGTGTGTTAATTGGTATATTAACCCTTATAGGTTTCATTTATGGAGTTAACAAATACGGAGATGCCGGAGTTACTCTTGTTAACATAGCTAACAATCCTGAAGCTTTGATGCATGCTCAAACTATAGCCTTTGTAGTTCTTAGTGGAACTCAACTGATTCATTCTTTAAATATGAGAAGTTCAGATAAATCCATATTTAAAATTGGTTTGTTCTCAAATATGTATTTAATCTATGCAATGGTTGTTGGTATCGCATTACAAATGGCAGTTATTTATATACCGCCAATTGCTAGAATGTTCAATGTTATACCACTAACTTTAGCAGATTGGGGACTTGTTATTGTTCTAAGCTTAATACCTTTAGTTATAAATGAAATAATTAAACTATTTATCAAAGATAAATAAAAAAAGACAAATTTCAATAAAATTACAAGTAACTCATAAAAGGCAGTATTAATGTCTTTTATGAGTTACATTTAAATTATAATACATTTTAATTACTTTTTCATTTTTATACATATTTATACAATGAGGAGAGATTTATGACGTAAATTTGTTGTTACTTTTTATATTTTATTATTGTAATTATACATATTATGTTATAAAATATAATTAATTACTGCAAATGTATTTTAAATATATACTAACATCCAACTTATATTGACATATAAACAATATTTTATAAAAAGTAACTGTTAATTATATACTTTTTTAAGATACATTGTGCATTAAAATAATTCTCAACTTTATCTTGTTCATAATTTTAAAGCTTAATATAAATATTAATATTAAAGGAGTGAATTTTATGAAAACTAAACTTACTAAAGGTATAGTATTTTTATGTGCACTAACTTTAACTGCTTTTATCGGAATTTCATTATATGATGTAGGTCAAGAAGAGGGTCCACTAGGACAAGCGCCCATATCTATACAAATTTACAACTTATAATTATTAACAGATTAATTTCTTACACTATTAAATTTTAGCTATATCTATAATAAAACTTTATTATAGATATAGCTAAGAATACTAATGGTACAATAGGTGAAATAGTAAATTTAATACATATACTGGAACTAATTATGCATTGCCTTTACATATAATTACCTATAAAATATAATTAACTATATTTATTTAAATAAGGGGGTGAAGGATTTGGATTTCTTAAGTCCTGGAAAAAGATTAAAAGCTCTTAGACAACAACTAAATATCAAACAAGTAGAACTAGAAGAAATCGGTGTTTCTAGAAATTATATTAGTATGGTTGAAAGTGATAAAAGAAATCTTACCGGAGTAACCTTAGCAAATTATCTTAAGTTTATGCAAAACAAAGCTGATGAGCTTGAAACTAATATCAATTTAGATGTAAATTATTTACTTCTTCCTGAAAAAGAAGAAGCACGAAACTATTGTCATATGAAATTAGATTTAACCTTAAGTCATAAAAATTTAGATGAAGTTATAAAAATAGGTGAAAAATACAAATTAGAAGACATACTTTTAAAATCTTACTTATTAAAGGGAAATCTACTATATGATGAAAATTCATATAATACCGCCTTTGTATATTACTATAAAATACTAGAAATTCATAATGATAATAAAGATAACAGTAATAAATCTTTTGCATATATTAAGCTTTCTAAATGCAAGATTATGACTCTATCCTATGAAGAAGCTCTCACATATTTATTTAAAGCCTATTCCTATTGTAAAGAGTTTAATGACGATACTAATCTTAGAAATTGTTTATATAATATAGCTCTTGTATATAAAAAATTAGGTGAATATGATAATGCTCTTATATATATAGATGAGTTGCTAAATATATGTGATTGTGATACCAATATAAACGTGTATATAATTAGCATTATCTTAAAGTGTAATTGTTATCTTAAGAAAAAAGATTACCACCTTGCTTTAACTATATATTTTGATATTCTAAATAACTTTAGTGAAAATATTGGAGTTCACTTAGGATTGATTTATAATAATATAGGATGTATTTATTGTGAGATAAATGAAATAGATAAATCTATTGACTATTTTAATAGATCAATTAGCTTTAGAAAAGTACATGATATTAAAAATTTGAATTCTAGTATTATAGATATGTCTTCTGCATATGTAAAAGAAAATTCATATGATAAGGCTATAGAACTATTGTATGAAGGTATAGCTTTATCTGAGAAATATTCTAACATAGAGTTTTTAATAAGAGGCTACTCTATATTGGAAGATATTTATATAAAATTAAATGATAAAAATAAACTTGAAGAGATATATCTTGTATTAGTAGAAATTTTAAAAGAAATAGATGTAGTTAAAGTTTTAGGTATTTACATAAAGCTGTCTCTACTGTATATGGATATTGGGAAATATGATAAATCTAAAGAAATTTTATACGAAGCTAACAATGTTCAAAAACTTTTATAAAAAAGTGATTCAAAATTTTGAATCACTTTTTTATTTAAAATACGTATACTTATGCAAACTTATAAAATATTATAAATTTCTAAAACTTTCATGTTCAAAAAATGACATAATGATGACAACATAGGATTTGTAGTTACAACAATTTTCTATATAGTTAATTTTACCATCTTTCTTTATTTATACATAAAATTTTCCTTATATTTTTATGATATACATAGTATTTTGTTATTGATAATTTCATTTCATTTCTATTATCCAAATGTTGCACTAATTGTTAAGTTACTATAGACTAATATATATGAACATAATTTAATTTGCTTAAATATGAGTAAAAGGATTTTTATTTTACTTGAATAAGGGGATGAATGATTTGATATTAAGTGAAGAAACTAAAGCTAGAACTTATTGCACTGATAAACTTATGTTAAACTTAACTGATGATGAACTTGATGAGATAATTCATATTGGAGAACTTAATAAGTTAATAGATATACTTCCTTCTCTATATGTTAAAAAAGGAAATCTTCTATATGATAAAAGTCTATTTAATGAAGCTTTTGTATTCTATGCTAAAACCTTGGAATTATATAATGCTATTCCTACAAAAGATGATGATATGATATTTATATATAATAAATTAGCTAAGTGTAAAATCAAAACCCTTTGTTATGAAGAGGCCTTAGCATATCTATGTACATGCCACTCTTTTACTTTAGAAAATAAGGATAAAAATAATTATTATAATTGTACCTATAATATAGCTTTAACCTATAAAAAGTTAAATGATTTTGATAATTCTATTCTTTATATAGATAAATTATTAGGTGCTGTTGATATTAATAATGACCTAACCAGATATATTCAAGGAACAATTTTAAAAGCTAACTGTTATCTTAGTAATAGTTCTAATTTTCAAGCCATAACTCTATATAAAGAGCTTCTTCATACCTTTGGAGATAAATTAGGAATCTATAAAGGATATATCTATAATAATTTGGCATTAGCCTATTCAGATGCAAATAATAATGATGATTCTCTAAAGTATTTTAATAAGGCCATAGATTTTAAAACTTCTAATGATAAAGATAGTCTTGACAGTACATTAATGTATATGGCTAAGTTATATATGAAAATCGATTCTAATAAAGAGGCTATATCTAAAATTAAATATGGATTAAATCTGGCTAAAGAATATTCTCACAGTGAAGCTTTACTACTAGGATATAGTCTTTTAGAACAAATATATAGGGGACTAAATGATATTGAAGAACTTAGAACTCTCTATTCTGAAATGATAGAAACCTTTAAAGATGTTGATCCTAATATAACTATGGAGATATACTCAAAACTTTCTAACCTTTTGCCTGATGCTATTGGATATAATAAGTTAGACACTATTTTTAGAGTAAGTAAACTATAAATTAAAACTTAATACAATAAAAGGATTGGAAGTTCCAATCCTTTTATTTAGTCTTAAATCATCTATAAGATTCGTATATTTCTAAAGTATTACCATCTAAAATAAATACAATAAAATCACTTTTATTATTTTTATCCATATAAAAATATTTAGCTTCTTTGCTTAGTTTTTCTATTACTTTTTCAGGATTACCATCAGATATACTAATTTCCTTATGATTTATTTTATCTCTATCTTCTAATAGCATAACACCATCATAGGATATTCTAAAAGGTATCTCCTCATAGTTAAACCACTGAAAAGAATTATTTAATTTCTCTAAGTCTTCTTCATCATGGTAAATTACTTCATTAATTTCATCTCCATCACCGCCAAAACCCCCTCTAGTACTTCCTATGAGAGTTAGTTTATCTGGTTTAGGTAATTTTATGTTCCAATTGGCTTCTAGGCATTCTGTGTAGGTTGGAAGTATTATAGGTCTTACTTTAATATAAGTTAATAGTAAAATTATCGTAACTACAATCTCTAATATTGTAGCTAAAACTTTCTTCTTCATTACTCCTCCTTATATTCCAATATATCACCAGGTTGACAATCCAAGGCCTTACATATAGCTTCTAAAGTAGTAAATCTTATTGCCTTTGCCTTATTATTTTTTAAAATAGATAAGTTAGCCATTGTTATGCCAACTTTTTCTGAAAGTTCAGTAGCGCTCATCTTTCTCTTAGCCATCATTACATCTACGTTAACAATTATCAATTAATCCACCTTCCTTATATAGTAAGATCATTTTCTTCTTGTAGTTCAATTCCATTATTTATAAGCTCTCTTACTACTGAAGAAATGATAAATACCATCATGGTAGCAAAAGTTATAACTATACAAATTAAATTTTTATATAAGAATATTGTTCCTGCTAAATAAGTAACAAAAGCTATGAATGAGCATATACTTATCACCTTTAGCGACTTTATACTCTCTTTACAAAAAGGACTTCCTTTTAATAGCTTTCCACTTAATTTCATTACTGAAATAAGTATTAATAAAAATGGTATATAAGTTATATATAAGAATATTTTTATTCCTCCACCTATATCTAACCCAGCAGTAGATATATTACTAAGATACCAATTTACTATATTAGGTAATGTTGCTCCAGCTATTATAGTTATAACTACTGATAAAACTGATACAATATATAGTATCTTTCTAAATAACATATTTTTCAAATTTATCACCTCTAACCAAAGCTTATCACAAGAGGCTTTTTACGTCAATAAATATTTATTGTTATTCAATAAATATAATATTACTTAAAAAGCTACCTCAAAATAATTCTGAGATAGCTTTTAACTTTATTCATATTTTATTTTAACCTAGTACCATTTTCATCTTGCTCTATAAGTCCTTTTTTCATCAGTGCCCCTAAAGATCTCTTAAAGGCATTCTTGCTAGCCTTAAAATATTTTTTTATATCATCTGGATTAGACTTATCATTAAATCTCATTGAACCTTGGTTCTTCTTTAAGTAGCTAAGAATAACCTCCTCTAATTCTCCCATTTCCTCAAGACGAGGTTTTCTTGTGGTGATTTGAATTTTACCATCATCAAAGTATTTCTTTACTCTAGCCTTTATTTTATCACCAATGGAAATGTCGTCATAACATTCACTTTTTAATATAATTCCTCTGAATGTATTGTCTATAGCTACAACTAAATTTCCATTAGAATGTTTTCCATAAACTACGCCTTCTACCTCTTCTCCAACATTATAATGAGTAGTATCATGTAAGTATCTATCTACTCTAGTTGTTGCAGCTATTCTGTTAGTTTTATCTACATATAGATAAAATAAATATTTTTTGTCTACTTCTAATTCAACGGGTGCTTCCCTAAATGGAACTAATATATCCCTTTCTATACCTATGCTAATAAAGTATCCTATTCCAGTCTTATCTACTACTTTTAAGTAAGCTAACTCTCCTACTTGAGCTTCTACTGGCTTCATAGTAGCTATAGGTCTGTCCTTAGAGTCTCGGTATACAAATACATCTACTTCATCCTCTACGCCTATTTCACCCACTATATTTCCCTTTGGTATTAGTATGTCTTCAGAAGTTGTCTTTCCCTCTGCATCTAAATAATATCCAAATTCACAACTTCTTGATACTTTAAGAGTATTAATTTTTCCTAATTCTATCATTTATTTTCTCCTATCCACTTTTAAAACTTTGCTTATATTTATAATTGACTCCAATCAATATATTTATTAAGCTTATCTACAAATTTTATTAAATATTTCTCTTCTAATTCTGTAAATGTGTTAAATTCATAACTATCTATATCTAGTACTCCATAAACCACATCATCTTTTATTATTGGAATTACTATTTCAGAATTTGATGCCGAATCACAGGCAATGTGTCCTGGAAAATCATGAACATTATCTATTCTTTGAATTTTCTTAGTTGCTACTGCTGTTCCACATACGCCTTTTCCTATAGCTATTCTATTACAAGCTGGTAAACCTTGAAATGGCCCTAAAACTAGCTCTTCATTTTTTACAAAGTAAAATCCACTCCAATTTAATTTATCAAAAATAGCATATATAATGGCAGATGCATTAGAAATATTTGCATATATATCTTTTTCCGAACTTAACTGGCCTTCTAAGAGGATTAACATGTATTTATATTTTTCTTCTGTAGTCATTTTTTTTATTACATCTAACTTTATCAAAACTATCTCTCCTAGCATAATTTTATTATCTAAAACTACATAAAATTCAAATTGCTTATTATAAGGCTACTTGTATTGCTTCAATAGCATTATTTCACTCTTGAATTTCTTTATGCTCTCTTCCCATATTAACATAATTCTCAGCTGAAGACTTTATAGATTTAATTTCTTCTTCTGTTAACTCCCTTACCACCTTAGCAGGGCTTCCTATACATAATACTCCACTTGGGATTATTTTGTTTTGAGTTACAAGGCTTCCTGCTCCTATAATTGTATTATCTCCTATTTCAGCACCATTTAGTATTATTGATCCCATTCCTACTAACACATTATTTCCTACATTACACCCATGAATTATGCAGTTATGACCTATGGTAACATTATCTCCTATCCTAGTTGATATTCCAAAATCATTATGTACTGTAGAATTTTCTTGAATGTTAGTATTTTTTCCTATACTGGTGGTATCCATATCACTTCTAATTACCACGCTATACCATACATTAGTATTTTCTCCTATAGTTACATCCCCTATTACCGTTGCATTTTCTGCTATAAAACATGTATCATCTATAATTGGTGTATTCCCTTTAATTGCTTTTATCATTTTCCATCCATCCTTTATACTTGAAATTTCCATAATTTTCATTCAACCATTTTAATTTCTTAAAACTATATGAACACAACAATAATTATTATCTTTTATATAAGGTAATGATACCATAATTTAAAAGTCTATTGTGTAATAATTTATTTTTTCCTATTATTCATCACCTAATTACTGAATTATGTATTTATTTTTCCATATGTATTATGAAATTATATTAGTTTGTAATAATTTTTATAACTTTGTCATAAAATTTTATTAGTTAATCAGTTGAAGTGGTTAGGGTACTGAAATCTACTTAATTTAAGGCTATTTTCAGGTGTGAACAAGCACAGTTTAATGGAAATTTCAATAGTTGTAAGAAAAAAAATTATATAATATAATACAACATATAGTGCAAAAGCACATTTCGGACACAATATATAGTATATGAAGTATTTAGGGGGTGACTTGCTAATCATAACAGTGTGATTAGCTTTTATAATGAAGAGTATTAACAATATAATAAAAAGATACTACACAAAAGAGTTAGAAACTAATAAAGATTTGACAGTATACGATTTATTCCAGTGGAAAAAAGTTGACGTAATTTTAAAAGACTATAAAAAAGGTACCATTCTCGTAGATATGAAGGACTTAGAATTTCCAATTCACTATTCACAAAATGCTTGTGATATAATTGCTTCTAAATATTTCAAAAGAGCTTTAGTACCTAATGAAGTAGGCTATGAAAATAGTCTTAAAATGGTGGCACATAGATTAGTTAATTTTTGGTGTGCATCTCTAAAGGATGAAGGTTTAATAACTAATGATGAGGAGTTTACAATACTTTATGATGAATTAGTTTATTGCTTCTTAAATCAAATGTATGCACCAAATTCACCCCAATGGTTTAATACTGGATTAAAGCTTTCTTATGATATAGCTGGTGAGCATCAAGGTCATTTTTATTATGATGAGAACTTAAAAAAAGTTGTTAAAAGCGTAGATAACTATACTAGAACTCAAGCTTCTGCTTGCTTTATTTTATCTATACAAGATAAACTTTTAGGACCTCATTCAATTTCTGAGCAATATGTAACAGAAACTAAACTATTTAAGGGTGGTTCTGGATGTGGAACTAACTATTCAACTCTTAGAGCTAAAGACGAAAAGCTTTCTGCTGGTGGAATTTCTTCAGGTGTTATGAGCTTTTTAAAGGGCTTTGATAGAAATGCTGGAACTATAAAATCTGGTGGTACTACAAGACGTGCAGCTAAAATGGTTTGCCTTGATATAGATCACCCAGAAATTAGAGAATTTATAAATTGGAAGGCTAGAGAAGAAGATAAGGTTCGTGCTTTAGGTAAAATGGGCTATGATGCTTCCTTTGAAGGCGAAGCTTATGAAACTGTATCCGGTCAAAACGGTAATAACTCTATAAGATTCAGCGATGAATTCATGAAAAAAGTTGAAAATCTATCTGAAAATCCAGATGAAGTAATAACTTTAAAGGGAAGAATAGATGAAAAAATTAATAAGGATGTTAAAGTTAGTGAGCTATGGGACGAATTCAACTTAGCTTCATGGCAATGTGCTGACCCAGCACCTCAATTTGATGATACCTTCAACGCTTGGCATACATGTCCCGGTGGTGAAGATGGAGACCTTGGTGCAAAGCATAATAGATTAAATTCTACTAACCCATGTGGTGAATATGCTTTCTTAGATGATACATCTTGTAACTTAGCTTCAATTAATATATATAAGTTCTATAACAAGGATAGTAAAGTATTTGATTTAGATGGATATGTTCATATGGTATCTTTGCTACAACTTATGCTTGAATCTTCTGTTCACTGGGGTCAATTCCCAACAGAAGATATTGCAAGAAAAACATATATGTTTAGAACAACAGGTCTTGGAATTGCAAACCTAGCTTCTCTTCTTATGGTAATGGGTTATGCTTACGATTCAGAAGAAGCTAGACAATTAACTGCTTCTCTAATTGGAGTGCTTACTGGAGCTTCTTACGTTACTTCTGCCCTTATGGCTGAAAAAGTAGGACCATTCGAAAAATATGACATTAATAAAGATGCAATGCTTAGAGTAATAAGAAATCATGGAAGGGTTGCAGGAGCGCTAGATAGTGAATACGAAGACCTTCACTATAGCCCTGTGGAAGTTAATCATGAAATTCTTAAGGCAGAAGGTAATACTGAGCTATCTGAACTTTTAAAAACTCTTTGGCAAGAAGCTGTAGAGTATGGTGAGAAATTTGGATATAGAAATGCTCAAGTATCTGTAATAGCTCCAACTGGAACAATTTCATTTGCTATGGATTGTGGTGCTACTTCTATTGAACCATACTTCTCCCACTTTGTTTATAAAAAATTATCCGGTGGTGGATTTATGACTATAGTAAATCCAATTATAGAAGATGCCCTTGATAACCTTGGATACTCACAAGATGAAATTAAAGACATAGTAGATTATATTCTTAGAAAAGAAATGGTTAATGAAAATGGATATGAGTATGAAAAAATTATAGATGGTAAAATTGAAGGAGCTCCTCATCTTAAAGAAGAACATATTCACATTTTTGATACAGCAAACAAATGTGGAAGTGGTGAGAGATATATTAAGCCTATGGGACACGTTCTAATGATGGCTGCCATCACACCTCTTATATCTGGTTCAGTTTCTAAGACGGTAAACCTACCTAAAACAGCTACTGTAGATGACTTTAAAAAGGTTGTCCTTGATTCTTGGAACCTTGGGGTAAAAGGAATATCTCTTTATAGAGATGGATGCAAAGCTAGTCAACCTTTAAATACAGTTTTAGAAGAAGAAAATGATGCAGATTTAGAAAAGCTAACTTATGAAGAGCTTTTATCTAAAGCTAAAGAACTACAAAATCAAACTACTTCATCTACTGTATTTACTCGTGAAAAACCAATTGGTATTAGATTTGGAACTACTCATCCTGCTCAAATAGATGATGTTAAAATATACACTACAGTTAATAGAAGAACAAATGGGGAAATTTCTGAAATTTATATAACTACAGATAGAGAAGGAACTATAATAACTGGACTCTTAAATTCTCTTTCTAAATCTATTTCTGTAATGCTACAATATCACGTTCCTGCAGCAGATATTGCTAAAATGCTTAGAGGCCAAAAATATGAACCTTATGGCTTTGTGCAAAAACATCCTTACATTAAGCATGTTAGCTCCATCTCTGACTTAATCAGTAAAGTTATAGATATTGAGCTTGGTGACTATTCTCGTTGCCAAATTAAACCTAACCCTAAGGATATGGTAAAACCAATAATTCATAATAATGAAGTATCTACTACTTCTATTGACCATGGGAAATCAGAAATAAAAGGTGAGCGTATTTACTCCGAGGTTTGTTCAAACTGTTCAAGTACAAACTTAGTGAGAAATGGTACATGTAAGGTTTGTCAAGATTGTGGAACAACCACTGGATGTAGCTAAAATTATACATGATAACTAAAAAGCCAGGCAAATTATTGCCTGGCTTTTCCTTGGTTTATATACTACACTATTTACTTGACTTAAGTAATGAATTTACTTGTTCTGTCCAATATCCTACAAATTCTGCCATGGCCCATTCTGCCATAACTATCTCCTCATCACCATTTAAAGAAATAGTTAACTCTGGTGATTCACTGATTTTTCCATCTTCTATTTTATATCCATATAAACTTGATTTTGTCTTTATTATAGTCATATTTTTATTAGGGGACGATAATGCATCCTCCGCTGATGGAACCTGATTTTTAATTCCTTGCCATGATGTAAATAGCCTATCATACCTAGCTACATTCTTAGATACTTTTAAAGGAATATTTATATTATTTTCAATACTTTCATCCTTTTTACTATGAACAGTATAAATCTGCCATCTTCCTTGATTTCTTTTGATAGAAACATCTGTAAACTTATTTATATCTTCTATATGAAGTCCTTGTGCTTCATTATTAAACTTAGTTATATTTTTCTGTTCACTAATATTTCCTAAGGAAACTGCTCCTTTACCTTCCATATTCATAGTATCAATTAAATATGTCCCTACCTTTTCTGCCCTATGATCTTCTCCTTGTTCATGAATTTTAATACTTATATAATCATTTCCTATAAAATTTATCTCTTTAGATACATTTATATTTGGTTCTTTACTTACTTTTAGATCAGCTTGCTTTTCAGATGGATTGCCACTTAAAAATACAAATTCTATATTATCCTTATAATTGTTTTCAATATATTCTCTATGAATTGAAACCTTGAAAAATCCATTTTTACGTGGTAAAAGTAGGAATGGAACCTCTTTACTATATATTTTTTTACCATCATAGGATATCCAAAGAGTTTTATATGTAAATCCCTCATCAGTTTTATCTTTAATGCCTATTAATACTCCATTACTAATTTTCTCACTATCTGCTATTTCATCTACACCGGTTTTTTCATTGATATTCTCCATGGGTTTATCATCTATTTTTTCAAGATAAAGTAAAACATCGTCCTGTATTACTAATATACCTTTATCTATAACAATAACTTCCTTTAAATATGTATTTTTAGATGATATGGTTACAACTTCTACTTCCTTAGTATCTTTTAAATAATCAGGTATAAAGCCTATAGTATTATAAATGTATTGTTCACCATTTACTAATTTAGCTTTATAAGTTATGTTCTTGTATGCCTTATCAAACATAAATACTTCTTCATTACTAAAACTCACTTTGCTGTCTAACAAATTACAATTAAATACTTCCTCTTCTGTAATTCCCACATAATTTTTAACTTGCCATTGTCCCTTTAAAATAGAATCATTATTTGGTTTCTTTACTTCTATGTTAAATTTATTACAACCAGTAAGAATAAGTGCTAACATAAAAGTTATCAGTATTCTTATTAATCTTTTCATCTCATATCTCCTCTAGGTAACATTATAATAACCTCTGTACCCTTTTGTAATTCACTATCTATCTTTAAAATTCCGCCATGCTGAGTTATAATTTCTTCACATATAGAGAGTCCTATACCATTGCTTGCATTTATATTTCTTCCCTTATAAAATTTTTCTTTAACATGAGGTAGTTCATCTTTAGAAATTCCATAGCCATAATCTTTAATTGATATAGTTAAATATTTTTCATCTTCTACTAGCTTAACTACTATTTTAGAATCATTAGGTGAAAACTTTATAGCATTATCTAAAATATTTATTAAAACCTGTTTCATTCTATTTTTATCAACTTCTATAGGTTTAACCTGTAGTTCTTCAAATATGACCTCTATTCCTCTAGACAGTAGTTTAGGTTCTAATTGTCTTAATATATCTTGAGTAAACTCACCTATACTTATCACTTCTTTTCTTAAAGTGATTTTACCTGAAATTAACTTTGAAAAGTCCAATAATTCTTCTACTAGATAAGTTAATCTTTCAACCTCTGACTCTATAATTTTAAGACCTTCTCTTACTTCTTCTTTATCTTCTAAATCTGAGGACTCTAACACAATGGCCCATCCCTTAATAGAAGTTAGAGGTGTTCTAAGTTCATGGGATACAGATGATATAAATTCATTCTTTAGTCTTTCATTTTTTAGTATCTCCTCAGACATATAGTTTAGAGTATCAGCTAAACTTCCTATCTCATCCTTAGAGTAATTTGGTATACTCTCTTTAAAGTTACCCTTAGCCATCTTTTCTGCTCCCACAGAAACTAGTTTTAAAGGCTTCATTATACTATTAGAAATAAATAAACTTATAGTAGACGAAATAGAAATTACTAGTATACCTAATAAAATTATTATAAACAATATTTCCCTTATGCTTTTATCTATACCTTCAGTAGAGGCGCTAAATCTCAATATTCCATCTACATCTGTATCAAAAGAAAGTGGATATGCTACACAAATAATCTTTTCATTATTATTTTCATTTTGATATATATTAGCTTCCCCTTCAGTATTACCACTAGCTGCTGCTTTAACTTCTCTAGTTAATATTCTGTCCTTTGAAATATATCCTGAAGAATCCATCATAACATTACCTTCTAAGTCTATTATTTGAACTCTACAATCCGTATTACTCCAAAATGTATCATTATCATTAAATATATTCTCTTTTACAGTATTGGAGGACAAGTATGTATTATAAAAATCTGATGATATCTTGATTTGGCCATATATAGTATCCTCTAGATTTCTATAGTAATATCCTTTGATAGCTATGTAAACCATAATTTGAACTATGAATATGGTTATAGCTATTACAATTATATTACTGCTAGAAATCTTAGTTTTTAAGGATTTCACTTAATCTTCCCTCCACTTATATCCTGTTCCCCAAACAGTTTCAATATATTTAGGTTTAGATGAGTTATCTTCTATCTTACTTCTAATACGTCTTATATTTACATCAATAATTTTATTTTCCCCTATGTAATTATAGCCCCACACCATATCTAGAAGTTCATCTCTGCTAAAGGCCTTGTTTGGATTTTCCATAAACATTTTTATAAGCATATATTCTTTAGGGGTTAATTCTATCTCTACTCCACTTTTATATAGTACCTTACTATCCAAATCTATTTTAAAAGCTCCAGATATAATTTCTCTACTCTTAAGACCATTTCCTAGTTCCATTCTTCTAAGTAAAGATTTAATAATAGCTATAAGCTCTAATGGGTTGAAGGGCTTTATAATATAGTGATCTGCACCAAACTCTAATCCCATAATTTTATCTCCATCTTGCGCTCTAGCAGTAAGCATTATTATTCCCATCTGTGGATAACTTTTCTTTAAAATTTCACACACTTTATATCCATCAATTCCAGGAAGCATTATATCAAGTATTACAATATCAGGGCTCTCTTTTGCAACTTCTTCAATACCAAGTTCTCCTGTTTCTGCTTCTACTACCTGAAAGCCCTCTCTCTTAAGGCTTATCTTTACAAACTTTCTTATATGTTCTTCATCTTCAATTAATAATATTTTCTTCATTATATTCACCTCTAATGTACAAAAGCACCAATAGTAAAATAAATTAACATCGGTGCTTCTTGTTCGTAATTCTTATTTTCTCTTTAACTATTCTTCCTTATCATTACTTTCTTCATACTCTTCTACATCTACAATAGTAGAATCGCTATAGTCTATATAAGATTCTGAGTCTGGAGTTACATTGGCACTATTGCTACCTTGTGGCCTTCCATTCTCATTAGAAGAATAAAATTCGTTAGTTTCCTTTTTCACCTTATATTTTAAGTACATTATACTAAGGGTTATTATAATTACAATCCCTAAAATAAGCCATAAAATTCCTTTGAATACAATTCCTAAAACTCCAAAAATCAATGGAGAAAATATAAATAACAGTATACATACAAATATAACTTTTATTAATGTTTTCATCTCAACACTATTCATAAATTCTAATTCCTTTCTATATGTATCAATTAAATAATTAATATACTATCTGATTTTAAAATTATTATCTGCTTTAAAGGTAAATTTAAAAGCCCCCGTTTACATTTAGTATTTCCCCTGTGATATAGCTACTATCCTTACTAGCTAAAAATACAGCAGCTCTTCCCACTTCTGATACACTTCCAAATCTCCCCATGGGTATTTCCTCTGTTAATTCCACTCTTTCTTCCTCTTTCATCCACATGTTCATCTTAGTTTCGATAACACCCGGTGCTATGGCATTTACTTTTATATTACTTAATGCTAGTTCCTTAGCTAAGGCCTTTGTAAAGGAATTTATAGCTCCCTTTGATGCAGAATATAAAACTTCGCAGGCAGCTCCTTCACCTCCCCAAACTGATGATATATTAATAATGCTACCTTCTTTTCTTGAAATCATATGATTAACTACAGAGTTTGTAGTATTAAATACTGACTTAAAATTTACAGACATAATTTTATCAAAATCTTCTTCAGTGTCATCCATAAATAGTCCTATTTTAGAAATAGCTGCATTGTTTACTAATACATCCACTCTGCCCAATTTCTCTAGAGTATATTCTATTAATTCCTTAGAAAAGTTATAATTACTTACATCTCCTTTAAATAAAGTACAATAATTTCCCATGGAACTAATTTGATTTAAAGTCTCCCTTGCACTTTCATCATCGTTAAAATAGTTTAGTACTAATATTGCTCCTTCTTTAGCAAATTCTAAGGCTATTCCCTTACCTATACCTCTTGTTCCTCCTGTAATTACTACCACTTTTCCCTTTAATTTCATTTTCATACCTCTTAAAACTTCTTTAATTCCCATTGTAGTTATTTTAACATTTGTTTTTTTATAGCACTAGTTATATGTACTGAAAATAAATTAATTTAAATAAATGTTAATATATTTTACATTTACTTTAATTAGTTCATTTATTAACTATAAAATTAATTTATTTCTTGTATTTTTTATTATATTTAAATATAAATCCTCTTTATTATTATATCATAATATGGTATGATAATCATGATTTAATAGTAAAGGGGGGTCTTTTTCATGGCTTATAAAATAGTAGATACTTGCATCTCTTGTGGTGCTTGCGAATCTGAATGTCCAGTTAGCTGCATAAGTGCAGGAGATGGATTATACGTTATCGATGCTGATTCTTGTATCGAATGTGGTGCTTGTGCTAGCGTTTGCCCAGTTGGTGCTCCAGTTCAAGACTAATTGAAATAAAAAATAGATGNNCATCTATTTTTTATTTCAATTTTTTATCTTAATTTTTTATTTTAATTTACTTATAGCATTAGTGTCTCTAATAAATATTAACCCATCAAAGGTATCTATAGGCTTTAATTTCATATAATAATCTTCTTCATACCCATTATAAAAAATAATGTTATGCATTAGTATTGAAGATGATAATATTTTTTTAACATCCTTATCCTGTGATGAAGATTTAAAATCTATAAAACTATTTGATATTTCTGTAAGGTTAAATATATTAGAAAACATTTGAGGATTTCCTTCTTCTATATTATAGATTTCATACTCACTACCTACACCACTACTGTCTATAGGATACGCTCCAAAACTACCTTGATGAAATTCTAATGCTAATGAATAATATTTATCTTTATACATCTCCTTTAAATTATACCCCATGCTTTTATAATCTTTAGAAATATTGCTTATATGTTGATTTCCACTCCAAAGAACTATTTTATCATTTCCATTTTTACTCTCACGATCTAGAATCCATTTAATATTATCAGCTAATAATTTTCCTTCCATATTCAAAGCTTCTTTAATGTTATGCTCTGGTCCACTGTATATGGCTAATTCTATGCTTTTCAAGATAGTCTGAAGATATTTCGAAGCCTCTTCATATTTCTCTTCTGAGGTACTTTTTACAAGTTTCTCTTTATTTTCATTAAATATATTAATTAGAATTTCAACCTTTTCTTGTTCTCTTCTTAACTCACTTGTAGGTATATTTCTAACGGGTCTTCCTCTTACTTCATCCAAATCACCATCAAACTTCTTGTATAGATCTTCATCAATATCTCTTAAGTAATTTATTACAAAATTTGAACTATCTTCAGCATTAGTAACTTGAATACCGTAAAACTTAATTTTTTCCTTATGATTAGAATCTTCATTATACTTTCTCATCCATTCTATTAACTCCAAAGACTCCACCGTTGACCAAGAATAACCTCCATTTATCTTTGTTTGTCTTACTATATTTTCAGCATTTCCTTCCCCATTCAATATATAATTATTAATTAATTCAGTTCTTCCAAAATCCACATCCATAGCAAAGGTTCTATACCCCATTTCCTCTACTAAAAATTCCAGCATACGATGCTTAATTTGAAAAAACTCTTTTGTTCCATAGGTTGCCCCACCTAAGGCTATAATTTGTTTATCCTTAAATATATCCTTAAATTCCTTTAAATCTTCAAAGCCATTGCCAACCTCCACAGTGTTTAAAGGAACTAATTTTTCTTTTATAATTTCAGCCTCCTCATTAGGACTAAGTTTTCCCCAAAATAATCCTACGCATACTAGTCCGAGAATTATTATAACTGAAATTATTAATAATACCTTATTTCCTCTTTTCATCTTCATATACCCCCTAAATACCTATTTTAACCCTTAACTCAACATTTTCAACTTATGGTTACATATATATTATAGCAAATTTTAGAAATATTTCAATATTTATCTAGGTCATCTTAGAGTAATGGACAAAATTCTTCTTATTTTTAACTATATATCATAAATACAATAAAAAATCAGTAAATCCCCCAATTGAAATTTACTGATTATATAATTAGTCTAGTATATTACCAAAGCCTTCCCCTAAAACCTCATGGACATTATGGGTTATGATAAAAGCACATGGATCCACTTCTTTTATAAAATTTCTAAGCTTAATAAACTCCTTTTTACCCATTACAGTTATTAAAACATCACTTTTTTCTAAATTGTATGCTCCTATAGCACGATAAATAGTAGCACTCCTACCTAGCTCTTCAATAATAAACTTTCTTATCTCTTCAGTTTTAGAACTCATTATTTCGATTCTCTTAGTTATATTAAGTCCATCTATAACAAAGTCTACCATGGAGCCATTTATTATAACACCAAGTAAAGCATACATCCCTGTAGTAGCTCCAAATGCTATAACTGCAAGTAAGGTTATACTAAAATCTATAATTAAAAGTCCTTTTCCAATTTCTAAATGAGCATATTTGTTTAATATTTTAGCAGGTATATCCGTTCCCCCTGTAGATGCATTCCTATTAAACACTATAGCCATACCTATAGCCCCAATTAATATACCAAAAATTAAATTTATAAGTATATCCTGTGAAATAGGTTTACTAATAGGTGCTATTTTTTCTAAAAGGGATATTATTACTGAAAGCATAAGGCTAGAATATATAGTTTTTGTTCCAAATGCCTTTCCAATAAAAATAAAACCTATGACAAAGAAAAATATGTTCCCTATAAGCATTATAATACCAATACTAAGGTTAGGAATATAATGGTTTATTATCATAGCGAGCCCAGTAAGTCCTCCAGCTGCTAAATTGTGTGGAACTAGAAAAAAATGAATACCTATAGCTATTAAAGTTAATCCAAAAGTTATTATAATATAATCTTTTATTTCCTTTTTCAAACCCATTCCTCCTCAACTCACCCTATTGATTTTTGTAAAAACTATCTTATGTTTTTCAATTTTATGTTAACTCTCTTTATTTAATCATATATCAATAGATAAGTTATTACAATATCTCTCTTTTTCTTATATATGTTTCACTGTTTAAACACTTATATACGTAAAAAACTACTACTATAAAATTTAACCGAACTTAATCAGAAAATTTCATAATAGTAGCTTGTTCTTTATATTTACTTATAGTATTTTTCTTTACTTGCAATGAAATGTAGCACACTCTGTTTCTCTTGGCTTACATGCATGGTCTCCAGAAATACAAATTTCTGAAGCATCACATTTATGGTTTTCGTTATAAACACAATTGGTAGCTTCACATCCTACTACCATTTCTGGATTAGGTCTTTGATTACTATTTGACATAGCTCCGCTTTTTTCTGCAAAACTATCACAACAAGTAGATGATTTATGAGTAGCTTCTCTTCCACCTACTTGAATAGAATCAATGCAGCAATAATAATCATTATTATATGCACAACTACATGCATCACATTTTAATTTAGTCATAAGAATGCCTCCTAAAGTTTATTTCAATAATATTGTTTCAATTTAGTAGGCAAATTATTCTTACATAATTTTATTGTTCTTTTACTTTATCTTTACAAATACGGAAAATTGAATTTCTGTAGACTCTATATGGTCATAATTTAAATCCTTACGACCAGAAAAGTTATCAATTTTTATTTTAATTTTAACTTTATCTGTTTCATCTTCAAATTGCATATCTTCTACAGGTATGGAGTTTGTTTTATTAACACCATATTTATCTATTATCCTATTAAAATACTCATTTAAATTTTTATTATATATCTTTTTACCTTTCTCTAATATCTTAAGTTCATTAGATGCTTTATTATAGTCAACTGTAATTCCATAAGAATTCTTATTAGCAGCACTTTGATAACTTATAATGTTAAAAAGGTAATCATAGTCCTTTATTTCTATAGGCTCTGATATTTCTTCACTTATAAAATAAAAATGTTCATATCTACTTTCATAATTTAAATTAGAATAAGTTATTCCTAGTACCCTCTCTGTATCACTTATAGTAAAATTATCTGGCAAATATTTAATATCCTTTAATTCATGTTTTCTATTAAAATAATCCAAAATACTATTGAGTTCTATTTGATCACCTTTAGAAACTGGATCTATAGCTTTAACTATTTTACCATTTTCAATCATATTATTTTTTATAAGGAACTTTTCAAATCTTTTATTTTGACTATACTTAGATAAATTATAACTACTCAAAGGTCCACAAATTGATATAAAAGTAATTATAGTAAGAGATATTGGGAGTATAATATTTTTTACTTTCTTAATTATTGAGTAATATATCATTATTCCAAAGACCCAAATCCCTAGTGCTAAAACAAAATATCTATTTTCAGTTATTCCATAGGCATTAACTCTTATTCCCATAGAAATAAACATAAGTACTATAAGAGGAAGTATTGCCTTTGGAAACATCTTTACAAACTTGCTTACCCAAGGACTATTTTCCTTTACTGGTGAAGTTAAAAACAAGGTTCCTGCTGATATTACTCCATACCATAATACTAAATGAGAAACTAATCCTTCAGGCCACTGTCTAGTAATAATTATCTTAGCAAAATATATATATAAGATTATTGTGTATATAGAAATTAATGGCATAATTATATAAATCATTAATATTTTAAACACCTTTGGATACTTTTCAACCTTTATAACTTCTTCCTTTTCTGGGATTCCTCCAAGAAAGAAGCATTGTGCAAAAACTCCTACAACTATAAGCCATGTATAATAATATATCTCATATTTAACTTCTATTCCAAAAAGATAATCTACGGTGAACAATATTGCTATTAATCCTAAATATAAAACTATAGAATATAAAACTGTTGTAAAAAATCTTCCTAAAACCTTTATTACATACATCTCAAAACTTCCATCCTTATAAATATATGGAGTAAAAAAGAACCCTGTAATAAATATTATAATAAGACCAACATATCTAGTAATCTGAACCATATTTAAATCTCCAAGACAAAAATATCCGTAGACTGCTAAACAAATAGCTGCAATAATATAAATTAGATATTTAAACTTCTCATTAGATTTATTTCTTCTTTCAAAATATAATTCAATGCAAATATATACTGGAATACCAAGTACTAAAGTCATCACAACACGTCTTAATTCCTCGTCACTTCCAATACTTTCTCCCATATAGATTAAAGTTATAACTGCAGCTATAGATAAAAATATGGGTATAGGAAATCTTTTTACTGAATCTTTTATAGAATTTTTCCATCCATTTACCAAAATTTTAATATACAATAATATGCCCCCCTTTATTATAAAATTATTTTTCTATGTTTTATAGTTACCTTTAGATAACTATTTATGTACCACTGTAAATTACACCCATTATACCATATCATCTAAATTAAAACATTTATCTATTACACATAATATTATCATATATGTAAAGAATATTCCTATTAAATATAAAGGAGGTGACCTTTAGTTTGAAGCCCATTGCTTCTACTAAAGAACTTAATGTTTATTCCTAAAAGAATATTATTTGAAAAAGGATCCTTGGATTATGAAATAGGCAAAAATATTTATAACACTTTTAAGGATAATAAAAATATTGAAATAATAAAATTAACTTCTAATAAGATTAAAGAGCGAATTCCTGGTGAAAATTTGCATAGCTTTTATAGTGAAGGTAAGAATACCCTAGTTGTGGGTATAAAAAAAAGAAGTAAATTTCAATCCTGTAAACCTTCTGCTAATTGGCAGTTACCCCTAGTGTCCGGTTGTATTGCCCATTGTCAGTATTGCTACTTAAATACAAATCTAGGTGATAAACCTTATATAAAGATTAATGTAAATATAGATGATATTCTAAATCAAGCAAATGAATATATTAAAGAAAGATTACCTTCTAAAACTTTATTTGAAGGTTCTGCCACCTCTGATCCTATACCTATAGAACCTTATACTAATAGTTTAAAAAAAGCTATAGAATTCTTTGCTAATAGCGATCATGGACTATTTCGTTTTGTTACAAAGTTTAATGATGTTGATAGTCTATTAGATATAGATCACAAGGGACATACAGAAATTCGATTTACTCTAAATACAGATAAAGTAATCAGTGACTTTGAAAATAGAGCCGCTTCTATAGATAAAAGAATAGAAGCTAGTGTAAAGGTGGCTAATGCTGGGTATCCTATAGGTTTTATTATTGCGCCAGTATTTCTTTATGAAGGTTGGAAAAACGATTATAAACAACTTTTATTAAACCTTAAGGATAAGCTTCCTGATAACTTAACTACTCCTGTTACCTTTGAAATAATATCTCATAGGTATACTCCTAGAGCAAAAAATATAATTCTAGAAGTATTTCCTGAAACAACACTTCCTATGGTTGATGAGGAAAGAAAATATAAATATGGACAATTTGGATATGGTAAATATGTATATACAAAAGAGCAGTTAGAAGAGATGAAAGAATTTTTTAGTTTAGAAATTGACTCTATATTTAATAATAAAGTTATAAAGTATATAATATAATGTTAAATGCAAAAGCCAAGCTATATTACCTTATATAACTTGGCTTCTTTAATGTTATAAAATTGTTTTTATATCTTTTGATTTATTCTATGTTTATATATTATTTAATTAATTTCAGCAAATTCTTCTAAGGTTATTCCATCATTATAAATCTTTTCTGACATTTCACTACCCACATATCTCACATGCCAAGGTTCATAATTATATCCTGTTATATCTTCTTTTCCCGACTCATATCTTACTATAAATCCATATTTATATGCATTATTAGCTATCCAATTAGCTTCTGGACATCCTTCAGATATCCATCCAGAACTAGTTGCTAAATCCATAGCCTCTCCTAGTTGATGCTCACTTGCTCCAGGCTTTGCTACATATTTATCTGAATAAGATTTTCCTTGGGTTTCCACATTATATTCATATAAACTTTTTTGTGTTTTGTAAGATCTATAGCCTGATAAACCACATAAGTAAACCCCATCCTTTGAAGCAGCATCTACTAGTTCCTCTAAAGCCTTAGCAGACTCCTTTGTCATATATCTTTCTTCTTCTGTGGATTCTGGTAAGAATTCTATATTTACTGAAACTAAATCCTTTGGCTTATAATCTGATGTTAAAGCATAATTTTTATTTACCACTACTTTATCATAATCATTAATAATAAAATATCCCTCTGATTTCAAATGAAATTTATTGATTAAATAATTTGTAGCACACATGCCTAATATAACTATTACTAGTAACTTCAATATAACTCTTCTTGCTTTTCTAACCTTTTTCTTTTTTCCCATAAGACCATCTCCTTAAGTTCATATACTTATTTTAAACCTTATGAGATTATTATTTATTACTTAAAGCTTACAAATTTATTACTTATTTATTAAGACATGAAATTTAAACTATTCTCCTTCTTTAGTAAACCAACCTCTACTATTATTAGCTATTCTAACAAGGGTAAGCATCACAGGTACTTCTACTAATACACCTACAACTGTAGCTAATGCAGCACCTGATTGTAATCCAAATAATGAAATTGCTACTGCTACTGCTAATTCAAAAAAGTTACTTGCTCCAATCATTCCTGCTGGTGCTGCTATAGAATGTGGCAACTTCCAAAGTTTTGCCCAAATATAAGCTATTCCAAATATAAGGAAGGTTTGAATTATAAGTGGTACTGCAATTAATACTATATGAACAGGATTATTTAAAATAGTATCACCTTGGAAGGAGAATAATATAATCAAAGTCAGTAATAATCCTATTATAGTAACATTATCAAACTTCTTTAAAAATACATTATTAAAATAATCTATTCCTTTGTTTTTAATTATTAATGTTCTAGTTATAAATCCCAGTGCTAATGGTATAACTACAAATAAAACTGTTGATAATACAAGAGTTTCTATAGGTATAACTACATCTCCAACACCTAGTAAAAAAGCTACAATAGGAGCAAATGCAATTAAAATAATCAAGTCATTAACTGCTACCTGAACTAAAGTATAGGAAGGATCCCCTTTAGTTAAGTGACTCCAAACAAATACCATAGCTGTACATGGTGCAGCTCCTAAAAGCACTGCTCCAGCTAAATACTCCTTAGCAAGTTCTGGTGCTATTATGCCCTTAAATACTATAAAGAAGAAAAATGCTGATATAGCATACATTGTAAAAGGTTTAATAAGCCAATTAGTTGTACAAGTAACTATAAGTCCCTTTGGTTTTCTAGTGGCATTAATTATACTTCCAAAATCAATCTTTAACATCATAGGGTATATCATTAACCATATAAGTATAGCCACAGGTATTGACACATTATAATACTCAAACTTATTTAGAGTATTAGGTATCATAGGCAAAAACTGACCAACCAATATTCCCACTACAATACAAAGGGCAACCCATAGAGTTAAGTATCTTTCAAAAACACCTAACCCTTTTCCACTATTTTCTTTATTATTACCCATAAGATAAACCTCCTATAATTCAATTTCTTTATTTTTTATTCTCTTAGCTAAATTTTTAATTTTTTCTTCAACAATTTTAGCAGTTTTAATAAATTCTTCATCTGACTTTCCAGTTGGATCCTCTAATCCCCAATCCTCTATATGCTTTCCGGGTAAAATAGGACATACAACATTACAACCCATTTTAATAACTATATCTACCTCAGGTATATCTCCTAGCAGTTTAGATTTCTGAGTCTCATTCATATCAATGTTATATAGCTCATTTATTATTCTAACCGCATCTTGATTTATTGTAGGTCTTAGTTGGGTCCCTGCAGAATAACTTTCAAAAACCTCTCCTTCATATAACTTTCCTAAGGCCTCCGCCATTTGAGATCTACAAGAATTGTGAACACATATAAATGCCACCTTTAGTTTCATATTAACTCCTCCATTCTTAATTGGTTAGTGTATGGTTTTCACACTTTTTATTTTAAAAATATCTATATATAACATGGATTTATTTACATCTACACTTTTCTTTTTCTTTGCAAATACACTCCTCTTTATCTGTTGTAACACTTGTTAAAAACAATATTAATTTATTACAATTAGTATTATTTAAAGAATAATGACTCCACAGTCCATCCTTTCTACTCTCAACAAGACCACAATCCATCAACACCTTCATATGATGTGAAAGAGTTGGTTGTGTAAAATCAAAATGTTCTAGAATATCACATGCACATCTTTCCCCACAGGATAATATGTCTACTATTTTTAACCTATTTGGATCAGATAATGCTTTTATAATTTTTGCATTTTCTTCATAATTCATTTTAACGCCTCCTTATATAGATAACTGTCTATGTTTATAATATAGACCATCACCTATATAGTGTCAATATGCTTATTTAATTTTTCTCCCTGTGCTAGATTTATTCTTAACTATGTAGAATGATTTATTTGTATAATTAAAAATAAGTAACTAAATTTAATATCTAGTTACTTATTCTAAAACTTTTACTATATAGATTTTTTTATTAACTCTACTATTTGTTTAGTAGATAAAACTTGTCCCATAGCCTTTGGTTTACCATTTATCATGAGAGTAGGAGTAGTCATAACTCCTAATGAAATAATATCTACTAAAGATTCAACCTTAGTGACATCAGCTTCTATCCCTAACTCCTTTAAAGCTTCCAAAGTATTATCATAAAGTTTAGTGCATTTAGAGCACCCTTCTCCTAAAACCTTAAATTCCATATGAACTCCTCCTAAAATTCAAAACTTTAATTTTTAAGTTCCATTTTTTCTCCTACAATTTCATTCCAATTATTAATTATAGGCTTTATTATATTAGGTCCTATTTTAGATATAAACACTAGTTGTGAAACTTCCTTTGGTTCACATGGCTTATAATCTATATTTTTTCCTACCACATCTATTTGTTGCCATCCATCATTTAAGTTAAAGAAGCCTTTTATTCTATAGCTATACTTCTTTATAGAATTTAAGAATTCTTCCATTTTATTTTTGCTTACAACACTACTAAAATTCATAGTTAAGCTTTTTGGCTTATTTTCCACAGTATTTGTAGACTCTTCTCCTTCAGCCCACTGATTTACTAATAGATCCTTATCTAAAAAGTCCATACTAAACTCTCCAAAGGAACAAGTTTCTATATCACACTTTGGATTTACCAGTCTAACTTCTTTAATTACGTTCTTTAGCTCTTCCTCTTCAATTAAATCTACCTTATTTATGATAGCCATATGACAATGCTTTAATTGACGATTTACTGTTTCTAAATCTTCTAATTGCTCTCTAAAGTTCATTCCATCGATTAAGCATAATACTCCCTTTAAATCATAGGTTGTTTCAGGTGATAAAACCTTTACACCTTTAAGTATCTCTTCTATATTAGATGGATCTGCTAGGCCTGAACTCTCTACAAAGACATACTCTAAATCCTGTTTACTCATTTCAGCTAAAGCTTGAGCAAAGGATATTTTTAAACATGAGCAAAAGATAGATCCCCTATTAATCTCTACCATCTCAATATTATCTCTTTTAAGTATAGTTCCATCTATGCCTAGCTTCCCAAATTCATTTTGTATAACTCCAACCTTATTTCCTTTTAACACATCTAATAGCCTTAAAAGTACTGTAGTTTTACCTGAACCTAAAAATCCAGTTAATACATATAAATTAATTTTTTTCTCCATGGTTTGCCCTCCTGTAGATTAATAATATAAAGAAATATCCTTAGATTTTTTAGTTCTTAGAGTTTAAAAAACTTCTCAATTCAGTAATTCTCTCTGAATTTAATGTATATTTCATCCAAGAGCCATCCTTGTTACCAAGAACCAATCCACTATCTGTTAAAATCTTCATATGATAAGATAAGGTAGGTTGAGTAATATTAAAATTCTCAAGAATTTTACATGCACACAATTCCTCTGATTCTGTAAGCATATTAATAATTTTTAGTCTAGTCTCATCTGCCAATGCTTTAAACATTTGAACATATTCTGCATAATCATATTTCATAAAATTCTATCTCCTAATCTTCTATTTATAAGTATTTTATATCCCTATTATATCCTTCATATAGATATTTGTCTATATGACTTTTTAATCTCAATTATTACAAATCCTAAAAAACAATATGTGATTCCATTAAATGCAAATAGCTATCTCTATATAAGTTTTTAGTAATTTTGAGATATCTAAATTTCTTAAATCCTAAATTTACATTGTATATGTATTTTTCCCTAATGATTTAGATAAATATAACTTTTCATCAGCTTCTTTTACTAAATTATATATATCCTCTTCATTAATTATTCTAGTAATTTCTATACCTATACTAACAGTTATTCTATCGCTAACTTGTGAACATTCATGAATAATATTAAGTTCCCTAAGATGCTTCATAAACCTTTTTATATTTTCAATAGTCTCTTTCTCATCCAGCCTAGATATTATTGAGAATTCTTCTCCCCCATACCTGCAGACTACATCCTCATTAAATATATCTTTCAAAGCTTTTGATACTACTTTTAAAATCTTATCTCCTTGAACATGCCCATAGTTATCATTGTATAGTTTAAAATCATCTATATCTACCATTAGAAACGTAATAACTTCTTTATTCTGACAGGCTTTTAATAATTCCAAATGCATAAATCTTCTATTATATGTATCCGTTAAAAAATCTCTCTCACTTATTAGTTTTAGCTCCTTATTTATTATAGATATTGCATTGTTTCTTATACCTAATACAAATACTGTAATAATTAAAAATATATTTATAAACTTACACAGACTTTCTTCTTTGATGAATATTATACTAACTAATAGTAGCAATGGAAATAGTACTATTAGTTTTTTTTTATATTTTCCTAACTTCATAAAAACTACTCTTATCGCTCCTCCCCATTCTGGGTAAAGTATGATAATTTTCCTCTCAACTATTTCTGTAAATAATGATTTTGCTCCGTCATAACTTTAACCTACAGATTAAACATTCGTACAATAATACTAAATCATTAGACTAAAAATTTAAGCTTTAGTATATCCTATTACTATGCATCTATAAAAATAGACAACCATAATTTCATATTGGATTGCCTTCTAAATATATTGTAGCAATATTTTCATTAGTTAATTATGTTATCTAAGTAATTTTATTTTGTATAAATATTATCCTTAATATTTATTAAGTTAAAATTTTATAGTTAGTATTTATTCTAACATTTGAATAAATTATTTATTCTACCGTTTTTCCATTTAGTCTATAGTATATTTTTATCATTTGTTTATATAACTTTTAATCTAAGAGATCCTTCAAACTAACCTCAAGTGCAATAGCCAAACTATTTAGAGTTTTTAGAGATGGCACTGTTCTTAAATTTTCAATATCAGATAAGTATGTGTTAGATATACCTGATAATTGAGCCAATTTATTTTGATTTATGCCCATTGATTTTCTAATAAATTTGATTTTTTTTCCTATTTCCACTCTATCACCCCAAACACTATTTTACGCTAATAAAGTAAAAAATCAATAGTTTTATGATTTTTTTACTGTCTATACATATTTTTTGTTCGTTTACTTATACTAATACTTAAACTATAATTTTATTATAAAAGTACGTAAATAACGTACTTTATTGGAGGTATATATATGAATTCAAGAAAAAAACTTAGAGACCTTAGAAAATCTAAAGGATTAACTTTAAAAGAATTATCTACTAAAACAAATTTATCAATATCGTTTATAAGTGATATTGAGCACAATAGAAGTAATCCTTCTATATCTACTTTAAAAATACTTTGTAATGCTTTAGATGTACCTATATCCTATTTATTAGAAGATGATAAAACTCCATCTAATTTAATATGTACTGATTTAGATGCAGTATTATCAATGCTACTAAATGACTTCTCATCTTGGAGTTATGATGACAAAATAGAACTAATCTGCTATCTAAAAGCTAAAAAACATGTTCGAGAAGCACAAAAAAAGATATGAATATATAAATTTATATAAATAATTTTAATACTATTTAATCAAATTAAACTTTAAATCTAATTTATGTTATTACTTAATTTATTTTATATTATTTATAACATCCATCCCGTATTATGGCTTTTTTTGTAATATTTGTTTCATTTTTCTTCATTCCATTATATAATTGAAACATAATATATATTCTTAAATAGGAGTGATTGCTGTGTATAATAATCTTTTCAATAAAACACACCTAAATCAAGAAACTATAGATGTATTAATCCCTATTTTAAATGAATTTGATGATTGTATATGGATAAAAAATATAAATGGAGAATATCTAGCAGTCAATAACGCATTATGTAATCTTCTAGGAGAGGATAAAAATACTTTATTGTATAGTAACGGTCTTGATATCTTCGACTACTCTAGTTTTAAATTTGTCATTAAAGATGATTTAAATGTTATTAATAAAAAGAAAAAAAGTATTATGAATGAATATTTATATATAAAAGGTAGAGAAGTTATTTTACAAACTCACAAAATTCCCATTATAAATTCGGACAATAGTTGTTACTCCTTTTTAGCTATTGGACAAGTTATTAATACAGATGAACTATACTATAACAATTTTATTATAGACAATAAATATAAAACACTATGCAATCTAATTACTGAAAGTGAAGAAAAACGTGAACAAGTTTCTTATGAAGAAGTTCATGAATATCTTATGGATATATATGAAACCCTAGACATAAATGGTACAAGCCTTTGGATCTATGATGATTCTAAAAAAATGTTAATAAAGCAAATGTCACTAGGAGTTACTGAAAGCATATCTGGCAATGATACCTTTTCTATAAGTGATTTCTATAAAGACGAATTAATAAATATTTCTACTAAAATAAACTCACCCACACCTTTAAAAAACTGTGAAAATTTTTATTGTAATAATGGTTTTTGTCAAAACTATAAGTATTTTCTTAAAGATAATTATATAATTGTTATACCTATAGTCTATAATAACTCCAGACTTCTAGGTGTTTTAAATTTATATTATAATGAGTCATTTGACACAGAATCTAATGCTAAATATATTGTAAGGACTTCTAAGCGATTAGCCTTATTACTAAAAAATATATATTTATCTACCCAATTGACAGATCAGTTACAAAAAAAGATTAAACTTGAAAATGAATTGAGTAGATTTCTTAATATAGCAGTTGATTTATATGCGATTATAGATACTAAGGGATATATTAAAAAAATAAGTTCTAATATACCTTTCATATTGGGCTGGGACTTTAATGATTTGAAAAAAATTCCTATTCAGACACTAATAAAATCAACAAATAATAGTATAAATTTCAAAGATATTTTGCATACCTATAACAAAAAATTTTATGGTGGAATATGTGAAGTAAAATGCAAAAACAATTCTTTCAAATTAATTGAATGGTATTATTATCACCAACAAGAAACACAGGAAATATTTATTACGGGGAAAGATGTAACTAGCTTTTCAAAACTTGAAGAAAAAGTTGCCTCTTTAGAAGAAAAAGTAGAATGTGAGAAATTTAAAACAGATTTTCTAGCAAATATCTCCCACGAATTTAAAACTCCTTTAAATATAATATTAGCAAGCATTCAGTTAGAGCTTAATGGTTATAATAGTATAAATGATAATAATAGTATTTACTATAATCGTCTTAATATGATAAAACAAAACTCATATAGACTTCTTCGATTAGTTGATAACCTAATTGATGTGACCCAAGTTGATAGCACCAATATAAAGCTATACAAAGAAAATGTTAATGCTATTACCTATTTTGAAGATGTGGTGAACTCAGTTTCTCAATATATAAAGAAAATGGGTAAAAATATAATATTTGATACTAATGAAGAAGAAGTATTTCTGGATTGTGATCCTGAAAAAATTCAAAAAGTAATTTTAAATTTAATTTCTAATTCCATAAAATACACAGAAGTTAATGGCAACATATGGATTACACTAACAACTAACTGGGATGAGCATAGACTATATATTTCTGTAAAGGATGATGGTGTAGGTATACCAAAGGATAGTTATGATATTATATTTGAAAGATTTAAACAGGTGGATAATTTATTCATAAGAAGAGCTGAAGGAAGTGGAATAGGATTACCCTTAGCAAAATCCTTTATCGAACTTCATAGTGGCGAAATATGGGTAAATAAGACTATAGACAAAGGTTCAGAGTTTATCTTTTACTTACCTACAACCTCTGAAAAAGATAGTAAAATTAATTATTTCTATAATAAAGTTATAGACTCTAGAGGTGAGAGACTTAAGATTGAATTTTCAGACATATATTCTTATCCTAATTAAAATAATTTACAAAGAATAAAAACAAAATGGGATCCCTTATAATAAGGAATTCCATTTTTTATTTGTATTCTTAAGCTACAATTTCTTTATCATTTTCTTCTTTTATAAAATCCTCAGCTGTTAATCCTTTAGATATTGGTTTACTTTCATCTAATGGCTTCATTGCAAATCCCGTATATCCATATATTGCAGATATAATAGGATTAATTAGTCCCAAGAAGTGGAATGGTGCATAAGCAAAAGCACTTACTCCTAAAGTAGTAAAGTATACTGCCCCACAAGTTGACCAAGGCACCAGCCCTGAAGTTAAAGTTCCTGCATCTTCAAGTACTCTTGAAAGATTTTTAGGATGTAAATTCAACTTTTCATATACTGGTTTATACATTTGACCTGGTATAACTATTGCCATATATTGATCAGCAGCCATAAAGTTCATAGCGATACAACTTATAATATTTGATAGAACAATACTTCCTCTGCTGTGACAGAAAGTAAGAATTTTAGCTATTATAGTATCTAAACAACCTATTTGCTTTACAAGTCCACCAAAACATAATGCACACATAACTAAAGAAATAGTTTCCATCATTCCAAGCATACCGCCTCTATTAAGGAGTGAGTCAACCATTGCATTTCCTGAGCTTATCTCAAATCCATAGAATAATGACTGTACAATACTTGAAATAGTCTGTCCTTGTCCTAGTGCAAATAAAACTCCTATAATAGTTCCACCTAACATTCCTGGTATTGCTGGAACTTTAAATATAATCATTAAAACTACTGAAAGTGGTGCTATAAATATTATTGGACTAATATTGAAGCTTCCTTGTAATGTTTCTAAAATAGCATTTATTTGACTAGTATCAGCAACTGCTGTATTTCTAAATCCTAAGCCTATTATCGCAAATAGAATTACAGCAATTATAAAGCTTGGTACTGTTGTATACAACATATGTCTTATATGATCAAACACATTTACTCCCGCTACACCTGCTGATAAATTTGTACTATCTGAAAGTGGTGACAGCTTATCTCCAAAAGAAGCCCCTGTAACAACTGCCCCTGCAACAATTGCAGAAGGTATTCCAAGACCAGCACCTATACCCATTGCTGCTGTTCCCATAGTTCCTGCTGTAGTCCATGCACTTCCTGTTGAAACAGAAACGATAGCACATATTATTGGAAGCAAGAATAAAAACATAGTTGGTGTAAATAATTTAAGTCCATAAAATATCATTCCCGGAACTACTCCACCCGCAATCCAAGCTCCTACTAAACAACCAACTATCATAATAATAAAGTTAGCTTGCATAGCCATGGAGTTTGTCTTTATCATTGACTCCTCCATATCTTCCCAACTATGACCTAAAAATTTCCCTATAATGGCGGTAATAGCACAACATATAACTAATGGTATCTGTGGTGCTGAATCAAATACTAGTACACCTAATAGCATAAAGCAAATTAAGCACACAAATGGTATCACTGCTATTAGCAGCGATGGTTTTTTAATTTCTTTCCCCTTATTCATAAATTAGTCCCCCTTGTTAATTAAATATTTATCTTTAAGTATTTTCTTATAAAAAAATACTTATAAGCGTGAATTAAATAATTTATCTATAGTTATTTTATACCCCTTTATATGTAATAAATAGTAAAATATATAATTATATTTAATTTAAATATAATTATGAATAAATATCCACTTAATATATTGAATATATCATGAATTTTGTGAAATTTCAATAAAGTTTACCGTTTAATTTGTTTATTTATTCATTCATTTTGTATTTTTATGTATTTTTATGTATTTTTATATTTCTATTTACATTAATTAGTTGTAAGTTTTTTTAATAAGAGATAATTGTTAACTTTATAACTCTTATTTAAGTTATTTTTAACAATAAAAAGCCTCAGAAACTGTTGATAAATCTATTTATTCTATCAATGACTCTATTATATTATTAATGTAAAAAAGGTATATCTCAAAAAATATTTTGAGATATACCTTTAAATTTTTATTTAGTTACTTTAATATAATTTCCAACAAAAGACGTAGTTCCACTTTGCTCAAACCTAATATAAGCATTGTCAATTTTATCTTCATCTACTGCGTAAACTAAATGAGTTTCTTTTGTTTCATTCGGTGAAAAATCACTGAAGAAAAAGCTTTTTCCTTCATAATCTGATTGATCAAAGTATATTGGTGCATTATCCATTTGAAGGTTATTACCATTACCCCAATAATCACTTAGAAATTGGAGATTACTATTTGATGCTTTCTTCATAAACCCAATTCTCGGATAAATATTTATATCTTTTAGTTCTTTATCAAAAGGATTCTTCATGGTTAAAGTTACATAAACATACTTCATTCCTACTGTTTCAGTAATAGTATTCATTTTATTATTTTCCCATTTTTCCTCGTTAACTCTTTCATAATCCTTTAGTGTTCCATCTTCATTTATAAATGTAAGATACTCATTATAGTCAGAGAACTTATTTTTATCTAATTCAGGTAACTTATCTAATACTTCAATATTATTTACAGTAAAAGTTGGGTTTTCATCTGGGAACGCTTCATCACTTATTTCTTCATCAATATTAAATACATGATCAGTTGAAATTCCAGGTTCTACATATTCTATCTCTTCTTTATCATTATCTACTACATCTTTTAGTTCATCTGAAAATGCAGGAATCACAATAAATTCTCCAGGAATCTCTTCACATTTAATATTTTCTGCTACTTTCTTAAGTTCTTCTAAAGAAGTATTATCAGCACCATAAATTGTAACAACATATCCACCTTTTTCATAAAACCTATAATGTTATATGATTTATCTTACCATTTTAAAAGATTTTATAATATCATGTCCTAAATTAATCATTATCATTTTATCATAAACATATTCATTTAAATACTTTTATCTATTCTCCATAAAACTTAGGTGAAGCCTTTGAATCTTTAATTAACTCTAACTTAACATGCTTTCAGTATCTTTTAATATGTATAAAATCCTTGAAACCCCTATGGCGCCTACAAATAGTTAAATAGTTTTATTGTTAAATATAAAGCTAGTTTCCTATAAAAATATTAATATAGTTATAGTTTTACATAGTTAAGATTATAATTTAAAATTTTTTTATAAATTATACTGTGCTATTAAATAAGTTGATATATGCTTAAACACAAAAGAGGGTAAAATTTTCGTTTTACCCTCATATTTATTCTATTAAATTTTCTCCTAGAATTCTGCAGTTCCTGTAGTTCTTGGGAATGGTATTACGTCTCTGATGTTGCTCATTCCAGTTACGTACATTATCATTCTTTCGAAGCCTAGACCAAATCCAGCGTGTTTTGTGCCACCAAATTTTCTTAATTCTAGGTACCACCAGTAGTCCTCTGGGTTTAATCCTAATTCGTTGATTCTGTCTACAAGAAGATCATATCTTTCTTCTCTTTGGCTTCCTCCGATGATTTCTCCTATACCAGGAACTAATAAGTCCATAGCTGCTACAGTTTTGTTGTCATCGTTCATTCTCATGTAGAAAGCTTTGATTTCCTTTGGATAGTCAGTAACGAATACTGGTCTTTTGTATACTTCCTCAGTAAGATATCTCTCATGCTCTGTTTGAAGGTCACAACCCCATTCTACTGGGTACTGGAACTCTTTATCTGATTTCTTTAATAATTCTACAGCTTCTGTATAAGTTACATGACCAAAGTCAGAAGTTGCAACGTGGTTTAATCTTTCAAGTAATCCCTTATCTACAAAGCTGTTGAAGAATTCCATTTCTTCTGGAGCATTTTCAAGGACATAGTTTATAATATACTTTATCATATCTTCTGCCAATGTCATGTCATCCTTAAGGTCTGCAAAAGCTATCTCTGGCTCTACCATCCAGAACTCTGCCGCATGTCTTGCAGTGTTAGAATTTTCAGCTCTGAAAGTTGGTCCGAAAGTATAAACATTTCTAAATGCAAGAGCATAAGCTTCTGCTGCAAGCTGACCACTAACTGTAAGGTTTGTTTCCTTACCAAAGAAGTCATTCTTATAATCTATTTTCTTATCCTCAGTCATTGGGATGTTCTCAAGATCCATAGTTGTAACTCTGAACATTTCCCCTGCACCTTCACAGTCACTTCCTGTAATTATTGGAGTGTGAGTATAAACAAATCCTCTTTCATTGAAGAATCTATGAATTGCATATGCAACTAAAGAACGTACTCTAAATACTGCTGAAAAAGCATTACTTCTAGGTCTTAAGTGAGCTATAGTTCTTAAATATTCAAAGGTGTGTCTCTTCTTTTGAAGTGGATACTCATTACTTGATTCACCTTCTATTACTATTTTTGTAGCTTTAATTTCAAAAGGTTGCTTACTTCCTGGAGTTAATACAAGCTTTCCTTCAACTATTATAGATGAGCTAATACTTAACTTTTCTATTTCTTTAAAGTTTTCAAGGCTATCCTCGAATACAACTTGAAGGTTTTTAAAGAAGCTACCATCATTAACTTCTATAAAACCAAAAGCTTTAGAACTTCTTAAAGTTCTAATCCATCCTGAAATACAAACATCTTGGTCTGCGTATTTTTCACTTTCTCTGTAAAGACTTTTTACTAAGACTGTTTCCATAATAAAATCCTCCTTTTATAATTTGATTATTGCCTGTTGAGGTAATATGATTCTATTTTAAGACAATAAAAAAACCTTTCCTTCCCTAAAAAAACAGGGACGAAAGGATACATTCCGCGGTACCACCCAAATTATCATATTGATCAACTCAACAAGTACAAAGATCTCTCTTGATACTCTTCTCTTTTAACGGTGAGCTTCCGTCTAAGTCTACTTTCCTAAGATTTCGGTTAGAAACTCCGAGATGTTCTTCAATAAGAGCTTCATATTGACCTTCCACCATCGTCAACTCGCTTTAACTACTTCTCATATCTACTCTTCTCATCACAGTCTTTATTTTCATCTATTAACTAGTATTTTCAAATTTATATTATTTATTCAAAACACTTGTTATCTATTATTATATGTGCATGATTTTAGAATGTCAACTATTGGTGAAAAATTTTGTATTTGTTATAATATAACATTTGTTATATTATTATATTATAGCTTAATATCTATTAATTATTTATATGTTTGGAGGATATTCTATGAAAGAGAAAGTCCCTTTTACTAAATTTCAAAAATTCCTTGAAACTCTAGCTCTATTAATCTTACTAGGCTCAATAATCTATCTAATATTCATTTGGAGCACCCTTCCTGATACTATCCCATCTCATTATAATGCTAAAGGAGTTGTTACCAACTGGAGTGGGAAGGGTATGCTACTTATAATGCCTATAATTTCAATAATTTTATATACAGGACTTACAACCATAACACTGTTTCCTAATATATGGAATGTACCTGTAGAAATCACAGAAAAAAATCAAAATTTTGTATATACTAATCTAAAAACTATGCTGATAGTTTTAAAATTAATCTTAGTTTCTGATTTTTCTTATATGACAATATGTTCAGCAACTCAAAGTTCTTTAAGTGTTTTATTTACACCTATAGTTTTAATTGCTGTATTTGGTACACTTGCCTTTTTTATCACTAGAATAATTAAAGGAAGCAAAAAACTTCAATAATATACTTAGAATATATACAAAATCTTAATTAAATAAAGGAGCCTAGATATTAATATATCTAAGCTCCTATTTATTGTTAATTAAGTTATTACTAATTAAGATTTAATATAGAATCGTCAGAATTAAAGGTATTTACATTATATAAGAATAATATATCTGTTATATCCTTCGACTCAATTAACTCTTCCATATTATCCATGTAATACCTAAGATCTACCACGTCTATCTCTCCATAGTGGGAAGTTAAAAAAGGTAGAAAACTATTGGCATAGGAATCTTTAACTACTAATAGCTTCTTCTTTGGATCTCCTAAAGATTTAATATTAATATGTGGATGATTTCCTCCTGTAAAAACTTCATACTTATCCTTTTTATCTAAATTCTCACTGCTATACAGGGTACTAGTTCTCTTTTGCTCAGTTATATAATTAACCACCATTTCTCCATTTTCTTTAGGTATGTATACATTTATACAATCTGGCTTTCCTCTCTTATCTCCTATTTTTGAAGTTAAGCTTCCATAAAAATCATTAGCAACTAACTCAACCTGAAAATCTCCCTCTTTTTTAGGCTCTAGCCCCAAACTCTTACAAAATTCCACATAGGCAAGATAAGCCCCTTTGCTAGTCCAGTGATGGTCTGTCCTATAGTATAGATACTTATCCTTATTATTTATAAGTGCATTATAGGGATTAATATATTTTACATTAGAACTTAACTTTCCTTCTATGTACTTCATATATTCCAACTGATTATCCACTGGTGCGTATTTAGGTAGCCTATCCTTTAGAATCTCTGTAGCTGTTGGTATCAGCATAAAGCTTGTATTTATATTTTCATGTTTCTTTACAAATTCATTAACAGCTAAAACCTTATGGTCAGTTTCTTCTTTCGCTCTCTCTTCAAAGTCTTCTATAAGTTGATTATTCTTTCCTATAAATACATCATTACTTTCACTTTTACCCATTAGTTTATCTACCTTAGCCTTAGTATTTATAAATAAACCTCTGCCTGGAAATTGGTCTGATATATAACTCTCATAATGTTTAATATAGTCACCACTAAGAAGTGCTCCTAAAGAAAACTCTGGTCTACTAGCTAGATTTCTATTTTCTTCTTCTGAAAATGCTTTTTCTCTTCTTAATATATTACTTACAGACATTATAGCTATAAATAAGAGAAATACTACTACCATTAGCCTTCTATTTACCTTGTTACTTTTATACATTTCTCTCACTCTGCTTTCTTTAAAATCTAAAATATAGGAAAGGATTATAACTTTCACTAACTAAATAAACTATAGATAAAATTAAAACTAACATATTCATAGCTATAACTATATATACGCCCTTTAACTTATACTTCTTTTTTATATATGCAATTAAATTTTTAATCAACGGCGTAGAGCAAATAATTGCTATTACTATAAGTATTAGATTTGTTTTCAAAGTATATTTAGCCATATTATCCATAAAAATATTTTTTCCCATTCCAAACATAAGCTTTATGTAATTTAGTGCATCTTTAACCTTTGATGTATCAAAGAATACCCAGCTTATAATTACTAAAACTACAGTATATATATGAGTAATAGCATCAGGGACTTTATTAAGAATTTTTCCTAAAAATAATTTTTCAAGGAATATGAATACTCCAAAATATAGGCCCCAAATTACAAAATTCCAACTAGCTCCATGCCATAGTCCTGTGGCAAACCATACTATAAGTAAATTTCTAAATTGCACAGCCTTCCCTCTTCTATTTCCTCCTAAAGGAATATATATATAATCCCTAAACCATGAACCTAAGGATATGTGCCATCTTCTCCAAAACTCACTGATACTCTTAGACATATAGGGATGATTAAAGTTCTCTAAAAATTCAAATCCAAACATCTTTCCAAGACCTATTGCCATATCAGAGTAACCACTAAAATCAAAATATATTTGTAGTGTAAAGGCAATTATACCTATCCAAGCTGTTAATATAGATAATTCTTCAATAGGAAGCCCCTTAATAGAAGTCCAAATCATGCCTATATTGTTAGCAATAAGAACCTTTTTTCCCATACCTCCAATAAATCTTTCTACCCCTTCTCCAAATTTATCTATAGACTCACTTCTGTTATTAAGTTGATCTTCTATATCATTATATTGGACAATTGGTCCAGCTACTAGTTGCGGAAACATAGTAATGTATGCCCCAAAATTTATAATGTTTCTTTGTGCAACCACCTTTCCCATATATACATCTGCTACATAGGATATGAGCTGGAATGTGTAAAAAGATATTCCCAGTGGTAAGGGTAAATTCCTTATTTGAAGATTAATACCAAAAATTCCATTGATATTATCAATTAAAAACCCATAATACTTAAAGAAGAATAAAAAACTTAAATTTAGTACAATTACAGTAATAAATATTGCTGTTCTTTTTTCACTATCTTCCTTATTTGCCTCTATCATAAGGCCACCTATATAATCAATTAATATGGATCCTATCATTAAGAAGATATATATAGGTTCTCCCCAAGCGTAAAAAATCAAACTCATAATAAGAATTACTAAATTTTTAAATTTCCTAGGACATATATAATAAATTATTAAGGTAATTGGTAAAAACATAAATAAAAATATCAAACTACTAAAAACCAAATTAATCACTCCAATTAAAATATACTTACTACTTAAATTCTTTATTTATTGTTGCTTCTATGGTTGCCGAATCTTTTGAAATGATCAATATTAAGTACTTTCCTTTTATATCTAATACACGATTACTTATTATGTCATATTCCTCAGGCCTATAGCTATTAAAACTATCGGACTGTTTTTTTATTCTTCCCTCAACTTTGACCTTTAACTGCTGTATAACTTCTTCACTTTTCCCTTTTAATACGAGAACCTCATTAGCATCCATATTACTCTTAGGTGCGTATAAAATAAAATCTTCTACTTCATTTTTACTTATGTAATATAACTTTCTTAGCTTTGAACTATCACCTATATCCATCTGTTCATCATCTATAACCTGTGAAAGATTCTTTCTTAAGCTATCCATATCTGCATCTTTAACTTTAAGAACTTGGTACAGGGCTATAAATGTAATTAATACTGTTGCTATCAATATATAATAATAATTTTTATACTTTTTCATATTTATCTCCTAATTATTTGATGTAATTCCTTGGTGTAAATAAGATAACCATTTTAAATAAAAATCATATTTTAAGTGTATTCCATCTTGCTCATAGAGCTCACCTTTATCCCTTACCAATACATCAATATTTAAATAATTAACTGCTGTTTCTTCACTTACTTCATAAGCTAATTTTCTAAACTCATCTAAATTAGTATTAGTAAGCCTTCCATTAGTTTCTATAGCCCTATCCATAACTGGTAGAGGTGCTTGTATATATATATTAGTATTAGGTAATTTTGTCTTAATATCATTTATAAATTCTATGTAATGAGCCTTAAACTTATCTGGACCCCCAGGTCCACCTCCATCAAATTCTATTACATCATTCATTCCATATAAAAGTACTACATTCTTGGGCTGTAAAGATACAACTTTATCTATGTTTTCTTTACCTTTAACTACAGTATCTCCCTTATTACTTATTACATTATATTGATTTACTAATTCCATCTCCATAAGACCTTCTGTGATAGAATCTCCCATAAACACTGTATTCTCATAGAACTTATAAAAATCAACATCTTTATCCTCTACCACAACTTCAGGGGTATGATGTTTCTCTATCTTATCCTGGATTACACTTAAATCAGCCTGTTCTAAATCTTTCAAGTGCTTTCTCCCTAATAGTACTCTTTGTTTTTCATTCATCTGGACCTTTTTATTCTCTATAAAGGTATGCATACCTATTGCTGCTATCATTACTACTAATATTATTCCTATAATTGTAATAATTTGAAAACTTCTTTTCTTCATGTTATCTTCCTCTTCTGTCTAATATTTATCTTCCTTAATCATTCTAATACAACAAATTTAATATTTGGTTACAAAATCCTTACGTTTCAAAAAAACTTTACTTCACATAAAGAAACCTAAGCATAGACATACTTAGGTTTTTTCATCATTATAATAATATATGGTTCTCAAAATTTTAATAATTATCCGATTATAGGTTATCCTAGTTAATCTTTAATATATCACTTAAATTCTCATTTTTAATAATAAATTTAAATACTAAAACTCCTATAATTGAAACTACTACAAATTCTCCTATGGCAACTTGTAATACAGAAAGCCAAAATGGTAAATTTATCATGTAGTAAAGCTCAGCTCCTATAATTAAAGCATTTGATATAGTTGCCCATAAAGATGCTATAAATAGTACAAGTATTTTATTATAGCCTTCTTTTTTAGTTAAAGCCTTCTTAGTTTGCCAAATTAAAACTACAGCTATTAAACTAGCTAAGCTTCCAAATATCATATCTACTATTGCCATAGGACTTAGTAGAAAATTTGAAATGGCACATCCTATAGTTAAGGCTGGAATATATAGTGGGTCTATAAATGCCAAAAGTACCATTACCTCTGATAATCTAAATTGAATATTTCCAAAGGCAAAGGGTGCAATAACAGCAGTAACCGCTACATAAGTAGCTATAATTAGAGCCATCTTTAATAATTTTTTAGTATTGTTGCTAGTATTCATAAATATAATACCCTCCTCATTTTTTAATAGTGTAAGCTCTTAGCCTTACTAGATTCATATATTGCCCTATTTAACTCCATACAAACCTACTAATAAAATAATGAGTCTAGCTATGTCACCTCACTAGCTCCGCACCTATCTTTAACTCAGCATTTTCTTTATCCAAAAAATACCACGCCATATTTATTGGTGATTAAAATATATACTCCTATAATATATATTTATATATCTTATAGAAAAAATAAAGGCCGTCATCCAAATGACAGCCTTGTAATCCTTGTACATAAATAAAGCTCTACCTTTTTATGATGAGCTAATTAAAAGATTTCAATGCCGTAGTTTTATTTAAAGACAGGAGGCTTACGAACTGTCACTCTTATTTTGTTCAATCTTATTATATAATGTAAAGTGTTGAATTTCAAGTGTTTCAGAGATCTTCAGAAGATTTATTTTATTATTTATTCTCATGTAATATTGATATTTTCTATATTTTTCGTTAGAAACTTTGTTAGAATAGTTTTTCCAATGAAATTTATTAAAATATTATATTACTATTGATTTTTACATCCTTCAGTGGCATGGTTTGTGTGCTAAATGTACATTTAAACCAAACTTATACATACACCTCTAATTTATCTTAACATATCAACAATCTCATCTTTAGATTTTATCTTATCTTTATATTCACCTTCAAATTCTTTTGGTATTTGTTGCTTCCATTTAGAGTCTTATAGCTTGTATTTTCCCTGATATTCACCTACTGGTGCATAACATGGCTTACCATCTAATGGTGGTGTTTGTAAAGCAAATATTATTACATGCTCTTTTATATCCATAGGTGCAATCCCATCTGTTATGAGCTTGGTTGGTTTCATATCTTTTAATGAAATGGCTTCATTTGAAAACTTCTTCTTATGTTCATTTAATAAGACTTCTGGTGAGAAAATTCCTTCTGTTTCTATAACGCATATATTTTTCCCTTTTTCTAATGTGCCATCATTTTTAAAAATTTCTACTATTTCTACCTTTGAAACTGTATAAGGTATATCTTCTATCATGGGTGAAGTTGTATTTTTAACAATCCCTTCTACGATTATAGTTGAATCTTTTTTTAATTCATTTATACTATTGTATTTCTTAGTTAAACTTATATGTGAGTCTATAATGTCATATTTAATATCGTCATTAATTACCCCTGTTGTATTATTTGAAACTACTAGACTATTTGCACCTAAATTCCATTCTGAATCCTTAATCTTACTATAAGCATTAAAACAAAACACCGTAATTACTAATACTATTGTTATACTAAAATATTTTATTATTTTTTTCATTTTAGTTTTCTCCATTCACTTTATTAAAATAATCTATTTATAGCTCTACAATCTTCCACACTAGGTCCTCTGTCTAAAATTCCTGGAAACTAATCATACATATCACTTTATTCCAATTCCAATTTTGTATCCAAGGTTTTATATTAGAACCTCCCACGATAAAATATGTTATTCACACTCAATAAGAATATTGTTCATTTTTACATTAATCCTCCTTTGCTCACTTTTTATACTTATTATAGCTTGTACATTTATAACTTATATTCACATATTATAGAAATAAAATTCCAGTATATTGAGCATACTGGAATTTTATCCCTAAATCTTTTTATAAATTATAATTGCGAACATAAAAAAAGCCAAGAATTAAATTCTCAGCTTTCTTTCTTCTAAAATATCCTTTAGAATTTTTATATGATTAATTAAGTCTTCTTCCAATTTCTTCGAGGCAAGCTTTTGCTTTATTCATTATTGGAATTAACTTACCCTTTTTATCTTCTTTAATTTTACTAATACTTTTATCTAAATCTTCATACTTTCTTTCCATAATTCGCTTTGTAATGTCTGGATACTCCTTTAGCAGCTCTATATCACTTTCATTTATATTATCATACATAACCATGTCATTTATGGCGTCTGCCACTCTATTATATATATTTATTTTAATTAAGGTTGGTGAATCATCCTTTGCACGATCAAACTCCTTTTTCCTAACAAACCATGGTTCAGGAATATCTTTTTCAAGGTTATCAGCTTCACTTTCAAAAATAACTAGATTTTTAATGCCCTCTCTATGTTCGATGACATCAAAATATCCTAAATATTCAGTCTTCTTAACTCTTTTTATTATTTCTTTAAATTCCATAAGCCCACTTCCTTTCTTATATTATATAATTCTATGCTTCTTTAAACATTCCTTCTATATTATATACATTATTTTTCACTAAAATACACAAAATAAGTTAATGAAGTCTTTTAGACCTTTGTCCTTTGTTAAATTCATGTTAATTTTTCTTTATCTATTGTTAAAACTTTCTACTCTTTGTTAAATAAAAGGTTTTTGTGTTACTATTAAGTTAAAATTATTGTATCTTTAATTGTGTCTTTAGAATGAATATTATTTGAATACATATTATTTATTGGAGGTTTAACACTATGGAATCATTGTTTTTAATTATTAACCTTTTAGGAGGTCTTGGAGTATTCCTATTTGGTATGAAAATCATGGGAGATGGTCTTGAAAACCTTGCTGGCGAAAAGTTAAAGGGGATCTTTGATAAAATTACCTCTAATCCACTTAAGGGTGTAGCAACAGGTGCTATAGTTACTGCTATAATTCAAAGCAGTAGTGCTGTAACTGTTATGGTAGTTGGATTTGTTAATGCAGGTATTATGAATTTATCTCAAGCAGCCTATGTAATCATGGGTGCTAATATTGGAACAACTATAACAGCTCAATTAATTACCTTTGATTTTGATGCTATAATTCCTGTATTTATTGCAATAGGGGCCTTTTTGGTACTATTTACCAAAAAGAAAAATCCTAAAGAATTAGGTCATATAATTCTAGGATTTGGTATTTTATTTTTAGGTCTTATTTTAATGTCTGACGCTATGTCTCCTCTTAGAGAGTCACCAGTATTCACAAAACTTATTTTAAGTCTAAAAGGACATGTATTCTTAAGCCTTTTATTAGGAATAGGAATGACTGCTATAATTCAAAGTTCCTCTGCAGTTACTGGAATTTTAGTTGCTTTAGCTTCTGTTGGAAGTCTTCCAATTGATGTAGCTATACCAATGTTATATGGAACTAATATTGGTACTTGTGTTACTGCTCTAATATCCTGTTTAGGAACTAGCAAGACTGCTAAAAAGGCGGCATTAATTCACTTATTCTTTAATGTAATAGGTAGTATAATATTCCTAATTCCTCCAGTTTCTAAATTACTATTAACTACAGTAACAACTCTTACCCCTGGTGTAACTGGAGGAGTTGTGGCAAAACAAATTGCTAATGCCCATACAATGTTTAATGTAGTTAACACTATATTAATATTACCATTTACAAAATACTTAGTAACTTTAGTTAATTTCATACTTCCAGGAGAAGATGAAAAAGAAGTTGATGGAGTTAAGTATATAGATGACAGACTCTTAGAAACTCCAACTATAGCCTTTGGTCAAGTTACTAATGAGATTATTAGAATGGGTACTTTAGCTAAGGAAAATATAGAAACAGCCTTAATGGGCTTTACTGATAATAATGAAGATTCAATTAACAAAGTATATAAGAATGAAGCTTTAATAAATCTATTAGAAACAGATATAACTAGATATCTAGTTAAACTATCCAATTCTGATATTGGAGATGAGCAAAGAACTACTATAGCTTCATATTTCCATGTAGTTAATGATATAGAACGTATCGGAGATCATGCTGAAAACATTGCTGACCTGGCTAAAGATAAACTTTCTAAGAATGTTAAGTTTTCTAAAGATGCCATTGAAGAACTTAAAGTAATGGTGAATATTTGCATAGAAGCTTTGGAGCATAGCATAGAATGTTTCTCTGACTATAGTGATAAAAAGGCTTTGGATGTAAGGACCTTAGAAGAAAAAATAGATACTTTAGAAAAAGATTTAAAGATATCACATATCAAAAGATTAAATAATGGTTCATGTGATGCAATTGTAGGTACTATATTCTTAGATCTTATTAGTAACCTTGAAAGAGTGGGTGACCACGCTGTTAACATTGCTGAAATACTTTCTTAAATATAAATATGTCCCTAAAGTAAATTATTAAATACTTTAAAAGCTACAATTCAAAATTGTTGAATTGTAGCTTTCCCCTTTTATATAGATTACTTTTTAAATTTCCATTCTTTAAACTATTATGGTGTTTATGCATCCATTAGCTCTAGCTAATGATTCTAATTCCTTCATATAATCATTAGTAGGTACTGTAGTCTCAAGTAATTCCTTTCTTACTCCCATAGGTCTATATTTAATTAGCTTATATTGAATATTAGGATTAATTTCAGCTAACAGCTTACTTCCCATGTCTACAGTATAATTATTATTAAGAACTTCTGGTACTACTACTGTTCTAATTTCATATATTTTATCAAGTTTTCCTAGCTCTCTTATGTTTTTTATTACCGTTTCATTAGTGAGGCCTGTAAGCATCCTATTTTCTTCTGGAGAAAAAGCTTTTAAATCTATCATAGTTTTATCTGTTACTTCTAAAAGTTCTTTATCCTTATATATAGGAGTGGAACCATTAGTGTCTATAAAAGTTGTTAAACCAAGACTCTTTACTTTTGTAAATAGCTCCTTTAGAAAATCTCTTTGAAGAGTACATTCGCCTCCTGAAACCGTTATTCCTGAAATAAATAGCTTTACCTTTTCAATTTTTTTCATTAGTTCTGAGGCAGTTATTTTTGTTATCTTAGGGCTACTGTTTTTCCTACAAGTATCAACACAAGCATCACAATTAACGCATTTATCAATATCATACTCTACCTTACCATCTACCATTGATAGGGCTCCATATTCACAGGCAGGCACACATTCGCCACAATTGATACATCTATTTATAGTTTCTGGATTATGACAATAAAGACAGTTATAATTACATCCTTGAAGAAATATGGCCATTCTATTGCCTTCTCCATCTACATTACTAAAAGGTATTATTTTATTAACATAGCCTATAGTTTCTTGCTTATCATTCATACTTCTTCCCCCAGTTCTCATATATTTTCTTTTCCTGATAATATAGAACCGCTCCAATACTATAAGCTTTTGCTACAATTGTATCGAAGCGGCCTTTATTATAAAAATCCTTTTTATCCTATGACTACCAACTCTAATGATAAGAATTCTATTTATCAGAACTTCTTAATTTTCTTTCAAGTATCTTGGAGTTTTTAACTGCTCCATATCCAAGGGCTACTGTATCTTGAAGTACTTGCTCTCCCCTATCTAAAGCTTCAATATCAGAACGCTTAACAAGATATCCTGTAATTCTTATAACGTCACAATCATCACAGTATAGGGAGAAATATCTCATATTTAGTGCAAAGGCACCTTTGATTATATCTAAAATTGACTTTGGATTCTTCTTAGCCATTTCATCAAATTTAAATATATCACCAATTCCAGATGGGAAGTATTTGTGGAATACTGCACTTTGAATCAAGTGTTCTGGTAATGATGGCTCTTCTCCTATTGGAATTCTACATCCTGGACTTGTTTCAGTATCAGAATCAATTCCAACTTGAGAATGAAGTAGATAATGATTATCTGTAACTTCACAATATTTATTTTCATGGGCATTAACCATAGTATACATTTTATTTATAATAGTTTCACCTAGCTTGTTAGCTCTTTCACCATATCCAAATCTATCCTTTTCATCTGTTGCTCCTAGAAGCGTATTTACACATTCTGCAAGACCAACTAATCCAAACATAGCAGTAAATCTATCTCTTGATAATAAACCTTCTCTTACAAGGAAACTTGACTCAAAGAAATTACTTTCTTCTACTATGAATTTAACTCTATTATCCATATAATCAAGCATTGATTCTACAGCATCTGGTAATACAGTGTTTAAAAAGTGTTCTTCATTATACGACATCTTAGCTAGTTTTGAAAGTAACATTCTAACTAATGTATAACTTCCACCGCCAAGATTAAGTCCATTATAGCAACTTACTATTCCATACTTTTCTCCTAATTCTGAGCTAAACATTTCATGGTTAGCAAAGCTTGGCTTAGCACAGGTAAGAGCTGTTTTTATTGCTTCAACTGCAAATTCTTCACTAGTTTCCTTTGAGTATTTTAAGGTTATATTAGGAGTAGCATTTTGAAGTTCTCTCTCTACTTCTAAAATTATTCTTCCTGCTTTAGTATCCTTAGGTCCAATATTAGCATGACAGAATGAATCAGTTATTGTTCTGTCTATATGCTTTAAGAAAAATTTAATTGCTTTATATGCTTCTTCCTCATCTTCTATATATGGATCTAAAAGGGTATCAATATTACCTACATATACTGGGAAAGATGTAACTGATGGTACATGTTTATATAGAATAAGTAAATTATTTACTGCATCCCATATATCCTCTGCAGGAGTTAGGCTTAAAAACTTACTTCCATTTTTCATAAACTTTTCATAGTCAGGTACAATGTATCTAGGTCTATAGGGTGCGTTACCTTCATTAAGGTCACATATAACACCTGCATTTTCGTACATTTTTGTTTTGTCAGATTTATTTAATACATCTAAACTATTTTCTGACTCCCTAGCTAAATTTAAAACTTTCATTTCATAAGTTAAAGTCTTGTCTTTAATAATATTCATTATACTATCTTTCATTTTATCACTCCTATGACATTTTGAAATTAAGTAAATATTATTATGTTGTTCCTGCTTAACTATATACATAAATTAAATATAATTAAGCCATACTTTATTACAATAATGCAATGTTTATAATAAATTTATCTTAATTATAGTATACCCGAATATAAGAGTTTTTTCTACTATTTAATGAATAATAATTATTGATTACATTAACTTTTTAAGTAACATTTTAATTTTATCAGTATTTTTAACTTGTGTTACTTTTTTAAGAAAAGTTTCAATTAACTGTTTAAATATAAACTACACAAATAAAATTTTATGCTTATACTAATAATGTATATATATTTTTTAAGTGGAGGTGAAGCTTAAATTGAAAATCGGAATTATTTCTGATACTCACATGAATAAACATTATTCAAGACTAAAACATATACTAGATGATAAGTTAAAAGATGTAGATTTAATAATTCATGCAGGAGATTATACCTCCCCTGAAGTAATATCTATGATTAAGGAAAAATCAAAATTTATAGGTGTTTATGGAAATAATGACAAATCTAATTTAAGAAGTTTAGTTCCTGAAAAACACATATTAACTTTAGAAGGTTATAAAATTGGTATTTGTCACGGGGATGGTACTAAAAAGCAAACTATAGATAATGTGGTTGATACTTTTAAGAAGGATAAGCTTGATATAATAATATATGGTCATAGCCATAAACCTTGTATTTTTACTAAAGGAAAAACAATGTATTTAAATCCTGGATCTTCTACTAGCAAAAGAAAAGAACCTTGGTTTTCTTATATAATTTTAGAGCTTAATAAAAATTGTCCCATATCAGCTTCAGTAAACTTTTTTAAATAGCTAAAAAATTCATTATTCCATAGAGTAAAAGGATTGAGCCTATAAAATAGACTTCAATCCTTTTAATTTATTAGTTTAAACATATCCATAGATTCCTCTTACAGATACTTCTCCAGATATTACTCTATTAATAGTACCATCTTTATGTTTTACTATTAATTCTCCTTCATCATCAATATCTATTACCGTACATATGACTTCATTATTTCCATTAATTACTCTTACCTCTTTATTTATAAGTAATGAGCCTTCTCTACAAATTTCTATAACTCTACTTATATCTCCTGTATTTTTAAAGTCTTCGTAAAACACTTCAAAATTATTCAATATATTAGCTACAAGTTTTTTTCTATCAACTTCATTTCCTAATTCATTTTTAAGGGATGTGGCTTTTTCCTTTAACTCATCTGGAAATGATTCCATATTAACATTTATACCAATTCCCATGATGACATAATTTACTCTTTCTATTTCTGCATTCATCTCAGTTAATATGCCACATATTTTTTTGCCATTAATGACTATATCGTTAGGCCACTTTATTCCTACAGAAATGCCCATCTCCTTTAGAGCAGTATAAACTGCTGCTGCACCAATTAAAGTAGCTCTAGGTGCTACCATAGGAGATATATTTGGTTTTAATACTATGGACATCCATATTCCTGTTCCTTTAGGTGAAATCCAACTTCTACCCAATCTCCCCTTCCCACTAGTTTGTTCCTCTGCAGCAACTACCATTCCTTCTATAGGATTATTACTACACTCTCTTCTGCACTGAACATTAGTAGAGTCTACTTCATCAAAATAAATGAAGTTTCTCCCTATATACTTAGTTGTAAGAAGAGGTAAAATCTCTTCACCATCTATAATATCCGGAGTACTTATTAGTTTATATCCTCTATTGGAAATTGATTCTATAACGTATCCTACTTCCTTTAAGCTTTTTATATGCTTCCATATTCCAGCCCTAGTAATTCCTAATTCCTCACTAAGTCTTTCCCCTGAAATATATTCATCCTTACTTTTTCTAAGTATGTTCAATATCTTCTTCTTCATTAAATACTTACCTTCCTAAGCTTTCTTATTTCTCAGGCAAATTATATGTCTCTGCCATTCTTTTTCTCTTATCAATATAATTCTGGCACCTTTCTAAGAAAATTTCAATATTTCTCTCTTCTTTTCTTACTTCCTCTTCGGTCTTTGGCCCTCTCCCTAATCTATCACATATTCCAAGAAGTCCTATATCCTCAATGTATCCACTTTTAACAACTCTATTAAGGTCTGCAAACTCATTATTTTTTACTACGAAAAGAATCTGCATATGAAGTCTAACTAGATTTACTACATAATCATAAAATCCTTTATCTTCATGAAGCTTTAAATGGGTTAAAAATTCTTCTGCCATTCTTGCTCCAACTTTATCATGGTCATAGGCAGTGAGGTAGCCTCTTCTTAACTTTGTAGTAGTTAACTTACCTATGTCATGTAAAAATGCTGCCCACATAAATCCCTTTGGCTCTTTGCTTCTATCTCTTCTTTTAGCAGCTTCATCTATAACCATCATAGTGTGAATCCAAACATTGCCTTCTGGGTGATGTTTAGGATTTTGCTCCACATCTTTTAACTTTAAAACCATGTTATAGGGATATATATCTGGATAACCATTATTTTCTACTAAGTTATTAAAATATATGGATGGCTTTTCATCTTCTAAAAGATGCTTTGTAAATTCTTCAAAATAATTCATTTAACTTTTCTCCCTTCTTATCATACCTATATAATTAATATTATTTACATATATAATATTTACTATTAATATAATAGGTCATGAAATTTTTTCTTATGCTGTTATACACAATATATTTTTATTAACATTATATTGTAACCAATTATTTAAATTCAATTAAATATTTACTATGATAAAATACCCTACAGTATAGACGGATATCTTGTCTATCTATAGGGTATTGATTATTCAAGAATAAATATCTTTATTTTTTCTTTCATTTCTTTATCATAATTTTAGTTACCTGCAGGTTTATCTGTTGGCTTTTCAGCAGGTTTTTCTGCCGGCTTGTCTGCTGGTTTTTCTGCCGGTTTTTCTGCTGGTTTGGTAACAGGAGCTTGTTCTACTTTTTTAGTACCTCTTTTTATTATTTTAGGTAGTGGTATATAAGTATCAGTATTCATAAGCTCTGTTGAAACTACATTACCATTTTCATAAGTAGTTCTATATGCCTTAACCTTATATCCCTGAGATCCATTCTGAGTAACCTTTTCTGTTCCTATAGGTAAAGTTGGATCATCCTCATATTTTACTGTTACAGGAATGGTCTCATAGGTTTCTGAGTTAAAGCTATATATTTTTCCACCCTTAGCTGCAGAGTTAGAATATATATTAAAGGTTACATTTCCACCACTAGTATATCCTTCAATATATATTGGATATTTGTATGGATTTGTGAATACATAATCTATTCCTCCATAAGCAATAGTTGCATCAAGTCCTAACGGAACATATCCTACTGCCATGTTATGATTTAATCTTTGATCTGGAAGAATTCCTGAGTCTAATACTGCATTGTGAAGTGTTGAGGATACTTGGCAAATACCTCCTCCATATCCAATCTCCACCTTATTTCCTACATAAACGCCTCCTGGTTGATAACCTTTATCTGCTGTAGTGTCACCCACTGTAGTATTAAAACTAAAACTTTCTCCTGGCATTAGTACTATACCATTTACAGTTTGAGCTCCTAGTGATATATTGGTACTTCTACTCCAATCTGAACTTCCAAAGTTAGTAGTTTTGGTTCCAATTCTAGTGTTAATCGTTGATAATTTTTCTTTTGTCTTAGTAGGTACCTCTTTTTTTATAGTTGCAGTTACTTCTATGTTTCCTGCTTTACTTTCTGATACTTTAGCATTTATATCCTTAACTAATGCTTGTACATCCAAAGTCTTACCAACTACTTCTTCAGTAATGTTAAATCCTGAACCTGATTTTGCTATAGTAGCATCTTTTTTAGCAACATTAATTTCACTTTCCATTTTTTTAGCAACAGTATTTATAATTTCGTTATTATAGGTAAATGTTATTGGAAAGTCTTTTTTTTCAGAACTCTTTATTGCTTTAAACTTATCTAAATACCCAAGATCTCTATTATGGTTAAAAGCTTCGTTTACAGTTTCATCTATATTAAACTCTACATGTAAGTCAGTGTAGTTAATATCATACTCCTTATCTCCAGCTTTAATTTTAATACTTCTGTTCCCAATTTCGTCGTTATATTTACTATTTAGTTCTTGTACAACTTGGTCCTTGGCTTTACCACTTACATCTATTCCTTCAACCTGCACACCTGGCATAATTAAATTCTCATATTTTGATACAGTAGTATGGATGTATGTTGTTGTACCTAAAAATACTAAAAGAACTATAGTTATTACGGAAGAAATTGCTATGATCTTAGCTTTTTTATTAGATTTTTTATTCCCTGGGGTTAGTGAAAGCTTCGATCCATTCTCACCCTTCTCTAGATTCATATCCATAGTAACATTCCTTTCATTTTACAATTAAAAAATTGATTTAACATATAAATTATATCATATGTTAATCATATTTTCATTTATATTATTATTACGATTTCATTACATAATAATTTTCTATTGTAAAATTTTAACATAAGCATTGTATATATGCAATTCCTTCCCTATACCTCTATCCATTTCTTCTGATGATTTTATTTACAGGTTCATATATCTCATCATATATTACCTCTTCTTTTACTACCTTCTTATTTTCTAAGGTTTTTCTATAAACCTTTATCTTATAACCTTTACTACCTTGATTCTCAACTATTTCTTCCCCTTCATCCAAGTTTATGTCCTTTTTATATTCTATCTTTTGAGGTATTTCTTTATAGACTTTACTAATGACTTCATACTTTATATTTTCTAATTCTTTATAAGAATATATATTAAATGTTAATTTATTATTTTCTACTATACCATCTATATAAATGGGATATGGTAAAGTATTTTTAAACTTATAATCTACAACATTATAATAAATGGTTGCATCCATTCCTTTATCAACATACCCTATTGGCATAGAATGATGCGTTCTCTCCATAGGCAGAATTCCTGCTCTTATTATTGCATTATGAAGAGTTGTAGATACCTGACAAATACCTCCACCTAATTCAGGTTGAAGTTTATTATCTTTTATAACAGGTGCTTCTACATATCCTTTTTCTTTAGTGCTTTCACCTACTAGTTTATTAAAACTATATTCTTCCTCTGGCATTAAAACTATACCACTTGCTGCTTCAGTTGCTACTTTAATATTAGTAGCTCTAACATCACCTACAAAGTTTGTACTAAAACTAGATATTATTATATTAATCCTTTTCAAATCTTCAGTGTTTATTTCTGGATTTTCAATACTAATAGGCAATTTGAGAGTAACATCACCTTTATTATTCTCAGTATTACTTTTTACAACTTCTTCAACCTTAGAAATAAAATCTTTTCTATTTATTTCTTCTTTTGAAGAACTTTCACTTACTTTTAGTTTTCCATCTTCCTTGATGATAGTTGCATTTTTAACTTCCTTGTTGAGAGTTTTTTCAATTTCATCCAACAATGAATCTACAAAATTTGTATTATAACTATACTCAATATCAAAATCTACTTTTTTAGGATTTTTTATCAACTTATAACCTTCTCTTACAGATAAATCCTTTCCATAATCCAAAGCTTCCATAAGAGTTTCCTGTAAGTTGCTTTTTATATTTAAGCTTTCATAATCAATCTTATATTCTTTATCTTTTACCTTTACCTTAATATCATTATTGATAAGTTCTTTGCTTTTTTCATTTAAAAGCTTTATAGATTCCTCCTTAGTTCTACCACCCACTTCAATTCCTTCTACAAAAACTTGAGGATAAATTTTATTTACATAACTACTTACGGTACGCTTCATATATCCGTAATAAAATAGAAAATACACTACAATAAAAACAACTATTAAAGCAATAATAGTAAAAAAAGTATTTTTATTTCCTTTTCTTCTCTGATTTCTTTTTTCCATATAAAATTCTCCTCTCATGTTATTTAAATTAGCTTGTGTAGTATTTCATGAAATATTCTAGCTAAAATAAAAAATCAGCTCATTGTAAATTTACAATGAACTGATTTTTTTATTTATACTTAAAAAGTTATAGCTAATTAATATTTTTCTTTTCTCGCTTTGCTCGCAGGGACACTCCTTCTCACATTCGTTCGAAATGTTAAACCAAAGATTTTCTTTTCTCGCTTTGCTCGTAAGGACACTCCTTCTCACATGCGTTCGAATGAGTAAGTTCGAATACCCAAATATAAAATTTGGATTCTCACTTATCTTTCTATTACTATTGCGATTCCTTGTCCGCCACCTATACATAGTGTAGCAAGACCTTTTTTGTTATCTCTCTTAATCATTTCATAGATAAGAGTAGTTAATATTCTAGCTCCTGATGCTCCAACTGGGTGTCCAATAGCTATTGCTCCACCATTAACATTTACTTTATTCATGTCAAATTTTAAATCTTTAGCTACTGCTAATGATTGTGCTGCAAAAGCTTCATTAGCTTCTATTAAATCTAAATCTTCAACTGTTAATCCAGCTTTAGATAAAGCTTTGCTTGTAGCTTCGAATGGTCCATATCCCATTATTTGTGGATCAAGACCTGCTGATGCATAAGATTTTATAGTTGCAAGATAGTTAACTCCTAGTTGTTCAGCTTTTTCTTTAGACATAACTATGAACATAGCAGCTCCATCATTTATTCCTGAAGCGTTACCAGCAGTAACTGTTCCACCTTTTTTGAAAGCTGGCTTAAGTTTTCCTAATTTCTCTATTGTTGAACCAAATTTAGGGAACTCATCTGTATCAAATACAATTGGATCTCCTTTTCTTTGAGGTATTTCAACTGGTACTATTTCATCTTTAAATCTTCCTTCTTTTACAGCCTTTTCAGCTTTTAATTGGCTACTTAAAGCAAATTCGTCTTGCATTTCTCTTGTAAGACCCCATTTTTCAGCTATGTTTTCTGCAGTAACTCCCATATGATAATCATAGAACGCATCCCAAAGACCATCTTTAATCATAGTGTCAACCATTGTTGAATCACCCATTCTTTGTCCCCATCTAGATGTTGGTAATACATATGGTGCATTACTCATTGATTCTGTTCCACCACAAAGGATTACATCTGCATCTCCTGATTTAATTGCTTGAGCTGCTAATGTTACAGCTTTTATTCCTGAACCACAAACTTTATTAATACTAATTGCTGTAGATTCTTCTTTTAAACCAGCCTTTAAAGCTACTTGTCTTCCAACATTTTGTCCAAGCCCTGCACTTATAACATTTCCTATAATAGCTTCATCTATAATAGCTGGATCTATTCCTGCTCTTTTTATTGCTTCTTTTGCAGCTACAGCACCAATTTCAGCTGCTGATAATTTTGATAATGAACCTCCAAATGATCCTACTGCTGTTCTAGCAGCACTTACAATAACAACTTCTTTCATTTTTAACTCCATCCTTTTCTTAAAAATTTTTTCTTTAAATAATTCGTTACGTTAGAAACTATTTTATCCCCTGCTTATATATCTACATAGGGTTACAAAGTCTATGTTTATTACTCTTATTTATATAGCAGTTTCCATGCCAACTTCTACAATCCCCTAAATATCTACTTTCTCGTGAATTAGGGAAAATAACACTGTAAACTACAGTTTACGGTTTTTCCTTAAACAAATCTTTGTTAATATTATAACTTCAATGTTAAATAAATCACCTAAAGCAAAATCAATAATTAGCAGATTTTTTTCATCATTTATTAATACATTTAATCTATTTAAAGGGTTAATTCTCCAAACTAAAGCACACATGTAAANNTTTACATGTGTGCTTTAGTTTACACTTTTTTTTAAAGTTCCATATTAAACCTCTTCATTTTTTTATAAAGACCTTGCCTACTAATACCCAAAACCTTAGCAGTTTCATTTTTATTACCATTAAGTTTCTCTAGAGTTTCTGTAATTACCTGCTTTTCTATTTCTTCTACTATATCTTTAAGTTGTTTATTTTCATAATCAACCTTTCTTTTGTTACAATCTAATATCTTTGCGGGTAAATGCTCTGGTAATATTTTAAGCTCTGTATTAAGTAAATTTATTGCTCTTTCAATAACATTTTCTAGTTCTCTAACATTACCTGGCCAGTTATAACATTTAAGATAATCCAAGGTTTCTTCTGATATACCTTCACTATATATTCCATACTTATTACATAGCTTAACTCTTAATGCCTCTGCAAGTGGTCCCACATCTTCAATTCTTTCTCTTAGTGCTGGAAGCTTAACATGCATAACATTTAATCTATAGTATAAATCTTGTCTAAACTTACCCTCTTGAGTTAACTGTAATAAGTTTTTATTGGTAGATGCTATAATCCTAACATCTATCTTTTTTACATCATTACTACCAACTCTTACAATTTCTCTATCTTGAAGAACTCTTAATAACTTCACCTGCATAAAAAGAGGCATATCTCCTATTTCATCTAAAAGAATAGTTCCTCCATCTGCAAGCTCAAATTTACCCTTCATTCCTGTTTTTTTCGCTCCTGTAAATGCTCCTTCTTCATAGCCAAACATTTCTGATTCAAATAGTTCTGTTGGTATAGCTCCACAATTTATTTTAACAAAGGGTTTTCTGGCTCTTTTACTACTATTGTGTATGGACTGTGCAACTAATTCTTTTCCTGTACCACTCTCCCCTGTAATTAATACAGATGAATCTCCTCTTGCAATCTTCTCAGCAAATTTTATAGCAGTTAAGAAGCTTGAGCTATTTCCGATAATTTTATCAAAAGTATAGGTTGCTTTATTCTCTACAGTGAGTTCATTTTTATAAAATTGAACCTCTTTTTCTAAATGGGATATCTTACTACTTAATATTTTAAAATTATCTATATCTTTAAACATAACTCTACCTATGGCGCCTCTAATTTTTCCATTAATTATTATAGGAACTCTCATAGATATCATTTTATGTTCATTAACCTCTTGAATATCTCCAACTTCTTTAAATCCATTTTTAGCTATAAGATGTAATTTTGTGTTTGGAATAACCTTAGTTACATGTTTACCCTCTGGTTCTTTACACCCTAAAAACTTCTTGTATCCATCTGTCATCATTGTTATAATTCCATCTTCATTAACTACTACAATGTATTCATTTAAACTATTAAATGCAAAATTGAGTATTTCTTCATCAACTCTCATATATTTTTCCTCCTAAATAAAATACATTATTTTATGTTTCTATCTATTAAGTGTAACTATATCCTTATTTAATATATTTATATCCATTTTAGCTATTTTAATTAAACTTATTTTAAAACCAATTGTTATTTACACCAAAAACTTTTTTTAAATGTTCTACTGCAAAATTGCCTGTAATTCCAACAAATATGCCAGTCCCTATCCCTGCCACGCTCATAACAGGTAAATAGAGCATAACACTCATGGTTTTTACTATTAGTGATGCTGCAAGTAATTGTCCTACATTATGAAATACTGCCCCCGCACAACTTACTCCTACAATACTTATCTTTTCTTTTCCAAGGTGTTTTGCAAATACCATAAATATATAACTTAAAATCCCACCAGATAAACTATACATTAATCTAGATATACTTCCTCCAAACATTACGGAAAGCAAAATTCTTAAAAACATGACTAAAAAAGTCTCTTTATAACTTAAGGTGTATAATGCTATTACCGTAATAATATTAGCAAGACCTAGTCTTGTGCCCGGAGTTATAAATGGTACTGGTATCATATTTTCAAATATGTGTAGCACCATGGACATTGCTACTAATAGGGATATATATATCATTTTTCTAATATTTTTACTAGCTTCTTTACTATTCATTTTCTTCACCTCAACGAGAAATTACATCTTCCCCTTCACTACTCTTTTGTTCCCCTACTATTTCAATGATTAACCTATTAGGCAGACATACTATTCTTTCTCCAACCGCTCCTATAAATCCTTCATTTACACATATTTCATCCTTACAATCTGCATCTACAATTCCTATTTTCATTTCATGAATTACAACTCGATTAAATCCATAGGAAGATTTAATAGTAAATTCTTCATCTAACCCTGTGGTTAGTTCCACTCTCTTTGTCTCTTTGCCATCTATAGAAATAACAGCATAATTTATTCCTTTATAATTACTCTGATAATTTTTTAGCATAATGTAAGGTATAAATGACACTATTAGTAACACTACAATTATTACTATATCCATTCTCTTCATTAATTTCATATTCATTCTTCTCCTATCCAACAATAGTTTAAACAAAGTAATTTTAATCTTTTATTGTTATTATATCAATATGTTCACCTAAATTCCTTAGTGATTAAAAAATTTCAGAAAAATAATCTTTAACCTATAATAACAATATACATACTCTGATGTATTTTTATGTTATTAATGTTAACTTTAATCATAAATTGTAAATAATTTTTTAACAATTTTCCTGGAAATATATTTACTATTATTTTAGTTTAGTTTATAATTAAATCATAAAAATAGTATGTTTCTTAAACTAGAAATATTTTTAGGAGGTAACATTAATGAATAAAAAAGTTCTAGCTTTATTATCCTCAGTAGTTTTAACTGCTGGAATGTTAGTTGGTTGTGGTTCAAAAGGAATGAAAGATGGAAGCTATAAATCTGAATTTGACACTTTTGATGATCACGGTTGGAAAGGACAAGTTGAAATTACAGTTGCTGATGGAAAAATCACTGATGCTAAATTCGACTATGTAAATGAATCTGGAGATCTAAAGAGTAAAGATGCCGAATATCAAGAAAAAATGACAAAAGTATCTGGAATTGGCCCTGTTGAGTTCTCAACTCAATATGCAGAAGCTCTTGTAGAGAAACAAGACCCTGCAACAGTTGATGCAATAACTGGAGCAACTACTTCTGGAGATGATTTTAAACTTTTAGCCGATGCAGCTATCCAACATGCAAATGATGGTAAAACTGAAACTGCTGTAGTTAAAGCTAAAAAATAGTATTTTCATAAATAGTATAGTAATAAGACTTTAGGATATCCTGAAGTCTTATATTTATTTCTCCATATTTATATAGTTATTACTAGTTTAAAAAATTCTATGTATTTTATATTTAAAAGTTTCACCTAATAAATTATAATGTTATTATTAATATAAAGATATAATTCACTTTAATAATGTTTTAACAATATATAAATTTTTTTATTTAAATATTAAAACTTTATATTACTATGCATATAACTAAGGAGGTCCCTATGAAACTTTTTAAAAAACTTTCTTGCATTTTAGTTCTATTTATAACTATTATTATTGTTGCAGGATGTGCAAATCAAAGATTACCTATTAAGCCAATTAGTAAAACAGAGCTAGTCATTGGTACAGTGTGTACCATAACCATATATGATAAAAGTGATACAACTATAATAGATGAATCTTTTGCTCGTTTAAGAGAACTAGAAAATATATTAAGTATAAGTAAGTCTAATACCGAATTGGATGAAGTAAATAATATGGCAGGAATAGAACCTGTTGAGGTTAGTAATGATACTTTTAATGTGGTAAAAAAAGGACTAGAATATTCTAAACTGTCTGGTGGTTCACTAGATATCACTATTGGACCTTTGGTAAAGTTATGGGGAATTGGTACAGATAATGCTAAGCTTCCCTCAGAAAAAGAAATTAATGAAAAAAAGGCTTTAATTGATTATAATAAAATTCAAATAGATGAATCAAAAAAAAGTATATTTTTAAAAGATTCCAATATGATTATAGATTTAGGTGCAATTGCAAAGGGGTATGCTGCTGATGAAATAGTTAAAATCCTAAAAAATGCTGAAGTATCCAGTGCAATTATTGATTTAGGTGGTAATATTTATGTACTCGGTGACAAGATAGATGGTACCCCTTGGAAGGTAGGAGTTCAAAACCCTGAAAAATCCGGTAGTGATACTATTGGATTTGTAAGTGTTAGTAATAAATCTATTGTAACCTCTGGAGTGTATGAAAGATACTTTGAGCAAGATGGTAAAAACTATCACCATATTCTAAGTCCAGATACAGGTTATCCATATGACAACAACATCTTAGGTGTGTCTATATTATCTAATAACTCTATAGATGGTGATTCTCTATCAACTACTTTATTTGCCCTTGGGGTAGATGAAGGTTTAAAACTTATTAACTCATTAGATGATGTTGAGGCAATTTTTATAACTAAGAACCATGAACTATACCTAACTAATGGCTTTAAAAAAGCATTTACCCTTACAAATAATAATTATGAAATAAAAGAATAATAAATGGCTATGGTAGTCCCATAGCCATTTTTTTAAACTAATTTATAGCATTTACTATTATTATATACCATATTATGATCAAGTTGTTTGATATATTTTAATACCTCTACATCTACAAATTTCATAAGAACTTCTAATTCCTCATTCTTTTTAGTAATCTCTTCATGAGATTTTGTCATATCCATCTCTGCTTGCTCAACTATATTTTTATCTATTGTAATATCATTTAGAGTTCCTTCAAATATATCTTTTATTTCTTCCTTTAACTTGTCTGAAAGTCCTCTTAAGTTTTCCATTATATTATTGCTTAATATAGCAGCAATATTATCCTTATTTTCTATGACTTGATTTTTAATTTTTATTCTAGTACTTTCTGCCTTTTCTTCTGACTTCATAAACATTACCTTAATTCCACCAGCTACTGTACTTAAGAATTTCTCATTTGGTATTACAGTAACTTCATAATTAATACTATTTAAGAATTCATCATGTAATACTAAAAATTCCTTCAGTAGCTCTTCAAGTGGTTTTATATCTATGGGTTTAATTTTACTTGTAAAATCACCATAGGCAGATATTACAGTATCTCTATTATCCTTTATCTTTTCTATAGTCTCTTGATGGTATCCATAGAGCTTTGAATACTTAGTTATATAAACCTCAAATTGCTCTAACATTAAATCATATATATTTTTATTACACCAATTTACAATAGTTTCACTAAATATCTTTTCAGCCTTATCCTTTAGTGTTGAAGTTTCTTCTAAGTCATCTATAGCATCTAGTTTTTTTTCTATGAGATCAGGGATAATTATTGATATCTTTTCTTCAGCATATTTTCCTAAAAACTCTATATCACCCTGAATTTTTGTAAGAAATTCATTATAGTTTGATTTAACTTCATCTGCTAGGTTTATATATTCTGATACACATTCCTTAAGGGTATATCTTCTTTCCTTATAAACTGCATTTTTAAATTTTATGTCTTCTCTAATTCCATCTAAAGTTTTATTTATATTGGTCTTAAAGTCATTAAATTTCATATTTATTATATTTTCTGAAGTTTGTCCTATAAGTGTTTCTAATAACTCTCTAGAATCAAAAAAGTCTTTTTGGTCAAATAATATAATTTCTCTTTTATAATCTAGCATATTTTCCAATAAAGCTTTATTATAACTTAATGCTTCAGCCTTATAATCACTACTTTTTGTATTAATAAGAATAGCCAATATAGAATTGTTACAATCTTCCAATATATGTTTAATATAAGTTACATCAATATCCCTTAACTCTTTATGACCATCTATTACAATAATATTTTTATCTGCCATTTTACCATGAATAGACTTATCATAAGTTATAATACATTTATTAGGATCTCTTAATAAATTATTCTTTGTAATAACTTCACAACTATAATAATCTTTAATATATGATTTTAACTCAAGTTGTTTATTGCTAATAAACACAATATCCTTATCTTGTAAAAAGATCTTTTCTCCAACAATATTGTTTAAAGTTTCTTCTACCTCTCTATCTTGAATTGCATTAATACCTATTATTGTTTTTTTACTACTACTTCTAATAAAGTCACTAGTATCAAATTTAGATTCTATACCATAGCTTGTACATATATCTTTTACATTATTATATAAGTATAGCCAAGGATATTCTCTTAAATTATAGTTTTCCCTTTTAGTTCCATCTATAGATATTTCTTTACATTCTTCTATATAATTAAGTAGCTCCTTATTTATATTAAATATATTGATTATGGAAGATAACTTAGTTGAAGTTTCAATTGCTTTTTCATAATTATTGTTTTGAACCGCAGCATTCATTAAATAAAACGCAAAGTCAAATTCATACTCTCTTAAAAATACTTCTTTATACTTTCTTATTCTTATATCTTCATAAATTTCATTTAACACACATACTGCTTGAGAACAATTTATAAAATCTCCGTGTTTATAATCTATAATTTTAAAACTTTGTCTTAGATAACTTAATACTTTAATAAGTTGTTCTTCCTCTTGTCTGATACCTTTGTATAAGCTTAAAATTAAAGTACTCCATTCTACAATTTTAAGCTCTTCCATTAATATATTACAGAACTTTATAATCTTATCTACACATTCTATATCTAGGGATTGTGCTTTTGTGCATATAGTATTCATTGCATTTATCCAATGAGGGCTACTATCCTTACAATATTCCTCTATTGAGATATCTATGGCATTAGAGTAAGATTTTTCTGTTGTAAAATACTCTACAACATCTATATTTATTCCTTTAAATGAAGATAATATTTTTATTACATTTCTAGCTGCCTCATTTGCTTTATCTATAATGTTTAATTCTTTACTTGCTCTATATACGCAATAGTTTTTTTGTATGTATAATATTTCTTCTTCTCCAATTATACTTTCATATAAGTATAAAGCTTCTTCAACTTCAACCATATCACCAAGATTTTTTCTTGCCCACATTAATAGTTCAAAAAATACTACTCCACTTTTACATTGAATTTCTTCAGTTTGAAATTTATTTCCACTTTTTAAGAATTCCTCCATAACCTCTATTACTTTAGAAAAGTAATCCTTTGACAATTCAAATTCTTTTCTCTCAAAATATATTTCTCCTAGTGAGTAGTATGATACTATAAGATTTCTAAAATCCTCATACTCCATATTCCCAATTACTTTATAATCTAACTTTTCTATAATTTTTTTAAAAAACTCAGTAAGGTTTACTTCATTTACATCTATTCTAAATATATTTTTAACACACCAGTTATAATAATGCTTTACCATTAAGCAGGGTTCACAGGTAATCTTACTGTCTGTAATATCTAGATAAAAATTCAATTTACCTAAATTGTTTTCACACTGCTGAAGGAATTTCATCTGTTTTTTTAAAGACAATTCATTCACTCTCCTTATTTTATTTAGTCATACATGACATTTGTCTATATTTTATATGATGTTACTTTTGCTAGTTGCTGCAGGATTAGGAACACTTGCAACTAAAATTTTGCATATTTTATTAGTATAGTTTGCATAGTTATGATTAATAGAAGATTTAAAATGTGCTGAATCACCGGGGTAAAGATACTGCTTTTCATCATTTATGAATAAAGTTATAATTCCTTCTAATACATATATAAATTCTTCACCTTCATGCTGATAAGTATTTAAATTTTCCTCTGTATTGGTAGGCAATATTTCAATTAATCTAGGCAATATAGTTTTATCTTCAGGATTATTTGATAATACATAATTAATATGAAGGGCATTATCTATTTTATATATATCTCTTTCGTAACTCTTTTGTATAAATCTTTCTCTCCTCTTACTAGTTGATAGTAAAAAGTAAGATAATTCAACATCTAAAGCTTCTGCTATATTAAGTAAAGAATCTGTAGCTATACTGGTAAGACCTCTTTCTAATTGAGATAAAAACCCAGTAGATAAAGATGTTTTTTCGCTTAGTTCCTTTAATGTCATCTTTTTATTAGTTCTAAGTTCTTTAATTTTGCTTCCTATGATTTTATTCAACCGTTCCACCTCTTTGTTTAATTTAACTTTTTATATAGAGCCTAGCTGCTTTAACACTGTGGTTAGCTACTATGTAAGGAATAATAATGTCATCAACTAGAGCTACTGACTATTTGAGTATATGTTCAACTAAACTTCAATGGAGATAAAACTCCCTCTAAGCTAAGTTTCACTTGATATTAATATTATTACTCAATACCTAAGTATTGTCTAGCTAAGTTTATAATTTATAAATAAATTTGATAAATATAAATAAATGTTTATAAAATTTTCACCAAAATAAAAGACATATTAAAACTTCTATAATAATAAATTTTATATTTAAATGTTTTTATAAAATAAAGTCCAGATATTATTTATCTGAACTTTATAATCTTTAGAACATATTCTTCAATGCAAATTTTTCTTAATTATTTTTCTTTAAGTTCTTTTCATATCTAGCAAAAAGTACTAAGGCAACTATTGAAAAGAATATTGGTCCTGCAATACTCCATATAGTTTTAGCCATATCTCCATTCATAGCTGGCTCAATTATTGAGAAAAAGTTAGCAAATCCAACTGTAGCTGTTACTACAATAGTTACGAGTATTATAAATCCTTTACCTTTGAAAACTTGGAAAGGTTTCTGTATTCCTGCTCTTCTTTTAAATGATATAAATGCTCCAGACAAGAACATATATGGAATTGTCATAGCTACATTAGTCATGGCTACAAGAATACTAAAGAATTCTTCCATAGCTTCTCCACCAAATCCTACTAATAAAATCATAATTATTACTACTATAGCCTGAATAAGCATTGCATTTACAGGCATACCTTTTTTCATTTTTGCAACTGAATCGGGGAATAACCCCTTAGGAGTTCCTGCTATTAATTGCTTAAGTGGTGCATATGTTAAAGTAAAGAACGCTCCTGTAAGAGCAAGTAGCATTGATAATCCAACAAATCTAGCTATCCAGTTACCAATTTGTACTGAAATAGCTTCAGTTGCTCCAAATGTTACTCCAAATTGATAACCTAAATTATTCATTATAAGATAACCTACATTTCCCATGTGAACTATATCTCCATACTTACCATTTGTTCCAAGTATAGCATCCCAATTTGTAAATATTCCAACACAGAATAATCCTACTGCATATCCAACAGCTATGATTATAGCAGATATAGCAAGACCTTTAGGAAAGTTTTTTTCTGGTTCATCTGTTTGATCAACCAATCCTCCAACTACCTCAATACCACCAAAGGCAAATAAAGCAAATACCATAAATGATAATATTGATATTGAACTTTGATAAGCTGGGTTAGGCGATGATATGAAAGTTGTAGAATTAACTATAGGTTGTGCTAATTCTCCACCATTTCCTATTAATATAACTATGGAACCTAGTATTAACAATATATTAAGTGCTGCTACAGCTGTACCTCCTACTGAAGTAATCTTTTTAATTTTTTCTATCCCCTTAGTTGACACGAAGGTAACAAATATAATCCAAAGAACAGCAAGTATGGCAAGAGTTTGACGCCCTCCAAAACCAAATATACTCCATGTACTAGTTGTATCTGTACCATAAATTGCATTAGATAAAGTTACCCATATTCCAGAAGATACATTAACCATCCATATTACCGTTGACGTATACCACATAAATGTCCCTATAAATGCATACTTAGCATTTACCGACTTCTCCATCCATGAATATATTCCTCCGGTTTCATTTTTAAATGCGGCTCCATATTCAGCCATCATAAATGCAAATGGAATAAAGAATAATATTGCAGCTATAATGAAGAAGGGTATTGAACCATACCCCATTAAATAGTATGACCTGGGCATATTATTAAAGCCATATACAGATGTAAAAATCATTAATATCAGTGCTGTGATAGATAACTTTTCTGTACTACCTTTCTTTGATGACATTATTTTTCCTCCTTTGTAGCTAAATTAAGTTTAAAAACTTAATTTTATCTAATTACTTATTAAATAAGTAATCTTATTTTATTTTTCACCATAATAAAATAAATATGTAAGAAAAATAAGAAACCACAAATATCCATTGTGGTTTCTTACTTTTTTTAAATCTCTTTGGTTGCATTTCTTAACCATAAAACCTCATCCTCTAATAAATAGGGACTTAACTTTTCTAATACTTTTTTATGATAATCATTTAACCAAGATTTTTCATCTTCATTAAGCAAAGATATATTTATTGCATCTAGTTCATAAGGACATAAAGTTAAATCTTTAAAGCACATAAATTTTCCAAAATCATTTTTTTCTTTTTCTTGAACAGCTATTAAGTTTTCAATTCTTACCCCATGTTTATCAGCTTTATAAACTCCAGGTTCATTAGATACTATCATGCCTTCTTCTAAAGCAATTGGATTTAATTCTCTTCTTATCCCCTGTGGACCCTCATGTACATTAAGTAAATAGCCAACTCCATGTCCTGTTCCATGTTTAAAGTCTAATCCTTTGCTCCAAAGAGCTCTTCTTGCTAAAACATCAAGACTACATCCCGGAGTTCCTTCCAAGAATATTGCTGTAGATAGATTTAGATGTCCTTTTAAAACTAAAGTATAATCTTCCTTTTCTTCTTCTGTAAGTTCACCTAGGGCTATAGTTCTTGTAATATCCGTAGTTCCATCTAAATATTGAGCTCCAGAATCTACTAGGAACAATCCTTTTGGTTGTAGTTTCAGACTAGACTCTTCAGATGCTTTGTAGTGAATTATAGCTCCATGAGGACCATATCCCGCAATGGTATCAAAGCTTATGTCTATAAACTCCTCACCTTCTGCTCTAAGTTTTTTTAGTTTTTCAGCCGCTGATATTTCTGTTATCTCTTCATTATTTACATTTTCTTTTACCCACTTTATGAACTTTACCATAGCTATTCCATCTTTTATATGGGCATTTTCTATATTTTTAAGCTCTACAGAATTTTTTCTAGCTTTTAAATCCGTAGTTATATTCCTTTTTTCTATTGTGTTAACTTCTTTATTTATAGATTCCTTAAGCCATACATTAGTTTTGCTTGGATCAAAGGTTATATTTCCTTTAATTAACTTAAGATCTGATACTATGTCATTATAATCTTTTATAGATATTGATTTACTACTTAATAGATTTATAATTTTTTCATTTAATTTTTCCTTATCTACATATAGAATATACTTGTCATCACTAATTAAGAAATAACTTAAGAATACAGGATTACATTCCACATCTCCGCCTCTTAAATTTAGAAGCCATGCTATATCATCTAAAGATGCTAATAATAAGTTATTTACATTAATATTTTTCATTTCTTCTTTTACTAAAGTTAACTTTTCTTCTACAGTTTTTCCTGCATAAGAATCTTCATGAATAAATATTTTATTATTAGGCATAGTTGGCCTATCTTTCCAGATAATATCAAAAATATCTTCTTCAGGTTTTGTTTTAATCCCCTTTTCTTCAAAAGCTTCTTCTAAATCATGAAGCTGAGAAACTGTAAACACCTTTCCATTAAAGCTGACAGTATCTCCTGATTTCACATTATCACAGATCCATTGTGTATAGGTTTTAACACCTGGTTCACCCATACGTTCTAGTATGTATTCTGTACCTTGAATTTGTTGTTCTCCTTGAAGAAAATATCTTCCATCTACCCATAAATGAGCTTCTTTCTCCGTTATAACAACAGTTCCAGCAGATCCAGTAAATCCTGAAATCCATTGTCTCACTCTAAAATAGTCACTTACATACTCACTTCCATGATTATCTGAACTTGGAATAATAAAAGCGTCTATACTTCTTTCTTTCATTAAACTTCTTAAACTTTCAATTCTTGATTTAATATCCACTTTAACATCTCCTTATAAAATAAATTTTATTAATGTTTAAATATCAATCTTATTTTTCAGTATAATAAACAACTCCTACAGTTTTAGGTCCTACATGACAGCCTATCACAGGCCCAATGCATTGTATATCTACATCTATACCTAATATTTCTTTGATTTTATTAGCTAGAGCCCTTCCTTCTTCTTCACAGTTTATGTGATGAACTATTACCTGTCCAAGTCCTCTATTTTTTATATCCTTTTGCAATTTTTCTATAATTTTAAGTATTGCCTTCTGTTTTGTTCTAACTTTATCAAAAACTGAAGTCTTTCCAGCTTCTACAGTAAGTATAGGTCTAATTTGAAGAAGTGCTCCAAATAAAGCGGCTGCTCCTCCTATACGACCACCCTTTTTCAAATATTCTAAAGTATCTGGTACAAATAAAAACCTACTCTTACTCTTTATAGCCTCTACTCCAGCTATAACTTCCTCCATAGATTTACCTTCCTCAGCCAGTTTTGCTGCTTCTAAAACTGCATATCCCATTTGCATACAGTTAGATGCTGAATCTATAACTTCCATCCTAGCCTTAGGATATTTGTCCATTATCATTTTTTTTATTAGTTGATTACAAGTAGCATATGTACCACTCATTTCTGATGATATAAAAACTCCTAATGCTTCATGTCCTTCACCTATAACCTGGTCAAAGCTATTAAACAAATCATCTACACTTGGTTGAGATGAAGTAGGTATACTATCTAACTTCTCCAAGGTTTTATAAAACTTATCATTTTCAATTTCTATTTCTTTATTAGCTATATTATTTATAACAACACCTAAAGAAACTACAGTAATATCATATTTTTCTATGAGCTCCTTTGGTATATAACTAGTACTATCTGTTATTATTTTTATACTCATAAATCTTGCCTCCAAATAACAATAATTATATGCTTATTATTAATTATAATCATAATTAATATTTATTTTTATATTATATTTAATTCTAATATAATATTCTAATTTTCAAAAATATAAAACTCTCTACTGAGCTAACATTTAAGTAATATAATATTTAAATTAAGTTTGCATCCTAAATTTAAAATTCAAGATGCAAACTACAATATTAATTATATACAATTTTCTAAACAATATTATAATTATATCAATACCAGATTTAAAAATATATAGATAACCATTATTTTCTTAAAAAATCATACTACTAATTAGTATAAATAACGCTAGCTCAACAATTTCATTATTGGCACCTAGGGTATCTCCAGAATGCCCTCCTATTTTGCTATTACAAAACAAATTAAATATTATAGTAACTATAAGTCCGCCAAGTAAAAGTATAATAATATATTTAATATTAAAGAATAAACTTCCAATAAGTAAAGTAAGAGTTAATGCTCCTGTAAAATATATACCATTAGTATTTCCAATGTAAAAATTCCCAGTACCTTCTTTTTTAGCTGACTTTCCTATTAAAGCAATAAATACAGTAAATAATCTACTTATCATTGGTATTACTATTATCATATAACCTATAGATTTTGTTCCTATATAATATATTCCTAAAGCCTTAACTGCTATATCTATAATCATGGCTAATACTCCAAAAGAACCTACTCTACTATCCTTCATTATCTCAATTATTCGCTCTCTACTTCTAAAAGAAAAGAATCCATCACAGGTATCTCCTAGTCCGTCCATGTGAAGTCCACCTGTAATAAATATTCCAACTATAACTGTAATTATAGCAACCATAGGTAATGGCAACCATATAGATGTAATATAAAAAATTAAATATTCAATAGCCCCAAGAATGGCTCCTACTACGGGAAAATATAAAGTAGCTTTTTTAAAGTTTTCTTTCTCACAAGCCAAAGATATATTTACCGGTATTCTAGTTATAAATTGGAATAGTAAAAGAAAATTATTAAAGAAAATCTTTTCTTTTCCTATGGCTCCTAATACCATAATAGCTATTATAGCTAAAATTATCAAATTTTTAATCATAACTCTGCTCCTCGTCTATCCCTTTATTTTTAATCCTTGTCCACAACAAACTAAATATACCTCATCACAAATATTTGCTACATGCTGATTTATAAACCCTTGAATATCTCTAAAAATTCTAGATAATTTATTTTCAGGCACTAATCCCCATCCAACTTCGTTGGTAATTAATACAACTTCTTTATCTAACTCTTTACACTTTTCTAAGAATAATGTAAATTCATTCTTTATGCTATCACATATTTTATCTATTTCATCATCACTTATATTATCGTAATTTGTAGTGATTTCAAACATTAAATTGGTAGTCATTATAGTAACGCAATCTAAAAAAATATATCTTTCAGTAAATCTCTCTATTTTTTTATGTAAGTCTTTATAACTTTCTAAGGTTTGCCACTTTTTATTTCTGCTTTCCTTATGCTTTTCTATTCTGTGCTTCATTTCATCGTCTGTTACTATAGCTGTTGCTATATATAATACATCATCAGTATGTTTAAGTAGATTTTCTCCATATTTACTTTTCCCACTTCTACATCCACCAGTAACTAAAGTTAATTTACTCATTTTCTTTCTCCTCTTCTTTTATCCTCATAAACAAATTAATTAATATTAAAATTCTACTGGAATTATACTATCAATATAAAAGTACCCGTATTCTAATTTAATTATGGACAAATCTGCATTTTTAGAATTAAACCTCCAATAATTATCTAAACTACCTTCCAATATATAAGTATATATTGTTCTTATAATTCCTCCATGGGTACAAATAAATATATTTTCAACTGATTCTTTTTTTAGTTCTTCCATAAAGCTTTTCACTCTATTATAAACCTCTATAAAGCTCTCTCCATTCTCTATGGAATACTCCTTCCAATCATTTGTCCAAGTATCATATTCTAACTTAAATGAATCTTGTAACTGCTTATAGTTTTTTCCTTCAAAGATTCCAAAGTTTCTTTCATTCAATCTAGAATCTACTTTAACTCCTTCTCCTTCATATATTTTTTTAAGGGTTTCCTTTGCTCTTTTTTTTTCACTACAAAACACTTTATCAAAGTTTATATGCTTCAATTTTTCTCCTACTAATTCTGCTTGCTTAATTCCCTTTTCTGTTAGTTCACAGTCTATATCTCCATAGTAAGTCTTTTTTATATTTTCTTCTGTTTCCCCGTGTCTAACTATATATATTTTCAATTACTACACTCCTTTATAAAAAGCCGTATATCAATAACCTATCTGCACCGGTTCATATTCTATTGTTTTCTTATATCTATATAATCCTTTTTATCTATGCCAGCTTCATTAAAGGAATCCATATTATTCATAGTAAAAACAGCACTCTCTATTATTCCAAAGGCTATTGGACATCCACTACCTTCACCTAATCTCATTCCTAAACTAAACATAGGTTCAAGTCCTAAAGTTTTCATTGCATATTGTGATCCTGGTTCTGCTGATAGGTGAGATGCAAACATATACCCTGAAGTCTTTGAACTTAATTCCTTTGCACAAATAGCTGCAGCTGATGATATAAGCCCATCAATTACCACTGGCACTTTATATATAGCACCTCCTAAAAATACTCCACAAAGGCCAGCTATATCAAATCCACCTACCTTACTAAGCACATCTATTGCATCATTTTTGTTAGGCTTATTTATTTCAATAGATTTTTTTACCATAGCCTTTTTATGGGACAATCCATCATCTGTTAGACCTGAGCCTTTACCAACTATTAAATCACTATCAATTCCAGAGAATACACTTATTATAGCTGCAGAAGTAGCTGTATTACCTACTCCCATCTCACCAGTTCCTATTAAATCATATCCTTGATTTTTTAACTCCTTAACAATATCAATTCCTATCTTTATAGCTTTGATAGCTTCTTCCCTAGTCATTGCAGGACCTTTAGTCATATTACTTGTACCATATCTAATCTTTCTGTTAATTATTCTAGGATCAGTAAATTCCTTATCCACTCCTATATCAACCACAGTAGTATCATTATTGTAGTATCTACTTAATATACACACTCCAGTAGTACCCTTTACAAAATTTTCTGTAACTGTAGCTGTTACCTCTCTTGGGCATGAAGAAACCCCTGATTCTTGAATTCCATTATCAGCACACATTATAACTATATTTTTCTTTTTTATTTCTTTTATATGCTCACCCTTAATACCACTAAGTTTTACAACAATCTCTTCTAATACTCCTAAACTTCCTATAGGCTTGCTTAAATGATCTATGTAATTCTTAGAATTATTCATTACTTCTCTATTTACTTCTTCAATGCCACTTAATAACTTTTTTAATTCATCCACTCTTATCACTCCATCTAAATTTATTCTGTAAAATTTATTCTTTAAATAGTTTTATTATAACTAAAAACACCCTTATCCTCTAAGATAAGGGTGTTAATACACATAACTAAATTTATTAAACTAAAAAATAGTTTGATATACTCTTCCCTCCGAAGGTCTCAACTAACAAAGTTTTAGGCAGGTCTCCTGGCTCACGGCTTATCCTCATCATTTCCTTCCCAGTAAATTACCAGTGGTATCATGACTTGTATCCGTACACAGTAGCGGGGGCTGCAGTGGCTTTTAACCACTTTCCCTATTAAACTTAATGTACCTTAAACTATTATTCATTTAACTTAAATTATATACTACTAGCATAACTTATTCAACAATCTTTATGGACTCCATATTAAATAATACATATAACTTTAGGTTATTAACTATAAATATAAATTAAATTTACATAACATTCGTAAATATCCCTATTCCCTTGAAAAATTTATGAAATAGTGGATAATTATAATTGATAAGTAATATCATTTGAATTGCATTTATAACTTTACTATGATACATAAACTGTATTTTAAAATAGTTTATAAAAATTAACTTAAGATTGGAGACGTACTATGAGTAATAGAATTAAAGGAATAATATTAATTATTTTATCTGCCTTTGGCTTTGCAATGATGTCTGCCTTTGTAAAACTATCTGGAGATTTACCCTCTATGCAAAAGGCTTTTTTTAGAAACATAGTTTCTTTTGTCATAGCCCTTGGTATGATTATATATCACAAAGAAAGTTTCTTTGGCAAAAAAGAAAACCAAAAGCTTCTTATTATGAGATCCACTTTAGGCACATTAGGAGTAATATTAAACTTTTATGCTATAGACCATCTTATTCTTTCAGATGCTAATATGCTTAATAAGCTAAGTCCTTTCTTTGTAATACTTTTCTCTGCTATCTTTTTAAAAGAAAGATTACAGGTAAGGCATATTACTATCATTGCTATTGGTTTCCTTGGATCACTACTTATTATAAAGCCTGCTTTTAGTGTAGACATAATTCCTTACCTCATAGGGCTTTCATCTGCCATATTTGCTGGCTCTGCCTATACCTGCGTTCGAGCCATTGGAAACCGTGAAAAGCATTATACTGTGGTGTTTTATTTTTCTTGCTTTTCTGTAATAACAATTTTCCCATTTATGATATTTTCTTATACACCTATGACTTTGATTCAATTTACCTACTTAATATTAGCCGGTATCTTTGCAACTATAGGACAATTTGGAATTACTCTAGCCTATAAGTATGCACCTGCAAAAGAAATATCAATTTTTGATTACTCTAATATAATCTTTTCAGCTATTATAAGCATGGTAATATTTAACCAATCCCCTGATATCATAAGTATTTTAGGATACATAGTTATATTTTCTGCTTCACTTTACATGTTTATGTACAATAAAAAACTAGATAACCTTAAATAATATTTTTAAAAGTGTTGTCTCAAAGTTAATTCTTTTGAGACAATCCTTTTTATTATATATCTAAGGTCTTTATTTCTCTATTTAATATAGTAATTTATTATTAATTTATGTTTAGCTTAATAATTTCCTCCAAATCTTTAATAAATCTTAAGATTTATTAAAGGTATTTCTTAAGATTTACCATGTAAAATAAAACCATAGTAAAAATTATGTAGAATTAATGGGGGGTTTAAAATATGAAAATATTAATTCTTACAGGAAAATTTGGTATGGGCCATTATTCAGTATCTAAATCTTTATGTGAACAAATTCAGTCTAATCATCCTAATGCATCAGTAGTTATAAAGGATGTTTTTGAATATTCTTTACCAAATTATTCCAATGCACTTTATAAGGCTTTTAATGTTATGGTGAACAAAGGTAGTGTGTTTTATAATCAAGTTTATAAAATTACGGAAAATAGAAAATATAATATGAATCCTATGTTTTTAAAATACTTTCTTCCTAAGCTTGATAACCTAATTAAAGATGTAGAACCTAATATTATTATTTCTACTCTACCCTTTTGCTCTCAACTAATATCAAGATATAAGATGAAATATAATCCATCTCTTCCGCTTATAACTTGCATAACGGATATTAGTAGTCATTCAGAGTGGCTTAATGATAATACTAATTGTTATTTAGTTGGAAGTAACTCTTTAAAAAAGGATTTAATTTTAAAAGGTGTTCCTGAAAACAAAATATTTATTAATGGAATACCAGTAAAAGAGGAATTTAAAAAATCTATAACTAATAGTTCTTCTAATGAAAAACAGCTCCTTATTATGGGCGGTGGATTAGGGCTATTACCCAAGTCTATGGAATTTTATAACCAGCTTAATTCTTTAGAAAATGTAAAGACTACAGTTATTACAGGAAAAAATACTGAAATCTATAATATGCTTTATGGAAAATATGAAAATATTAATGTACTTGGATATACTGATGAGGTTTATAAATATATGCAAAAAGCAGATTTAATACTTTCTAAACCTGGTGGAATAACTTTATTTGAAAGTATTTTCTCAGAAACACCTTTAATTGCCTTTAAGCCTTTTCTTCAACAAGAAATTAATAATACTAACTTTATATTAAATAATGGTATTGGAAAGGTTCTTGAGACAAGTCCTGATAAATGTTTTGATAAAATAAAAAAAATTATTTTTGATGATGCAATACTAGATAATCTTTCTAATAATATAAAAATTTTTAAAAAACAATTTGATTGTACATCAATTGAAAAAGTATTACTTACTTTAGAAGCTAATATGGATGGAGCGTGTGCTTAATGTACTTTACTACTTTAACAGCTATTATTATAATTATTTTTCTAATTCATTCAATTATACCAACCTTATACAACAAATATATAAATTCAAATATTATTAAACTCACTAATAAAGATAATGAAATAATGCTAACTTTTGATGATGGCCCTGATGAAAGATATACTAATAATCTTTTAGATGTGCTTAAAGAAAATAAAATTAAAGCTACTTTCTTTGTTGTTGCAGAGAATGCTAAGAATAATCCTGAAATAATCTATCGTATGCATAAAGAAGGGCACACTATAGCACTACATTCTTTAGCCCATAAAAATGCTCTCTTTTATAGCTATAAATATACGAAAAAAGATTTTAAAAATAGTATAGAAATCATGAAAAACTTCAATTATCAAATCAACTATTATAGACCTCCTTGGGGACATAGTAATATCTTTACAAACTTTTTTGTTAAACAGTATAATTTAAAAATGATTTTATGGGATGTTATGGCAGAAGATTGGAGTAAATATGCTACAGTAGATTCTATATCTTCAAAGTTAATACTACGCACTGATAGAAATTCTATTATATGTCTACATGATGCAGGAGAGAATTCAGGGGGTGCCTCCAATGCTCCTCTTAAAACCATTGAAGCATTATCTACAGTTTTACCTAAGTTAAAATTAGTAGGTTATAAATTTATAACACCAGAAAGGTTAGGACATTAATTGTGCAAAAATCTATAAAAAAAGACAAGTTTAAAAACTACTATGGAAGTTTAATTTTTATGTTCTTACTCATTGCTATTACTTTTTACTTACTTTTTAAAGATACTTCGATAACTTCACTAATCCCTGTAATAAACACAATTAATCCTATTTACTTATTCATAGCATTTTCTATGATGTGTCTATTTATAATTTTTGAAGCTTATGTTATTTATATTATACTTAAAAATTTAAATATAAAAGTACCTTTTAAAAAATGTATTGGTTATTCCTTTATTGGATTTTACTTTAGTGCTATTACTCCTTCATCATCTGGTGGTCAGCCAGCACAAGTATACTATATGAAAAAGGATAATATAAATATATCCTATTCTTCTTTAACTTTGTTAATAGTTGCCATAGTCTATCAATCAGTAATGCTTTTATATGGACTACTTATGTATCTTTTTAAATATACTTTTATAATAAATAATATACATGGCATTAAATGGTTGTTAATTTACGGAGTTATGATAAATGTATTTATAATAGGTTTTATATTTGCAGCTATATTTTCTAAAAATTTAGTTGGTAAATTTATTAAATTTATTGTTGAACTCTTATCAAAATTTAAAGTTATAAAAAATACAGAGTATACTCTATCTAAAATTGATGTTCACCTTGATGAATATACTAATGGTGCTAATTATATCAAAAATAATCCTTTACTAATTGTTAAGGTTTTAATAGTTACAGTTTTACAAATCACAGCCATGTATTTAGTTCCATATTTCATATATAAATCTTTTGGATTAAGTACTTATGGCATTATAGATGTACTTTCTATACAAGCCTTATTAACTATAGCAGTCTCTTCTTTGCCTTTGCCTGGTGCAGTAGGTGCCAGTGAAAGTAGCTTTATGATATTATTTAAAATATTCTTTTCAAAAGAATTATTGCTCTCTGCAATGCTATTAAGCCGTGTAATTAGTTTTTATGCCTTTCTATTATTAAGTAGCATAATAACAATAATTATTCATATTAAAGTTAATGGTAGACATAAAATTCAACATAGTCATCTATATTAATAATAAGCTCAGATAGAAATTACAGTAATAGAATATTTAATATTCTATTAGTTTATATTTAAACTAAAAATACAGACTATATCTAAATAAAATTTGGATATAGTCTGTATTGGTATGTTAATTAATTTATTAGTTTTGAGTTGCCCAATCTGCTGGATATGTTACATATATGAATCTAGCATAGTTTGGAACTGAGAATTTAATTGTGCTTCCTTTTGGTATTAAAATTAATTCTCCAGCATCTGCAGATACAAGTCTTCCATCTATTACTATGTCTAGATGTCCTTCTATAACATAATCTATTTCATCATAGTTTAAAGTCCAATCGAAGGTTGTTTCTTTCATCTCCATTATTCCACAACCTAATCTTTTACTTTCCTGAAGAGTGAATAAATCTTTTGTATATACTATATCACTGCTATTTCCAGTATCAAGTCTATTTGACTCATCTACTCTAACTGTTGGTAGTTTAACAGAGATAATTCCACTTACATCTTTATTTCTTACAAAATCTACAGAATCATTAGAAGCTCCTGTAAGTTTTTCTTCTATTATTTGTCTAACTAATTTTTCTAATAAGCTTTTATCGATATTTTCCATCATTATTTAGCCTCCTCCTTTTTAGCTGCATTGTTTGCAATAAATATAGCTACAAATACTGCTGTAATTCCTGCAACTAATTTACCAACTATCATTGGTAATATCATTTCTGAATTAAATCCTGCTGTAAATCCTAAGTGATCTCCAAATACAAAGGCTGCAGATACTGCAAAAGCAACGTTAATTATTTTACCTCTGTTATCCATATCCTTCATCATTCCGAACATTGGAATACTATTAGCAAGCGTTGCAACCATACCAGCAGCTGCTATATCATTCATTTTTAAAACTTTACCTAATCCCATTAATGGTTTTTGGAATACTTTCGTAATTACATATACTAGTGGGAATGCTCCAGCAAGAACTATTGCTATTGCTCCAACAGTTTCAATACCATCAGAAATTGGTGCCATTCCTGGAATTACAACAATTCCTGTTAATGCTTCAATTACAGCCGCTGCTAATCCTAAAGTTATAACTATTACTACAAACTTCCCGAAAACTGTAAATCCTTTAATTATTGCATTTTCAAATTTCCAAAGTCCTAAAGCTATAAGTGCTGCAATTATTACTATTGGAATTAAGTTTTTTAGTACCATAATTATTGGGAATCCAGCTACAAGACCACCAACAAAAGCTCCTAATGGAATTGTAATAACCCCTGCTAATACTCCCATAGCTAAGAATTTATGATCTTCTTTTTCTATTATTCCAAGGGCAACTGGAATTGTAAATACTATAGTAACACCCATCATTGAACCAACTATTAATCCGCCAAACATTCCTGCTTGAGAATCTACTGCAAGAGCTTTAGAAAGCGAAGCTCCTCCCATATCGTTTGCAAGTAATGTACCTCCAAACATACCGGGGTCTGCTCCTAAGAAATTAAATACTGGTACTATTACTGGTTCTAATATATTTGCAAGTACTGGTGCAAGACAGATAACTCCTATCATTGCAATTGCAAGAGAACCCATAGCCATGAAACCTTCTTCGAACTTTTCTCCCAGTCCAAACTTATTTCCTAAACACTTATCTATGGCTCCAAGGGCCATAAATACAACCATGATATATACGATTATCTCGTTAATTCCCATTGTTTCATCTCCTTAATAAGTTAATTCTTTATTTATTCAATTTATTTATACTGTTAACTGTGTAAACTAAAGTTTAAGCTTTTATGTTAAATACTTAATGATAAGTTCATCTGGCGAAGGTATTACTGATGCATGAACAATTCGTTTTTCTTCTATAGCTTCTTTAGCTATATTTATTCCATGCTCTACATCACTAAGCCCACCAGAAATAATATAAACAAGTTTACCACTTATTCCAGATGCTACTTGTAGTTTTACTAAATTTAAATTGGCTCCCTTAAGAGCAATATCTAACGCTTTAAGACCACTACTTACGCTATTGGTCTCCATTACTCCTATGGCCCCATTAGCCTTAGTTACAAACCTACTTTTCAAAGCTTGTATAATATTATTATGGACACTATTTATAATACAACTATCTATTATATGCCCCTGACCAGAGAAAATCCCGTGGTCAAGGGTTGTTCTTATAGCACCTTCATCTCCTGTTAATATCACTAAAAACCTTCCAGGACATATAGTTTTAATATATAGTACATCAACATCAGCTTTTTTCACCATTTCATCTGCAACTTCAATGCCTTTAGCTATACTTTTAAAATCAATTGCTCCAATACTTTTACTCATTTTCCACCTCTATTGAATCAATTATTCCTATTATAGTTGCATCCACAGGTACATCTCTTTCTCCTAGTGATACTCTAGCTGCACCACCTCTAGTTATAAGTACATTGTCTCCAGTACCTGCACCTACACTATCCGCTGCTACAAAAAAGCCTGTTTCTTCTACATCTATATCTTTAAGTAGCCTCACTATTAAAAACTTTTGACCATTTAGCTTTTCATCTTTTCTAGTTGCCCATAATCTACCAACAACTCTACCTATAACCATATTATCCTCCGCTAAACTCTTTTAACTTTCAGATTATGAATTCTTATAAAGTCGTTAGCCAATGGAGTGATTATGCTTTTTTTATCTATTACCACAGATTTCATTCCATTCATAAATGGCTTCCTAAGATCCATCTCACTAATAAGTTTCTTATTTCTAATTTCGAAGCTCATCTCTTCTGATATAAAATTTGAAGTTTCTAATATACTAATATCTTCAACCTTTTTATACTCTTCTTTTCTTGTGGTTTTATCTTCAACTTTTTCAATAAACTCAACTATATCAATTCCATAAACTTTAAGCTCTCTTTCAAAGCTTAAATACTTATTATATAGTGCTCTTGGAGCAGTATTTTTATACTTTCTATACTCTAGACCATTTTCAAGGACATATACCTTCTTACCTGCTAATAGCATATTAATGATAAAGTTTTCTTCTTCATTAATACCAGTTAGCGTAGCTATATTTGCCATGGACTTTATAGATAGTGTAGAAACTATGGCTATGTCAGCTTCTATTTGTTCTTCATTATATGAAGTCACAGTATATTCTTCATCTAAATTAGATTTAGTAATAGGATCCAACTCTACATCTCCAATTATTACAGCTATCTTATGTTTTACAATATTTTTATTTGTTTCTTCTAACTTTTTATAAACTTCTTTTACTATTAAGTCCACAAGTTTATCATAGTTCATTTATATACCTCCTTTTTGAGGCCTACTTAACTATTCTACAAAGAGTTCCCTTCGTAAATCCACAAGCATTAGCCTCATCATAGTCTATATGCATATATGTTCTAAAGTCTGGGCTTACTCTTATGACAACATCATCAAATATTAGGGGTCTATTACCATAAACCTTTGCTTGAATGATTTCTTTATCTTTCACACCAAACTTCTCTGCATCTTCTGGAGTTATGTGTATGTGCCTTTTAGCAACAATTACTCCTTTATCTATTGTAAGAGTAGCTCGTTCTGTAGAAATTGTAATTCCAGGAGTACCTTCTATTTTACCACTCTCTTTAACAGGAGCCTTAATTCCAAGAACTGTTGCATCAGTTAATGAAATTTCTACTTGTGTAGATTTCCTTGCAGGTCCAAGAACAACAACATTCTTTAGTGAACCCTTAGGTCCTGTTATAGTAACTCTTTCTTTACATGCATATTGACCTGGTTGTGATAAGTCTTTAACCTTATTTAACTGATAATCACGTCCAAATAATATGTTTATATGTTCTTCACATAGGTGAACGTGTTTTCCTGAGGCTTCAACTTCTATAAAAGCTTCTTTTTTTACTCTCTTTATTACTTCATCTATGATATCTTCTACTAAAAGATTATTCATATTTCATCCTCCTGCTTTAACTGTATTCTCCAGTTCTATATTTAAATATCATTATCCAAAACAAGGATGATAATCTATTTAATGCCTTTATTATATCCGGCCTTTGAACATCACCATACTCCCCTTTAAATGCGGTATAAGCTAAAAGTTCAGTTTCTCTTATAGTTGTTCTACAAGAATTTAATGCCACAACAGCCTCACCCATAGAAAACGCTACTGGCTCATGACCAATCCCATAATATTTCTTTGGATAATGAGATTTTTCTCTCAATTCTTCTGGAGTCATACCAAGAAGTTTAAATTCTCCTACTGGTTCATTAACTACTTCACATCTAAGGAGACATCTTACAAACTTTAATATCTCTTCAAGGTCTTCTGTTAGCTTTGAAGCTCCTAATTTATGAGTAATAACTTGAGTTTCCAATATCTTAGACTCAAGAGAATCTAACTTTCCTCTCAGCGCTATTATCTTATGATCTTTAAACACTAATAAGTTTCCATTTAAATGTGTCATATGCTCAGGTTTTTCCATTAATTCAGCACCAAATACAGTTATATATTTACTTTTTTCTTCTCTCGTTTGTAACTTTACAGGTACTTCTTCTTTTACCTTTTTTACTTCATGCACTACTTCCTCTAAAGAATCTACATACTTCAATTTAATATTATTTTCTGACAAAAATGATTTTGCAGATGGGGTTACTATTTGCCCTTTTAGAACTCTAAATTCGGTATATTCCTTAAAGTCTGTTCCCTTTAACTGTCTTCTAACTTCACTTTCAGTTAATACTGACATATCTTCACATCCCTCATTAGATGTAAGAGACGTATTGCTTATTTTAGCAATACATCTCTACACAAACCTAAATTAAACTGTTTCCTGTGTTTTTGGTAAAACAGCATCTACTTCAAAGTGTGGTCTTGGGATTACGTGAACTGATATTAATTCTCCAACTCTTTCAGCAGCAGCTGCTCCAGCATCTGTAGCAGCTTTAACAGCTCCAACATCTCCTCTTACAAGTACAGTTACAAGACCGCCACCAACTTGTTCTTTTCCTACTAGTTGTACGTTAGCAGCTTTAACCATTGCGTCTGCAGCTTCTATTGCTGCTACTAATCCTTTAGTTTCAATCATTCCTAATGCATTTGCGTTTGCCATTATAAATTCCTCCTTAAATTTAACCAATATACTTTGAAATTTTATTTTATTATCTTAATTCACTTATTATTTTCTTAACAAGTAAATTAACAAGCTCTTCTGTGTCTGCAGATGAAAGTGAACTATTATTTCCATTAACTGAATTGCTACTTCCACCTCTAAAATGTTCAATTTCTCTAACTCCATAAGCTACTTTTTTGATATTTACAAGGTGAAGTGGTCCTACATTATCAGATGTTGCACTTCCACCAATAGCTCCACAACCTAAAGTTAAAGCAGGTACTATATTTAGAGAAGCACCTATTCCTCCTAAAGTACTTGGAGTGTTTACTGGTATTCTTGATACCGGCATACTAAGAGCAAATCTTTTTACTAGTTCCTTGTCTTCACAGTGCATTGAGAATGTGTGACCAGCGCCTTCATTAATAAGTATTTCTCTACACTTAGCTTCTATATCATCTACACTCTTTTCAACATAGAATCCTAGAATTGGAGCTAGTTTTTCTCTTGAATATGGAACATTGTGTCCTACTTCTGTTTCTTCAGCAATAAGTACTCTTGCTGAAGAAGGTACGTTAGTTAAATTAGCAAGTTTTGCAATAGTTTCTACACTCTTACCAACTATTTGTGGATTCATACTTCCATTAGCTCTCATTATAAATTTACCAAGTTGTTTTGCTTCTTCTGGGCTTAAGAAATATGCTCCTTGATTTTTGAATTCAGTCACCACTCTATCTTTAATAGCTTCTTCTATAATCACTGATTGCTCAGAAGCACAGATTGTTCCATTATCAAAAGTTTTAGAATCCATTATTCTCTTAACTGCAACTTTAATATCAGCACTCTTATCAATAAATGCTGGACCATTTCCTGGACCAACTCCAAGGGCCGGTGTACCTGAAGAGTACGCTGCTCTAACCATTGCTGAACCACCAGTTGCAAGTATCATAGCTGTATCTTTATTTTTCATTAATTCATCTGTAGCTTGAAGGGTTGGAATTGTAATGCATCCAATAACTCCTTCTGGGCATCCAGCCTTTACAGCTGCTTCATTAATAATTCTAACTGTTTCTAATATACTTTTTTTAGCATTTGGATGTGGTGAAAATACTATTGCGTTTCCACATTTTAATGATATAAGAGCTTTATACATAGTTGTTGATGTTGGATTAGTTGAAGGAATTAATCCTGCAATTACTCCCATAGGTACTGCAACATCCATAACTTTTTTCTCTTCATCTTCTGCAACTATACCAATAGTTTTTAGATCCTTGATATAATCATAGATATATGTAGACCCAAAAATATTTTTAATTACTTTGTCCTGCCATATTCCAAATCCAGTTTCTTCAACTGCCATTTTAGCTAGCTTCTCTGCATTTGCTGCAGCAGCCTCAGCCATAGCCTTAACTATTCTATCAATCTCATCCTGAGATTTTTTAGCCAATTTTGCTTGAGCAGCTTTAGCTGTTTTAATTAGATTTCTAACCTCTTGTATAGACGCTAAATCTTTATCTGTAAGTTCCATTATTTTTCACCTGCTTTGTTATATTCTAGTATAGTTTTAATAAGCACATCCTTTTTGGCAAATTTAATTTGTTTATTTGTCATATTCGGAATTTTTAAAGTTCTAACTAATCTTCTTAACTCTTCTACTTTCATAGAGTTATAATCTATATGATCTTTGAAATCATTTTTTATAATTTCTTCTATTTTGTTTATTTGAGGCTCTATTTCCTTACTTTTTTCTTTGGTTTCTTTTTTAGCTTCTAATTTTTCTTCTGTAACTTTTTCTACAATTTCCGCTTCAGAAGTTTCCACTTTTTCCTTGACTAAAGCCTCTTCTTTTTTATTAACTGGAGTTTCTGTTTTTTCCTTATCTTTTGTATCACTTTTTTCACTGGATGATTCTATAGGTACCTCTTGTGGTTTTTTATGTCCTTCAAAGAATAAACCTTCAACTTGTGAATCTACTCTTGGTATCACATGAGCAGTTCTAAAAGTACCTAAACTTTCTACAGAAGCCTTGGCTGCATCAACTGCAGCCTTTACCGCTCCTACATCTCCAATAATTTTAATAGTAGTTATTCCACCTTTTATTTTCTCTAGTCCAATCAAAGTAACATTTGCAGCCTTTAGAGCAGAATCTGCAGCTTCTACTGCTGCAACGTATCCTCTTACTTCTACTAGACCTAATGCTTTACTCACTTACTAAACCTTCGCCTAAAAGTTTACTGGTTGTTGAGCAACTGATTTGACAGCTTCTGCAAAAGCGTCACATGCTGCCTTACATGCTGATTGACTACCTGTAAGTAATCCACCACCATAGTTTGTTTCAGTTGGAGGTCCAAAGAATTCTTTCATTTCAACATCTGCTGCCTTAAGAGCTGCATCTAATCCATAGATAGCTTCAAGTGGTGGAGCTACTAGATAAGCTATTGCTTCTCCTTCTTTAACTCCTGCTACTTTTGAAAGATAAGTTCCAGTTCTTGAAACACAGTGTGCATAGTAAGCTATAGAGTTATCATCATTAGCACTTACAAAGTGTGATCCATTTTCCATGAAGTCTATAGTAGCATTTAAACCACTTCTTACTTCTGCTGGACTTGGTCCAGCTATTATTCCAATAACTTCACCAGCAAGTTTTGTAGATGCATTAGCAGCACCTGCATACATTGATCTTGCATATACTACATCAACTTCAGCAGCTTTTGTAGCTTCATCAAGGGCAGTGTAAGTTACGTCATCACTATCAGCAGTAATGATACCTAAACTTTTATGATGAGGTTGTAATTCTAATTTTTTAACTAGTTCTGGGCTTACATTTGAAATTATTTTAACGCTTAATACGGTTGGACGTAATGCTTCATTAATCACAATAAATTCCCCCTAAATTATATTTTTAAATTTATTCCTGATGCTTTTTTATCAAGCATTGTCTTTATAAGTTCAGCTATATGTGCTCCAGCTTCAACTGCTGTAGTACCACCTTTATGGATGTTTGATATAACTGTTCTGTTAGCCTCTGGCATATTAGCTGTTGGTCTATAAGCTATATAAGCACTCATTGATTCAGCAGTAACAAGACCTGGTCTTTCACCTACTAGCATACAAACAACCTCTGCTCCTGTTGCATCACCAATGGCATCCATAGCTCCAACTCTACAATGTTTAATGAATAATATATCTCCAATTTCAATTCCATACATTTTTAAACCTTGCTTAATTGAAGGAACTGAATCTTTTAGGTTAGCTTCAATAGCTGCAGAAGAAAGTCCATCTCCAACTACTACTAACACTTTTTGACCTGAGAACTTATCTTTTATAAACTTAGTAGTTTCTTCGTCAAATCTTCTTCCTAGGTCAGGACGAGTTATATATTGATCTTTATCAACACACATTGTATTTACTGGTATTAAATTATTCTCTTTTATAAAGTCTTCAGATACATAAGAGAATACAGAGTCTTGTGCAGCAGCATGGTCAGCTCTAACTCTTAATTGAGTTATAGTTTTGTATCTTGGACCTGATCTTCCAATACCTATTCTTGCTGGAGTTCTTTCCTTCATTTTTAGGTATCCTTCTCTATCATGAGGGTTTTCAACTAAAAGTTGTTTTTTAAGGTCAATTTCTGTGATATCTGGAATACATCCATTTTCATCTACTGAACCTATTACAGCACTCATTTTATTTGCTACTTGATTTACTATGTCAGTACTACCTGATTTTTCTACCATTTCTCCTAATAACTTTTCAACCATTAATTTTAATTCTTGTTCGTTCATCAGTAGTCCCCCCTTATCCTAAAAATATTGAAGCGTCGCCAGCTCTTCTGGTTAACTTGCCATTTTCTATAATTCCCATTTTTTCCATCCACTCTTCAAAAGGTTTAATAGGTTTTACTCCTAATAACTCTCTTAATGTAGCTGTCTCTTGATATCCAGTTGTTTGATAGTTAAGCATTACGTCATCACCATGAGGAATTCCCATGAAGTATGTACATCCTGCTGTAGCAAGTAATACCGCTAAGTTTTCTATATCATTTTGATCAGCTTTCATATGGTTTGTGTAACAAGCGTCACATCCCATTGGGAGTCCTGAAAGTTTACCCATAAAGTGGTCTTCAAGACCAGCTCTTATAACTTGTTTTGCATCATATAGGTACTCAGGTCCTATGAATCCAACAACTGTATTTACTAAGAATGGTTGGAATCTCTTAGCAAATCCATAGCATCTAGCTTCCATTGTTACTTGGTCAGCACCATGGTGTGCATCTGAAGAAAGTTCTGAACCTTGACCAGTTTCAAAATACATTACGTTTGGACCTGTAGCAGTTCCTTCTTTAAGTGCAAGTTGTCTTGCTTCTTCTATTGTTGCAGCAGTAAATCCAAATGCTTCATTTCCTTTTTCAGAACCAGCAATTGATTGGAATATAAGATCCGCTGGCGCACCTTTTCTAATTGCTTCCATTTGTGTAGTTACGTGCGCAAGTACACAAGTTTGAGTTGGTATTTGCCATTTTTCTTTAAATTCATTAAATCTCTTTAAGACTTTTGTTACGCTCTCTACAGAGTCATCAACTGGGTTTAATCCAAGCACTGCGTCTCCAATACCATAGCTTAATCCTTCCATTAAAGATGCAAGTATTCCATCTGGATCATCTGTTGGATGATTTGGTTGTAATCTAACAGATAATGTACCGGGTTCTCCTATAGTTGTATTACAATGTGCTGTAACTTTTATTTTCTTAGCTGCGTATACTAAATCCATATTAGACATTATTTTTGCAACAGCAGCCACTATTTCTGATGTTATTCCTCTTGAAACTCTTCTTATATCTGCTCCTGTAGTATTATCATCTAGTAGCCACTCTCTAAATTCTGCTACAGTCCAATTTTTAACTTCTGCATATATTTTTTCATTTACGTCATCTTGTATTATTCTAGTAACCTCATCTAATTCATAAGGTACTGCAGGATTATTTCTTAAATCAGACAATGTAAGGTTAGAAAGTACAACTTTTGCTGCAACCCTTTCCTCTGCTGACTGTGCAGCTATTCCTGCTAAGTTATCTCCTGATTTTTCTTCGTTTGCTTTTGCCATAACTTCCATTACTGAATTAAACTGGTATACTTTTCCGAATAATTTAGTTTTTAAAATCATGATAATCCTCCTCTCGGTTAATTAAATACTAATGTTTTTATAACTACAGGTAATACTTTACCTTCCGCTACGGGTTTTCCTATATCTATATAATCTCCATTTTCCACCTTGATACCATCTATACAAACTATGTCCTTATCAAGATGTAAAAGGGAGTAAATAGCCTGACCTAATACCTTTGCCATATCATTTTCAACAATTATAATAAGTGGAAGCTTTCTATCAATCAGTTCTTTCATCCCACCTACTAGTCCCTTTGCCATATCTTGTATTTCTGCAAAAGAAGGATTCTTCTTTCCATGTAGGGCTATGGCAATACTCTGAAGTTCATTTTCATATTTAAACCAGTTAATTTTTTCTGATATAGCTTTTTCTAAAACTTCAGAACCTCTATTCTCATCTTCTAAACTGAGCTTTAAAATTGGTAAATTTTTTATAGGGAAGTTGTCATGGGTATATGTAATTGTACTTCCACTAATATCCATAGTGTGAGAGCCAGCTCCCACTACTGTTGCTCTTATAGTTTCTATTGCTCTCGCCAATTTTAATTTTTTACATAAGTCTGAGTTTTTAATAGCTTCTCCAAGAAGTATTCCTATATCTCCATACTTAAAATAATCTTCTATAGGAGATTCATTATATACATAGTCAGCTACTCCGCCTGAAAAAGATATACACTTAATCTCCTCATTTAAGGCAATAGACTTATTAGTAACTATCATTTCAAAGATAGATGTTTGAGTCCTAATTCCTACGCTTTCCTCTAAAAGCTTTACCATTTCATCAATAACTGGAATCAACATTTCTTTAGTTGCTTTATAGCCAACTTTTATATCAAAATTATTTTGATTTATAATATTTTGTATTTTAGGTGCTATATATACTATATTATTTGTGTCTTTATCAAGTTTTATAAGTCTTCCACCTATATCTAGACATCCAGTTTCCTTCAAATCTCCTCTAGTAAACACAGCTAAATTTGTAGTTCCTCCACCAATATCTAGATTAACTACACTTGTAGAATGTTCACTGGAGTAAATGTGAGCTCCTGCACCTTTAGCTGCTATAATACTTTCAAGATCTGGACCTGCTGTAGCAACTACAAAGTCTCCTGCAAATCCACTTAAAGTATGCAGTACTTCGTTGGCATTTTCTTTTCTAGCAGTTTCACCTGTTATAATTACAGCTCCTGTTTGTATTTCATCCTTATTGATACCAGATTTTTTATATTCTAAAGATACTATATCCTTAACTTTCTCGGCATCAATTTCTGTCATAGATTTAAGTGGCGTAAAATAAACATCACTTCTATAAACTACTTCTTTATCAACTATTGATATTCTAGGTACTGAAAAACTTGAAGCAGTGTTTTCTATGATTAGTTTCGAAAATACAAGTTGAGTTGTACTAGTTCCAATATCAATTCCAACACTTAAAAGTTCTTCTCTCATTAAATCACCTCCAAATACAAATATAAAAAGGCTTAAAGCTATCAAATTAATCTTTCAAATAACTATGAAAATTAATTTTTTTAACTTTAAGCCTCTTTGCTTAAATCAAACTACTTCAATGTAGTTCTATTTTATTCAAGTTTTATAGGAAATCTAAATTTAATTCTAGTTCCCTCATCATTAGAAAATATATCTATATCACCTTTTAATTTATCAGATACGTAGTTTTTTACTATAGACATTCCTAAGCTAGAAGATTTATCTATGGAAGTATCAAAACCAACTCCATCGTCAGCTACTGATATTTCTCTAAACTCTTCCTGCTCAGTAACAATAATTTTTATAGTGCCACATTCCCTATGATTAAAAGCATGATCATAACAATTTTGTATTAATTCATTAATTATAAGAGATATTGCAGTAATTCTATCTGTATCAATATAAAAATCATCACCTGATACTTCTATGTTAATTTCCTTTTGAATGTTTAAAAAACATCTTTTAGCATTATCTACTATAGCATTTATAACCTTCATAATCTTTACCTCATCACTTATATCCTTAGATAGAAGTTCATGAGTTGCTGCAATAGCTAGAATCCTATTCACACTTTCTTGAAGACTTACCTTTGCTTCCTCACTATCACATCTTCTCCCTTGAATACGTAAAAGTGAAGCTACAGTTTGTAAGTTATTCTTTACTCTATGATGAATTTCTCTTATAGCAACAGATTTAGAGATTATTTCAGCTTCCTTATTCTTTATATCTGTTATATCTTGAACTATTTCAATAACTCTCAAGTCTTCTTCCTTAATCAGTATTCTTTTTATTCCATAATAAAAATTACCAACTTTTATTTCCTTTGTTATTACTTTATTATCTTCTGTAATCTCTAAGATTTTATTAATATTAGTAAATAGGGTATTATCTAAGGACAAGTCATCATAATGCATTCCTTCAAGCTCATTATATCCCCTACCTATGTAAATCATATCAGCTTTTCTATTTTTAATTCTTAATATTCCATTTTCATCATAAACTAAAATGGCAGATTCTAAGTTATCATTTATCAATCTATTGGAATTTATCAAGTTCATAAGCTGATGTGTCTTTTGTCTTTTGCTTTTGGAGCCATCATTAGGAATAGTAAAATCTTCTTTTATTTCATTACTTATATCATCCTCAACAATAATTACTCCTATTATTTTTTCCTTATTATAAATCGGGTATACCTTTTGCCTTACAAATCTATTTTCTTGTGTTAAAGCTCTTACTCCTTTAAAAACCTCACCGGTTTTTAGAGTTCTTATTACACCAGGCTCATTAATTCTTAAAGCTTTTTTCCCTACTACAGAATTAGTATAAATAGATTCTTTTTTTCTTCCTTCTGAAACCACTATAGCTTCTTCTGGATTTTTTGATGGCACATCTATAAAAGCATCACATTCCTCTAAATTAGCTATTAACTCAATAGAGCTAGAAACCTCTATGATTTTATTAACATCTTCATCAGTAAGATTAGTATAAATATTACATAATTCTTTTATCTTATTCATAAGCCACTATTAAAGTTTTTGCAATATCTATCATAGAGCATCTTCTATCCATACTTAATTTTCTAATGTATCTGTAAGCTTCTTCTTCATCGGAATTTAATTCTTTCATAAGTATACCTTTTGCTTTTTCTATTAATTTTCTTTCGTTTAACTTTGATGTAACTTTCTCCAGGTTATTTTCTAACTCTTCAAACTCTTCTACTTTAGCTAAGCACATTTCCACTGTTGGAATAAATGATTTTTCATCTAAAGGTTTCACCAGATATCCATATGCTCCTACACTTTTAGCCTTTTCTATAAATTCAGTATCATTAAAGGCTGTCAATAAAAGTATTCCACCTGCAAGATGCTCAAGTCTAATTCTTTTACTGGCTCCTATGCCATCAAGTATAGGCATCTGTATATCCATAATTACTAAATCAGGTTTATGCTCTTTACAAAGTTCTACAGCACTAAACCCATCTGAAGCCTCTGCTACTACATTGTAACCCTCCGCTTCTAAGATATCTCTGATATCCATTCTAATAATAGGCTCATCGTCGACTATTATGATTTTTTTACTCATATTTAATTATTCTCCTCTATATTATGAACTTAAATATTTAATTAATTCCTCTATGCCAGTTCCATCTAAAGTATTTACTTCAAATATTCTAGATACTCCAGCCTCATTTAAGATTTCCTTAGCATATTTTATTCTATCTTTGTTTTGAGCAATGTCTATCTTTGTCACTATCCCAATACATTCTTTAGCAAACATACTACAAAAACCTGGTGCTATGTACGATTCTTCTGAAGTACAATCATATACTAGTGCAATTACATCTGCATCTGCTGATGTTACTATCAAAGCTTTGTAGTAAGATCTATTTTCTAGATATTCTCCTGGAGTATCTATAGACTCATCATAAATTTCTACCGATTGAGTCTTCTTATATTCTAAATCTAAATCGTGAATCTTTTGACACAAAGTAGTCTTTCCACTTCCAGTCTTTCCTATAAATATTACTTTTTTCATGTTACCTCCTAGGTTCTAGTAATTTTTGTAGAGGTAAATTGTAATAATCCTTCAAGTACAGAAGTAACTTCCTTTAATGCTGATTCTACAGAACTAATATCTCCTGTTATAACAAGTGAACCACTAAATCTGTCTACAAACCCAAGATTAACTCCAGCAGCTTTTGTAGCTACATCAGCAGCAATTATAGAACCTTCACTTGGAGTTATAGTTAAAATACCAATAGCATCTCTAGTGCTTGCTACAAGACCTAGCTTTTTATAAAGCTCTTCTGTAGGATTTGCTATTATATGTGCAAGGGTTACTTGTTTTCCTGGAACAAACTCCTGTATGATCCTTTGCTTATCGTCACTCATATACTCACCTTACCTTTGCATTTAGAGACAACACTAAAATAATATTTTCATATAAATTATTAGTCTTAGTATTACCTGTGTTTTAACAACTATTCTTAAATAAATCTATAATTTTATAAAAATAATAAAGGCTCCTCGAAAACATAATATTTTCAAGAAGCCCCTTTGCTTAAAACCATTACACTACTTTGTGTATATTTCGATTATATATTCAAAATTTTATACTGTCAACCCATTTTTTGATGTTATTCTTTAATTTTTCCGATAATTTCAATAACATTAAGAGGAGTAGGTATTTTAGGGTTAGTTGCAGTACATGCATCTAATAATGCACTGTTTGCAATTTCTTCTTTAAGCTTTTCTAATTCTTCCATAGATACACCACAAGCTTTTAAAGTGGTAGGCATATTCATTTCCTTTTGTAATTTTTTAATTTCATTTACAATACTTCTAACTCCTGCTCTAGCATTACTACAAGGTAATCCTAATAATTTTGCTATGTTAGCATATTTAATAGCAGCTCTAGAAAACTCATTATTCTCATATCCTACTATGTCAGCATTAAAATCAACTATATAAGGTAATAATAAAGCATTAGTTCTTCCATGAGGTACATGGAATTTGCCGCCTAGAACATGGGCTATCCCATGATTTAATCCAAGAGAAGCTGAATTAAATGCAATTCCAGCAAGACATGATGCATTATGCATTTTTTCTCTAGCTTCTATATCTTCACCATTACTATATGCTCTTAAAAGATATTTAAATGATAGTATAAGTGCTTTTTCAGCTAAAGCATCTGAAAAATCAGAAGCATTTGTAGATACATAAGCTTCAAGAGCATGGGTTATTACATCCATACCTGTATCTGCAGTAATTGATCCAGGTACACTTTTCACTAGTTCTGGATCTAATATAGCCACATCTGGTAATAGATCATCTGAAACTAATGGATACTTTGTTCCCTTAGTTTTATCTGTTATTACTGAGAAAGATGTAACCTCTGAACCTGTACCGCTTGTAGTTGGGATAGCTATAAATTCCATATCTGTGACAGATGTAATTTTCTTCGCAAAATCCATTATTGCTTTAGCTGCATCTATTGAAGAACCTCCTCCTAGAGCAATCAACACTTCTGGCTTAACTTTCTGAAGCTCTTCTATACCTTGAACTATAAGCTCTATAGGTGGATCTGGAACTATATCACTAAATATAGTTATGTTAGCACTTTTTAATTTTTCTGTTATGTTATTAATCATTCCTGATTTCACCATGAAAGGATCTGTAACTACAAAAACTTTTTTATTTCCTACTTCCTCTAACCGTTCTAAAGCTCCTTGACCAAAATAAATCTGAGTTTTAATTTTAAAATTGTTCATCTTAAACTCCTTTCAAGACTATCTTATTTACAATATAGTCTTTAAAATTAATTAACTATTTATGCAGTAAGTTTATTAAAAGAAAATTCATTATTAAATTTACCCTAAAAACAACCACAAAAAGCTCCATAGGAATAATCCTATGGAGCTTCACTGCTCTTTAAGTACTTCATTGTACATATTTTCAATATACTATTTTAAAAAATAAAAGTCAATAAATATTCAATTAATTAAAATGTAAACTTATTAATTAATTGAATATAATATTTATACTATAATATTTATCTCTTAAACTACTATTTTCTACAGCATTTTTATTTATATTAATAAATATTAAAAAATTTTTCTGTTTTAAATATTTTTTATGATAAAATCCTCTAAATTTGCCGTTAAATATTACATTTTCTCGAGTCTATTATACGTTTACATATGACTATTTTTAAAATATAATATTTGTATAACATTATAACCCTTAATACTAGGAGGACGGAATGAAAAACTTTTTTTATAAAACTAATGTAAAAAATAATATTATTACTTTATATCCTAAAGAATCTAAATGTAATGTTTGGTATATTATTTCTATAAGTTTTCTCATTGTTTTTATGATATTTAATATATTCTTTTCAAATCTATTAGTCCTAGATGGTAAATTTCCTTTGCCATGGATTGTATTATTATGTATAACTGTAATTATAACCATCACTAATTTTAATGAATTTCACTCTTCTAATTTTATTATTATCAGTTATATTATAACCATTCCAATGATTTTAAATTATTTATCGTTTAAATTATACATATACATACCTAGTCATATAATTCTTATATTATCTTTAGGTATATCTATAATCTACAGAGTTACAAAAGAATTCCATAGTAAAAAATATCTAAAAATTATTATGGTGATTTTATCTATATGTACTTTCTTTTCAATTAATTATTACATATATTCTAAGAGAATTATAAAAGATTCTAACCTTAATACTACTGTAAAAAAAGCCATAGGTATGAATTCATATTCTTTAAATTCTTTGAATAAAACTGAACTTTCAAATGTAAATATACTTAAAATAAAAAATGTATCTAATCTAAAAGGCTTAGAATACATTGAAAATTTAAACACCTTGGATATTAATGATGATGGATTAATTTTAGATTATTTACCTATTACTAAGTTGTATAATTTAAAGACTTTAAGTATACACAGATGCAACTTAAATGTCTTAAGTGAAGTAGCCTTATTTGATAAAATAGATACTTTTAAACTTATATATCCTAAAACTGATTCTATAAATAGTCTGCCATTATTCCCAAAGGTAAAAAACTTAACCATTAGCTTTAGCAGTGATTTTCAGCTTTCAACTTTGAAAAATTTTCCTAATGTAGAGGAATTCTCTCTATGTTTAGAAGGTCCTTTAATTGTAGATGGAATAGAAGTTATAAATAATCTAAAAACCTTGAATCTATCCTACGCTTACATATCAGATTATTCTAAACTTTTTGATATACCTACACTGAAAACTATTAGTTTAAAAAATTGTTATATTGTAAATTTAGAGGATTTCATAAAACAGGCTGAATCTAAAGGTATTAAAGTCATTATGTAGTTTTACATAATGACTTTAATCAAACTGATCATCTCTTTAAAATACATACATATATTATCTATATAACTATTTTTACACTTTCTCCTTCATTGGTTTTTATATCTACAAGAACTAAGCCTTTATATTTTTTATTAAGATACTTAATTGCTTTTTTTAAGTTCTTCATTTCTTTATTGTTAATTGCTACCTTGGTTTTACTATTATTTTTTTTCCTATACATAGATTTTAATGCTAAAGGTAGTACAAATATTCCTAGCGAAATACAAACCCTTGGTATACATATATTTTTACTCTTATTTTCCCCTGGTTCTTTTATATTGATAATCATTTACTCAAATCCCCTTAATATATTATTTTAAGCTATTTCTATCAATATTTTATCTCCCTCATCTGTATCTACTTGTACAATTGGTCCTACAACACCTTTATCAATAGCTTCTAATATCATATCAATTTTGATATCATATTTGTCCATACTTTCAATTACATTACTACCAGCAGAAGCCATTATTTTTATAACCTCTAGTGGTATTGTAACTTTAACATTTTCTCCATCGTGAGATTTAATCCTTATATAAAGCATTCTAGTCCCGTTAGTTGATTTTGGTATTTTAAAGAATTCATCATCATCTTCGCCTTTTACTTTATCTCCATCGTTCTTTTCTAAGGTTTCTAGAAGTTTACTTGCTTGCTCCCCTGTAAGCTTTCCTTCCTCTACCATTTTTAAAATTCTTAACTTATCTTCCATGATTACTCCCCCTAATTTATATTTTATTTAAAAGTTCGATAGCTTCATCTGAAGTTATCTCACCATTTTCTAACTTTGTAATTACATGTTTTCTATCAATTTCATGCTGTTTTTTACTAGATAGCCCTAATACTTCATTTATTTCATCTAACTTACCCCTTACTGTTGGATAAGAAATTCCTAATGCCTTCTCTACATCTTTTATATTTCCTCTATATTGTAAAAAGGTTTCTACAAACCTTAATTGATCATGATTTAACTTCTCAAACTTTGAAAAAGTAAAATTATTTTCAATTACAGTATTACATTCATCACACTGTAGCCTTTTTATATTCAATTTTCCTGAACAAACAGGACATCTTGTTAATGCCTTATACATTCTTGCCACCTCCTAAATAAAATTATACGGCATATTCTTTTAATTGTAAATATATACATTGAAAATAATTAATATTATTATTCAAAAAATTAATTTTCAATAAGCATTATATTAATATAATTAATTTTAATATTAATATAATTAATTTTACTCGTTTATTGATAATATATAAAAATCTTATTATAAAATATTCATTACAAACCTTAGAATAAATATACAAAGATCTAATAACATAAATCTTTTTAAATTGGTAATCATAATTATTGATAAATTTAATATATTTATTAATGTATAATCAATAAATATTGTATACAAACTATAAATGATTTAAATATTCAGTAAATTGATTGAATAATCTTCAAAATAATGGTACAATAATAATTAAAATATATGAGAGTTAAAATTGAGAGGGAGTGAATTTTTATGATGGTAAAACTTACTGTAAGAAGCATTATGAATTTAGGACTATGGGGTAGACTTTGTGAATATAAAGGGTGGGATAAACTTATAGTTAGAGAAGGTTTAATCTCTCTTGATAGTGAAGTTGAATTTGATGATGAATTTTTAAAGAAAGATGTTGTACCAATAGAGAAATTAAATGTATTCTTATTTAATGTGGATACTGAAGATGCTAGATACTGTGGAACATTATTAGCAAGAGACTTAGAAGATGCAAAAATTAGAGTTGGTATGATCCACAATGTAACTAAGATTACAACTATTCAAGAAATCACTAAGGAACAGTTATATAATATGAAAAATAAACATATGGTTCTTGCAAGAATACCACTTTAGTCTATAAATGATACTAAAATAAGAAAAATCCCCAGTTAAATTGNNCAATTTAACTGGGGATTTTTCAAACTATAATTTAAATTTCTTTAAACTGCACATTATGTGCATAATGAAGTAGTAGATCTCTTTGTACTTCTATTATGGATGTATTAATATTTTCTCCATGAACCCTTAAAGTTACATCACTATGGTCTCCATATCTTTTTAGAAATTTATCCATATCTGAACGTTTAATACTAATTGGCAAAGTATCTCCATTACTTCTAAGTATCATTCCCACAGTTCTTCCTTCATTTCTAAATTTTCTTCCCTTAATTTTTAAATCTCTTAAACTAGCATCTATTATCATAGTAACCCCTCCATATTTACTTAAGTATAATTTTATATATTATATTTAAGTTTATGGAATAATATTACTTTAAATGTTAAATATTAATTTCAACTTCTACTGGACAATGGTCTGAACCTAATATCTCTGTATGTATCTTAGCTGAAATTAAATTTTCTTTTAATCTTTCTGAGGTACAGAAATAATCAATTCTCCATCCTGCATTTTTCTCTCTAGCTTTAAATCTATAAGACCACCAAGAATATGTTCCTTCTAAATCAGGATAGAAATTTCTAAAGGTATCTATAAATCCAGAATCTAATAATTCAGTGAATTTATTTCTTTCTTCATCAGTAAATCCTGCATTTCTTCTATTATTTTTAGGATTTTTAAGATCTATCTCCTTATGAGCTACATTTAAATCTCCACAGACTATCACTGGTTTATTTTCATCTAAATTTTTAAGATGTTTTCTAAATTCATCTTCCCAAACCATTCTATAATCAAGTCTTTCTAACTCCGACTTAGAGTTTGGAGTATATACTGTTACAAGATAAAACTTTTCAAACTCTAAAGTAATTACTCTACCTTCTTTATCATGTTCTTCTATTCCAATACCATAGGATACATTCATAGGTTCTATCTTTGTAAATATAGCAGTTCCTGAATATCCTTTTTTTTCAGCATAATTCCAGTATTGATGATATCCTTCTAAAGCAAGTTCTATCTGCCCACCTTGAACTTTACTTTCTTGAATACAAAACATATCTGCATCTACTTCTTTAAAGAAATCTAAAAATCCTTTTTGAACGCAAGCTCTAATGCCATTAACATTCCACGAAATCAACTTCATATATACTACCTCATTTCCAAAATAAATTTTAAGTTATAATAACTTATAACTTAAAACTTATTTTATTATTAGCTATAGCTTATCACTATAAGTTTAATGTGATTCTATTACCTTACTAATTATTGTAACATATAGTATATATTTATTTACACTACTATGGAGTAAATTGTCTACTAATTGATGCAACTATACTATTTTTCATATCCACTTTACATAGTAAAGCTCTTTCTGCAGAGATGTCCTTCTTATACTTATCTATATGCTTTTTAAAAGTATCATAATTAACTGTTTGAAAATCAATCTTATTATTATCTGGGTTTACTTCATAGGCTAATAAGTTCATAGCTACATCCTTAGATACTTCATAAACCTTTGTTTCAACTACAGAATTTCTAATATAATAGTCATCATAAACTATATAAGTTCCATCCTCTTCTTTTATAGCTTTATTATCCTTTTTAGCTTCTACTAAGGCATCTTCTCCAGTATAAAATTCTACTTCATCGAAGGATATATAAATAACATTATTATCTGTGTAAATATCTTTTACATATCCAATTCTACTATCATACATATTCTCTTTTATATTTAAGGTAGCATGAACATTTCTTCCATATTCCTTTGTCACCCCATTGTATGAATATTGTCCAGGTTGATTTAATATATCTATCTTTGATTTTTCCCAAAGAACATAATCCTTTATCTTATTGTTATCTACAATTACTTCTACCTCTTCTGGTAAAACAAATGAAAGGTCATCTTCATATATATCATAAGATAACTCAACTCCTTCCATTTTTACCCTTATACTAGTAAGAATCTTTTCCATATTTTCTGTATCAACCTTATTATCAATAGCTAATTTTATAATATAGTAAGCATCATCGTACCTCTTTTTTTTTATATACTCATCCTTTATATCTGTATATATCTGCTTATCATTCTTTCCTTTTGTTATTGCAGCTTCATAGGACTTTCTAGCCTCTGCATATTTTTTTTCTTCTAGAAACTTATTGCCCTCCTTTATATACTTTTCTATTTCATTTTCCTCAACTTGAATATCTTTGGCTACATTTTCAGATAAAACAATCTCTTTATCTTTATTTTTGCATCCTCCCATTATAACTGTACCAGTGACCATAACAAAAGCTACAGAACACAATAGAAATTTATTTATTTTCATTTTCAAGCACCCCTTACTTAATAACTTTAATATAAGTATATGATGAAAATTTTAACAACTATAGTAAAGTTATTTCCAAGTTATTAACAAGGTTATTTTATACTTAATGGCATATCTACTCTTACAGTAACCTTTTCTCCATTTATAATATCTATAGAACCTCCATGATCTTTTATAATTTCACTGCATAGGTATAATCCGAGTCCTCTACTTTCAGATTCTGAATACTTATTAGATTTTATAAAAGCTTCAAAAATATGATCATATATTTCCTTAGGAATAACTCCTGACATACTCTCTACTTCTATAATATATTTCTTCCCTTCTATTTTCCCATTTATATAAAGATACTCTTGTGATTTAGAATATTTTATACCATTATCAATTAAATTTATAATAAGTTCCCTAATCCTGTTACACTGTGCTGATACTATACCACTTTCTAAATTTCTTATAATTTTCATAGAGTATTTTTTAGCTTTTATACTCATGTCATCACTTATCTCATCTATAAGTTTATCTATTCTAATATCCTTAAATTCTTCTGTAGTATAAGATAATCCCTTGGATATTTCTATTAACTCTATAATTAAGTGATGTAATCTTTCACTCTCTAGATATATTCTTTCTATAGCTCTTTTCTTAAAAGCCTCATCCTTTACCATCCCATCATTTATCATCTCTGCATATCCAGAAATAGCAGTTAACGGTGTCTTCATTTCATGAGTCACATTATCAAAAAAAGCTTTTCTACTTTTCTCTAATTTCTCTACCTTTTGTTTTTCTTCTTTTATTGTATTTATTTGTTCTTTTATTTTTTCTTTCATACTATTAAATTCTCTTGACAATATAGCTATTTCATCATTTCCATGAGCATCTATATAAAAACTATAGTCTCCTCGTCCAACTTTTTTTACGCCTTCTGTCAATGTTATTATAGGCTTAGTAACTTTAGTTATTATGAAAAAGCATAAGCTAAATATAAAGAATAATATAATACCTTCTACAACAGTTATAAATAAAAGCATCCTATTATTTTCACCATAAACCTCACTATAATCTTTTATAATACTAAGAACCCCTAGATTATCTTCATTCACAAAAATAGGATAGGACAGAATTCCATAGAGTTTTTTATCTTCATATTTAAGATTAACAATAGCAGTTCCAGATCCAGCATTTTTATTTCCACTATTTAATATTTCCCTAAAAGATTCATCTACGTTCTCACTTAATATCTTGCCATCTGTATCACTTATTTCTACAGTGCACTGGAAATTAGATGATATATATCTATTTAAGTAATTGCTTTCTTTAACTAAGCTATCTTTTTCATACTCTAACTCTGTAGCTAGCAGTCTATATTTTATAGCTTCTCTAGTACTATACATAATTTCATTTAGTGAATTACCTATGGATGTCTCCATTCTAATAATTAATATATTCCTTATGGATAAATTCAATATTACTCCAAAAGTTATAATTATAGATAGTATAGAAAATATAAATTTTACTCTTATTTTCATATTATTACCTCATCACATATCCTACCCCAAATACTGTATCTATAAGATATCTCTCATTTTCATTATCTAATTTACTTCGAATTCTTCTTACATGAACATCTACAGTTCTAATATCTCCATCATAATCATATCCCCAAACTTTATTAAGAAGTTCTTCTCTTGAAAATACTCTATTCCTATTCTTCACTAAGAATTCAAACAAATCATATTCCTGTGGTTTCAATCTGACTTCTTCTTCATCCTTTAATACAATTCTACTATCTATATTTATTTTTATATGATTTGAAACTTCTAAAAATTCACTTTGGCTCTTCACTTTGTACTTTTCTACACATCTAAGAGCAGTTTTAACCCTTGCAAGGACTTCCTTTATATGAAATGGCTTAGTTATATAATCATCAGCTCCTAGCTCTAATCCTAAAATTTTATCTACTATATCATTTCTTGCAGTTAATATTACAATTGGAATTAAATACTTACTATTAATTTCTTTACATAACTCGAAGCCACTTTCATCTGGTAAATTTAAATCTAACAAAGCTAAATCAGGTTTATAATTTTTTACTAATTCTCTGCCTTCTTTAGCCGTAAATCCACATCTTACATTATATCCTTCACTTTTTAATGCAGTATATAATATATCACTTATAGATATTTCATCTTCTACTATTAAAATCTTTATACCCATATCTCTCTCCCAAATTAAAAATTATCCACTAATTATAATATACAGCTTCATATTATATATGGCAAATATATGAAGTAACTGTCTCAAATAAAAAATCCCCATCTATATTAGATAGGGATTAAAACTATATTCTTTCTACACTTTCTCTTATAACTAATTCAGATGTATACCTATACTCTGATTGTTCTCTTGGTTGTCGTAAAATTATAGATATTAACTCTTCAGTGGCTTTTCTAGCCATTTCTTTTATAGGTTGTTTAAACGTTGTAAGTGCTGGCGTTATAATTTCAGAAAAAACCAAATCATCAATACCTATAACAGATAAATCATATGGTATAGATATCTTAACCTTATTAGCAACTTTATAAACTCCATAAGCAATAACATCAGAACAAGCTACTATAGCTGTAACCTTACTTTTACAATTTAAAAGTTTTTCCGCTCCCTTAATACCAGTTTCTACATCATGCATAGAAGAGTGTGTCCATTCATCATCTATTTCTAAGCTATGATCTTTCATAGCTTGTCTATACCCTTCCATGCCATCTCCACAATTTGCTAACCAAGGTGTTCCATTAATACACCCTATATTTTTATGTCCTAATTCAATAAGATATTTAGTTGCTTCATAACCATCCCTATAACTATCTAGATATACATTGCAAACGTCTTCACTACTACTAATGCTACGATGAATAGCCACCATAGGATACTTAATTCTTAATAAATCTTCAAATTGCCAACTCTCCTTTATTAAACTAGGCGCAATTATAATGCCATCTACACAGTGCTCTCTCATTAGGTTAATATACTTATGTTCATTTTCTGCATCATTATATGTACTGCAAACTAATATGCTGTATCCATGCTCCTCTGCCGTTTCCTCAATACCCTTAATTATTCGTGAAAAATAAAAACTAGAAATATCCGGCAAAATAACCCCAATAAGCTTAGTTTCTCCATTAACCAAACTCCTAGCCATGGCATTCGGTTTATAGTCAAGCTCCTTAATTAAATTTAGTATTCTCTGTTTTGTCTCCTCTGTAGTTTTTGCTGTCTTTCCATTAATAACATTAGAAACCGTAGTTGCCGACACTTGGGCAATCTTCGCAATGTCCTTTATTGTAACCCCCATACAGATTCCTCCTACTTTATGTCATTTATTAAGCTATAAATATATTATATATGATACTCTATTAAACTACAATAGACCATATGCTCCCCCACATTTATCAAGTAAGCACATGGTCTATGTTAATTATTTTATCAACTTCTACTATTTCTTATATTCAATATGTCTAGCCTTAAAATTACAGGAACAAGATCTATTTATCGTAGTACTTGTCATATATCTTCTAACCTTAAGATAGAAAAATATAGTAGCACAAATAAGTATAATAAAACCGTATAAATAATTATATCTATATCCCAAGTTATTCAAAATAGTTCCACCAAGAAAATTCCCTATAGCTAATGAGAATCCATTAGCTAGCATCTTTAATGATGCAAATATATCTCGATGCTCTATGGCTATATTACTCATCATCAAACTATCTAAAGAGTAAATTATAAGACCAACAGATATACCTCTAATAACTAAGAAAAGTATAAACAATTCACTGCTAGAAACCACTGCTAACATAAAACAACTGATAATTGCAATTATAAATACAGTCAGGTTAAATTTCTTTACCCCCATCCGTTCTATAATCCCTGGCATTAAAATAAGCCCAAACATACTTAAAATAGTTAATGAAAAAGTTATATAAGATATTATATTATTTCCTAAACCAAAATAATTCTTTAATATTAAATTATTATAAGGTGCTACACCACTAAATCCTATGGCGTTAATAAATAAAAGCATAGAAAAAAGTCTAATTTGCTTATCAGACTTTAAGCATTCTATTGTTTTCCTCATACTTTTCTTTACTTCTTCATTCTCTGCTACATTAGTTATATCCTTAGGTAGCAATAAGCATCTAATAGTTGAAGTCACTATTAGAATTATAGCTGCTAGTAGAAATAACTTTTTATACCCTATTCTCGCAAAATATTCTATTCCTGTTATATTTCCAGCTATTAGTGCTCCTACAGCTCCGGCTATTAAATTTACGGAATACTTATAGCTATAGGCACAACATTCCTTTTTACCTATAGTATATGAATACAACAATTGTAACTCTGTAACATTTATAAGACACGTACCTATATTTATAAGAATTTGACCAAACATAAGAATTATCATTGCTCTAAACCCCATATGAAACCCAACTCCTATGGCACAAATTAATAATCCTATACATAAAATTCTCTTTCTTCCAAGTATTTTAATAAATGGTCCTACAAAAAAGCCTGTCAAAGTAAATAGAGAGCCTAGAGAAAATATTGTTCCTATAGCTTCAGCTGATAAACCTATAAAATCATAATATAAAATTTGCAAAAAGAAAAACATTCCCATGCCCAGAGCACATAGAGCTTCACTCGCTACCATTATATGTATATTTCTAGGAAATGTCTTTATTATTTGTAACGTCTTTAATTTACCCATTTTATGTCCACCTTAAATAATCATTCTCTATTTAGGGTAAACAAAATTTCAATACTTATACAAAAAGAGAGCATTATTGCTCTCTTAAAATTAATTATATTCAACTTCTTTTAAGCATAATCCTTTAGCCTGAGCCATTGGTCCAGCTTGTGCTCTCTCTTTTGCCTCTAAAATTTTAGCAACATCACTTGGCTTTAACTGATTTTTCCCAACTTCTAAAAGAGTTCCAACTATTATTCTAACCATATTTAAAAGGAATCCATCTCCATTGACTTCTATTTTAATAATCTCATCATCCTTTGTTATATCAATATAATTTATAGTTCTAACAGTGGATTTATTATCTGATTTTAAGCTTGTGAAACTCTTAAAATCATGGGTACCAACCAAAATATCTGCAGCTGCCATCATAGCATTTAAATTTATTTCTTCTTCAATGTGGTATGTAAATTTTCTATTAAATACATTTCTATATTTTCCATTGTTTATAGTATACTCATAGGTTTTTGCCTTTGCATTATATCTAGAGTGAAATCTTTCGTGAACATCAGTTACTGATTTTACAACTATATCCTCTGGTAAAAATTCATAAAGATAGTTCAAAATATCTTCATTGGTAAGTGTAGATTTAGTATGAAAATTAGCTATATAGTTTTTAGCATGTACTCCTGTGTCTGTTCTACCACAACCTATAACTTGAATATCTTCATTAGTCATCTTACTTAATACATTTTCAATTTTATCTTGTATAGTAGCAACATTATCCTTTTGCTTTTGCCATCCTTTATATCTAGTTCCATCATATTCTATTACCATTTTTAAATTTCTCATAAAATCTCCTTTATTATCTCTACTAGTTAAATTCTCTATAGAATAAACAGAGTTCTAACTCTTAGCTCATTCCAATTAAGTATATACTCTTTACTAAAATAAAGCTATAAAATTATGTAGTTATATTATTTAACTGTCTTGCAATTTTTAATTATCCCTTGGTAGAGGTATTCTAAATACTCTACATCCACATTTTCAGCCTTTAAACTATCAATTCTTTCTCTAGCCTTTTCTATAGCCTCTTTTGCTTCTGCATAATCCCTTTGTTTTATAGCATTACTGGTATATTGAAGCAAATAATCTACTTTTAATACAATTTTGGCTAAGTCTTCTCTATCATCATTTACTAAATCCAATAAAAGAGAATATATCTTAGGGTATGAGCTATTTCTATGAGTATTTAAAAAGTCATTATTTTTACTATTTTTCTTTGCCATAATATAATTTCTCCCTTCTTAATCCTAAAATTTTTATCTATTTTCAAACACAACTTTTCCTTTACATAGAGTCTTTACAATATTATACTTATTATCTAATATTACTATATCACAGTCCTTGCCTTTATCTAAACTACCCTTCCTATGAAGTATATTTAAATTTCTAGCTGGATTTGTACTTGCCATAGTGACAGCGTCTTCTAAGGTACATCCAGTGAATTTTATTATATTCTTTACAGCATCTATCATAGTTAAACAACTTCCAGCTAAGGTTGTATCTTTAAGTCTAGCTTCATTTCCAACTTTAATAACCTTTTGTCCACCAAGTTTGTACTCACCATCTTTTAACCCTTTAGCTTCCATAGAATCTGTTATTAATATTATTTTTTCCCTTCCCTTTATTTTATAAACAGCTTTTATAGTGTCTTTGTGAAGATGTATTCCATCACATATTATTTCTACACCTAATTCATCAAAAGTAAAACCAGCAGTAACTACTCCAGGTTCTCTATGATGATGAGAGCTTTGTCCATTGTGAAAATGTGTAACACTGGAAAGACCCTTTTCTACTGCTATTTCTATTTGAGAAAAAGTTCCATCACTATGCCCTACTGATGGAATAATGTTATTATTTGTAAGACATTTTATAAATTCGAACTTATTGTCTAATTCAGGAGCATAAGTAACCTTTTTAATGTTATTGTGAGAATGTTTTATAAGCTCCTTCATTATCTCACTATCTGGGGTTAAAATATAATTCTCAACCTGAGCTCCCTTATACTTTTTATTTATAAAGGGACCTTCCAAATGAAGTCCAATTATTTCTGCTCCATCTACTTCATTATTATCATTATGGTTTTTAACCTTTAAAGTATTATCAATAGCTTCTCTTATTTTTTTCAAACTTGCAGTCATGGTGGTTGGAAGAAAAGCTGTAACTCCTTCTCCTGGCAATTTATTAGTTAGATTTCTTAAACCTTCATAATCAGTGTCCATGACATCTATTCCGTATCCACCATGGGTATGCTCATCTATAAAGCCAGGTACTGCATAACATCCTTTTTCTATAACTAAAGACTCTCCATGGTCTGCAATTTTTCCATCTTTAATATATATTGTTGTATCTGTTAATACCTTTATCATTCCCACTGCCCCTTAAATCTTTATTTTTCATTAACAAAGCAATTATTAATATTCATATTAAATATATTTCCAATCTTACTATTTAAATGAAAAAACCTTGAAACCCGCATGAATAGAACAAATAGTTAAATAGTTTCCTATATAGCTATTTAGCTATTTGGCTATTTACCTATCTAAATAGTGAACTATGGAAATAGTACGATATTCTACATTTCATTATAAGATAATCTTACTAAAGGTTAAACATATTTTTATTACTATAGTAGAAAAACTTTTTGTATTTTTTATTAACTATAAACACATGCTATTCGTATATTAATTACTAAAGTCACTAATGATATTCTAAAAAGGAGGATTAAAATGAGTAAAAAATTTATATGTAATTTAAGTTTAGTCCTTGTAATTATAAGTTCTTTTATGTTTGTTGGATGTACTTCTAACACAGGGTCTACCTCAAACTCAACTACAGACAAGGATGAAAATAAAAGTGTATTTAATACTGTGAAAGAAATTGATGATGAAATAATTAAGGGAGCTTCTCAAAATGATCAGAGAAATCCTTCATCCTCAAAAGATGATTTAGCAGTTAAGCCGTCAGAGGTAGATGAAAATATATCCAATGATAGCTCTAATAACCCATCTAATGAAGATCCTGCTCCAATAGCTTCAAAAATAGATACTACTAATCTTAGCAATGAAAAAATAGCATGGTGGTTTAAACCAAATAAACAACATGTGACACCAGAAGTAAATTTAAATTTAAAGTTTGATTTAAATAAATATGATGCTCATTACGTAGGAGATACTAGTAAAAAGGTACTTTATTTAACCTTTGATGAAGGTTATGAAAATGGATATACCCCTAAAATTTTAGATATACTAAAAGCAAATGATGTTAAGGCTATATTCTTTGTAACTTCACCTTATGTAAAAGATAATCCAGATATTATAAAAAGAATGGTAGAAGAAGGTCATATTGTTGGTAATCACACAAATCATCATCCTTCTATGCCAGATGTTACTAGATCAGAGGAGAAATTTAATAATGAATTTTCAGATGTAGAATCAAAGTTTAAAGAAATTACTGGTGAAAATATGCCACTTTATTTCAGACCACCAATGGGTGAATACTCCGAGAAATCTTTAGCTATGACAAAAAATCTAGGTTATAAAACATTATTTTGGAGTTTTGCATATCATGATTGGGATATAAACAAACAACCTGATCCAGTTAGAGCAAAAGATACTATAATGAACGGCTTACACAATGGCGCAATTCTTCTTGTTCATGCAGTTTCTAAGACCAACACAGAAATCCTTGATTCTATACTAAAAGAAGCCAAAGCACAAGGCTATGAATTTCAACTATTCCAGTAGATTATAAAATATATTACTTTAAAGATGCTCTTAAAATATTTTCAAAATGCATTCTTCCTAAAATATAATAAGCAAGAAAAGGAGTATTAATACATTTGTAAGCAGTATTAATGCTCTTTTCTTATAATTATCTTCAATCTTTTCTTTACAATGTCATTACTTAAATATATAATTATTGTATCGTTACAATAATTATATTTAGAATAATGAAAGGAGTATTAATAATGAGCTCTATTTCAATAGAATTAGATAAATCATCTACAATACCTATGTACCTTCAAGTAGCTAATAAAATTGAAGCATTAATAAAATCTAACACTTTAAAAATTGGTGATAAGCTTCCCCCTATTCGTAAATTAGCTAATGAATTAGAAGTTAATAATGTAACTATAGTTAATGCATATAAACAACTTGAGATAAACGGATACGTTAACGCTATAAAGGGAAGTGGATATTATGTAGCAGAGCAAGATAATATCTATATGAGTTATGATATTTCATCCTCCCCATCCAATAGTAGAGGTATAAATTCTGAAAATCTAGATTCACATAATACCTATGTAGCTTCTCCTAACTACCAGGAAGACTTTAAGCTTATGTCTAATGGTCAAATTGCTATGTCTTCAACTACTATTAACTTTGCTAGTGCTACTCCTGATCCAGGTATCTTCCCTTTTGAAGCCTTTAAATCTGCTTTAAATGAAGTCCTAGATAGAGATAAAGGTTACGCATTTGGATACCAAGAAAGCAATGGTTATGAACCTCTTAGGTCTTCTTTATGTGATTATTTTCTTCAAGAGTATGGAATAAATGCTACTTCAGATAGCATTCAAATAGTTTCTGGTGCTCAACAGGGTATCGATATAATTGGTAAAGCTCTACTAAGTCCTGGTGATTATGTTATTACAGAAAATCCTACTTATACAGGAGCTGTTGCTGTATTTAAATCTAGAGGAGCTAATATCATCGGTGTACCCATGGAAGCTGATGGCATAAACTTAAAGTTATTAGAAGCAAATATTAAAATATATAAACCTAAATTAATATATGTAATGACTCAATTTCAAAATCCTACTACAGCCTCTTATTCTGAAGAAAAACTTAATCAGCTATTAGCTTTAGCTGATAAATACGATTTATATTTGGTGGAGGATGATTCTTTATCTGGACTTTCCTATGATAGTTCTTTTAAGAGCAAAACCCTTAAATCTATGGATAGTAAAAATAGGGTTATCTATATCAAAAGCTTCTCAAAGCTTTTAATGCCTGGACTTAGAATAGGATTTATAATTTCTCCTAAAGCTATAAAAGATGAACTTTTAGCAGCAAAACATACTACTGACATTTCTTCTTCTGGATTAATTCAAAGAGCACTGCAACTTTATTTTAAAAATGGTTACTGGGAAAAACATCTAAAATATATGATAGAGATGTATAAAATAAAATATGATGCCATGAAATCAGAACTAAAAAAGCTTAAAATATATGGCATAGATTTTATAGATCCTAAAGGTGGTCTTAACTTTTGGGTAAAACTTCCTAAGGGCGTTTCTGCTAGTGAGCTATATGTTCAATGTTCAAAAAAAGATGTATTAATTGTTCCTTGCAATGTATTCTATGTAAATAAAGATAAAAATATAGATAACACTTTAAGACTTAGTTATGCTGCCACTAATTTAGAAGAAATTCAAGTTGGCATGAGTATAATCGCTGACTGCCTATCAATGCTTATAAATAAAGGTAAAAGAACCTCTTATATAAGTCCTCTTATATAAGAAAAATAGGTTCTGTATGCAAATAGTAAACTATTTATACAGAACCTTTAATTTTATCCCAAAAGCTTTCCTTCTATATTTATATACTCATGTGCAGCCTTTAATCCTTCTTCTCTCGTATTAAACACCGCTTCTTCACCTAAGGATTTTACAAACTCCATTTTAGTAAGTGCTTTTTTAGGTTGTAGTTGTAGATTGGATATTATCAGTTTTATATTGTGCTTATTACAATGATTGTGTAACCTTTCTAGCGCTGAAATTGCACTGGCATCTAATGCTTGAGTATGCCTCATGTCTAATAATAATACTTCTGCTGCAGTCTCAATTTTACTTATCATCTTAATAAAATCTTGAACTACTCCAAAGAAGAAAGGTCCGTTTACTTCATATATTAAAATTTTATTATTATCAATCTGTATTACTTCTCCATCTTTATTTCTTTTGCTTTTTATTCCTTGAACTTTTTTAATATCTGTAGTTTCAGCTAATCTTCTTATCCATAAGAACATAGCTAGAATCATTCCTATCTCTATAGCTACTACTAAATCAAATACTATAGTAAATATAAAAGTTAAAAGTAAAATTATAATATCACTTTTTGGTGCTTTAAGAAGGGATTTAAAGGTTGACCACTCACCCATATTATAAGAAACTACAATTAATACTGCTGCCAAAGTTGTCATAGGTATCATTTTAGCTAAAGGCATAAATAATAGCATTATTAATAATAAGGTTATAGCATGTACCATTCCTGAAATTGGACTTCTACCACCATTTTTAACATTAGCTGCTGTTCTTGCAATGGCTCCTGTAGCTGGAATTCCTCCAAATAAAGCTGAACCTATATTTCCAATACCTTGAGCAATGAGCTCCATATTTGAATCATGACTATCATCTATCATTCCATCAGCTACAACTGCTGATAGTAATGATTCTATAGCTGCTAATATTGCAATAGTCATAGCTGGCTTAAATAAAACTTTTATTGTTTCTATTTCAAACATGGGAATTGAAGGCACTGGTATACTAGATGATATTTGTGCATATCTACTACCTATTGTTTCTACTGGTAAATTAAATAACTGAACTGCTAGAGTAGATACAATAAGTGCTATAACGGAACCCGGAATAGTTTTATTTACCTTTGGCCAAAACACCATTATCAGTATACATCCAATTCCAACTAAAAGTGCAGTAATATTTAAAGTGCCCATATTAGAAAAGTAGCTTTGCCACTTAGGTATAAACTCTGCTGGTACATTTTTAATATTAAGTCCTAAAAAATCTTTAACTTGTGTAGATAATAAAGTTATGGCTATCCCACTAGTAAAACCTACAGTTATAGTATGTGGAACATACTTTATAAGATCTCCTAATTTTAATACTCCCATTATAACAAGCATAATTCCAGCCATAAGGGTTGCTATTATAAGACCATTAATACCATACATTTGTACTATAGTATAAACTATAACTACAAAAGCTCCGGTGGGACCTCCTATTTGCACTCTACTTCCACCTAAAAAAGAAATTATAAATCCAGCAACTATAGCAGTGATGAGGCCTTTTTCCGGAGATACTCCAGAAGATATACCTAGTGCAATTGAAAGTGGTAATGCTATTATAGCTACTATAATTCCAGCCATAACATCCTTCATTACTTGCTCTTTAGTAATCTTTTTCTCTTTAATAAGAGTAAAAATCTTTGGTGACATCTTTTCTCCATCCTTTACTTTAGCTTTAGTCACTCAACAATATTCTATTTTAATACTTATTTCTACCACTAAGTACTAAAGTAGAGTATCGTGGCAACGAACATAGCCTCAGGGGAAGATTATCGTCCTCTGAAGCCTAATGCTTATGCTATTATTTATGGGTGCAAAATAAGCTTTACACCCATAGATATTTTATACCTTGCTATTTGAATTGTCAAATTTATATTCTATATGGAATAATTTACATTTTATAAATTGATAAGGTTCGATCTAAAATACCTGTTAAATATGCAAGTATAACTCCATAGTTAGTTATAGAAACCTTCTTATCTTTGCACTGATTTATTCTGTTAATAACAGTTTTTCTATTTATCATACATGCTCCACAATGAATTATCAAATCATATTTTTCAATGTCCTCTGGGAAATCATGACCAACTCTATATTCATAATTAAGATCAAATCCTACATGCTTATTTAAAAGCTTTGGAATCTTAACTTTTCCTATATCTTCATGAGACACATTATGAGAGCAGCTTTCTGATATAAGTATTCGTGAATTTTCATTAAGGTCTTTGATTTTATTAGCCCCCTCTACAAATACAGATAGGTCTCCTTTATGTCTTGCAAAGAGCATAGAGAAACTAGTTAATTTAATATTAGATGGAACTATTTTATCTACCTTCTTAAAAGCTTGGGAATCTGTTATTACTAAGTCTATATCCTTAATATCTACCAGAGCAGATTCCAATTCTGTATCTCTTACTACATAACTTTTCATTCCATAATCTAAACAATCTCTTATGCATTGAACCTGAGGTAATATTAACCTTCCTTTCGGTGCTTCTGAATCTATAGGTACTACAAGAACAACCTTACTATTATAAGGTAATAAATCACCTATTATGGGAAGTTCATCTTGATTCTCTTGTACCATAGCTATAATTTTTCCCTTTAAAATTTCAATTCCTTCACCAGTTATGGAAGATACAAATACACCTTCAGAAAACTCATTTTTCAAATCTATTATTTTATTATTATTTAAAACATCTATCTTATTAATGACAAGGATATGTGGCACATTATACTTTTTAAAATTTAACTTTACTTCTTCGTAAGCTTTTATGTCTATATCATCAGAATCCATAACATATAGAGCTAAATCTGTCCTCTTAACTATTTCAAGAGTTTTCTCACTCCTTACAGCTCCAAGCTTGGTATCATCCCAAAGTCCTGCTGTATCAATAAATAGAACTGGACCAATTGGAATTAACTCCATTGCCTTTGAAACTGGGTCTGTAGTAGTTCCTCTTACATCTGAAACTATAGAAATTTCTTGTTTAAGAATTTTATTTAATAATGATGATTTTCCTACATTAGTTTTACCATATATAGCTATATGCGTTCTATTAGAATTAGGTGTAGTATTCATTCTCTCTCTCCTTCTAATCTATTGCTTACGTATCCAGTCTAAATTATCTCCTCTAGTAATATCTAACTGGAATCCTGCACTTTTTATTCTATTTTCAATACAATATCTACATTCTGCTGCTTCATCTCCAGTGCATATCTTTCCATCATAAAGAGAATATTTCTCTCTCACACTTCTTGGTGATAGGTTAGGCATAACAACATTTGCTCCAGCTTTAATTCCCATCTCCCTTCCCAAAGGATTAATACTACCTAGTGCTGTAGTAGCAGGTAATAAAATATTTGGGACTAAAAGTCTTACTAAAGCTAGCATAGTAATAGTTTTTTCTAAAGTTCCTGATTTACAATCCTTTAATACTGTGTCCTTATGGGGTATAAAAGGACCCAATCCACACATATGAGGAGATAGTTCTTTTATAAATCTTAAGTCATTAACTAAATCCTTATTTTCTTGTCCAGGTAACCCCACCATAAATCCTGCCCCTATTTGATATCCTATTTCCTTTAGGTTGTATAGGCATTGTCTTCTATTCTCAAAGGTAGCACCTGGATGAAATCTATCATAAAGTTCTTTTGTAGCAGTTTCGTGTCTTAATAAGTATCTATCTGCACCTGCATCATAAAGTTTCTTATAGGATTCATAACTTCTCTCTCCTAAAGAAATTGTTATAGCATTTTCAGGATATCTTTGTTTTATAGCTTTAATAACCTGTACTAATCTTTCATCTGTATAATATGGATCTTCTCCACCTTGTAATACAAAAGTTTTATATCCTAGTTCATCTCCTAGGTCTGCACATTCTAATATCTCTTCTAGAGTAAGTCTATATCTATCAGCATTTTTATTTTCTGCTCTAATTCCACAATAAACACAATTCATGCTACAGTAATTAGTGAATTCAATGAGACCTCTTATATATACTTTATCTCCATATACTTTCATCCTAGTTTCATGAGCTTTTTCTATTAAATATTTTTTACTTTCTTCATCCAAATTATCTAATATGTACAATAACTCCTCTGAAGATAAATTATTAGTTAAAGCTAACTTATCTATTAAATCTCTTATCATAATTTTCCCCTTTACAATATAATTTTATAATATACTTAACCTAAAATAAAAGTCTAGCCATCTTAATATAGAAAGAAAGCTAGACCCATAATATATAACAATAACTATGGTTCTGGTTTTATAGTTTTCTTTCAGATTAGATTGTTTTATCTTTTCCGTTAGATTTTTAAACCTTTACATTTATTTTTATGAAAATTTAAATTTAGTATTCCATCTTTAGAATAATACTTTATTATAATAAATTCAAGCCATTTATTGCAGTGACTTGAATAAACCAATTATTTATTGATTATTATATAATCTATTATAATAAGTTTCGTCTATAGAAGGATTCTTTATAATAATTACTCCTTGAAAATAATCAGTAGTTACCCCTGGTTTTTTCCCTATAATTCCTCCAACTTCTTCCCCAGCTACATCTTCTTGTGAATATAAGATATCATCTGGAAATGGAAAATATATAGGAGTAAATTTTCTTTTATATGGACTTCTTGAGTTGTTTAAATCTATTACCATATCCTCTTTATCTAACTTTATTTCTTCGAGGAGCGTATTTAAATCTTCTCTTGCTGCATTTATTTGCATATGTGTATTATCAAAATTAAATTTACCTTTTTGGTATATAACATTAATCCCTAAAACCTTATCCTTAAATTTCTTATCCTTTGCAATTTTTGCTCCTAAAAAATCTACATCTAAAATTTTATGTTGATAGCTATATATCTGGTATACATGGATATAACATCTTTTCATATTCATATCTTTATAGAAACTATTCAAATTATCATATAAATATTGAGAATACTTTTCATTTCCATTTGTATTATTTGAATCATCTTGATGATATGTTTTCATAATTTCTTGCAAATTTCTTATATTATCTAAAACAATTTTTATGTTATTTAAATCATCATTTAAAGCTTCTTTATATTCTTCTTCATTGGCATTAATATCACTATAAAAATTATCAATATGCTTTAAAATTATTTCATTTCTTTTTTCTAATTCCTCATCATTACTTATATTTGTTATAATCTCTTCACTTTTTAAGTTTTCTAAAATATTATTTATATTTTCTATCTGCTTATCTGTTAAATCAGGATTTCTACTAATTATCCTTTTAAAATATAAGTCAACAGATTGAACGGACTCATTTATTCCTATTCCCATTATATTTAATTTTTTATTATCGGGAAGCTGACTATTTTTTATGTATAATTTTTTTAGCATTTCCTGCTTTGAATCTCCAATAAATGCATATCCCATAGAACTATTATTATATGATTCTAGTAAGGCTTCATCTCCAGTCTGCAAGTATTCATTTATAATTGCAGCTTCTGCATACCCTACATCAACTAAAAAATATTTTAACTTCCATGTATCCATTAAGTAAGATATAAATTTATATTGAATTTGCGCATTCTCCTTTATTCCAATTTCTTCATTAGTCAAAACTATCTTTTTATCCTTTACACTATCATCAAAAATTTCTAATGCAGAATAATCCTCATAATTAGTGAAATCTATATTAGAAGAATTTTTGCCTATATAGCTTTTCTCATTAGCTGGCAATGATATGTACATTCCTCCTATTAAAAGGATAAATCCTATCACAAAGGCAAGGGTAATAATAATTTCTTTTTTTATTTTATAATTCAATATGTCTCCCCCTTTTTATCGTAAAATTCATATCCATAATATATCTAAATTATACTTAATATTGAATTATATGTAAACCTAATTATACTTTGCTTATATGTTGTTATAGATTTTTCAATATCTTTAATCATGGGGAAAATTTCTTGTAGAAATAAGACTCAACCTACCATATCTAATGATAAATTGAGTCTTAATAACTATCTTGTTAAGTAAGCATATAATAATTTTATTGTTCCTTCTAAAGCTGTGTAGTGAGTTCTTTCCATTCCATGGGAAGCATGAACTCCAGGTCCTATTAGTGCACCTTTAATATTATTTCCACCACTAAGTGCTGCTCCAACATCTGAACCATACATTGGATAAATGTCTACAGCATATTTTATTTCGTTGCTTTTAGCAAGATTTACTAGGTCTGTAGTCATATTAAAATCATATGGCCCATTAGAATCCTTAGCACAGATAGAAACATCATATTCTGTACAAGATAAATCTTCTCCAATACATCCCATATCTACAGCTATCATTTCTGTTATATCTGATGGTATATAAGCTGAACCATGTCCAACTTCTTCATAAACAGATATAAATACTTTAGTAGTATAGGTAGGAACTATCTTTTCGCTACTTAATATATGAAGAAGATTCATTAAACATGCAACGCTACCTTTATCATCTATAAATCTAGATTTCAAAAATCCACTTTCTGTTATAGTAGTTTTAGGATCTATAAATATAAAATCTCCAGGGCATATTCCTAGTTTTTCTACATCTTCTTTAGATTTTACAACTTCATCAAGTCTTACTTCCATATTCTTTGGATCACGAGCTTTAGATTTTGCATCTTCAAATACGTGAGCTGCTGGACTTGTACTTAGGAATGTTCCATTATATATTTTTCCTTCTCTAGTTCTAACCTTACAATATTCAGCATCTAAAGTAGGAACTATTGGTCCTCCAATTAAAGTAAACTTTAAAGTACCTTCGCTAGAAATAGATCTTACCATAGCTCCTAATGTATCTACATGTGCAGATAACCCTATTACTTTATCACTACTTTTTCCTGGAACAGTTATAACTCCACAGCCTTTAACAGTCTTTTCAAAAGCATAACCTAGTTCTTCTGTCATTGATTGGATTTTGTCCATAACGTCATAACAAAATCCACTTGGGCTATCAATAAGCAATATTTCTTTTGCTGTATTTAGAACCTTTTCTTTGTTTACTGTTATCATTTTTCGCCCTCCCGATAATATAAATTTTATATTCCTATTATTCTTTAATCTTAGATATAAAAGTAATTAATTTTTAAAATATCTAAATAATTATAATAGTCATATAATTTAGTCTCTCTAAATATTATAATATTCATCTATAAATTATTAAAGGGTTTATAATAATATTTTTTGTAAAGTTTTCTATTCAATAAATCCCTTTTCTTTCATATTTTCAGCATTATTAAATAAAGCCATACCAGTTTTCATCTTTCTAAAATTAAAGCTATTATAGAATCCTTCTTTTCCCATAGCAGCATATAAAATCACATTGCATCCTGGCAATGACTCAAGTATAGTGCTTACAATTAACTTTCCTATTCCTTTACCTTGATACTGTGGCAATATGGCTACATCATAAATTGCACCTTGATAAACTCCATCTGATAATGCTCTTCCAAATCCAATAAGATTATCATTATCATATACAAATATAGCAATATAGCTGTTTTCAAAGGCTTTCTTATGGGTTGCTTCATCAAAATACCTCATACCTCCCAACTTTAATATTTCTGGAATCAAGCTCCAATCTACATTATCACAGTTTTTTTCTATTTTTATATTCATAATATCGCTCCCAATTATGTTCTTTCATGTTAATTATTCATTCTTATATTTATCAATTTTTAAGGTTTTATATAAGCATAGCATTATTCTTGTTTCTTTACAATTTCTTCTTCTTTACTGCTCATATTTAAGCCGTTGATGTATTTGTCTGGTCATGGTAAAATGATAAAAAATACAACCATGCAAATATTTACTAAAAGGTAGTTGATGAGATTTACGCTTATAAATTGAATTTATATGATAGGTGGTGATTATTTTGAGCAAAGAGTTTGAGATACAAGGCTGCGTAGAAGTGCCAATGAATCTATCTGAAGATGAATTTTTCAATAAATTTATTGGTTTTATTGAATCCAACAACTGGTCATTTGGTGGAGGTATCAATGAAATCATTGATGGATTTTATATTAATGCTGATGGCACAAAAGGAAAATATGTACTTGAGGATATGTCCGAAAACTTGTATGATAACCTAGCAAATGAGTTGTTTCACTATCATTCCTTAGCTGCATTGTTATATTTGATAAATGCAGGGCGTGAGCTTGAGTTTTCATACAAGGAGATAAAATGCTTTATTTCAAAAAACGGCTCTGCCAAGACGGTTTCTTTGTGGATATCCGAGGATGAGCAGGCATTTGATAGCATAGAATCCCTAATTGAAAATGCTGTGTTCTGCAATCAACAATTTATGCATATATTCCATGACATTACATTAGAAACTCTTTTTAGGAGGATGGCTTATGATAATGAAAGACACACCATTTGTAATTTCTTGGTCAAATCTCTGCTGGATTGATGATTCTGAAGACGCTCCAAAAGATTTATGCCTACACGGAGATGTTACAGTCACAATCGGAGATACACGGTTAGATTACTCATGCTGTACAAGTGCTTCTGCACTACAGATGCTTAGAACCTTAACACATGATCATGCGATTACTCCTTATGAACAGATGCTTCCTTGTTGTGGTAACAGTTTATTTGCATCTGACACTTTGAGTGAAGTAACAATAATTGGATGCGATAATGGTATTGATTATTCTGTTACGCACAAGACAGATGTGGTTGTTATCCAAACGGAAGAAGGAACCACCTACACGGTTTCATTGCTAAAATATCGAAATGAGGTTTTACGATTTTCTAGGGCTGTTGAGAAGTTTTATAACCAGTGTTCACCTAAAATTTTACCAGACGAACCTTATGAAAGAGATGGATATTTTGCCTTTTGGAGCGAATGGTCACATCATACGTATGAAGCAATTGGAATGTTTAGAAACCAATTGTTAAACCAATCATTATTAACTACCCACTTCTGTAAAGAGTTTCCATTAGAGTGTTATAATCCCTATGATGATGCTCTAAATGCAAGAACGGAATATATTGATACTTGCTCTCAGCTTGCCATAAAGCTCTATATACAGAAACATTTTACTAATAATTTAGCCGTTATTTATGAAGATAAATACAATCGTGCGGTAAAGAACGAAAAAGAATTTGTTGAGTCATGCCTTGCAGCGGCCGAAAACCAAACCATTCCCTTTCATTGGACTGACGAAGAAGAAACCTTTCATGGTATAAGATATATATGGAAAACCAATAAAATTGATATTGAAACACTTTTTCGTAAAATAATTACCTCTGATTTAGGGGATAACACAGAGCTTGATTGTTCTGTTTACATCATAGACCTTGAAACAGGAACTGTGTTTTTCTTATATGACGACAGAGGTATTGATATTTTTGAGGAATTAACTCAGTACACTTAAAGTCTCTATTACATTAAAAATATAATCTGTGCTCCCCAAATTATATAAGAATAATCATATTCTTCTTATTGGGTTTACACAGATTATTTTATACTTTCTTATAATGTTCCATAATTATCTTTATCTAAAATAACTAAAGCTCTAGTTAATTCTTCCACATGTTCCTTTTCATCTCTAGTTATTTCATTTATTATTTTAACTAAAGTACTGTTATCTAAGTTTCTAACAAATTGTTCATAAAGCAAAATAGCCTCTAACTCTCCCTTTATTCCCTCTCTAATAGTTACAAGTAGATTAACATCCTTATCATATTTATTAGTATAATCTTTATACTTTTCCTTAGATGATATATTTACATGTTCCCTAGCTTCTTCTTCTAAAGCAGCTTGCTCTGGATCAATACATCTTAGAGCATTTAAAAACATTGCATAATGTCTCTTTTCATCTTCCATAATATGATGAAATAGTTCCTTAAGTTCTTTATTTTCTGTAATTGTTATAAAATGACTATAATCATTTATTGCTACAACTTCTGCAACAAGCCCTTCTCTTAAAAATCCTTCTGCACTTTTGGCAATACCTTGTGGTTGTCTTTCAGTAGTATAACTCATAATAGCCCCCTTAATTATTTATCTATGTTATATATATTATAAATAATTTTATCTTATGAATGCTTCTTCTACATTTAGACGTATTGCTTCTATATCTAAAGGGATTTCATATACACATTTTTAGATAACTCATTAAGTCTATCCTCATCTAATATATATATTTTTTTATTATCACATTTTATAATTGATTTTGATTCAAGCTCTTTAAATGTTCTCACTAAATGCCTATAAGTTGTTCCTAAAAATTCAGCAATCTCTTTAAATGATGAGTTTAAAAGAATATAATTTCTATCATCTTCTAAATGCTCAACTAGGTAGCTAGCTAGCCTATTTACAAGAGGATATACAAAGTTATATGAACTATTATTAATGGTTTCATGAAGTTTTTCACTTAAAGAACCTACTAAATGATGTAAAAAGTTCACATTATCAATATAATTTGCTCTAAGTATAGTTGATGGTATGGCAATTAAAAAAGTATTTTCTATAGCTTCAACATTACATTGTATGGGCTTATTTTTTAAAAACTCTAAATCTCCTATAGTATTAAAGTCTTTATAAAACTTTAATAGCATTGATTTACCATTTTCAAAAAGATATGATATTTTAATTTTCCCATCTACAAGCAAATAGTAATATTCAAGTTCATCCTCCGCTTCTAATATAATTTCATCTTTTTCATAAAAATGGAGTTGAGCATAGTTTATTATATCCTCATCAAATAGATTTTCTATATTATACTTAGTAAAATACTTGTTTAAGAGTTGCTGATTCAATATTTTTTTCATAAATTCTCCTTATCATGACATATGTCCTATAGATATATACATCAATATGGTAACTTATGCAATAGAGGATGTAAAGTATAGATGGAGGTTTATTATGAATTACGAAGTTATAATTTTTGATGCAGATGAAACTTTATTTGATTTTAAAAAATCTGAGAGATACGCTCTTAAAAATACTATGATTGAGTTTGGCATAGATTATGATGAAAATTATCATTTAAAAGTATATAAGGATATAAATACAACTATATGGAAAGAGTTTGAAGATGGACTTATCATTCAGAGTGATTTGAATATTGAAAGATTTAGAAGACTATTATATAAATTAAATGCTAAATTTGATGAAGTTAATTTTGCAAAATCATATGTAAAACATTTATCCAGTGCATCATTTTTATATGATGATAGTATAGCTCTTATAGAAAGTCTACATAAAAATTATAGGCTTATTATAATCACTAACGGTCTTAAGGATGTACAAGATAATAGAATAAGAAAATCTGTCATAGGAGGATACTTTGATGATATAGTAGTATCTGATGAAATTGAAGTATCTAAGCCAGATCCTAGAATATTTGAACATACTTTAAAAAATATAAATCATACTGATAAAACCAAAGTATTAATGGTAGGCGATAGCTTAACTTCAGATATACAAGGGGGAATAAATTTTGGTATAGATACCTGCTGGTTTAATTCTAATAAGATTATAAACAAAGGTGCTATAAACCCTACATATGAGATTTCCAATCTTATGGAGCTTAAGAGTATAGTTGAAAAATAGATAATATTAATTCATAACTAGCAATATAAAGTTTATATATTTATCTTAACAATGGATGTAAAAGTGGATTCACCAAGAATCCACTTTTACATATGCAAACTATTTTTTCTTTAATTTTAATCTTAGCTTCTAATACTCATTATCATGCACTCTTATGTTTATACTATCTGCTACAATATTCTGCTAATATTGATTGTACTTCATAAATGTTACAACTACTGCTAAAGGTCTTTTCTATAGGCATGCTCATCCCTGAAACAAATATTTTAAGTTCTGCATCTAAATCAAAATGTCCTGATGTTTCCACTTTGAAATTAGTAATTGCTCTATATGGTATTGAATGATACTCTACCTTTTTACCAGTAACCCCTTGCTTATCAATAATAATTAATCTTTTATTTGTAAATATAATCATATCTCTTACTAGCTTGTATGCTTTTTCTATTTGTTCATTAGAACCTAATAATTTCATATAGTCTTCCTTGATTTTATTGATATCCACCTCTGACGCATTTCCTATTACACTACTAAATAATCCCATTACCATCACTCCCTTTATAAAATTAATTTAATTATACCCTAAATAACAAATATTAGTAAATATTTTTATATAGTTTATCTTACCTTAAATGTGTTTTTTGTGTCCCTATATTTCCTTTGTATATACTGTAATTAAATTCTATCGCCTAATTTAAATAATCTTATACAAAAAATAAGCTTAAAAGCTCTTGTTTACTTACATTTCCAAAATAATTCTTTATATTAATATTATCTATTACTCTATGAATTTCTTCAGTATTATGCTTTTTACCTATAAGAGCTTTTTCAATATCTTCAATATTTCCTTCTCCAAAGAAATCTCCAAAAATTCTTATGTGCTTCATTATACCCTTTTCAACATCAATACTTAATTCTATAGTACCAGCAGATAATTTTTTCTCATTATAAAAATTATATTTGGGCGACTGTCCAAAATTCCACTGCCAAGTTTCATATTTAGTTTTAACTAGATTTTTAATCTCTTCAATTTCCTCATTATCTAAAGTAGTTATAACCTTATCTTTTTCTTCTCTACCGATATACTCGAATATTTTATTTTTAAAATCTATAACACTAAAGGATTCCTGTAAATGTTCACTAATATTTGTAATTCTACTAGATACAGATTTAACTGCTTTATCTGAAAATTTTATGGGTTTAGAAATTAAAGCATCACTTAAGTTAACTATGTCAGAAGAAAATAATAAAGTCCCATGATGCATTACTCTATTTTTATATTTACATTGAGCATTTCCAGAAAACTTTTTACCATCTATTAAAAGATCATTTCTCCCTGAAAACTCTGCCTTTACTCCTAATTCATTTAATACACCTATGATTGGAATAACAAAGGTCTTAAAATCATTGAATTTTTTTCCATCATCCTCAACTATAAATGTAAAGTTTAAATTCCCAAGGTCATGAAAAACAGCTCCACCTCCACTTTGTCTCCTTACAACTTTTATATCATGCTTTTTAATGTATTCCTCATTAATCTCTGATAAAGTATTTTGATTTTTTCCAACTACTATACAAGGTTCATCTCTCCAAAGTACAAAATATTCACCATTCTTTTCTCTTAATAAATACTCCTCTAGAGCTAAATTGAAATAAGGATCTGTGCAATTATTATCAATATATCTCATTTTTTCTCCTTTTTATTTTGAATATAATATAATGCATATTTTAAAAATAGTAGTTACCTATTTATACTGTGTATAGCTTCTTTATTTAATCCTAAGACAGCTTCATGTAGTGCCTCACCTAACGTTGGATGACTATGAACCACTTCTTTCAGCTCTGACACCGTCATTTCCTTTTCAACCATGATAGTGCCTTCTAGTATTAAATCTGACCCATGGGGTCCAAGAATGTGCACACCTAAAATCACATTGTTTTCATCACTTATAACTTTTACCAAACCTTCACCTTCACCTAAAGCTAAAGCTTTTCCATTGGCACCAAACATAAATTTATTTTTTTTATAGTTTATTCCCTTTTCTTTAGCTTCTTCTTCTGTAATTCCTACTACTGCTATTTCAGGGAAAGTAAAAATACAAGAAGGAATCACTGCTTTATGACAAGGTTTATTTAATAATATATGTTCCACAGTTTCCACCCCTTGGTGAGAAGCTGCATGAGCAAGAAGTGAAATCCCATTAACATCTCCAACAGCATATACACCCTTTAAAGAAGTTTCATAATTTTCGTCAACCACTATGCCTTTTTTATATGTGTTTATTCCTAATCTATCTACATCAATACCTTCAAAATTAGGTTTTCTTCCCTTTGCAAGAAGTACTTTTTCCCCTCTTACTTCAAAGTCACCTTTCTTACCCTGACATTGTATAATTATTTCTTCAGTCTCTCTAAAACTTATAACTTTAGTTGAAGTAAGAATCTCTATTCCAGACTTTTTTGCCATAGCTGAATATCTCTTTGAAATATCTTTATCTATATCGTATAGTATAGAATTTCTCGCAACTATCACTGTAACTTTACTTCCCATAGCATTAAAAATGCTGGCAAACTCCATTCCAATTACTCCACCACCTATAACTACTAAGGATTTTGGTATATGATTAAAATCTAAAAGTTCAGTGCTTGTTATAATATGTTTACTATCATATATTCCTTCAATGGATGGGATTTCAGCTTGAGATCCAGTAGCTATAATTATATTTTTTCCTTTAATAGTTATTTCTTCTTCACTGCATACTGTTACAGTATTTTTATCAATTAATGTAGCTTTACCCCTTATAAGTTCTACATTATTTCCCTTTAAAAGAGCTTCTATTCCAGTTACTAAGGTTTTTATAATGCTTCCTTTTCTTTCTTGAATTTTATCTACATCTATTTCAAAATTATTTGCTTTAATACCAAAGTCTTCAATATGACTTAAGTTATTAAAAAGTTCTGCAGTTCTATATATGGTTTTAGTTGGAATACACCCATAATTTAAACATGTCCCACCTAAATTTTCTTTTTCTATAAGGCACACTTTTGCTCCTAATTGCGCTGCTCTAATGGCAGCCACATAACCACCAGGTCCTCCGCCTATTACAATTATATCTTTCATAACTACACTCCTCGTATTAATATGTTCTGTATGAATTACTATATTAACTTTATATGCAAGCTTATTTTAGTTAAAACTTTAACAAATATTTATAAAAAGGCATTAATATAATCTTTGACATTATTATATTAATGCCTATAAATTTTAATTCTTAAAAAGTTACTTACTCCACTTTAAGATTGGTGTTCTTGCTGCTTTAACTTGATCTAACCTTCTTACTAAAGCATTTTGAGGAGCTTCATGTAAAACTTCTGGATTCTCCTTAGCTTCTATAGCTATTATCTTCATAACTTCAACAAACTCATTGATGGACTCTAAGCTTTCACTTTCAGTTGGTTCTATCATAAGAGCATCTTCAACTATTAGAGGAAAATAAACTGTTGGTGGATGTACACCATAGTCAATCAATCTTTTAGCTACATCTAAAGTTGATATATGATTTGGGTTATCTTTTAAACCAGCAAAGATAACTTCATGCTTACATACCTCATCTATAGCTACCTTATAATAATCTTTCAAAGCTTCTTTTATATAATTTGCATTTAATACAGCATTCTCTGAAGCAGCTTTCAGTCCTTCACTTCCCATAGTTAGTATATAGGTATAGGCTCTAACTAACACTCCAAAATTCCCATAAAAACTTCTTACTTTTCCAATAGAATCAGGTCTATCATAATCAAATACAAACTTCTCTTCTTCCTTTTTTATAATTGGAACCGGAAGAAACTTAGAAAGTTTACCACATACGCCTACTGGACCTGCTCCTGGACCACCACCACCATGTGGTGTTGAAAATGTTTTATGAAGATTTAAATGACACACATCAAATCCCATATCACCAGGACGAGCTTTTCCCATAATAGCATTTAAGTTTGCTCCATCATAGTATAAAAGTCCGCCTGCTTCATGAACCAACTTACTTATATCCTCTATATTTTTCTCAAACAAACCTAAAGTATTTGGATTTGTAAGCATCAGTCCCGCTATTTCATCATTTAAAACTTTTTTTAGTTCTTCTATTGAAACCAATCCATCCTTATCAGATTTAATTTCAACTATTTCAAAACCTGCCACTTTTGCACTTGCAGGATTTGTACCATGAGCTGAGTCAGGAACTATTATTTTTTTACGTTTAAAATCATTTCTACTTTCATGATATGCTTTTATTAATAAAAGTCCTGTGAATTCACCATGAGCTCCAGCAGCGGGTTGCAATGTAAAATCATCCATACCTGTAATTTCACATAACTTTAAGGAAAGGTCGTGGATAAGTTCTAATGCACCTTGTACATTTTCTGCTGATTCTTTAGGATGAATTTTACTAAAACCAGAAAACATAGCCACATCTTCATTAATTTTAGGATTATATTTCATAGTACAAGAACCTAGAGGATAGAACCCCTTATCTACACAATAGTTTTTATTAGAAAGAGCAGTGTAATGTCTAACTACATCAACTTCACTTACTTGTGGAAGATATGCATCCTCTTCTCTTAACATATTTTTAGGTATAACAGACTCTATATTTATATCCTCCACATCTATTTGTGGAAGCGTATAACCTACTTTACCCTCACATGATAGTTCAAAGATAACTTTATTATAACTTTTCATTATATCTCCTCCATCACTTTAACTAATTTGTCTATTTCATCCTTCGATCTTTTTTCTGTTACACAAAGTAACATAGAATTCTTATATTGAGGGTAATCTTCTTCTAAAATATATCCACCTAAAATATTATTATCTAGTAATTTGTTATTTATTTCACATAAGCAAGTATCAGATTTCACTGCAAACTCTTTAAAAAATGGTTTATTGAATAGTGGCTTATATTTACCACTCTCTATTAATTGATTAAAAGCATAGTGAGACTTTTTGATGCATTGAGCTCCTATTTCTTTTATACCTTCTTTTCCTATTGTAGCCATATATACAGCAGCACCTATTGCCATCAATGTTTGATCAGAACATATATTAGAGGTAGCTTTTTCTCTTCTTATATGTTGTTCTCTTGCTTGAAGTGTTAATACATATCCTTTATTACCATGACTGTCGTCAGTTTCTCCAACAATTCTACCTGGCATTTTTCTCATAAGCTTTTTAGTAGTATTTAGAAATCCTAGACCCGGTCCTCCAAAGTTAATATTAGCACCAAGACTTTGACCATCCCCTATAGCTATATCTGCCCCTAGTTCACCAGGGCTTTTTAAAACACCTAAAGATAATGGATCCACACTCATAATAAGTAAAGATTTATTTAAATGGATATCCTTCTCTAATTCCTCTACCTCTTCTATAATTCCAAAGAAGTTTGGACTTTGTATAATAACTCCTGCTACATCTTTATTTAATAATGATTTTACCTTCTCAATATCTGTAACTCCATTACTTTCATCAACTTCTAATAAATCGTACCCTTTATATTTTAGATAAGTTTTTAAAACTTGTCTTGTGTCCGGATGTACTGTTTTAGAAACTATTATGGTATTTCGCTTTGTATTTTCTATAGCCATTACAGAAGCTTCTACTGCTGCTGTAGCCCCATCATACATAGATGAGTTTGAAACTTCCATACCTGTTAAGTTACAAATCATAGTTTGATACTCAAAAACTGCTTGTAAAGTTCCTTGGCTAATTTCAGGTTGATATGGAGTATAAGCTGTATAAAATTCTGTTCTTCCAGTTAAATGTTTACATATAGAAGGAACATAATGATCATACATGCCTGCACCTAAAAAACAAATAAAATCTTCTATAGATTTATTTTTATTAGCTAAGTTAGTCATTATTTTCTCAACTTCTAACTCAGATAAACCTTTATCAATGTTTAATTCTCTATTTAATTTTAAATTATCCGGAATATCTTTAAATAAATCCTCTATTGATTTTACAGAAATAAAATCAAGCATTTGTTTTTTTTCTCTTTCTGTAATAGGAATATAAGGAAACATATTATTCACCTTCTTTACATAGGTCTTTACATAATTCTTCATACTCTTCAGCTTTTAATAAATCTTTTAAATCATCTTTATTTGATAATTCTACACAAATCATCCAAGCGTCATATGCATTTTCATTTACTAGAATAGGATTATCAGTTAACTCTTCATTAACTTGTAGTACATTACCACTTGCAGGCATGAAAATATCTTCAGCAGCTTTAACAGATTCAATTGTTGAAAAAGCTTCTCCCTTAGAAAACTCATCACCTTCTGATGGTAAATCTACAAAAACTATATCACCTAATAATTTTTGTGCACAATCTGTAACTCCTATATAAGCTTTATCTTCTTCTACTCTTATCCATTCATGATTCTTTGTATACAATAAATTTTCCAATACTAACATGATTAATCCCCCTTATTTTTGAGTTTTTTTACTATAAAACTTCTTATTGACAACCATTGCCTTTAATTCTTTATTTCTAACTTTTATAAAAATTTCTGTACCTAATGCTGCGTACTTAGCATCAATTAACGCAAATCCTATTGTTTTGTTTAAGGTAGGAGACATATATCCAGTGGTTACATGTCCTATTTCTTCATTATCCTTAATTACTATATAGCCATGTCTTCCTATACCTCTATCTATCAATTCATATCCTACTAATTTTCTGGTTACTCCATTTTCCTTTTGTTTTATCAAAACATTTTTACCAATAAAATTTTCTTTATTAAGTTTCACAAAAAATCCAAAACCCATTTCTAATGGAGTTATAGTTTCATCCATTTCATTCCCATACAATGGAAGGGTAGCTTCAAATCTTAGTGTATCTCTAGCGCCAAGTCCAATAGGTTCAACACCTTCATTTTCTCCAGCTTTAAGTATTTCTCTCCATAAGACTACTACATCCTCAGGTTTTGCATATATTTCAAAGCCATCTTCACCAGTGTATCCTGTTCTTGAAATTAAAACTTTTTTATTACATATGTCTATATCATCTTTAAACTGGAAAAATCCTATATCTGATAAATTAAGTTGTGTTAATTTTTGTAATACTTCTTGAGCTTTTGGACCTTGAAGTGCCAATTGAGCAACACTATCAGAAATATCTTCAATGGTTACCTCAAAATTATCTTTGTTATCTAACATCCATTTAAAGTCTTTTTCTTTATTGCTTGCATTTACAACTAAATAATAATAATCTTCTGAAAATTTATACACTAGTAAGTCATCTACAACACCACCATTTGGATAACACATGAAACTGTATATGACATCTCCATTTTTTAGTGTTTTCACATCATTTGTTAAAAGATAGTTAACAAATTTTTCAGCATCCTTTCCCTTTACTAGCACTTCACCCATATGAGAAACATCAAACAAACCTGCTCTTTCTCTTACGGTTTCATGTTCATGTAGAATTCCCTTAAATTGAGTAGGTAATTCATACCCAGCAAACTCTACAATTTTTCCACCATTCTTCTCATATTCTCCTCTTAAAGGAGTAACTTTTAAATTGTCCAATTAACTCCCTCCTTAAATTAAAAATAATGTATATAAGTCTATTATAACGCTAATTTATTTATATGCAATATTTTACTCAAAATACAATATTTAAGAATAAAATAATTCATAACTATATTAATCCTCATATAAATTTCAAAACTAAAGTGGCTATAAGTTCTATAGCCACTTTGTACAAAATCTACGATCCAACATTTTTTTCTAATAAATATTCTATATTATTTCCACTTAAAACTAATATATCACCTTGATTAATTAGTGTAGAGCCTTTTGGAACTATTATTTCACTATCTCTTTTTATCATTACAATAAGTATCTCCTCTGGAATATCCGCTTCCATTATAGTCTTTTCTTTCCAACTACTGTTCGAGTCAACATTATACTCTATTAATGTTGTAGACCTATCTTCTTGATAGTCGGTAAATGTTTTTAATACTGTTTTTGTATCATCTACTAAATCTAACTTTCTAGCTACTTTAGGGATTAATGTGCCTTGAATAGCTACTGATAATAAAGCTATAAAAAATATTATATGAAATATATCATTTTCTAATGGTATCCCTGATGTTATTGCATATATTGCAAAAACAATTGAAGCTGCCCCTCTTAATCCTACCCAAGAAACAAACAACTGTTGTTTAAATGGTATCTTAAACCAACTTAAAACGCTAAAGGTTGCGATTGGACGTGCAATTATTATCATAAATATTGATATTAATATAGAGCTCCCTATAACACTTGGTAATTCAGAAGGAAATGCTAATAAACCTAATACAAAAAATAGCATAATTTGCATTATCCACGATACTCCATCAAAGAAATGAACTAAGCTTCTCTTGTGTGGAATTTTGCTATTTCCAATGATAATACCAGCTATATAAACACTTAAATATCCATTACCGCCTACCCATTCACTTAATGCATAAGATAAAATGGCAATTGCCGTTATGAATATTGTATAAAATCCATCTACTTCAAAATTTGCATTTCTCATTATATAGACCGTTAGCTTAGATAATATCACCCCAATTAATATACCAAAAATAATTTGTCCAATTACTGTAGGTACTATTGAGCTGATACCCCCATTATTCATTAATGTTAAAACTATTAATGTTAGCATATATGCAATAGGGTCATTACTTCCACTTTCAACCTCTAGTATAGATGCAATTTCTCCTTTTAAGTTTAATTTCTGTGAACGTAATATAGAAAATACTGATGCTGCATCTGTAGACCCAACTATGGAGCCTATTAGCAACCCTTCTAAAAGACTTGTTTTAAGGACAAAATAACAGAATAATCCTGTCAATCCTGATGTGATTATTACCCCAAATGTAGACATTAAAATGGATTCTCTTGCAACAGGTTTAGCTTCTTTCCAATTGGTACCAAACCCACCATAGAACATTATAAATACCAACCCAAAGGAACATAATTCTCTTGTAAGCTCATAATTATCAAAATATATTCCTACTACACCATCTGAGCCAAATAACATTCCTAAAATGATGAATATAAGTAACATTGGTACACCAAACTTATATAATACTTTACTGGATGTTATGCAAATTAGTAATACTAATCCACATATAATCATTAACTCAAGCATATTACCTCCTTAATTTATATTATTTATTATAATTAATTTTTTTAATTTTAGATATTCTCATATATATATTATACAATAAAATTGAATTCAATACATAAAAATTCCTCCCTAATCAAATTATATTTGTGTAAAGTCTATTAAATTTAACAAAAATTTTAATGAATTTTCATCATGATATAAAAAATAGTAGCTCACCATAAATAGGTTAGCTACTATTTTTATACTATTTTTATACTATTTAGATTTTATTTCAATCCATCTTTCATCATAAAGCTTAATGTTGTCACCAAGGTCTATGAATGATTCACATTTATCAAGAAGAGTCTTATCTGGATAAGCTACTGGATTAGATTTAACATCTTGTGAAAGCATTTCAAGAGCTGCTTTATTTGGTGTAGAATATCCTATATAATCTATGTTTTGGACAGCATTTCCCGGCTCTAACATAAAGTTTATAAATTTCTCTGCATAATCTTTATTTTCTGCATCTGTTGGTATGCATAATGCGTCTACCCACTTATTGGTACCCGTTTTAGGGATTCCATAAGCTAGGTTTTCATTTTGTTCCATAAGAGTTATTGCATCTCCAGAATAAACTATTCCCATAGCAGCTTCTTCTCCTAAAAGTCTATCTTTACCTTCATCATTAACATAAGCACGAACTAAAGGTCTTTGAGCTATTAATTCAGCCTTAGCTTTATCTAGTTCTTTTTCATTTATGCTATTTTGAGAATATCCTAACTTCATTAAGGCAATAGCCATAGTATCTCTAACTGAATCAAGCATTAGGATTTCTCCAGAGTATTTCTCATTCCATAAAATGTCCCAACTATCTACAGGATCACTTACCATATTTTTGTTATAAAGAATACCAAAAGTTCCCCAGAAATAAGGTACACTATATTCATCATTTTCATCATAGCTAGGCTTTTTAAAGCTTTCATCTATATTTTTATAGTTAGGAATATTAGAATAATCTATCTTCTGGATTAATTTCTCATCCTTCATCTTTTCAATCATATAATCTGATGGAACTATTAAATCATATTTTGATCCACCACTCTTTATCTTTTGATACATGATTTCATTGGTATCGTAGGTTTCATATACTACCTTTATACCAGTTTCTTCTTCAAACTTTTCTATTAGAGATTCATCTATATAATCCCCAACGTTATAAATATTTAAAACATCACTAGAGGATTTTGTCCCACAACCTGTAAGCATAGCTGTCACCATTACCCCTGTACATACTAGAGCTATAATTTTTTTTAATTTTTTCATCTTATTACTCCTTCCCTACCATTGCTTGCTTTCTGTTAGATAATAATAATAGTATTAATACTGTTATAAACATTAATGTAGTCAGTGCATTAATCTCTGGTTTAATACCTCTCTTTGCCATAGAATAAACCTCGATTGATAAGTTAGTTACTCCATTTCCAGTGTTAAAAAAGCTTATAATAAAGTCATCTATAGACATAGTAAAAGCAATTAAAAATCCTGAAATTATACCTGGTTTTATCTGTGGAAGTATTACCTTTCTAAGGGTATACATAGGTTTTGCGCCTAAATCCATAGCAGCTTCTTCTACATTGTCTGGAAGTTGTTTTAACTTTGGCAATACAGATAAAACTACATATGGTATATTAAAAGTTATGTGTGCAAGTAACATAGTTAAAAATCCTAACTTCATATTAAAAAATATAAAAAGTATCATAAGACCTATTGCTGTTACTATATCAGGATTTAATACAGGTAGATAGTTTATATTGAGAAGCATTGCCTTTTTAGGCCCCCTCATTCTATCTATCCCTATAGCACTTATTGTTCCTATGACTGTAGCTATTGCTGATGCCAATATTGCTACTACTACAGTGGTTATTAAAGCTGAAATTATTCTATCATTATGAAACAATTGCTGATACCACTTAAAAGTAAACCCTTGCCATCTTGCCATGGATTTTGAATCATTAAAAGAAAATAGTGCTAGGGCAAAAATAGGAGCATATAAAAATATAAATATTAAAATCAAATATATATTTGAAAATATTTTTTTTGCTTTTACCATAATACTCTACCTCCTCCTTTTTCATCATCATCTGAAAACTTAGAGGTTAATCCCATAGCTAATAAAATTAATATCATCATAAGGATAGATATTGCAGAACCAAAGTTCCAATCTCCAACAGAAGTAAACTGCTGCTCAATTAAATTTCCTATGAGCATGTGCTTTCCACCACCTAAAAGTTGCGAGATTACAAAGGTAGATACCGCTGGCATAAATACCATAGTTATTCCTGAGATAACTCCTGGTATACTTAAAGGAAAAATTATCTTCATAAAAGCTGTAATTTTTCCGGCTCCCAAATCATAAGCAGCATTAACTAAATCTTGATCCATCTTTAATAGCGATGTATATATTGGTAGTACCATAAATGGAAGAAAGTTATACACCATTCCAAGAAGCACTGCACCATTTGTATATAGTATATCTACTGAGTTTAACCCAATGATATTAAGTAAGTTATTAAGCAAACCATTCTTTCCTAGAATTGCAAGCCATGCATAGGTTCTAAGCAAGAAATTCATCCACATTGGAAGAATAAATAACATTATAAGCATTCCACGTTTATTCTCTGGTTTTCTTGATATCATATACGCAATGGGATATCCCATTACTAAACATAAAATTGTTGATTGTAAGGCTAAGCTAATAGATCTAGTAAATACCTTTATATATAAAGGATCCATTAATCTTTTAAAATTATTTATAGAGAATTGGTAGCTTCCGCTCACTTTTTCTGTAAAGCTAAAAAATACTATTAGAAGAAGAGGTACTATTATAAACAAGGAACTCCACAATACATAAGGATAAGCTAAATATGATTTCTTTTTCATTCTACGCTTCTCCTGACTTTTTCATTATGTGAATGTCTTCTGGATAAATATCCATTCCGATTTCTGTACCTATAGAAAAGTTTTTAGTATTATGAAGAATAAAGTTCATACTCTCTTCCTCTACTTCTAATTCATAGTGAACTCCTTTAAATACAGAAGATTTTACTATCCCTTTTAAGTTTCCTTCTTCTTTATTTACTATTTTTATATCCTCTGGTCTTATTACCACATCTATATATTCATCTTTATCAAAGCCTTTATCAACACATTCAAATATACGTCCACAGAATTTAACCTTAAAGTCTTCTAACATTATTCCGTCTGTAATATTACTTTCTCCTATAAACCTAGCTACAAACTTATTCTCAGGTTCATTATATATATCTTCCGGAGTACCCATTTGTTGAATCACTCCCTTGTTCATTACTACCACAGTATCAGACATAGTTAGTGCTTCTTCTTGATCGTGGGTTACAAATACAAAAGTAATTCCCAATTGTTTTTGTATTCTTTTAAGCTCTATTTGCATTTCTTTTCTAAGCTTTAAGTCAAGAGCACCTAAAGGCTCATCAAGAAGTAATACCTTTGGCTCATTAACAATAGCTCTTGCTATAGCTACTCTTTGTTGCTGACCACCGCTTAGAGATTCAATTTTTCTTTTTTCAAAGCCCTTAAGATCTACTAATTTTAAAACTTCATTTACTTTTTTATCAATTTCGCTTTTAGAAAGTTTTTTTATTTTTAATCCAAAAGCTATGTTTTCATATACATTCATGTGAGGAAATAGTGCATATTTTTGAAACACTGTATTAATCTGTCTTTCATATGGAGGTAAGTCATTGATTTTCTTATCTTCAAATATAACTTCACCTTCATCGCAAGTTTCAAAACCTGCTAAAATTTTTAATGTAGTAGTTTTACCACAGCCACTTGGACCAAGTAATGTTATAAACTCATTCTTTTTTATCCCTAAAGTTATATTGTCTAAAACTTTGTTGTCTTCAAAGGTTTTAGATATACCTTTAATTTCAATTATATTATCACCCAACATAAACACCTCTTTTATAACATAATGCTAATTATACTTTTGTGTCACCTTATTAAATTTGTCTACTTAAAATGACGGTGGTGTACTTACCCATATTACTGTTGCCTCAGTTTTTCCTGTATTTGAAATATAATGATTAGACTTTGGCTTAAAATAAAAGCTTTCTCCCTTACGTATTTTATATACCTTATCTCCTAAATGCAGGTTTACAATACCATGAAGCACAAGTCCAAATTCCTCTCCCTCATGAGGAGTTTCTTCTTTGTATTTTCCATTTGGTTCTAATGTGAGCATTATAGGCTCCATCTGATTTTTTTGAGCATCTGGTACGAGCCACTTTAATCTATACTTTAGATCTTCATCCTCAGTTTCAAACATATCATCATTTGTAAACTTAACTCTTTCATTAATTTTCTCACTAAAGAATTCATTTAAATTTGTGCCTAGTATCTGAAGAATATCCATAAGTGTTGCAATAGATGGAGATGTGAGATCATTCTCAATTTGAGATATGAACCCCTTGGATAATTCACATCTGTTTGCAAGTTCTTCTTGTGTTAACTGTTTTTCGATTCTAAGACTTTTTATCTTCTCTCCAATTTGCACGATTCCACCTCAATCTTATGTATTATACTAAACCTTAAGTTTACATTTACTAAACAAACAATATTATTCTATATTTTTTTTATTAATAAATCAATAGATTTATTAAATTTTTTTTATATTTTCATGATTTTTTTTTCATAATGAACCTTTGAATATACCTTATGTTTATGAAAATATGTTTATATTAATATTCTTCATGTTTAGTAATACTAAGTATATTCCATAATAAAAACTTCCTAGTATTAATTGTACTAACCTTCTACCAAATACTAGAAAGACAATTTACTTTAACTATTTTAAAAAAATACCTTATAATCACAATAAATGCTATATATTTTTCATTGTAAAATAATGTAATTATTAACATTTTCCACAACTCTATCCACAATATAATTAACACTAAGTGGATAAATCTTAGATTATCAACCTTTTTTCTGAAAATTTACTTTATTTTATCCACAATTTATAAATTTTAAAAAAATAATAAACAACTAAGTAATTAACACCTTAGTTGTTTATTTTTCATTTGATTCTACTAGTTCTCACTTAATTCTTCCAAAAGCCTATCAAATTCTCTTATTTCAACCCAATCATAAAGATTAATGTTTTCCTTTGAATGATATACTCTGAAATCTTCTATGGATACTTTAACTTCATTTTCTCCATCAGTCGTGAACCATAGGTATTTTTCATTACAAGAATTCAATTCTTTTATTTCGCTAAAAGGGTTAATTTCATCCTCATAATAAAATCTAACTCCACTTTCAGCAAGACTTGTATAGATGTCTATTATCCTATTATTAAGCTCATCCATAAGTTTCCCTTCCTCCTAGGTTACAAATGTTTAATTAGTATTATAACCTACTTTAGCTAGAAATCTTCATTTTATTTTCTAGAGCATTCATAGCCATTATATATCCATATTCTCCAAAACCACATATCTGACCTATACATGCTGGAGCAGTAACTGATTTTTGTCTAAAATCTTCTCTATCATAAATCTGTGATAAATGAACTTCCACAGTATCTATGTTTACACTTTTTATAGCATCATAGATTGCATAACTATAATGGGTAAAGGCACCTGGATTAATTATTATTCCATCATATTTTTCATAGTATGCCCTTTGGATGAAGTTAATAATTTCTCCCTCTATATTGCTTTGTAACATCTCTATGTCATGTCCTAAGGATTTAGAGCATTCCTTTATGTAATTTTCAATCTTCTCAAAGCTTTTTGAGCCATATATATGTTTTTCCCTTATGCCCAAAAAATTCAGGTTAGGTCCATTTATAACCATAATTTTCATAGCAATCACCTCTTATAATTAACTAAACTCTCTATTTAAAATTTCATATATATCTTTAATTACTTGGTCATCAATAGAATTCTTTTGCCATATTTCCTGTGCTTTTACGCCTTGTCCTATGAGCATAGATAATCCCCCTACAACTTTTTTTCCTAACTCTTTTCCCTTTAATAAAAATTTTGTTTCTGATGGATTATATACTATATCTACAACTGTTTGAAAATTGTTTATGATAGTATCATTAACAGGAGTGGCATCTTCATTAGGAAACATACCTACTGGAGTTGTATTAATTATCATATCTCCTTGAATTTCTTTTAACTGCTCATAACTTATTAGTTGAACTTTTTCATGATTTATTCCCTTATTTTTTTCTGGTGTCCTACTTACTATATAAACATTTTTAGCTCCATTGTCTAATAAATAACACACAGCAGCCTTTGTAGCTCCACCATTTCCCAAAATTACAGCTATTGAGTCTTGTATCTTAACATTATATACCTTTAACATATATCCAAAGCCATAGTAATCTGTGTTATAACCATATAGTTTATTATCCTCTAGTGATATTGTATTAACAGCACCTATCCTTTGTGCTTCTGGTGATATCTCATCTAAATACTTAATAATTTCTTCCTTGTAAGGAATAGTTACACTGGCTCCTTTAATTTTTAAAAGTTTAAGTGCATCTATGAATTTTTCTAAATTTCCTTTAGGTATTTCAAATAGTTTATATGCACCTTCTACTTCCATAGCCTGAAATATTATCTTATGTATTCTTGGTGATAAGCTATGTCCTAATTTCTCACCTAGTATGCCGTAAAACTCCATAACATTACTCCTTTATATATGATTAATTTAAATAACTTTACTTATGCTTTTTTATAATGCTCTCTTGCAAACTTCTACTTAACTCCATTATGCTTAAGAAAAATCTTCTTGCTAATAAATCATAGTTCTTATTTTTTAAATTGTCTACATTTTTTTTAATAACCTTTGATTCTCTCTCCTCATCATATATCGGTAAATCATTTTCTTTTTTACAATTAGCTACTCTTATAGCAACATCCATTCTTCTCTCAAATAGATTTATAAGTTCTTTATCAATCTCATCGATTTCTTTTCTACATTGCTCTAATTCATTCACTGCAATTCACCCTTTTCTAAATTATCTATATACATTAATTAAATTTTACTAATATATAATAACACTTATTTATATATTATTTCCACTAAAAATAAATAGACTCCTATAGGAATCTATCTTTTTATCTATATATTTTTACTTTACATAATATTTATTAAAGTTTTTTTATTCCAAGTTTTCTCTTTATTCTTCTTGTATTTCTAGCTATCCAACTTTCCTTATTTTTTTCTTCAAATTCTTGTAATTCACTGTCCATAGCCTGTCTTTCTAATTCTTCGATTAATTGATATCTTGCCATTTCAAAAATAGGTTCTAAAAGATTTTTTGTATCATAGTAACCTCTTTGAATTCTCTTGTTTTTAGACTCTTCATCTAGATTTAATAATCCATCTAATATTTTTGTTTCTATATCTGAAGGAATTAGTTCTATGATTTTTGCATCTGGAAAATCTTCTCTTTTTATTTTAGCTTCTTTAGATAATAGTACAGCTATTATTATATCACACCCTTCTTCATATACTGGTTTTATAGGAGTATTATCTACTAGTCCCCCATCTAAATATGTCTTTCCACCAATTTCTTCACTTTCATATATCATAGGAAGACAAGCCGTTGCTAATAATATACTTCTAGCCTTTTCTTCTTCATAGTCATTTATTTTAAAATATTTAGCAGAGAACTCCGGCATTTCAGTACATGATACATAACATATTTTATTTGACTTTTTTAATTTATCAATATTTATATATTTCTCTATAATATCCTTAGCTCCATCCCTAGGAATATCACCCTGCTCTAATTTCTTTGTCATATATTTTTTTACTAAATTCATGTTTCTACTACCAATAGCGAGGGTTACGCCTTTCCTTATTAAGACTTTACTATTTACTGGTAACAACTTCTCTATAGTAACCTCTTGCCACATTTTCTTAGCTTCTTCAAAATCATCTTGAGCAAATAAAGCTGCATTTATAGCACCTATAGAAGTACCTGAAACTACTTTTATGTATTTATCTATATTTAACTCTTTTATAGCTTTCCATACTCCTATCTCATAAGCTCCTTTTCCGCCTCCACCAGATAATACTAATCCTACTCTCATTCCCCTTCATCCCCCATTAAAATATTATCTTGATTTTAAAATATTTATTAGCGACTTTTTATTATTATATCATTTTAAGAAAGTTTTTTACTTCATTTTCATATTTCTCTTGGTTAGTGGCATAACAAGTATTATGCTTAGCTCTTGGAATTATACATAAGCTTTTTATTCCCTTTTTAATTTCATACATTTCCATAGACATATAACATGGTATTAATTCATCTTCATCTCCATGAATGAACATAATTGGTACTTTGCTTTCCTTTACCATATCCATTGGACTTATTTCTCCTAAAGAAAAGCCACATACTTTTTTTATTTTATGATTAGCGAGATTATAGAAAGGGAAAAATGGAATCTTGTATTTATTTAACTTTCTTTTTATAACCTCTATTGCATTTGCATAAGCTGATTCCGATATTATAAAATCTATTTTATTCTTTCCTAAAACTGAATACATAAGACCAGTAGCAGCTCCCATAGAATGTCCATGTACACCTATAAAGCATTTCTCCCCAACTTTTTGTCTTATACAGCTTACCCATAAATCTAAATCTTCACACTCATATCTTCCATAGGTAGCATAAGTTCCTTCACTATTACCATGACCTCTTTGATCTACTAAAAGAATATTAAATCCTTCTTTTATAAAAAACTTTATATATTGGCAAGACCTGTAGTGGCCAACCAAGTATCCATGCAATAATATTATTATTTTTTTTGAAGGTAAATTACAGTTTAGATAATATCCTTTTAACTTATATCCATCTTTACTTTGTACAATTAGCTCTTCCAATTTTAACTTTTCATACTCATCAAGAGAATATAATCCCATGGTGTAAAGACTATTAAAGGTTTCTATCTTATCACGCTTTTTACCAAGAGTAGCATAATAAAATAAACAATTTATAGTTTTGATAAATATTATAAAAAGTACTGTCATTACAATTAATATATTAACTATTATCATAATTTGCTCCTATTATCATCTTATAATGTTTTAAAATAAAAAAACTTGTATTTAAAATACAAGTTTTTATTTTATATATTTTAGTAATCCCCTACTTTTTATAATTAATGCACCTTTAATTTCTTTTATAATGTCACATTATTTAATACTAAAGTCATAGACCTAAATCATTTTTTCTCTAGTAAAAACTAATTTAGTATTGCTACTTAATTCTTTATTATAGCAATAACCTTCTTCTTTAAAATTCTTTAAATCTTCTATATTATCTATATTATTTTTAACAATATAAGTTACCATAAGCCCCCTAGCCCTCTTAGTATATGTTCCTATAATCTTATATTTTCCCTCTATGTTTTCTTTAAATTCAACATCATAGACATTAATAGTATCTAGCTTACTTTTATCTATGGATTTAGAGTACTCTAGAGAGGCCAAATTCAAAATTGTCTTATCTTCTTTAAGATTTAAATCATGAACTATATTTTGAGTAATCTTTTTTGTCCAAAATTTATATAAATTCTCTTCAGGTATACCTCTTAACTTTGTAGCCATTTCTAGCCGATATTCTTTTATATTATCTAAAGGTCTTAAAACCCCAAATAAACCTGATAAAATCCTAATGTGCTTTTGTGCAAACTCTATGTTTGATCTGTCATATTCAAAAGGATTTATAGCTCTATATACTTCCCCACTAAATCCAAAAATAGCCTGTCTAGTATTTACTTGTTGGTCATAAAAGCATTGAAATCTATTATAATTTACCTTTGATAACTTATTACTAATTTTCATTATCTTAGCTATTTCTTGTAAATTGTAATTTTTAATTATATCTACTAATTCTCTTACTTCATTCATAAATACAGGTTCGGTACTTTCATCTATAAATATTTCTTTTTCAAAATCTAAAGATTTAGCTGATGATATTATTGTTATCATATGTTTTCTCCTAACTTTAAATATCCTAATTAAAATTCATTACTCTGGCAGTCTCTTTAATACATCTATTCCTTAATTACAATCCCTAAAATTCTCGAAAGCGATAGTGCTTGCATTGGAGTAACTACTATTCCATATAAATCTCTTACATCTCCAATAAGTCCTTCTATATCACTATTTCTAAAATCAATTCCTTTCACCATAGCCTTAGATATATCAATTTGCCTCATACTTACATTTTCAAAGTTTACTTTATTAAATTTACTATTTTCAAATATTACATTATTAAATGACGAATCTATAAAATTTACATTTTTAAGAGTAGAGAAAGATATGTTACTATAGTCACCGCTACACTGATTTAATGTGACATTTTGAATATTTGTATCTGTCAAATCTATACCTATAAGCTTACAGTTTTTCATTTCTACCCTATGCAGAATTCCATTATTTAAATTAGAATTTGATAAATCACAGTTTTCAAACTTTACATCTATAAATTCAATATGAGGAAATTTTACATTTCTAAAATCTACATTTTTAAATATAACTTCCGAAAATTCAACATGTGATGCACACTCATTACTTATGTCACAATTAAGCATCATTACATTATTAAAATAATCTTCATCATCTATATTCTTCTCTAAAGAATATACCTCTTCATTTATTGCTGTAATTTTAGGTAATAATACATTTTTTACTTTTCTTTCTTCCATATTTCTTCTAGCTATGTACTATATATACTTAACATAGCTAATCTTCACCCTCCTTCACTGTTTTCATTTAATCTAATTATTATCTATCATATTTAAATATTCCCCAGGTAATCTCAAAAACCTTCATAAACAGAGTTCTTAGCTTCTATGATGCTTAGAAATCGTTATCCAGGGACATAGCAGGTCTTTTACTTCCACTTTGAAAAAGGTGGGAGTATTAGAGCTGGTAGTCATCGGATAAACAGAGTTCTTAGCTTCTTTATAAGTCAAAGATATTTTAAAACAGATAATAATATATTCACATACCTACATAATCATTAATACAATAATCATATAAGCTACAACGGAGGTGTCTAATGTCTACATTCAGAATTATTGTATTTGATGGTGGAGGAATTCGTGGTGCCCTATCCACACGTATATTAAAACGCATTTATAATAAATATCCTGATATCTTGAAGTATACAAACTTATTTGCTGGTACTTCTACAGGTGCTTTAATAGCCTTAGCTCTAGCTTCTGGAAAGGATGGAAATTATGTTGATAACTTGTACAACTATGAGACTGTAAAAAGTATATTTTATCCTTCTCATCTTAACCTTTTCAGACCTAAATTTAATAATAAAAACTTAAGAGAAGTCATATTATCTGTATTTACAGAAGACCTTACCCTTGGGGATCTTGAAAAATATGTATTCATCCCATCCTTTAATGTAAAAGGTTTTTCATCCGATAACTGGCAATCTGTATTTTTTAATAACCTTTCTCGTGGTTCAACATACACATCTAAGGTTGTAGATGTGGCTTTAGCTAGCTCTGCCGCTCCTACTTATTTCCCTTCATACAAGAACTTTATAGATGGAGGTGTAATTGTAAATAATCCTACAGCCGCCTCTATGATTTCCGTAATGAAGCTCCTTAAGCCTAAACATTCACTATCTGATTTTCGTATATTATCTATTGGTACCGGCTCAACACTTAACCAAATAAAATCAGATACATCTTCTTGGGGTACTCTCCAGTGGATGCTCAGACCAAAATGTAATGTTAAAACACCTTTGGTTTCAATTCTACTAAATGATACACCTCTAGAAGACTTATATTGCAAAGAGCTTATCGGTCCAAACTACTTTAGAATAAATCCTATACTAAAATATAAAATTCCTCTTGATGACTATTCAAAAGTTCCATTACTTAAAGATGCTGTGGACAATCTAGATCTTTCCGATACCTTTAAATTTATAGAAAATAATTTTTTACATTAGTACAGAATTAATTTAATATAAAAAGTTATTCTATAATAATTCCTTTTATCATTATAGAATAACTTTTTTATTTTTATGTACATTTTCTAATTAACTAACTTTATATAACTAAGAATAATTTTCATATTTTACAAGTTTATTTTTCCCTTCAGCTTTAGCTATATATAATGCTTCATCTGCAAAATTAATACATTGATCAATGCTCTTCTCTTTACCTGAATACATAAATACACCTAGGCTAGATGTTACTTTTAATTTAGATTTTTCTCTATAATATATATTAGCTCTTTCAATTGATGTTCTTATATTGTCACAGATTGAATAAATCTTTCTTTCACTTATACCTTGTAAAATCACTAAAAATTCTTCCCCACCATATCTCCCTGCAACTCCATGATTTTTAACATTATTTTTAATTATGCCTCCAACCATTTTTAATACACCGTCTCCATAACTATGTCCATACTTATCATTGATTAATTTAAAATCATCAATATCTATCATTATGACAGCTAATTTCTTTCGTTCTCTTTGACAATCCTTAAATATTTTTTCTCCCTTTTCAAATATTTCCATCCTAGACAGTAATCCCGTTAAAAAATCATGAGAAGAAAAATATTTAGTTCTATTATAAAGACAGGAATTCTCTAAAGCTATAGCAACATAGGATGCTAATATCTTTAATTTGTTTAAATCATTTTCTGTATATGCATTTTTCTTATAACTTTGTACATTTAAAAATCCTCTAACCTTATCCTCTAGAATTAAAGGACAATACATTGCTGATTGAGTATTATTATCACTTACTTTTACCTTAAGGGTTGGTACATACTTTTTATATTCTTTATACAGATCATTAATTAAAATAGTGCTTCTATTTCTAACACAGTAAGCTCCTATGCTTGTTTCATCTTCTATATGAACATTCTTTAAATTCAGCTTATTTCCTCTATCTATAAATAGTGCATAATCTAAAATCCCTTCTGATTCCTTAAGGGTAGAAACACCAACCACTTCTGCATCAATAATCATTGATATTTCTTTATGTATATTTTCTAATATATTATCAAAATTAAGATCTGAAGTTATTTTTTGCCCTATAGTTGATATTACTTTAATGTCATCATATAATGACTTGAATATAGCTGCTTCTTGCTTATTCTTTTCATTTTCTAAATCAGCAAGACTTAATTCACTAGTTATACAGTTCAATTCATTATTTATTTCAACATACTTCTCATAATACACTAATGCTTCCTTATATTTATTAATCTCCTTGTTAGATAAATACAGTCGTTTATATATATTTCTACTAATTAGTACGTATTTATTTTTTTCACATATTTCTAATGCCTTTACTAGCTTATTAATAGCTTCATCATATTTATTATTAATTAAATCACTCTGAGCCCAAGACTCTAATATGCTAGCTTGAACTTCATAATAATCCCTCTTTGTGGCATGCTCTAATGCAGCTGAATAATCTTCTTCTGCTTCCTTTTGATTGCCAGCCTTAAAATTAATTTTTCCCCTTATCCTTAAAGCTTCACTTCTTATAATTTCATAATTCAGCTTTTCTCCAATTTCAATAGATTCATTAATAAAATTTATGGCATTTTCTAAATTGCCAAGTTCACATTCAATTTCAGCAATAACTTTATACATATTTATTTTCAAATTATCATTATAACCATAAGGTATGTCTTGCAATGAATCTATAATTTTTTTAGCTTCATTATATTTTTCCAGATTTAGATAATTAACACAAATATTATTTAATATTATTAAAAAAAACTTATCATTTTTTATTTCTTTTGCTATTTTCAAAGCAATCTTTCCCCATTTTGTACTCAATTCACATAATCCTAATTGAAAGTAGGCACTCATAAGACCATTTGATACATATAATTTCCCTTTTTCATCACTTATGCTTTGAAATAATGTATTAGCTTTTAATAGCCACTGTACTCCCTTTTCATATGTACCTGAATAATTAAAATACCACCCTATAGTTCCACTACACCAAGCTATTCCTTTGATATTTTCATTTTCAGTACATATTTTTAAACCTTCATCTAATATACTTTTAGCGTTGTCTAGGTTAATTACTAGCTGTTCGTTAATATAATCTATAAATTGGTCTATGTAATCTGAATCTTCCCTAAGTCTATTTAGTACATCTTCTTTTGAATCTTTATACATAGATTTCATAACCCCCTATTTTTATTATGTTATAAGGTATTAATTATTCCTCTTCTTCTATGGCAAAATCTCTAGTAACATCTCTTACCCATTTCCCACTACTTACTCTTACTATACTAACCAAAGATTTTATTATCTCATCACACCTAATTATAAAAAATACAGCTACTATTGGTAACCCTAATATATCTACTGCTATGAATCCTCCTGGAATAGCTACACACCACATAAATATAATATCATTTAATAATACAAATCTTGCGTCTCCTCCACCTCTTAGAACTCCCATCATCATATTACTTCCTAAAGCTTGGAATATAACAATAATAGAGGTTACACTCATGATTTCCATAGCAATTAATTTTGTGCTTTGTGGAACATTGTAGAAGTTTACTATTACGGGCTTAATAACATATATTATTCCGCTGGCAATAAGCCCTGTAATTACACTAAATACACCTATTGTAAAGGCATATTCCATGGCTTTATTCTTTTTACCTTCACCTATGGTATTACCAATAATAACAGCTGCAGCATTAGATAATCCAAATATAAACACTGTTACAAATTGTTGTGCAACTCCATTTATACTATTAGCTGCTACTGTACTTGTTCCCATTTTTGCTACAATAACTGAAATCATAGAGGAGCCTGTAGACCAAAGCAATTCATTAAATAATACTGGTGTACATGTAGATACATAATCCTTTAATATAACCTTATCCACCTTTAATAGATGCTTAGGTCGTAATTTTATCTTCTTCTCAAAATAAATCATAAATATTATAACTATTATAAATTCTGTGATTCTTGCCATAACGGTAGCAATAGCTGCTCCTCTTATGCCTAATGCTGGGAATCCAAATTTTCCAAAAATAAATATCCAGTTAAAAAAAGCATTTACCAACAATGACACACTATATACTAACATTGAAATTTTTACCGTTTTTACAGAACGAAGCATCATTATTGTACAGTTTGTTAAACCATAGAATATGTATCCTATGCAGACTATTCTAAGATAGCTAGCCCCACCTTGTATAACAGCTATATCATTAGAAAATATACTCATGAACTGTGTTGGTAATAGTGCTGCTATGGCTATAAATATAATTATTATAACAGTACAAACTCTATACATAATTGCAAGTATCTTATGAATAGAATTTACATCTTTCTTCCCCCAATATTGAGATATCATAATATTTGATCCACTAGCTAGTCCAAAAAGTAGAATCATCAAAATAAAAAATAAATTATTTGCTAAAGCTACTGATGATAATTGGACTTCGCCTAAAGATCCTACCATTAAGGTATCTATCATACTTACTGCAAAAGTAATTAAGTTCTGTATAGCTATGGGTACTGATATACTAAAAAGTAATCTGTAAAATTTCTTATCTGTAGTTATTTTCATATAAATATTCTCCGTATTAATCCAATTTAATAAAATAATTATACCATATTTCACATATAAAATAACCATACATATTTCTACAAATGTGCATGGTATGTATGGTTATTTTAGAATAATAAATATATTAATGCAAATTTCTTTATTATGAATATATTAATAAAATTATTTATGCTCTTAGAAAATTTCATCAACTTCCAAAATACATATTTTCATCTATCTTCTTATTCTAGCTTTTCTTTCATTTATTCTCTCTTTAGCCTTTCTACGTTTTTCTTCATTAGCTATTTCTTTTTTTATTTTTTCATAACTTATAAATCTCTCCTTAGATAATTCTCCTCTTTCAATGGCTTGTTGAACAGCACATTTAGGTTCACTTTTATGCTTACAATCTGAAAAGTGACACTTCAATGCAAGATCTTCTATATCCTTAAAGGTGGCTTCTACGTCTCCCTGACTTAGCTGAAGTTCTCTCATTCCTGGAGTGTCTATTATAGCTCCCCCTGTTGGCAACACAAACAACTCTCTATGGGTTGTAGTATGCCTTCCTTTGTCATATTCATCAACTTCCTTAGTAATTTGTACTTCTTTTTCTAATAATTTATTTATTATAGTAGATTTTCCAACCCCTGAAGATCCAATAAAAACTACAGTATCATCGCTTTTTATAATATTCCTTACTACCTCTACACCTTCACCAGTTAAAGAACTTACACTTATCTTATCTATACCTAATGCCACCTGATCTAAGGATAATAATTTATCTTCTAAATCCTCACATAAATCTAATTTAGTTAATAAGATAACAGGTGTAGCACCACTATCCCATGCTATATTAATATATCTTTCTAATCTTCTTAGGTTAAAATTATTATTTAAAGACATTGTTATAAAAATCTTATCTATATTTGCAGCTAAAGCCTGTTCTTCACTTTTTACTCCTGCTACCTTTCTACAAATAAGCGTTTTTCTTTCTTGAATCTGATGTATTATTCCTTCTCCATAACCAAGCTCTTCATAATTAACCCAATCCCCTACAACTGGATAGTCCTTTTTATTAATTAATTCATATTGTAACTTCCCCGATAGGGTAGCTGATATTTCTCCCTTTTCAGTTATTATCTTGTATAAATTTCTATGCTGAGCATACACTCTTCCTATTGAATATTCATTTATATTATTTTCTCTCAACTATATAATCTCTCTTTCTAACTTTATACTTTAATTTATTTTCATTTAATAAGACGTTGAACTTATGCCCTTTAGCTTTTTTATAATAACCTTATTGGTTAAAAAACTTTATTTTTGCATACAAAAAAACCTTGGATTAGGCTACTCCAAGGCATAAGTTCAAATTAAATATAGTTATAAAATTAGGATTATAATATTATTATACTTCTAAGGTTTTAAACTGAATATAATTGTTAATATTAATCCACTGAAACTAACATTTAAATCTTAAATTTGGAGCGGCTGTATATACTTCATCTAATATTAATCTTTCTCTGTTCATCATAATACAACAACTCCTTTCAAATTCGATTTATATATTTATAATATCAATACATATATTAAGCATACATCAAATATACATATTTGTAAATAATTAAATGACAAATTTCTATAAATATTTTTCATTTTTAGGATTTTATATAATTTAAAATGCTTATATGTCCATCTTTATTATCTATTTATATAAATCCACGGCTAAACTTCTAAGTATTTCTTCATTAATAATTTCATATCCGTAATTGTCTTTTTTTAATACTTCCCTATTTATTAAATTATTTATAGTCCTTAATAGATGTCTATAGCTAGTTCCTAGCAACTCAGCAATTTCTGTTAATGTTTCATTAAATACAACTCTATTTCCTTCTTCCCTTGTTGCCATTATATAGCTAGCTAATCTGTTTTCCAGTGGATATAGTAAATTAATTGATCCATTCCTAGAAACTGTGTCCATTTTATTGCCTAATGAACTACAAATAAATCTTAGAAATTTAGCATCATTAAGTAGTTTTTCTCTTACCTTTTTAAAAGATAAGCCAATACAATAGGCCTCTTCTATAACTTCCATATTTGTAGTTGCCATTGTAAAATTAACTAGCTCTAAATCCCCTAGTACCATAAGTGGATAATAAAAACATATTAAAAGCGATTTACCATTTTTTAAACTAATATATACTTTAGCCTTCCCTTCTACAAAAAAGAATAAATAATCTATAGGCTCATCTTCTTTACATAAAAATTCATTTCTCTTAAAGTGAAATAATTCCATATATTCTCTCATATCACTGGTAAAGATATCATTAATATTGTATTTATTTATATATGTGTTCATAAGTTCTGAGTTATTTATTTTCTTCATATTTATCTCCTAAATCATATAAATTACTTATTAAAATTATTTCTCATCTTAAATACTTTCTTAATACAACTATGACATATGTCATAATACTTCTCAACTGCTTTATGATAAATTCAATATGTAACTAAAAGGGGGATTGTCATGAATATTTTTATTTCTATATTTATAGGTGCATTAATTTCAGTAATGCTTGTGTTTAATGGAACCTTATCAGGGACTATTGGTAATTATTCTTCCAGTGTACTCATTCACATAGTAGGTTTAATTACTATTATTACTGTATTATTTGCTACTAAGTCAAAATTAAAAATTCAAAAAGGTATTCCTATTTTATGGTACAGTGCTGGAGCCGTTGGAGTATTTACAGTGCTTTTTAGTAATATAAGTTTTATGGCTCTTGGTGCTTCTTTAAGCATTTCTCTAGGATTACTTGGTCAAGCAATTTCTTCTATTATCATTGATAACTATGGATTACTTGGAATGAAAAAGATTAAATTTAACGGTAAGAAGTTCATAGGTTTATCAATTATGATTATAGGTATCGTAATTATGACTATTTTTAAATAATGATAGGAGGTGAACTTTAATAAGATTATTTATTCTATAACCTTATTAAAGATAAATAATGATATATATTATAATTTCTATTTTAGCTGGTGTAACTATTGTTATAGGTAGAACTATAAATTCTAAATTAGCAGAGAAAATCGGTATATTTCAAGGAACCTTTTTTAACTATGTAGTTGGACTGTTTTTCTCAGTAGTATTTCTTTTATTCAGCAAAGAAACCTTTCCTTCAACCTTTAGTAGCTTTAGCACAATACCCTTCTTAGCATATTTAGGAGGACTCCTAGGAGTTATAACCATAGTTATTTCAAATTACATGACTCCGAGAATATCTTCTTTTTATCTAACTCTCTTTATATTTATTGGGCAATTATTTATGGGTATAGTAATTGACTATATCACCTTAGGTAAAGCATCTACAGGAAAAATTATTGGAGGTATTTTAGTTCTTATAGGGTTGGCCTATAATCTTATAGTAGATAAAAATGACACTACTTGTGATGAAAGTGAAATTCTCAAAGCATAGTCAAATGAATACATTCAAATTATTCATCAATAATAATAAGTCCAAGTATAAGTAATTAAAATAAAGATTACTTACGCCTGGACTTGAATTATTTTATAGATATCCTTTTATTTTAAATGCTCAATCCGATATCCGATTTCTTTATTGGCTAATCGATATCCTTCTTCTATTAATTCTTTCTCTGTAGGTGCAGTTCCAAGGATAGTATCTATAGTAACTTGATCTCTATCACTAAAATATTTATCTAATAGATTTCTTTCCATATCTTCCTGAGAAGCTAGAGAATAATCGTCTAATATATGTCCTACAGTGAATCCATGATCTCTTAAAGCTCTTCCCACTAAGATGCTTCTATGACATCTTATAGGATCTTGCATCGCACCTAATAATGCTATTCTATATCCTTTTTCACAGCCATCCTTTAGCCTTTGAATACCTTTTATAAAATCCTCTTCATATACTACCTTCTCGAAATCTGAATACCCTTCATCATAATAGGATATCCTATTTTCTCTCTTAGCAGCTAACTCTTTAGCCATATAGATATAAATAAAGCCTTCCTTCTTCAAAGTTTCCCTTATTGTTTCCTTGTCAAATTGAATATTATACTTTGAATAAGGAGTTCCTCTAATATCTACTACACAGTCAATGTTATAATGTCTTAGCATATGAATTAACTTCTCTACAGTATAATTAGAATGTCCTATTGTAAATATTTTCATAATCTTTTCTTCCTTTATTAGTATAATCTATATTATTCATCACTCCTCTCTTTTCATACCCTTGATAATACTTATTATACTATAATTATGTAACCTCACAAATTTATGAGCATAATATGATTTTATAGAGTTATTGGAAGTGATGTTATGACAGGTGTTATTCTATACACTTTAGCTTTAGTGCTACTTCTTATTTCTTTAATCAAAGATAAGAAGAAAACTATTAAGGCTCTAAAAATTTCCCTTAAATCCTTTGAAAACATAATGCCTCAATTTTTAGGTATCATTATCACTGTAGGAATTCTCCTTGCTATAGTAGATGCAGCTACCATATCAAAATTAATGGGTTCTAATTCTGGGTTTTTAGGAGTTATTATTTCTTCTATTACTGGTTCCATAACTATGATGCCAACTTTTGTAGCCTTTTCATTAGGTAATACACTACTTGAAAGTGGAGCGGGTTATCCACAAGTGGGAGCTTTAATTTCTACTCTAACCATGGTTGGTATCATGACATATAGCTTAGAGTCAAAATATATAGGTAAAAAAGCTGCCTTTCTTAGAAATTTTATAGCCTTTGTCTTTTCCTTTGTAGTAGCTTTCTTTATTGGAAAGGTGGTGACTTTATTTTGATTAGACTACTTAACTTTCTAAAAAGGTATTCCTTTTTCCTTTTAAGTTTATTAATACTTATCTTAGTATTCGTCTTTAATTGGGACTTAGGAACTAAAAGCTTTATTAATGCTCAATCTAGCTTTATTCAGATGTTATCTGTACTTCCACCTATTATGATTCTTCTTGGCCTTATTGATGTGTGGGTTCCAAAAGAAGTATTAATGAAATATATGGGGAAGAACTCCGGATTTACTGGTGTTTTAATTGCTATTCTTATTGGCTCTATAGCTGCTGGCCCCATGTATGCTGCATTTCCTTTTACTGCAGTGCTTTTAAAAAAAGGAGTTAAATTTAGTAATATTATTATTTTTATGAATGCTTGGTGTGTTACTAAAATTTCTACATTACTCTTCGAAATTTCCGCTATAGGTTATGCCTTTACCCTATCTAGATTAGTAATTGATATACCTGGAGTCATCATAATGGGTTATTTAGTTGAAGGGCTTATGAAAAAAGAAGATATAGATAATCTATATTTACGTTATGATACTTAAGAAGTATAAAAATTAAGGAGTTACTAAGTCAACTAAGGTTTTAATTTCATTATACTGAAATTAAACTTAGTTCTAACATTTTAGTAACTCCTTTAATTCTGATTTAATTTTTATACACAATACAATCAAATAAGCAATATAGACATAATTATATTACTTATTATAAATACTATAAGTCCTCCCACAGCTATCCAAGACTTTGGATGAGCAAAGTTTACTGTCCAACCTACACCCAATCTTTTCTCTACCATCCAAGCTGGATCATTTTTATTATAATAAATGCTTCCTAGTATCCATTTATCATCATCATCTTTATATAACTCATCTTTTTCACCTTTTGTTTCGATATTTCTTCCACCTTGACCAATTTTGATAAAAATAATGATAAATATAATCATAGTTATCATGAAAATTACCATAAATACATAGTTAATTATCATAGGATCAAAGTTAAATAATATAGATGCTTGAATTAACGAAAACATAATAAGCATTTGTAGTATCATTACCATCATTAATATTGACCCTATTTTTTTAAACTTCCTCTTTCGAATAATGGCCTTCTCAATACTTCCACTATTTAAATCCACCTTAGAATTAATAATCACTTTGTTTATTCCATATAATAATGCTGTTAAAAAAATTTGAACAATTGGAAATTGATATATTATAAAATGACCTCTTAAAGTCTCCTTTTTAAACACCCCAAAGCTAGTATAAGGAATCTCCATCACCTTAGGTAATGCATCATATCTATACATAGTTACTAAAATACTTACTAAAGGAAAGATAAATAATAATAAAAACCATTTTGAGTCTATAGGTTTTATCTTTTCATCCTTTTTAGGCTTTCTTAGAGTAGTCTCTACCACTACTACATTTCTTTTAGTATAAGTCCAGTCTCTATGCTTTTTTAAGGTTTTAACCTTTTTATAATATGGAATATATACTATAAAGCTTATTATTAAACTACCTATAATAAGTATTGCCATTATAAATCCTAAAGTATTTTCACTATAGTTATCAAGATTAAAGAATAAAATATTTACTCCTAAAAGCATAATAAAAAATATGATTGAAATAATTATTCTATAAGATTTTTCTATATCTTTTAGCTCCTTTTCTTCTTGATATTCCTTAGGAAATCTCACTCCAAAGAAAATGCCACTATTAGATGTTTTGTTCACAAAAAAACTAGTTAAAAATATAAATAATAACATAAAATTCATAAATACTAAGAATAACCATTTATCCATATTAGCTATCCTCCTTCTTAAATCCACTAAAAATAGCGTCAATATAGCTCTTTATATCTTCTTTACTTATGCCTCTATTAAAGCATTCAGCCATATAATACTCTAGTTCATAATTTAAACTTTCTCTAAACTCCTCATTAGAGCTTTTTAAGCTAAGAGATACAAAAGCTCCTTTTCTTCTATCTATTTTAATATAACCTTCATCCTTTAAAAGTGAATATGCTTTATTAACTGTATGCATATTCACTCCAATATCATCAGCTAACCCTCTAACGGATGGAAGTTCTTCGCCTTCTTCTAGTTCCCCTCTTGCTATACCTTCAACTACCTGATTCTTTATCTGGACATATATAGGTATATCTGAGTCAAAGTCTATTTTTAAAATCAAAATCTCATCTCCTATTTAACTCCTTAGTTTATTAAACAACTTTTCTCCCTTAGTTTTCAATATTGTACATACTAATAATATCAAAAGTACTAGTAGTAATGCTATAACCCCTAGATATAAATTTATATTTGTAATCGCAAATACCTTGTTAATTCCAATAGTTATAAAAATCACTACAACTACAAGCACTGCTCCCATAAGAATACTTATCATAGAACTTAAACTTTGCTTTACAACCTGTACTTCTGAAGTCCAGTCTAACTTAGGGAAAAACAAGTTAATCAAAAGGCCCCCAACTGATACTAAAATAGCTAATAGTGTAGGAATTAATATAGTCCACATAAAATTTATTAGGGTTAACTTAAAGGCTATGGCAAACATAATTGAATCCACTACTATAGTTGGTATTAGTAAAAGAATATTAACTCCTATCTTACCAATGAATATATCTTTAACTTCTAGTGGAGATGATTTTAAAATCCACAAATTTCTTCCTTCAATTGATATAGATGAACCTGTAGTGCAAGTTAATCCTATACCAAAGGATAATATTATAAGTGGTGCAAATTGCATTACCTGTTTTAATAGTGGTGCTAGTACCTGAAGGTCTGAATCACTAGATTGTGCCATCTGATCTATGAGAAAATCTCCTCCCATAACTAGAGATGATACAGCTGCTACCGTTACTAAAACTATACCTATTATTGTATTTGTAACATATACAGAAGATGAAAAATATCTCTTAAATTCTTTCTTTATTAAGGCTCCCCTTAAAGTATTTGTTTTTAAGGATGTTAATTTATAATTAGATCTTTTAAAAGTTTCTCCTAACCTTAAATTTATTGACTTAAAGCTTCTAGCAAAGATTATTAAAAATATTATGAAAGGAATTATAGACCATAAAATAAATTTTGTCATAGATAATAAGCTTAAATTAGCTAAAGCATCCGTAAAGTAATAAGAAGGTGGATAAATAGTTTTTATCCCTTGGATTATAGATGTACTGTTCTCTATAACTATATTTATAATCTTATCCATTTTAAATGAACCTATCATTACTACAACTACAACTATCAAGGTTCCTATATTTAAAATTAAAGTTTTACGTTTCATTCTTGAAGATACATAGCTAAGAGCAAAGGCTATAATAGCTGCCATAACTATAGGTATAAGCGGAATAAAAATTATTCCTATGAATAAATAAATAAAAAATATAATACTTGTACCTGATTTCATAAAATAAACTATAGCTGGTGGAATTGTTACTAGTGCTACAAATAAATAATTCAATAATAATAATTCAATCATCTTACTAGCTAAGATTATACCTGGTTTTATAGGTAAACTCATTAAGGTTTCAAAATCCCTTGATGAAAAAAGAACACCCTGAGCCTTGTATACAGATGTAAACAATGAAAACATAGTACTAAGAAGCATTGCACTCATCAAAATAAGACTTAAATATCCATACTGACCCAATTGCTCTACTATAGCCAAGGAATACATTACAATTAACATACCTATAGAAAATATGCCTAGTAGTATTGCTAAAAATATGGATATGTTTTTTACTTTTTCACTCTTTGATTCTTCCTTTAGGAATTTATTTATTCCCCAAGTATTCCTAATGTTATTTTTTAATAGAACTTTTAAATTACTCATTGTCAATCAACTCCATAAATATTTCTTCTAGACTACCATCACCTTTAACTTTATTGGTGTCTCCTGAAGCTACTATCTTTCCACCTTTAATGATAGCTATCTTATCACATAATTTTTCAGCAACTTCCAGTACGTGGGTAGAGAAAAATATAGCTCCCCCTTCATTACATAATTCTCTCATGAATCCTTTTAAAATATGTGCTGCTTTAGGATCAAGTCCAACAAAAGGTTCATCTAGAATTAGTAATTTAGGCTTATGAATAAGTGCTGATATAAGGGCTAACTTTTGCTTCATCCCATGAGAATAGGATGAAATTAGATCTCCTAGAGATTTTGTAAGTTCAAAGGCTTCACTATACTTTTTTATAAGTGTCTCCCTTTCTTCCTTTGATACCTTAAAAATATCTCCTATGAAATTCAAATATTGTATACCTGTTAATGAATCATATAAATCCGGGTTATCCGGAATATATGCTATATCCTTCTTACACTCTATTGGACTAGTCTTTATAGAATTACCATTTATTAAAATTTCTCCTTCTTCAAAATCTAAAATTCCTACTGCAGCTTTAATGGTAGTAGTTTTTCCAGCACCATTATGACCAATAAATCCAAATATATCTCCTGGTTTCACTTCAAGAGATATACTATCTACAGCTTTTTTACTACCACTATAAGACTTTGAAAAATTATTTATCTTTAACATTTTACATACCACCTTATTTGTTATATCTGTTATATATAATATATAACAGATGTAACAAATATTCAAGTGCCTAATAGATCTTTTCATAACTTACTTTTAATAGTTTTTCTAAATAAAAAAGGACTTTCACAAAATATTGCTAATCTTTATAAAGTGCTTCGCATTTATATAAGATTTAGTTCATTTTGTGAAAATCCCTTTTAATTAAGGCATCTAAAAATAAATAATAAGTCAAAGATGCGCAGTATATTTTGAGTTAGACAAGGAAATAAGTTCCGCATATAGTAGCACTATCTAAGCATTCTGTTGACGCAGTATAAACAGATTTCTTTGCTTCAGAGGGGGTTTTTACTCCCACTGAAGCTTATTAACTGAACTCCTAGTATCAGTATTTTCGATACTTAGAATTCGTTGTCCTTTAGGGGAAATCGTTAGCTAGGGGCGTCTCTCACTTTGAAGTAGATGTGAGTATTAGATCGGGTAGTCATCAGATAATATAAAATAGACGATCATTCTGACTTATTTATTTTTTGAAGATGCCTAACCTATTCTATATAAATAGTGCTTCCCTTTGGAACATTATCATATATCCATTTTGCATTTTCCTTTGCAAGCCTTATACATCCATCAGAAATCCTCATTCCTAATCTTCCATCTCTCACTGTTCCATTTAAATTATATATTATAGAATGAAAAAGGTAATTTCCCTTGATTTGTGTATAATAATAGCATTTATAACCATGCTCTACTCCAAAGTATGGTCCTTTTATACCGACCTTAAAGGTACCTTTTATAGTTGGTGTAGATGATTTTCCTATTGAACATATATAAGACTTTACTAAAGACCACTGATTACCCTTCTTTTTAAATACATTAGTCCTAAATTTATTAAGCTCTACATATATTAAATATTCAGTATCACTTTTCAATTCTTTTGAATTTACTAGTTGTGTAGCTGTTGTATTATAGTCACTCCTATATACCCCCTGTATTCTCATTCTTATAGAGTTTACTTTACATTTAACTAAACTTAATGTACCTTTTACATATTTCATAATTACTCCACCATAATACTATATAATCATATATTATGTACTCAATTATAAAATGCCAATGCGAATTAACATTAATTCTAATTTCTATTTTATACTATTTACCTTTTATCTTATTTATAGCATAATCTAAAGCTCCCTCTAAGTTGTTATTATTCTTTCCACCACCTTGAGCTTGATGACTACTTCCTCCACCTTTACCATCAATTAAAGTGATTGCATCTTTTAATAGTTCATTCATAGATATTCCTTTAAAATCCTTTGATGCTGCAAAGATAAGGTTTGCTCTTTCTCCATTTTTAATTGCCATTAATGCTATAGTATTGTTATTTTCAATAATCTTTGAAGTTACCTTATTTACATATTTAATATCTTTATTATCATAAACTTTTTTAACTATAGTTATATTTTCTACTTTCTCCCCTTTTTCAACCATGTCCTTTACTTCATAAGCAGCCACTTCTTCACTTAGCTTTTTATTTTTATCTAGAGCAGCTTTAAGATTTTCGTTCATATTTTTTATGCCATTTATAGCCTCATCTTCACTGGCATTTAAATATCTACATACCCTTGTAGTAAATTTATCTTTTCTAAAGGAATCTTCTATTGCTCTTTTCCCTGCTACATATTCTATTCTCGTTGCTCCTTTATGTTTTTCCCATCTTCTTACCTTAATCATTCTTAGTTCTAAGGTTGACTTTGGATGTACTCCACAACATGCATTAATATCTAAATCTGAAATCTTAACAACTCTTATTTCTTCATTAGTATTAGGTAATGCTCTTCTTAATCCCATCTTCTTTAACTCTTTTTTATCTGGCACTAAAAATTCTACTTGAAGATCATCTCCTATAATTAGATTTGCAGCCTTTTCAGCTTCTCTTATCTTTTCTTCTTCTAATATTCCCTCTATATCTACAGTACATATTTCTCTTCCCATATGAAAACCCACTGTATTTGCATTAAATATTTTATAAAAACACCCTGATAAAACGTGCTGTCCGAGGTGTTGATCCATGCCATCCCTTCTTCTTTCCCAATCTATAGAGCACTTTAATTTATGAAGCTTTATAGGCTTTTTATTAAGAACATGATATATAATTCCTTCTTCTTCGTAAACATCTATTACTGGTTCATTTTCTATAAATCCTAGATCACAAAATTGACCTCCACCTCCTGGGAAAAAAGCTGTTTTATCTAAAACCACATGAAACTTCCCATCTTTCTCTTCTACCTTCTCTAATTCAGCTACAAATTCTTTAATATATTGATCTTTATAATAAAGCTTCTCCATTGTATCTCTCTCCTTTAACCAATGTATAACTAAAGTTCTAACTTTAGCCTTAATTTAAATATTACTTTGTCTTTAAATCTCTATATCCTGTAGATAAGTTAACTACATTCCTGAGTTCCTCTCCCTTTATAAAGCGTTCTAAATTATTAACAGCAATTTTAACTATACGATGGTGGGTTTCCTTTAGATTATAATTTCCAGAAACATGAGGTGTAATTATTGCATTTTTTATTCCCCAAATCCTATGATCCTTTGGCAATGGCTCAGGGTCTGTCACATCTAAAGCTGCTCCTAAAAGTTTCCCACTTTCTAAAGCATCACAAAGTGCTTCAGTATCTATAGCTGTACCTCTACCTACATTTATAAGTACAGAATCCTTTTTCATCTTAGAAATTTTATCTTTAGAGAATAATTTATAGGTTTCCTTAGTTTCTGGTAAACTTAATGCTACCACATCTGCTTTAGGCAATAACTCATCAACCTTATCCATAAGATATAATTCATCTAAATATTCAGGTTTATTAGTATCACTTCTTCTTACTCCTATAGTATATCCACCTAGAGCTTTTATTCTCTTGGCAAAGTCTCCTCCAATATCACCAAGTCCAATAACTAAAGCAGTACATTCACAAATAGATTTAACTTCACCCTCATTCTTCCAAAGACTATTATTTTGATTATCCCTATAAAGGTATAACTTTTTATATATAGAAAGTAGTACACCTATCATATGTTCTGATATAGCGAGTCCATAGGCTCCAGTTGAATTAGTTAGTTTTACTCCCCTTGGAAGCACCCCTTCTTTTACAAATAAATCAGCTCCTGCACTATCAAGTTGTAACCACTTTAAGTTTTTACATCCTTTAACCATATCTAATGGAGGATTACCTATAATTATGTGAGCATCTTGAAGAGTCTCCCTATTTATCTCTTTAGCTGAAGTAAATATAAAATTAGATCTAGGTGCCACTGACATTAAATCAATTTTATGGCTATCGTCCATAGGCATTAACACAACTACATTAATTTCTTTTTCCATAATTAATCACTCCTAATATATTAAATTTCTAATAATATTTATTTAAGACAATGAATATGTTCCTTAACTTCATACCAAGGAACTGCATAACCTACACCCTTAGCACAAAAAATTGAAGATGATGTGTATTCAGGATCTACGTCCTTGTTATAGCTTTTAGCTTCTATAACCTCTTCTGGATTATGACATATATCATACCCATGAAATACTAGACTTAAGCTGCCCTTACCCTTTGTGAATGCTTGAAAGTCCAAAGCATAATTCATAAAGGTAGCTACAGGACCTCTTCCTTCAATTATAACTCTTTCTCCATAACTTTTAGGCTCATTAATGCTACCACTCATTTTTTGAATATCACTGATAACTCTACCCATTAAGTTTATCTCTACATCTATTTTAAATTTGTAATAGGGTTCTAGTAATAGATTTTTAGCACTTTCTAATCCTTGTCTAAGGGCTCTTTTAGTTGCTTCTCTAAAATCTCCACCTTCAGTATGCTTTAAATGTGCTCTTCCATTCATAAGGGTTATTTCTATATCTGTAATTGTACTTCCTGTAAGTATTCCCTTGTGATCTCTTTCAAATATGTGAGTTCTTATAAGATTTTGATTTCCTGTAGTTAAAAAATCACTGTGACATTTATTTTTAAAAGTAATCCCTGATCCTCTAGGCCCTTCTTTTAACTTTAAATAAACCTCTGCATAGTGACGAAGAGGCTCAAAATGTCCAAAGCCGTCCACTTCCCCTTCCATGGTTTCCTTATATAATATTTCTGGGGTTCCAAAATCCACTAATAAGTTAAATCTATCTTTTAATATTTCCTTTAAGACTTCTAGTTGTATTTTTCCCATTATACTAATATGAAGCTCTTGTAACTCCTCGCTCCACACTACATTCAGACTATTTTCTTCACTTTCTAAAATTTTAAAGCATCCTAACACTTCTCTAGGGTTTATACTTTTATCAAACTCTACCTTTGCTCTTAAGGTTGGAATCATAAAAAACTCATTTAAATCTAAAACTCCTATGCCCATACCAGCTCTTAAAGAGCTTATGCCTATAATTCCAAAAATTTCACCTGAAACAATTTTATCTTTACTCTCAAATTTATTTCCATTATAACTTCTAATTTCATTTATTTTTTCTCTTATCTCTTCTCCATTTGTACTATATATAATTTCATCCTTTACCTTTAACTCACCCTGTAATGCTTTTATAAAGGTAATTCTATTACCTTTTTCATCATATTTAATCTTGAATACTCTACCTTTGAAGCATTTATTATCTTTTATCTCTTCATAGTTAGTATAACTAAGACTATTAAAGTTCTCTAAAAACTCTTTTACACCTTCATCTAATAAAGCTGACCCTTTTAAAACTATAAATATTTTTTCTGACTTAATAAGCTCCTTTAATTTATCTACCCATAAGTAGTTGTCATAGCCTTTACCTAGATAGGTTTCCAGTAATTCCTCATTTCTTTCAGCTATAAATTCTATATTTTCATTACTTAAATTATATAAATCTTCTTCAACTAAACAAACTTCACTACTTAAGTTATTTCTTATCTCATGGATAACCTTTTGTAAGTCAGCACCTTCTCTATCTGTTTTATTTATAAATATAAAAGTAGGTATATTATTTTTTCTTAGTAGCTGCCATACTGTCTCTGTGTGACCTTGCACTCCCTCTACTGCACTTATTAAAAGGATAGCATAATCTAGAACCCCCATAGCTCTCTCCATCTCTGGCGAAAAATCTATATGTCCTGGAGTATCTATTAAATAATATTCTGAATCTTCATAATTAAAAATTCCAATATCAGAAAAAACTGTAATACCCCTTTCTCTTTCTATATTATGACTATCTAGAAAAGCTTCTTTGTGGTCAACTCTTCCTCTAGTTTTTATACTCTTTGTATGATAAAGTAATTGCTCAGAAAATGTAGTTTTACCTGCATCAACATGAGCAAAAATTCCTATGGTTTTTTTCACTATAAACTTCCCCTTTATTGTACAATATCATTAGATTTATTTTACCACAATATTCTTTTATGTTTCAGTTATAAATGCAACTTCCCCTAAAACTTTATTTATATAAATAACTTTTTACTAGTAGATATATTATAACAATCTAATATTGTTATAATAATTAAAATCCCTATTACAAAAAACCACTCAATTTGAATTTCTTCATATTAAGTGGCTTAATTTATTTATTCAACTTTGTATCCATATAAAAAAACATTCATTGTAACAAGTTTACTCTCACAGGTTGTTTCAAAACTTTTTTCAGCTAAACGTTCAAACCCTTGACTATCATAAAAACCATAATTACAGGTTGAGTCTGTGTATAAATAAATATGTTTTGTGTTGTGATTTCGTAAATAATCACAAAGATTTGAAAGTAGTTTCTTACCTACACCCAATCCTCTACAGTCTTCTGTAACGGCAAATAGTGTCAATACTCCATCAAACTCCGCCTCTCTACCAGCAAGAAGCTTATGATAAATGTGATGCATATTTCTATAATCACTTATATTACTTTTATATTGTATAGCTTTTAATGTCGTTATTGAATTATACAATACTACTCCTAAAATATTTTTTAAATGAGTCAATATTTTATAATCATTTTTAGACTTTCCTAAAATCACACCAACAATATTTCCGTCTTTTTCTGCAACACAGCTAAAGGTTTTCTCTGCTAAACAGCTTTGTAAGTATAATTTTAAAAGATTTTTTAATACCTTTTCATTATCAATATACCTATAAAGTCCAAAACTCTCATTTATTATAGATTTAACGGTTTCATAATCATCTTTTTTGATTTCTCTATATATTATCTCATTCATTGCTAATTTCCTCTTTTTTATTAAATTCTCCTGCCCACTCAAAAGCCTTTTTAGATGCTATAACTGCGATAACCTCGTTAATAACCGCTGCCGCCGCAATTGTTCCTTGGATGACCTTAGCGTATTCTGGTGCTGGTCCTGATAGAACAGAAACAGCTATACCTGTAAATACGAGAGATACACCTGAATGAGGAAGCAATGTGAGTCCTAAATATTTTTTTACGGTTTCTGGTGAATCTGTTATAACAGCTCCGAATAATGCTCCACCATATTTACCTACAGCTCTTGAGATGATATAAATTGCAGTAAATAGTCCGGCACCTAAAATCAGATGATAGTCAAGCGGTGTTCCCAGATTTAAGATAACTACAATCATAGAAATACCAAGAATAGGATTAAATGAGTTCATAATCCGCTCTAGACGTTCTTCTGAAATCATATTAGAAAACGTTGCTGAGAAAGCCATACCAATAAGCATAAAGTTAAGTACAGGCTTTGGTAAAACTAAATCATTAAATATAAAACCAACACCTGCTGATATTAGTATGGTTGCACTCAGTAGCAATACAGTTACTTTTGTTGAACGTTCTCTTTTCAGTACAACTCCTGCAAGCAATCCTACAACAATCCCAATAATAATTGGTAATAAAACTACAAGTAATATCATATAAGCCGGTAGTTTTTGCTCAGATAGATTGGCAGATATAATAGAAATAGTTGAAAAAAATACAATTACTCCTACCATATCGTCAAGGGCTGCCATAGGAATTAATGTTTTAGTTACAGGTCCGTCTGTTTTAAACTCACGCACAATAGAAAGTGCTGGTGCTGGTGCAGTTGCAAGAGCAATACCTCCAAATATAAATGCAATATAAATAGGAAATCCTACAAAATAAAATACAACCCCAAATACCAAGCTCACAACAAAAAATGTTCCTAATGATTGGGTTAATGTTGTTATGATAATTTGCTTGCCCGATTTTTTAATTTTCTTCCAAACAAGCTCCGTGCCTATTAAAAGTCCCACTACACATTCTAAAATATGCATAATTGGTTCATACCAATGAACATTTAAAACTGCATCATTTACAACTCCAAATGCATGTGGTCCAAGTATCATACCTGTAAGTAACCATCCTAGAATAGCAGGCAACTTTATCTTTGAAACAAGCTTACCTACAATAAAAGCAATTGCAATTGCCACTAAAATCCTTAAAATTAATAATATCATTATTTCTACTCCTCCTTTGAAATACCATAAAGCATAATATTTAGTATTTTTGACAGTTTCAGTTCGTGCATTTCTATTAGTGAATTAAAGTCCAGATTTTCATAAGCTTTACTTTGAAAATAACCATTGAACATTTCTTGAAAAACAAAGAAGTATTCCATTGCTTCTTCTTCTGTAATATTATCTCGTAGTGTTACATTACTTAAGGCCATGCGATAGTGACTTATATTAAGTGTGTCAAAATTAGCTCTTAAGTCTTTGATTTGTTCTTTCAAATGTACAGGTGGTTGTAAAATTGCATGAAAGAATATATGACTGTAATAATTATTCTCTTTAAAAAAACGATACCTTAAATCAAAATAATTTTGCATGTACTTCTGAAAATCCAATTGGTCAAATTCTTCTTTACTAAGATAATCTACAAGCTCATCAAAGCAAACCTTAACACATTTTAAAAATAACTCATCTTTATTTTTAAAATAGTGATAGATAAGTCCCTTTGAAATTTTGTTATCGTTGCATATATTATTCAGCGAAGCATTTTCATATGTCTTTGTTCCAAACTCCGCTATGGCAGCATTTAATATTTTATCTTTACTTATCTGACTTTTCTCTTTTTGATTCATAATACCCTCCAAATATAAATATTGACCACACGGTCTATTATATATTATCAAAAACAAACCACGTGGTCAATAATATAAATTATTAAATTTTTTAAAGACCTTCAATTAAATTTTAAGTTTAAATTTACTGATAATTATTAATAGACATTTATTCTTATCTATTTTTAACCTTAACTGCTCCATCTTCCATAAAAATGTTTTAAATTACATAAATAAACTTATATAATTGAATGGCATCTTTACCATTAACCCTAACTATCTTAGGTGGCCTAGAATACTCTATACTTATTTTTTGAGTTTCCTCTTCTAATAATAACCCTCTAACCTTCATAGCATTGATTAAACTACTCTTTCTGTTATTAGGAAATATTATATAAGCAACACTTTTTCTATCTTGCTTTAACAATTCAACAATATCATTTGCTAAAACATCCAATTTGATATCGAATGGTGGATCACATATAACTCTATCAAATTTTTTTAAATATTTATTCTGTAAAAATTTTGTTAAACCAATATTCAAATCAAATTTTACAAATTTTAGACCACCATTTTCTCTAAATCTGTTATCTCGTTCAAAAAGGACTATGTTTTTATTTATCTTATATGCATACTGTGCTACGGATGGAGTAACTAGACATGCTGTATATCCTTCACACAATTCCGCTAGATTTGCTGTAGTTTCAACGGAAAAGAAATATTGCATATACTCTAAATTCTGATTTAATTTAACATAGGCTTCAGAATTACTATAGGAGAGCTCCACATATGGAAATATTAAATTATTCCTATGAGCATACAGTCTATCAATGTTGTTATCATGCATTAAAGATAGTATATTCCTCTTATGCAATTCCAGATTAAAATTTATATCTCTTTTAATGAACCTTAACCAAATAAATCCATTAGGATGTCTATTACTATCAACGTATAGACTATAGCTATCATATTCTAATTGTAAACCAAGGTCATGAATTAAACTCCATAACTTTAATATCCATCCTGGTTTCGTAAGTACTACTAATCTTCCATCTTTTTTTAACAACTTACTGGACTTTGCTAATAACCTTTCAAACATCTCATATTCTATTCCAGTTTCAAGACTAAACCTGTTTATCTGTACTTCTTCTGAGATATTAATTAAATTAGCAAAACCCAAAATTGCTACGTCAAAAGATTCCTTCTCATATTCTACAAGTCCTATATCAAAATTAGAGCTAATAATTTCTGTATATTTATAACCTGATAAAAGTTCATTGATATTTTTAAATACTCCATTATCAATACCACAACTTATATCTGAAATCTGTGTCACTAACTTTTGTGGTGCATAGATATATGATATTAGTAATGTGGTAATCTCTAAATGTGAGCCTATTGTAATTACATTATCAGTATCATTAATACAAGCAAAATTAATAAATGATAAGGCTTTATTTAACCCAAATATATTTGAAATTAACATATTTCTGATTTCATGTTCATAAACTAACTCCATTGCACAAATTACATCTTCTTCATGTGCAAACTTCAATGTTTTATCCATTGATATAGCCTCCTTAAAATAAGTTTTGAGGCCTAACCATTGATTTATTAAATATAAAACAAAAGGCTACAAAAAAGCACTGCTTTCTTGTAGCCTAAAAATCTGTAATCAATTTTATACTTAAATAAGTTTATCTAATAAGAACTATATATTTAATGCAATAAAAATAAATATATACAATCTCCAATTACTATAGCTCCTGTCCTAATAAACTTAACGTCTATATAAAACATAAATACAATTTTAGTTCTATAAGAGGTATGTCTTTTAATTGCCAATTTAAAAGAAGTACACAAAAAAACCTAATGATTAGGCATTTTATTCTTTCTTTCATCAATTTTCAATTATGAAAATTAATTAGCAATTACACAATTTCATTGTTGTACCTCCTATATTTGATAAAATCACTATAGCAAATATTTGAAATTAAGTCAATAAATAATAATGTAGTTTCAACAGAAAAGAAATATTGCATATACTCTAAAATCTAATCTATAATTGAGAAAACTTCGTAACATATATTTACTTTCTTATACCACACATACTAAATAACTGATATGGTTGCTCCTTACCTTCACTTTTCTTCATTCCTGAATAAAATATTTTTGAACCTATGACTTCAAGCCCAGCTTCTTCTATTAAGCCTTCCATTTCTGTAAGCTTAAATCCATTATGTCCACTAAAATCCTGTACTTCATCATGGAAACCACCATTATCAGGACATAGATCTACAACTATTAATTTGCCCTCTTTATTTAGCAAATCATATAGCTTCTTTATTACCTTTAGTAGATCTTCTATATGGTGAAAAACCATAGATGTATAAATCACATCAAACTTTTTATTATCGTTAAATTGAAATAAATCCCCACACCAAGTTTTCATATTTTTTATTTTGTTTTTTTCTATTTTTAATTTTAACTGTTCTATCATTCCTTCAGATAAATCCATCATCAATATATCAGAAAATCTATGAGTTAAATTTTCTGATATAAGCCCTGTACCACATCCAAATTCTAAGGCTCTTAAACTGTTATCTTTATCCAAATAGTTTTCTATTTCAGTACTAATTTTCTTTGCTCTTTGAACCCTACATTCTGTATCCCATTTTTTTGACTCCTCATCAAAGTGCATATCTTCATCCCCTTAAAATAAATTTTTTCCTTTAGTTTATATTTCTTCTTTGCTTCTATCTTTTATAAATAATTTATTTATAAGGATATAGCCTCCAAGAATTATAACTATTCCTAATGCCCATTTAAAAATCTCTGGAATATCTACATCCCTAAGTAAATATCTAAAGCCATCCGCAAGTAAAAATCCTATTATCCAATAGAATATTGATTTAATATCCTTCATTTTAACTATATAGATTTTGCCTTAACATACATAAGACAAACCATTTCCCCCTTTTAATTAAATACTATATACATTTTATCATATATTGAAACATAGATTAAGTAAGGTAAATCTAATATTTTATCTTAATAGTCTTAAAATAAGCTCAGCTGTTCCTCTTCATAATTCTTTCTATAATCCTTGATTATATCCTTCATTTTGTATATAATTCCATATTTATTACATTCTTCAGTGAAGGTCTTCCAAAGCTTCTTTCCATTAGAAGATTCACATTCATATCTATCACCATAGGTATGAATATATTTTCTAACTAAGTTCTCCCTTTGAAATAGTCTACTTAATTGTTCATAGTAATAGGCCCTTTGATTCCCTCTAAGGGTAAGCCCCATTCCATAAGCAAATATAAATTTAGCTCCTGAATTATGAGCTTCTCTAACTATATTTCTTATATTATCTTCTGAATCATTAATAAAAGGAAGAATTGGCATAAGCAATATTCCTGTATATATCCCACTATCACTAAGCTGTTTTATAGCCTTAAACCTTTGGCTACTAGGTGCCACATTAGGTTCTATCCTTTTACATAAATCATCATCAAAGGTAGTTACAGTTATTTTTATTAACACAGGAGAGCGCCTTGAAATCTCCTTTAATATATCAATATCTCTAGTAATTAAAGGGCTCTTGGTGGCAATGGAAACTCCAAAATTATACCTAGTAATCTCCTTCAAAGCTTCCCTTGTTAGCTCATATTCTTTTTCAAATGGATTGTAAGGATCACTCATAGCGCCTGTTCCTATTACACCTTTTTTCCTTTTCCCTTTAAGTTCTTTTCCTATAGCTTCTACAGCTTTTTCTTTTGCTCTAACTCTATCAAAATCTTCTATTTGATAACATTCACTTCTGGAGTCACAATAAATACATCCATGGCAACATCCTTTATAGATATTCATATTATAATTGATATCAAACCATGAATTATTAGGTATATATTGAGATATTAATTTTTTTGCTTTTATGTATTCTATGCTAATCACCCCCTAACTTAAATATAAACTTTTAAAATAAAGTTTATCTTCATACCTTTCATATCAATAATTAAAATAATAACATTATATTTTATCTAAATCATTTTCTGTATAGACTTCAATCCCATTTTCCATTAATAATTCTGCTACTAATCCATTGCCTTCTATTAGTTTTCCTGAAAATGTTCCATCATATACCATACCGTACCCACATGAAGGACTTCTAGACTGTAGTATTGCCTTCTTTATACCAGCAGCTTTAATAATTCCTAAAGTTTTCTCTGCTCCCTTTAAAAAACTTTCGGTTAAATCTATACCGTCCTTACTAATTACTCTTTTATTAGAATTTTCATCTATAAAAATCTCACAACACGCCCTTGGAGTGGGCAAACCAGCTAATTGTTCTGGACATATCGCTATAGCTTTTCCTGCTTTTACTAATTCGGCTACATATTTATTCTCACTATTACTTCCATTATATCTACAATTGACTCCTGCTAAACATGAACTTACTAAATACATATATAGTCCTCCTTTGTTTTTTATCTATAACTTATACTACAATACCTATTAGTAATTTATAGATATAATTATATCATAGCTTATTTTCAAATTAATATATCTTAACTTTCTATGGAGATATAGGTATAATAAAATATGGAGTTTATTCTAAAGAATCATAATTAAAATAATATCTTAATTTAATTATGTAAGAAAACAATCTAACAAATTTAATTTTAAGGAGTTGACATCATGAGTAGTTTAATTCTTGAAGGTGGAACCTTTAGACCTATTTTTAGCGCTGGTATAATGGATGCCCTTTTAGATAATGATATTATGTTTCCTTATTGCATTGGCGTTTCAGCAGGTATTACCAACGGCTTTTCATATATATCAAAACAAAAGAAAAGAAACTATGATATTCTAATTAACCATAGACATGATAAAAGATATATAGGCTTTAGAAACTTTTTTAAATGTAAAAGCTTATTTGGTTTAGATTTTGCTTTTGATGAGTTACCTAATAAGATTTATCCTTTTGATATGGATACCTTTAAAAGCTATGAAGGTAAAATTTTAGTTGGTGTGACTAATGCTAAAACTGGAGTTACCGAATATTTAAATGGTAAAGATTTAGATGAAAAATGCAATATGTTAAGAGCTAGTTGTGCTATACCTCTTTTCTTTCCTCCAGCTATAATTAATGATAATGAATATTTTGATGGAGGCATCTGTGATCCTATTCCTGTATTAAAAGCCATGGAAGATGGAAATGAAAAGCATCTAATTATTCTAACTAGACCTAAGGGGTATATTAAAGAATTAGGTAAAGGCAATATTTTTGCTGCTAAAGTTTTAAAAAAGAAATATCCTAATTTAGTAAAGCCTCTTCTTACACGTCATGAGCTTTACAATGATAGAGTTAAGTATTGTGAACAACTTGAAAGAGATGGCAAAGCTATAATTTTAAGACCTACTGCAGAAGATGGTATTGATAGCTTTGAAAAAGATCTTAATAAAATTAAACACGCCTATAACCACGGATATAATATAGCTTTAGAAAGAATTGATGAAATAAAAAAATTCTTTAGCATTTCATAAAAGTATATTAATAAAACTATTTAAATATTTACCTATAAACCTATAAAACTATATAAATATTAATATATAAAACTAGTTAACTATGAAAATAGTTAACTAGTTCTTCTGTTCATGCGGGTTTCAGAGAATTTACTATTTAGAATATATAGTTATTACCCTCTTTAAAATAGGAAAATCCACATCTAAAATTAGTATAAACAGACTTATATCCCACCATAAATTATTCCTAGTATTATTACCAATACTGTTATAAGGGTAAACCCATATTTTGAAAACATAAAAAATTTATTTCCTAACTTTCTCTTAGCACCTCTATTTATTTCTTCTAACACCTGTTCTTTGTTGTACATAAAGTAAAATACTATAAATACTAACAGTGCAGCTAATGGTGATATTACTATAGTAATTACATCTGCAAAGTTGCTAAACAAATTCATATTTAAATTTAAAGGTATTGATAATACAAATGACACTACAGCTATTAAAATAGTAGCTGTTTTTCTGCTTAATTTTGTTTGTGCCATAAAAGATTCTACTGGCCCTTCTAGCATATTTATTGAAGAACTAATTGCTGCAAATAATACACTTAAAAAGAATAGTATCATAAGTATTTGTCCACCAGGGATAGCTTTAAATATAGTTGGTATTGTTATAAATAATAGAGGTGGACCTGCTGCTGGATCTAAGCCAAAGGCAAATACTGCTGGCATAATAACAAAGGATGCTAATAATGCCGCAATAGTATCAAGTACAGCAGTACTCACTGCAGACCTTGGAATGTCTAAATCCTTCTCTATGTAACTACCATATACCACCATTCCGCATCCATTTAAAGATACTGTGAAGAAGGCTTGACCAAGTGCCATTACCCATGTATTTATTTTAAATAGGTATGACCATTGTGGTGTTAATAGGTACTTCACCCCATCTATAGCTCCAGGTAAAGTTAATGATCTAATAGCTAACAATATAAAAATTCCAAAAAGTATAGGCATTATAATTTTATTTATTTTTTCAATTCCCTTAGATATACCCATACATACAATTATCAAGGCTAGTACTATTGCTAGTAAATTCCATGGTATAGTTTGGGTGCTTCCTGCAAAACTTTCAAAGTACTTAGGTATATCAATATTTTTTATATTTCCACTAAGGCTAAGTCCTAAATACTTAATTATCCAACCTACTACCACATTATAAAACATAAACACTCCTGCAAGTCCTATGGCTGGTATAAATCCAAAGAGAGTTCCTCCCTTTAAACCTTTATTCTTAAATCCTTTTTTAATTCCTGTTAAAGCTCCTCCCTCAGCACCTCTTCCAAAGGCAAACTCTGTAATTAACCCTGTTGATCCTAGTATAAGTACAAAAATAAAGTATGGTATTAAAAATACAGCTCCCCCATTTTGACCTAACCTGTAAGGAAACATCCATATATTTCCAAGTCCTACTGCTGCTCCAATACAAGATATCACAAATCCTGCTCTACTTGTAAAGTTCTCTCTGTTTTTCATGTTCTAATCTCCTTCCTAAAATAAATAAAACCACATAGATTGATTCCATGTGGTTTAAATAAGAAGGCATCAAATATAAAAACCACATAGATATATCTATGTGGTCTAATCACTAAACATTTGAGTATAGCAAATCTTCCTAACCATCATAGACACAAACCAAATTTGTTAAACTGGCTTGCATCTATAATTGTTTATAAATACAAACCCTATCTATAATAGCTAAGATAATATGCCATATTAACTTTTGTTGATTTAAAGTTAATTTCTCTACTCATTTTAATTCTCCTAAGTGTTATATTTTATTAAATACTACCATCATTATATATGTATGTCAACAAATTTTCTTAATACTTTTATTATATAATAATAGTAAATCATAATTTTTATTTTATTAAAAACCTAATTAACTTCTGCATCATATGGCGTATTTCTCCACTTGCATACATTAGATACTAAACCTATAGCTAAAATATTAATTAAAAGTTGGCTTCCACCATAACTAATAAATGGCATGCTTACTGAAACTGTAGGTGCTAATGTCAAGCTAACAGAAATACTTAGTAAAAACTGCACTATAAATAATGCACAAAATCCACTTACTAGTAATTTACCATAGGTTTCTTTAGTACTTTTTCCTATTATACCCATTCTTATTATGAATGCTAAAATTAAAGAAATTAGTATTATTCCAGCAATCCATCCAAAAGAATAAACTATATAGGTAAATATAAAGTCTGTATGAATTTCTGGCAACATATTTGGTATAAAATTTGCTCCCTGTCCAAACAATCCCGCCGATTCCCTTAATTTAACTAGTTGATTATAAATCCATCCCATTCCATCTACATCTAATGAAGGATTAAAAAGCACATGAAATCTTTTTATTCTGTAAGGTTCACTAACCATACAAGATAAAAAGATAACCCCCATAGCTCCAAAGGAAGTTATAATATGTTTTAATTTCACACCTGATATAATCATCAAAGTAATAGCTGATATGGCATATATAATAATGCTAACTGAAGCATTTCCAATAATAAAAAATATTATTGGTACAAAAGCAATAAAAATCCCTTTTAATATACTTTTAATCTCATTCCAATTCCACTTATCAAGCATTCCAGCTAAAGCAATGATTAGAAAAAAAGGTGCTATATTAAAAGCATTAAAACTAATTGGCCCAATAACTATCCAGCCAATTTCTCCATTTATATAGCCTGTATTTATAAAGATTTGGGATATTAACAGAATTATTACTCCACTATAAACATATTTAGAGTACTTTTTTAATTTTCTATAATCAATTTTAAGTAAAACTGCTGTTAATATAATTCCTCCTGATGCATAAATTATAGTCTTACCTAAAAAATTAGCATATGAACTGTGTGTCAATGCATTATTCTTCTGAATGAAGCCTAAAGTAAATATGCTAACTAATATAAATATAGCGGTTATACCTAAAAGCATCCAATCAGGAGATGCTTTATGAACCATATTCAAATCCCTTCCTATAACTTCGTATGAACCCATTTGCATAATAGCTTTATCTATAGCTTCCTCCTCCGTTATTCCAACATCTCTGTACTCTTGTATAATCTCTTCTATGTGATCTATAAGTTCCTCTTTTATATTTTTATGAACTCTTTTATTTTTAACTAATCCACATACTTCTTCTATATACTTTTCTACCTTCGGATGGTTTACTGTAGACATAAATCTCCCTCCCCTAATACTTCATTAACTGTAGAACTAAACAATTTCCATTCTGCTTCTTTTTCTTTGAGAATTTTGTTACCATTTTCCGTTATCTTGTAATATTTTCTCTTACGCTTTCCTTCGCCTTCATCCCAGTAAGCTTCTATAAAATTTTCATTTTCTAAACTATGAAGAATAGGATATAGCGTTCCCTCTTTAAAAGAGAAAATACCCTTAGACCTTTCTTCTATCTCCTTAATCATTTCATATCCGTACATATTTTTTCGATTAAGTAGACTTAATATAAGTATTGTCGTGCTTCCTTTCAAAAGTTCTTTATTTATTTTCATAATTCCACCCCTTACCTCGGTTTACTATACATAGTATATCTATGTATAATTATATATGTATATATTTACATTGTAAAGTATTATCTATTCTAATATTTTATGAATTTTGCTTTTTCCTTAATATATGTTATCATGGTATAAGTATATTTAAGGAGGTTGATGCATATGTGGGCTTTGTATAAGCTCTGTGTGTAATTAATAGTGCTTAGATTCATTTATATACTGAGCTTAATAAATCAACAAAAAATTATTAAAAATAAGTGAGGGATTTATTATGAAAAGTACAACATTTAAAGTATATGAAAGAAGCTCAAAGGAGAATTTAAAGAAGCTTAGAAATTTGGGAGAAGTACCTTGCGTAATCTATGGTGAATTTTTAGAAGAACCTATCTCTGCTAAGATGAATAAAACTGAACTGTTAAAAATGTTAAAAGGCAGTTTTAGTGGTTCTATCATACCTATTGATTTAGAGGGAAAAACTCTAAACTGTGTAGTTAAAGATATTCAAAAAAACAATCTACACGAAATTATACATTTTGATTTACAATATGTTAAACCAAATGAAGTAATTAAACTAACTATTCCTATAAATTATATAGGTCAAGAAAATTTGGAATCTAAAAGACTAGTTTTAGAAACCTTTAGACCATATCTTGATTTTCAAGGAAATGTAGAAAAGATTCCAGAATATATTGAAGTTAATGTAGCTAATATGCAATTTAATGATAAACTACTAGCTAAAGATATTAATATTCCAAGTGAAGTAACCCTTCTTACTCCTGAGGACACTATCTTAGCTGTAGTAAATGGCTAATGCAAAATGAAATTTAAATTTAAAAAAGTGCTGATCTTATAAAAGACTAGCACTTTTTTCTTATATTTATTTAAATTACGTCTTAAAAAGATAACTGTTTAAATCCCTTTCCATGAGCTTCATTCACATTCATTATGGATATCACTGCATTAGCATCAATATCTAGTATAGCTTTCTTGGCCTTTTCCACTTGTTTAGAACTCATTATAGAATATATAACTTTCTTTTTCTCTCCTGTAAAAGCACCTTCTCCATGAAGAAAGGTAACACCTCTTCCCAAAAGTTCCAAGATAGAATTTTTTATTTCCTCTGGATTATTACTTATCACTATAATTAATTTTCTCTCATTAGTCATAGTAATAGCGTTATCTAGAATATAGGCTCTTATAAATAGAGATATTAACGTATAGATAGTTATAGTTAGATCATTTAAAATTAACCCTGTAAAAACAATGACTCCATTTAATATAAATGTCATAGAAGCTAAATTAACACCATACTTTTTCTTTAAAGCAATAGCTATTATATCCGTTCCACCTTCTGAAGCCTTATTTAAAAATATTATGGCCATACCAAAACCACATAAAACTCCTCCACTTATGCATGATATTAATAAATCATCTACTTTAATAAATCTAGTTATATCTTCAGTTAATATTAAAAATATGGACATTGATATCATACCAATAAAACTTAAAAACCCAAATTCCTTATTAATTACCTTAATTCCAAAACAAAATATAGGTATATTGATAAACAATGTAAAATACCCTGAAGGAATATCTGTTACATATTGTAAAAGTAATGCTATCCCAGCTACTCCCCCACTTAAAAACTTATGTGGAACTATAAACATATTTACACTTAAAGAATAAATTAAACTTCCTAAAAGAATTAATGATACTTGACCTAGTTTTTCTTTGATATTACTATCAGAGATAAATTGTTTAGTTACATATATACTACTCATTGTAATCTCCTTGTCTTAGCTAATATTATTAATGACCTTAAGATTAATCACTCCCCTGCATTTCATGTATATAAACTTATGTTTTTATACATGAAAAAAGACATCCTATACGGGATGTCTAGTATAACAATTAAAAGATTTACAAAAGTAGTTTCTCTTATGAAAAGCACTAAATACATCTTTCATGTTAGACACCTCCCAGTTTCCCCGTGGGTTTTTTGGTCTATATCCTATGGCAGGTCTCCTGACTTCATATCAACATGTATTCTAACCTTCCCATTAACTAAGTTAACAGTGGCTTATCTAGAATACACTCCTTGTTACAGTGACGGGTTCGTGTTGGATTTTCACCAACTTCCCTTTTAATTTAAAGAATAAACTTTAAAACCATAAAATATATTTAATTTTATACATTCATTATATCATTGTTTATAGTGAATTTAAAGCCAAATCAATGATGTTATACATGAACCATATTTATTATTAAGCTTTATTTGCTTCACCTGCTTTAAATATTGCAATTTTAGTACATAGTGGGCCTATTAACTCATATATAACAGTTCCTGCCAATATTATAGTTCTAATTTGGGTACCATAAGCTGGTAATTCATTTTGAACTATAAGTGCTAGTCCAATAGCTACTCCTGCCTGTGGTACTAAAGTTAATCCTAAGTATTTTTGAACTATAGGTTCTGATTTAGCTATCTTAGCTCCTAAATAAGCTCCTAAAACTTTACCAATAACTCTAGCTATTACATAGCCAGCTCCAATTATACCTACAGTCTTCAAAACTGACATATCTAGTTCTAATCCTGATATGGTAAAGAATGCTATAAATATTGGATTAGTAAATTCATCTAATACAGTAAGTAATTTAGTTTTACCATCGGTAATGTTACTAATGGTTCCACCCATAACCATACAAGTTAATAATCCAGACAAATGTAATTTGTTAGCTAGGCCTATAGCTAATAAAATTACACCTATAGCCATGCTCATAGTTTGCTCTCTACTGTTAGATAACCTATTAATAAATGCTAACACAAATCCTAGTATTATTCCTAAAACAGCAGATCCTATAATCTCTATAAAAGGATTCATTATTGACATCACTGTCAAAGCTCCTGTACCATTTGTTAAAGCTTTTGCAATAGATAAAGCTATTCCAAAGGCTATAACTGCAATGGCATCATCTATAGCAACTACTGGTATAAGAGTATTTACTAAGGGTCCCTTAGCTCTATATTGCTTTAGAACCATAATTGTAGCTGCAGGTGCTGTTGCTGAAGCTATTGCGCCTAAAGATAAACTAAAAGCTAATGGTTGCTTAAATACTGTTATCATAACTAAAGTTACAACTACTACTGCCATAAGTGCTTCAAATAAAGCTATAATTATAATTCCAGAACCAATTTTCTTTAAATCCTTAAAATTAAGAGAACTACCTATACTATAAGCAATAAACCCTAAGGCTGCCTCTGAAATAACTGTTAATCCATGGATAGCTTCAGTAGGTACAATCTTTAAAACAAAAGGTCCTATTATTATCCCTGCTACTAAGTATCCTGTTACCTTTGGTAGTTTAATATAACTTACTAGTAATCCTAAAAATATACCTGCAAGTATTACTATCCCTAGTACATATAACCAATTCATCTTTAACTTCAGTCCCTCCTATTTTTGTTGAAAGCTACCTCCAATTACTCTATTAACCGGAATTGTAAATGCTATTCCATTACCTGGACCATTTAATCCTCCAGTTACTTTGTTAATAATTTCTAGTGCTTGTTCTATTCTTTCTTTCTTTAAAACGGTAAATACTGTTTTATTAGATGACCTTCCTTTGTTTAATAACAATTGAAGTGAAGAAAACATACTTGCATCTTCACAACTAGATAAAATATTAGCCATCCCTACAGTATCAATAATTGTAGACCCACTTATACCTATGTTAGTGAATTCAACCATTATTTCCTCTAAATCTCTTGGGTCATTTAATACAAATATAAGAACTTCCATTTATATCCCTCCTCTTCCTTATATATCTATTATATATTTTCGGTTGATTAAAATCAAATTTACATAAATTTTATTTAATTAAACTAAATTTAACAAAGTGCATAAAATATTTATATTTTGCGTTCACATACCAACTTACTACAACATATTATAAATTATATTGTATCAATAAAATGGAGTGTATTAATATGAGAATGGCTAATGATAAATTTAGTATTAACGATATAATTATGAATCATGGTATGCCTGAACCAACAGCTTATGCAGTAATTGAAGGTGGACCTTTAGCTCCTGAACTACGTGGCAGAGCATTATTTTGCTGTTTAGATGATGGGATAATTCTTAGAGTATATATTACTGGTATTCCAAGATACAACTCTGAAGGAAAACCTTCACTTTTCCATGGATTTCATATTCATGAGTTTGAAAGTTGTAATATAGGTGATCCAAGTGATCCTTTTAAAACTACTGGTGGACATTGGAATCCAACAAATGAACCTCACCCTTATCATTATGGAGATCTTCCACCACTAATGTCATCAAATGGTATTGCTGCAATGGATGTTTATTTAAGCAGATTTTCTATAAAAGATATTGTTGGAAAAGCTATCATAATCCATGAAAATGCTGATGACTTTACTAGTCAACCTGCTGGTAATTCTGGGAAACGATTAGCTTGTGGAATAATAATGCCTACTTAGATACTGTTAATACTTATTAATTGTTAATACAAATTCTATATATCAAGCTTATAAATTTTATACTAAAGTAAAGAACTATATCAAAACATATCTTGATATAGTTCTTTACTACTTTATTTTACTACTTTACAATATTTCTTTTTAAAAATTCTTTCTTACTGTTTATAATATCATCTAAGGTTATAAAATTTATACTATCTCTACTAAATTCTTCATCACATATTCTAATACTCTGAGTTCTTATAAGATTATCTAAATACTGTTTTATCATTAATCCATTTTTTATTACTAAATTTGGATTACCGTATATGTCTATTATAGTTTTATTAATTTCCTCTTCTGCATCCTTCGATAAAGAATATCCCTTTTTACTTAATATACTTAATGCTATATTACATAGTCCCATATAATCATAATCTTCAAAATCAAACCAAGTTGGAAATCTATAGTTAAAGGCTGGATTAGATAATACTAGTTTTTTCATCCCTTCTTTTTCTCCTGAAAGGATTAATATAACCTTATTATTTTTATCTAAGAATTTAATGAAATCTGATACTATTTTATTATATTGCTGTTCCTCTAGGAGAAGGTCTACCCTATTTAGAAATAGCATTTTCCCTGAAAATTTACTAAATATATCTTCAATTTTTATTCCCTTATTAATCATTGCCATGAATTCATATTTATCCATTTCTACAATGTTTTTGGCTTTAACTATTCCCATACTATAATACATTTCTGAGAGAATATTAGCTACAGTTTTCTTCCCTGTTCCATTTTCCCCTGTAAATATTATATTCATATATCTATTGATATCTGAGCCTAATCCTAATTTCTTTCTTCTTTCTCTAACTTTTAAAAGCTTATATTGATTTTTCAAAAATTCCTTTGCATCCTCATTACCAACTAATAGCTCTAATCTACTATCTAGATTAAAGATATTATCATCTTCAATAACATTTATATTTTCTACATCCTTAGCAGTTATAAGGTTCATCTCATAGACACTGATATCCTCTTCTACAATTCTTATGCTTTGATTTCTGATTAGTTTTTCCACATAATTTCTAACCATCCTTCCATTTCCTGATTGTGCATCTGAGTTATTGTAGATTTCAACAAAGCTTTTCTTTAAAGCTATGTATCCATTCTTAGATAACTTAAACCCCTTTGCTTCAACAAGCTTTACAGCCATCTCAAAAAGTTCATTGGGATTATAGTCTGCAAAATTAGTCCATAATGGAAATCTTGACCTTAATCCAATGTTTACATCGAAGAATTCTTCCATTTCTTCTTCATACCCAGCTAATATCACTATTACTTCTTTAGAATAATCTTCAATTAACTTTAACAGAGTCTCTATGGCTTCAATTCCTAATGAGTCATTTGCAAGGGTATATGCTTCATCAATAAATAATACTCCACCTAAAGCTTCTTTAAACTTCTCTTCTGTTTTCTTTGGGGTTTCCCCTGGAATTTCTGATACAAAACTTGATCTATCAGTTTCTACTAGTTGGCCTACCTTTAATAGTCCCATACTATTTAGCATTTCAGCTACTAATCTTGCTATGCTTGTTTTACCTGTACCTGGATTACCTGTAAATACCATATTTAAATTTTGCTCTATCTTAGTATTTACTCCAACAGACTTCCTTTTTTCTTGAGCAACTATAAGCTTATATTGACTTCTTAATAGTTTTTTAACGTCATCAAGTCCTATTATTTCATTTAATTTTTCTTCTAAATCAAACTTTGCATTTGCTCTAAAGTTAAAGTTATCTCTATCTAATAAATCAATTTCCTTATCACTATTAGTTAGATACTTTTTAGAAGCATCAATTATTGCATTTTCCACTATGTTTCTTACAAACCTAGCATTACCTAAATCATTTTTGCCTGTAATTTGGTTTCTTGTAAATAAATCTATTAACCCTGCTTTTACATTTTTGGTTATTCTATACCCCTTAGATTTAGCTATGTTAACTGCTATTTCATACATTTCTACTGGATTGTAATCTTTAAAGTGTATAGTATTCGAAAATCTAGATTTTAGACCTTGATTTATAGTTAAAAATCTTTCCATATCCTTTTCATAACCAGCTAATATGACTATTAAATTATCTCTATTGTCCTCAATGCCCTTAAGTAATGCATCTACTATTTCCTTACCTACCTTATCTTCTTCACTTTCACATAAGGAATATGCTTCATCTATAAATAGTACTCCTCCTAAGGCGGAACTAATTATATCATTTGTTCTCTTAGCTGTATCATTAATGTTCTCTGTAACGAAATCTGCTTTACTCACCTCTACAAATACACCTTTAGATAATATACCTAAGGCGTTTAAATATTCAAAGGTAACCCTAGCTGCATTAGTCTTTCCTGTGCCTGCATTTCCCGTAAATATCATATTCATAGATATCTTTGAAGTTTTTAGTCCAAGTCTTTTTCTTATTTTTTGTACCTTCCAATTATTTTCAACATTTATTATAAAATTCTTAAGTTCCTCTATACCTATTATAGAATCCAATTTATATTTTACTTCTTCAAGGGTAGGTACTAGATAGTTTTCTAACTTGTATATTTCATCATCTGATTTGCAATATATCTCATTCTTATCTACATATATTAAAATCTGACTTTCATTATAAAGTCCTTCTTTTTGTATTAGGTTCATAATTGGTTTGTAAATTTTATAGGATATATATTCACTGATTCCAAAATTGCTATCTTCTATGAAGTTTTCTTGTAAGAAACTACAAATTCCAAAGTTATCTTCCTCTTCATCTTTATTCTCTATTCCAAGAACTATATTTCCTTGCATATGCTTTTGTATACCATCTATTGACCTTAACACTTCTCTTCTAATTACTTTATTTTGTTCCTCTTCTGTAAGGCTTTCAGTATATAATACCTCTTCCCTATTATCTAAAATTCCATCTCCTATTACATTATCATCACTATTATAAATAAATATGAAAAACTTATTATGACAGATAAATTCTCCTATATTGTCTATATCCTTAATCTTTGCTTCAATAAGAAACTTATTTTTCATAATGTAGTTATCTTTTAACTTTAAACAAGTATTAGGATATATTTCTGATAACACATTTAAAATATTTTCTGAAGCTTTTTCAGTATTTTTAAACATTATTACCTGTGAACTACTATTTAGTTTTTCATATAAGTCACTTAAAAAAGCATTATATCCTAAATTAAAACTGTAAGAAGCTAAATCTATTTCATCTATATGATAATCTTCAGTTATTCCTTCCTCATTAAGTTTTTCAAATAATAACCTTACACTAGCTTTTTTAAAAGTTCCTCGTTTACCAGCTAAAAGTAATATGCCCTTCTTATCTTCTTCAAACTTTTCTTTAAAATAATTGCACAATTTATGAATGAATTCTCCTTGCCCTATTATTTCATTATTCATTTTTTTTACTATATTTAAAAAACCATTACTTAAACTTTTGTCTTTCATATATAACTTCACCCTTTCTTTTGTTTATGTTGTTATCTTTGTATTATAATTTCTTTACTAATTATATAGTTCTTCTAAATCTTTTAGTAATTGAATTTTACCTCTTGATATTAATAAATATCCTTTTTTCTCTAGTTCCTTAAGCTTTCTGCTTATTACTTCTCTTGAAGAATCTAATTCAAAAGCAAGTTCCCCATGGGTTGTATAAATTATTTTAGTATTCTTACTAAGTAATAATTTAACCAATCTACTTTCTAAAGATTCATGAATTCTAGCTTCTTTGTTTTCTATAACCCCTCTAAATTTTGAATATAAATCTTTATATATAACTTGCATAAATCTAAAATCACTTAATAAATAGGCTTTCACTATATCTGATGGTAAAATAGCAATTAAAGAGTCTTGCATGGCTATGCCTTCTATATTTAGTGATTGACAATTTACAAAGCAGCTTAATGCTTCATGACATAGCTCACCACGCTCTACATTGTATAAATTAGTTTCATTTCCCTCTTCTGTTACTTTTTGAACCTTTATAATTCCACTTATAACAAATAACATACCTATGCAGTTTCCACTATCTGTTTTTAAATACTCCTCACTTAATAAACTTTTAAAAATTACATTTTTTCTTATAATTTCATGGCTATCATCTATTTCTTTTAATACAGGATAAGCATCATACAAAGCTTCAAGTCTTTTATTAAATACATCTAAACTATTTAACATATTATCCTCCTAAAAAATTGCTTGTGTGACTATATCACATATTTTCTTTTAATTATACAGTTATAATATGCTTACTACAACATTTATAAAACAGGAGGATATAAATTTATGGAAAAGAAAATTGTTAAAAGGAAGGCTTATGTGGATACTAGCTACTGTGTAGCCTGTGGTGCTTGTGAAAAAGTCTGTCCCCTTGGAGCCATTGCTATTAACAAGGGTATTTTTTCAAAGGTTGATTATGATAAATGTGTTGGATGTGGAAAATGTGTTAAAGCTTGCCCTGCATCTACTATAGAAATTAAACAACTAGGAGGCAACTAATGAAAAGGAAGAAAAAGCATCTTTATGAATATCTTTGGATATTATCATCCCTATATTTAATTTTAGGGTTATTTAATATACTCTTTGCTTGGCTAGGGTTAATTTGCTTTATCGTACCTTTATTAATTTCAATAGTTAAAGGAAATAAAGGCTATTGCAATAAATATTGTGGTAGAGGACAACTATTAGATTTATTAGGTAATAAATTAAAATTATCAAGAAATAAGCCTATGCCTAAATTTTTAAAATCTAAATATTTTAGATACGGATTTTTAATTTTCTTTTTAACTATGTTCATTAGTATGGTATTTAACACATATTTAGTTTTCCAAGGGACAAATACTCTAAAAGAAGTTCTTACTATACTTTGGACCTTTAAATTACCTTGGAACTTCACAGATTTATCCTATGTTTCTCCTTGGATAGTTCAATTTAGTTTTGGCTTCTATAGCTTAATGTTAACTTCAACTTTCCTAGGTATAATTACCATGGCCCTTTATAAACCACGTTCTTGGTGTGTTTATTGTCCAATGGGTACCATGACTCAAGGAATTTGTATAATTAAAGATATGAAAAAATAGAGGGCTAACCCTCTATTTTTATTATATCTAGAATCTAAAATCACGTTTTCCTTCATTAAGTTCTTTTAGGTGTTCCTCTACAATACCCTTAACTTTAGGATTAGGAATTTTCATAGCTTCATTTTTTATGACTTCTTCGCCTTTAGCTTTTGTATCTTCAGATGCATAATCCTCTAGATACTCTTTTAAAGTCATTAGGGCGTTAGGTAAACAACAGTTAGAAATTTGACCTGATTTTACTAACTGCATAAATCTGTCTCCTGTTCTACCTTCACGATAACAAGCAGTACAAAAACTAGGAATATATCCCATGCCAAGTAACCAATTTACAATTTCATCTAGAGTTCTTGTATCACTGATATCAAATTGTGCTGAATTTTCTTCTTCTTTTTCCTTCTGAGCATATCCTCCAACACTTGTACATGAAGCTCCACTAATTTGAGAAACTCCAAGATGAAGCACTCTTTCTCTAGATTTTTGAGATTCCCTTGTAGATACAATAATTCCTGTATAAGGTACTGAAATACGTAAGATTGCAACAATCTTTGCAAATATATCATCAGAAATTCCATTAGTAAAATCTTCTGGATTTACTTCATCAGCAGGACAAATTCTAGGTACACTGATAGTATGTGGTCCTACTCCCATGGATGCTTCTAAATGCTCTGCATGCATAAGTAATCCAACAAAATCATACTTATACATGTTTAATCCAAATAAAACTCCTATACCAACGTCATCTATACCACCCTCCATAGCTCTATCCATAGCTTCAGTGTGATAATTATAATCATGCTTTGGTCCTGTTGGATGTAATTCTTCATATAATTTTTTATTATAAGTTTCTTGGAATAATATATATGTTCCTATTCCAGCTTCTTTTAATTTTCTATAATTCTCAACAGTAGTAGCAGCAATATTTACATTTACTCTTCTTATAGCACCATTTTTATGTTTTATGCTATATATAGTCTTTATACTTTCTAATACATATTCTATAGGAGAATTTATAGGATCTTCACCTGTTTCTAGTGCAAGTCTTTTATGTCCAAGATCCTGTAATGCAATTACTTCCTTTTTAATCTCTTCTTGAGTAAGTTTCTTTCTAGCTATATGTTTGTTTCCATGGTGATACGGACAGTATATACATCCATTAACACAGTAATTAGAAAGGTATAATGGAGCAAACATAACTATACGATTACCATAAAATTTATTCTTTATCTCCATAGCTAGCTCTTCTATCTTTTTATTTTCTTCTTCTAAATCACATTCTAATAGTACTGCTGCTTCTTGGTGGTTTAAACCTTTACATTCTCTAGCCTTCTCTATAATACTATTTATTAACTCTTTATTATTTTTATTTTTCTTAGCATATTCAAGGGTTGATAATATTTCTCCATCTTCAATAAATTCAGTTGCTACCTTAGATTTTACATTATACATACATCTACTCTTCTTTCTTAATAAGATTTTAAGTGCTTTATTCTAATATATACCTAATTCGTTCTGATTTTATATATTTACTCTACTTCTTTGAATAGATCGTTTTTACAGTAATACCATCGAGCATACCCAACTTACCAGATAATGAACTAATAATATCATTAGTTGCATCTATAATTACGCTGATAACACACACCTCCTTGTCGCGATATGGTACCCCCATTCTCCCAACAATATATTGTCCATAGTCATGTAAAATATTATTTAATTTTTCTGTAGCTGTAGTATCCTCTACTATAATTCCAATCAATGCGATTCTTGTTTCCAAAGCTTAAGCTCCCCTCAAAAAAATACTCTCTGCGTCCCAATAGAGAGCAGAGATAGTATATCGCTATCCTATGACACCGCCTTATCATTTGGGCTAACCCTCATGTAATTCAGAACGATTTAAATCTATTACTCTTCCTCCTTGGATACTTCCTTAGAGTAAGACTACATTTTTATTTTAACACCTATTACAAATATTATCAATTATTACTTATACATTGAAAAACACTTTAACTTTGTATACAATTAATTGGGACAACCATATAAAATATGAGAAATAGATTAACAAAATACTAGAAAGGATATTAATTATGGGAAATTTGATTTTATCAATTAATGTAGTTTTACCACTGTTTCTTACCATGGCTTTAGGATATATATTAAAGCGATTGAAAATGTTTGATGACAATACTCTAAAGGTTATGAATAGTATCACCTTTAAGGCTTTTTTGCCTCTATTGTTATTTTATAATATATATAAAACAGATTTAAAAGGAGCTATAAATCCGAAACTTATTTGCTTTGCACTTATAAGTGTTACCCTTACCTTTATAGTACTATGCATTCTCATTCCCCTTATTGAAAAGGATAATAAAAAACGTGGTGTTTTGATACAAGGTATATTTCGTAGCAACTTTATAATATTTGGTCTACCTGTAGCATGTTCCCTATTTAGTGAAGACAAAGTTGGTGTTGTAGCTATACTAATAGCCACTGTTGTTCCTTTTTTTAATATGTTAGCAGTGATATCCTTAGAAATTTTTAGATGCGGAAAGCTAGATATTAAAAATACTCTAAAAGGAATTATTACTAATCCTTTAATTATAACATCAGCAATTGGACTATTATTTCTTATCTTTGGAATAAAACTTCCAACAGCTATTGAAAAATCCATAAGTGATATATCACGAATTGCTACACCTCTTTCCCTTATTTTACTTGGTGGTTCCTTTTCTTTCACCGATGTAAAAGCTCACTTGAAACAAACTATTATAGGTGTAACTGGTAGACTTATTGTAGTTCCTAGTATTCTTATGCCTATAAGTATATGGTTAGGTTTTAGAGATATAGAACTTATAGCGTTAATGCTTATCTTTGCATCCCCTACTGCTATTTCTTCCTTCACTATGGCTCAAAAAATGGATGGTGATAGTGAATTAGCTGCCCAAATAGTAGTATTTACTTCAGCCTTTTGTATACTTACAGTATTCCTGTGGATATTCACATTAAAACAGTTTAGTTTAATTTAGGGGATAGATTAAATATATAGTTGGACTATGTAAAAATAATCCGTCAACATGTTATAGATTGTATATTCTATCACTATAGTTTTCAACAGAGCCATTATTAAAAGAACTGTATGAAAATAGANNTCTATTTTCATACAGTTCTTTCAATTCTTAATTATATTTTAATGATGGTCACATCCATCATGATTACAAGTATGATTCATAGCGAATTCTGACAACTCACCATTTTTAAGCTTCTCTAAGTTTGTATTTATAGTTCCTTCTGCTGCTCTATATACCTTTATTCCTTGGGAGTTTAACTTAACTATAGCCCCTTGACCAATACCACCTACAACCACAGCATCTACTACTTCTCCTGATAATGCTTTCATTGGTTGACACATACCATGCTGATGACCTAAATCACCATTTCCTATAGTCTTAACCTCATTAGTTTCTAAATTACATACTACAAACATTGGAGCTGTTCCAAAGTGTCCATATGGTACACTCTCCATACCTTTATTAGATTTAACTGGAAAACAAACCTTCATTACTCTTCCTCCTTTAATCTCTCTTTACAGCATTTCTTTACCACCTTACAATTTTTTTCACATTGTAAAGCATGAAAGCTCTCTAAACTTACATTAAACTTATCATCTATTGAGCATATGTCATCAGTAATTAATACATTAATAAATTCTATAGCTTTTTCTAAAACTTTCTTATTTAAGTCATAGATTACATGATATCCTCTTTTGTAACCTACAATTAAATCTACTTCCTTAAGAATTTTAATGTGTTGTGATACTGCAGCTTCAGAAATTTGTAAATGCTTAGCTATTGCCTTTGCACAAATATTCTTCTTAGATAATAATATTAGTATTTTTATCCTTGTCTCATCACCAATAGCTTTAAAAACTTTTACACTTTCTATCATATATACTCCTTTTATAATATAATTTAATTAATCATTAACTTAATTAAATTATATTACTCTTAAGTGATTATATCAACTACAAATTAAAATATTCTATACAATAATTAAAGTTATTTTCTTTTAGCCCCTTTATATGCTCCAATACCACCTCTAACATTAATCACATTAAACCCTTTTTTAGTCAGTCTCCTACAAGCAAGTGAGCTTCTCGAACCTGTTTGACACATAAGGTAATATTCATCTTCTTTTTTAAGATATCTATCTGGATTGTTTAAAAGATTTCCCATTGGAATATTTCTAGCTGTTTTTAAACTTCCATTTCTATATTCATATATTTCTCTAACATCAATTAAATTAATCTTACCTAACAAACTATCTATATCATTAATACTTATTACTTTTCCATTATCCCTTTTTAAAAAGTTAAACATTGTAATGCCTCCCTATATATGATAACTCAAAATCTGCTTTTTATTATACATATATTTTACCCTTTTTAATATTTTATTTATGTGAGTTAATCACTTATTGTTTATTATTAATGGTCAGATGGATTTTGCAGTCACTAAATTTAGATTTAACTAATTTTCATATAAAATGTAATAAAAAAATAAGAACTATAAAACTGAAAGTTTATAGCTCTTATTTTTTAACAGCCTAATGTTATATATTGTCTTCTTTCTATTTTAGCGCTTCACATATAATTGATTCATGAAAATCAGTATTCAATATATCCATGAAGACTTCATCAAACTCATTATTTCCATATATAATAGAGTTTCTTCTTCTTCCTATCTCTTTAAAGCCAATCTTCTTGCATAAGTTAATGGCCCTTTCATTAAAAGAAAAAGTCTCTATCATTATGTTTCTAAGATTTATCACATTAAAAGCAAAATCCAATATTAGCTTTGTTGCTTCTGTTCCTATACCTTTATTTCTATGATTCGAATCTCCAATAAACATTCCAAGAACAGCATTTCTGTGTATGTGGCTTATTCTCATAAGCCTTATGACCCCTATAGCCTCGTCGTTTTTAGAGTCAACTATATAGAAGGCATATCCTCTCTCATTCATACTATTTAAATACTCTCTTTGAGCATCAACTGTTATCATATCTGATATATCTCCAGTTCTTAAGGAAACCCTCAAGTCATTACTCCATTGAGCTACCTTATCTGCTAGTATATCATCCACTGGAGAAAGATAACATTTATCTCCAACTAATTTCTTTAAAAATTTCATCATATCTCACTTTCTTTTATGCATGCTAAATCTATTGTATTTTATGGAAACTCCTTCTCATATATATTCGAATGAGTAAGTTCAACTAACTAAATCATAGATTTAGAGTCTCACTTAAGTTCCACTGACCAAATATAAAATTTGGAGTGATGTTGCTAAAGCAACCTTTCGCTTCGCTCTCGAAGAAACTCCTTCTCACATGCGTTCGAATGAGTAAGTTCCACTGACCAAATATAAAATTTGGAGTGTCACTTATATTTCGTAGATTTCTCCGTATTTTTTATTTAGGTACTCTAAGAAATATTTAGGATTTAACTCTTCTCCTGTTACTTTTACAATAAGCTCCGATGGAGTATAAAGAGATCCAAACTGATGTATGTTTTCTCTTAACCAATCTTTTATCACTGCAAAATTACCATTTTTAACTTCTTCGTCATAGGTAGGTATATCTTGTCTCATTTTATTTAAAAATTGGGCTCCATATACATTACCAAGAGCATAGCTTGGGAAATATCCAATTAAACCTGCACCCCAATGAGTATCTTGAAGAATTCCTTCTGAATCATTTTTAGGCTCTACACCTAAATATTCCTTGTATTTTTTATTCCAAGCAGCTGGCAACTCTTCTACTGTGATTTCATTATTCATGAAAGCTCTTTCTAACTCATATCTAATTATAATATGAATACTGTAAGTTAATTCATCTGCTTCTGTTCTAATTAAAGAAGGTTCTACCTTATTTATAGCTTTATAGAAATCTTCTAAATTAACTCCTTCAAATTGAGGGAATCTCTTTTGAGCCTCTGGATAAAAATAAGCCCAAAATTCCTTACTTCTTCCTAGAATATTTTCATAGTATCTAGATTGTGATTCATGTACACCCATAGAAGTTCCACCTGAAATACCTGTATATTCTAAATCATCTGCTGAGTTTTGCTCATAAATACCATGTCCACCTTCATGAATATTGCTAAAGAAAGCACTTCTAAAATCATGTTCATCATAATTAGTTGTTATTCTAACATCTTTATTTCCGAAGTTAGTTGTAAATGGGTGAACAGTAGTATCTAGTCTTCCTGCCTCAAAATCATATCCTAATTTTTCTAAAACAAATTTACCAAATTCATCTTGATCTTTGATAGGAAATTGCTTTTTAAAGAAGGACTCGTCTATACTTACCTTAGAGGCTTTAATCTTCTCTAAAAGCTCCACTATACCATCCCTAAGCTCTTTAAATACTTTATCTACCCTATCTACAGTCAATCCTCTTTCATAATCATCTAAGCACTTATTATATATATTTCCTTCATATCCTATATATTCAGCAAATTCCTTATTAAACTCTATTATCTTTGCTAGATATGGCTTAAAGCCTTCATAATCATTGTTAGCCTTAGCTTGTTTCCAAAATGCTTCTGATGTTGAACATAACATTTGATACTCTTTATTTCTTTCAGGTGGTATCTTTATAAGTTCATCATAGTTTCTTTTTAAATTTTCTATAATCTTTTTATCCCTGAAAGATAATTTGTCCATTTTATCTGAGAAATACTCTATCCATTCCCCTATTCTTGGAGAAGTCATAAGTTTTATACACTCTGAATATAGATATCCCACTACTTCAATTCTTCCATCTATAGCTTTAGATGGTATTCCTGTTTGCATATCCCAATGTATTAAGCTTTCTGCATGAATTAAATAAGTTACGTTTTTAATATGCTCCTTTACTTCATTTAATTTTTCATTAATAATCTCCATTCTCCCCACTCCTTATAACTTGTATTACATAATTTTCGTTGTACTAATTATATCTTTATTTTCAATATAATTCCATAGTTATTTATTAAATTTATATATTATTGCTTTATGCTACTTATTTCATTAAAAAACTTTATTCAATTTATACACCTAATTTTTAATCACATTAATTTCCTTCTAAAATTATTTATAATCTAATCATAATTTTGTCACACAGATGTCACAATATACCCTTATTATAAATATCAACAGGAGATAATAAATATTTCGTAAGTAATTCCCCAAGATTATATAAGAGATAATTAATTTCCTAATATTTAAAGCAAATAAGTTACACCCTGGAATAAGTATCTCCACTTTTAATATTACTTTTTAGTAATATTAAAAGTGGAACCCCTAAGTATTAAGTAAAAAGTACTTCATAAATAATCCCCCGATTATAAATGAAGCTAAAAATTAACCCCTCAAATAAGAAAACCCTGTGTAAATCACAGGATTTTCTTATTTACATTGATTTTGTAAATTTTCTTGATTATAATGAATATAATGTAAAGCAATGGTTTTAATTTATAACTCATTACTTTATGTTTCTAATTAATCTTGTTAATAATAAGATTAATTCATATATAATATGTGAAATTAAAACATATACTAAATCAAAGATTGAAAGGAGAATAAATTATGAAAAAAGGTATGAAGGTTTTCCTTCCTATAATAATTATTGTGATTATTATTGCTGTATTTTTAGTTGGAAATTACAATAATCTTGTAACTCTTAAACAAGGAGTTAGTGCAGCGGAATCAAATATTGATACTCAGCTTCAAAGAAGATCAGATTTAATCCCTAACCTAGTTAATACAGTAAAAGGATATGCAACTCAAGAAAAGGAAATATTTACGGAAATAGCTGATGCTAGGGCTAAACTTGCAGGAGCTACAAATATCTCTGACCAAGCAGCTGCAGATACTGAACTATCTAACGCTCTTTCTAGATTGTTAGTAGTGGTTGAAAATTATCCTGACTTAAAATCTAATCAAAATTTCTTAGATTTATCAGTGCAATTAGAAGGAACAGAAAATAGAATTGCCATTGCTAGACAAGATTATAACAATGTAGTAACAAATTATAATACTAAAATCTTAAGATTTCCTACCAACATAATTGCTTCATTATTTGGATTTGACGAGAAACCATTTTATAAAGCAAGTGCAGGTGCTGCAGAAGTCCCTTCTGTAGACTTTTCTAAATAAAGATGAAGAGTGCAATTAAATTTTTAAAACACTGTCTTTCTTTGCTTATTGTTATACTACTACTCTCTTCTTTTAGTGCATTAGCACAGGATACTTATCCTAGTCCAACTGTATATAAATATCTAAATGACTATGTAGGTATTATAGATAATGAAGATGCCAATAAAATTGTTTCTCTAGGTAAGGAGCTTGAGGATAAAACAGGTGCTCAAGCTGTAGTTGTTGTAATGAACACCCTAAACAATACTCCAATTGAAGATTATAGCAATAGTCTCTTTAGAACCTGGGGAATAGGTGAAAAAGGCAAAGATAATGGTCTTTTAATTCTTGTAGCCATAGATGACAGGGAGTGGAGAGTAGAGGTAGGAAGAGGTCTTGAAGGTGCAATACCTGATGCACTTTCAAGTAGAGTTATGACTTCCATCGCAAAACCAAGTTTTAAAAGTGGAAATTATAGTGAAGGAATTCTAAATAGTTATAGTGTTTTATGTGATTATGCTAGTAAAGAATACGGTGTCACCTTAGATAAGTCTTTGAATGTGACAATGCCTAGTGAAGAAGATTATGAGGATAATGATGGTTTTAATATATTTATATTTATAGCTATCATCATCATTGTATTTATAGATTCCATCTTCAATAGGGGTAGATTACTACGAATGTTGTTTTGGACTAGTAGAGGTGGAAGAGGTCCTAGAGGTGGCGGTGGCTTTGGTGGCTTCGGCGGCGGTGGTTCTTCCGGTGGCGGCGGCTTTGGCGGCTTCGGTGGAGGTTCTTCCGGTGGCGGTGGATCATCTGGTAGTTGGTAGTTATAAAAAAAGAGAACAAGTTCATTTTTTCAATGAATTTGTTCTCTTTTTTTATTAAAGTTATCATTTAATTTAAGCTACTAAGGTAATAACCTTTGTAAATACTAACACAGCAAGTAGTACTCCTACTGCTACTCTGTATATAGCAAATACTCTCATAGGCTTTTTCTTTAAGAAAGCAACAAATTTGTCCATAACTATTATTGATACAACAAAGGCAACAATAAACCCAACTATTAATGCAACCCATAAGGTTGGAGTCATAATAGAATAGTTAAATTCAAATAAATCTTTAGCTGATGATCCTACCATTGCAGGTACTGCTAGGAAAAATGAGAATTCTGCTGCTACTGGAGTGGAGAGCCCTGCAACCCAACCTCCCATTATGGTAGATGCACTTCTTGACATTCCTGGCCATACAGCAAGAACTTGGAATATTCCTACCTTTAATGCCTGCATAGGTGTTATATCATCTATGTTTTTAACAGCTTTACTTTTTCTCTTTCTAAAGAAGTTTTCCACTATAAGTAGTAAAAATCCTCCTACTAATAATCCAACAATTACTGATTGAAGATTAAATAAACTTTTAATTTGCTTATAAAAAATTACTCCTACTATTCCCATTGGAATACATCCAATCAATACATTAATTCCAAATTTAAATCCAGTTTGACCCTTCTTACCAAATGTGAATATGAATTTAAAAAATTCTATTACACTATCCTTAATCTTATTCCAATATAATACCACTACTGCAAGTATGGCCCCTAGTTGAATAACTACCTGAAACATATCAGCAAACTCACCACGGAAGTTAATAGCATTACCAACTAATATCATATGTCCTGTAGATGAAACTGGAATAAACTCTGTTAACCCTTCTACTATTGCAATAATTATTGCCTTTAATATAAATATCAAATCTAAACCCACTAATTTTCACTCCTTGCTACTTGTACCCATTTTTGACATACATATAGTTTACCTTACATGTATAAATAGAACAAGAGGATAACCTTACATATATCTTTCAATGATGTAAGGTTGTCCTCTCTAACACCTATAAACCTTGTATTTACACAGGTCTTGTAATTTTAAATTTTATGTTAATTAAATATTATGTATATTTAATTTCAACTTCTTTATCATATTCTTTAAACTTTATCCATCCTCTTTTAGATATGTATTTTAAATAAGTTACTAATCTATATAGCTCTCCATCTACATTTTCTTTATAAATTTCTGCCATGAGCTTTGCAATATCATAAACAGTTCTATTTCCATCTATATACTTCCATACTGTAGAACATCTCTCATCTAGTTCTAATTTAGTTTCAGGAGTTCTTTTAACCATCCAAGCTAGAAACTTTTTAACTGGATCAGTAACTTTTATATGGATAACAACTTTACCATCTTTTTCTTCCCAATTTTGTTGTTTAATTTCAGGTACATAAAGGGCAAAATTATGCTTTGTATCTTGAGCTTGTTTTTCTATTTCTTCTTGCTTTTTCTTATTTTTCATGAAAAATTCCTCCTAACTTATTTATAACTATTAAATATAAGATATTCTTTAATTCATTTTATTATTCTTTATTATATAAATTAATTTGTTACCAATTATTAAAATCGCTTGTCCACAGATAGACTTTACCTGTGGCAAAGCGATTTTAAGTTGTTTTATGATTTACTATTTAACGGCTTTGTCTTTTTTACAAGAGAACATGTAAATCCATAATCCTAGTAATAAGAACATTACACAAGCAAATAGATTACTTTGAGTTATTCCTGTTAAGAAATTCTTACCGAATGCTATATTTACATTAGCAGCTACTAATCCAGCTACTACTATACCCATCAATGCATCTCCTGCAACTAAACCTGATGCAAGAAGAGTTCCTTTTTCAACAACTTCTCCTCTTCTATCTTTATCCTTAGCAAATTTTCTCTCAACGATTTCTCTGATTATTCCACCAACTAAGATAGCAGCATTTAAAGTTATTGGAAGGTATATACCTAGAGCTACTGGTAATACTGCTATTCCAGCTAATTCACAGAATAATGCAATTGCAGCACCAATTATTATTAGTGTCCATGGCAATTGAGCTGTCATAATACCTTCAACTATCATTTTCATAAGTGTAGCTTGAGGCGCTGCTACATCTGCAGAACCTATTCCATAAGCAGTATTTAACATGTTAATTACAAGTGCTGCAAAAACTCCTGCTACTGAAAGTGCAATAAACATTCCTATTTGAACCTTTTTAGGAGTACCACCTATAATAAATGTAGTTTTTAAACTTTGTGCTGCTCCACCAGCTACTGCTATAGCGACACAAACAACTCCACCTATTAGTACTGCTTTAGTCATATACTCTTGGCTTACTCCACCAGTTAATTTAATTACAGTAGTTACAAATAACATTGTAGCTATAGTCATACCAGAAACTGGGTTGTTTGATGCTCCAATTATACCAACCATTCTAGCTGAAACAACAGCAAAGAAGAAGCTGAATAAAACTGCCATGATTCCACCTACAAATCCACCATTAACCATTGGTAATAACCAAGTTAATGCAAATCCAAAAGCAGCTGCTAGAATAACCCAAGTAAGAGGTGCTTCTAAATCAATTCTACTTACTTTATCATTTTTACCTGCACCTATTCCACCCATAGCTTGTTTAAAACTTGTGATAATAGTAGGAATAGACTTAGCAAGAGAAATAAATCCTCCCATTGCAACAGCTCCAGCACCTATATATTTAATATAGTTAGCCCAGATTTCGTTAGCACTCATTTCAGCTATAATTTTAGTAGCTGGGAATAAAGGCTCTGCTAGTCCAACTCCTAAGAATTTGATTAATGGTATAAGTGCAAACCAAGCTATAACAGAACCACCAAACATAAGTAATGATGCTCTAGTACCAACTATAAATCCAACACCAAGAAGTGATGCTAAAGTGTCAAATCCCATCATTGTACCTTGATAACTTTTAATAACATAAGTAGCTTGCTCTCCCCAAAGTGCAAATCCACCTGAGAAAAGTTTATATCCAGCTCCTACTCCAAGACCAGTCATGACTGTTTTGAATCCTTGTCCACCTTCACTACCAGTTACAAGAACTTCAGCTGCAGCCATACCTTCTGGATAAACTAAATTTCCGTGTTCTTCCACGATTAAGTATCTTCTAAGGGGTGTAATGAAAAATACTCCCATAACTCCACCAATTATTGTAACAATAACAACAGTTAGAATACTTAATTTTAATCCCCATAAAATTAATGCTGGTAAAATAAATATAATTCCCCCGGCAATGGATTCTCCCATAGCAGCTAAAGATGCTACCATGTTTGCTTCTAAAATGTTATTTCTTCTAAACATTCCTTTTAATACTCCAGTTGCAATAATAGCACCTGGAATACCAGCTGATATTGTCATACCAACTTTCAGACCAAGATATGTGTTAGCTGCTGCAAAAACGCATGCTAAAATAATACCTAAAATAATTGAATAACCTGTTGTTTCTGGCATTGCCATTGATGTTGGAATAAAAGGAACATATTCTTCACCTTTGCATCCACCATAAGCACTTTGAGATAATTTTCTTTTCTCTTGGCTCATAAATTTTTTCTCCTCCTTTGTAACTCTTTAACAAGGCACCCTAAAAAAGCCACTAATTACTATGTTTAAAAGTTTAATTTATCTACAAGCTATATCTTTATCTTTAATTAATACTATTGATAAAAATATAAACACATTAACTAGTACTCTTCAGGATGCCTAAATCAAATTGTTTATTTTTATATTAAATATCTAAAGTAAAATTTACCTTAGGCATTTATTTAATATTTTCTAATAGTGCTTTTATAAAATTCCATACTCTTTCAACAGATGATATACTCATATGTTCATTTGGAGTGTGTACATCAAATAAATTTGGTCCAAAGCTAATCATATCTACATCTGGCATTTTTTCTTTTAAAAGTCCACATTCAAGTCCTGCATGGATAGCATCTATTTTTGGTTCTTCACCAGTAACATTTTTATAAGTTTCTATACATAAATCTCTTATTGGTGAGTTTGGTTCATACTGCCATTCTGGATAATCAGAATCATTAATAACCTCAGCACCAACTAATTCTGCTACAACATCTATTCCATCTGTAATGGCATTTTTTAATGTTTTTACAGAGCTTCTCACTGCAGAAACAAAGGTAACTTTTTCTTCACTAAATTCTATAACTCCTAAGTTAATACTACTTTCTACTAACCCTTTAATATCTTCACTCATAGTTTGAATTCCATTTGGAGCTACTACTAAGTAAGAAACTATTTTTTCAGTTACTTCCTTAGTTAATTGTTTGCTAGTTTCTGATTTTTCAACTATTACAGTTACATCTGGATCTTGTATTCTTAACTCAGTTTTAAATATTTCTAATGATTTTGTAGCTATTTGTTTAACTTTTTCTACATCCTTAGCTGCTACTGTAATTGTAGCTTCTGCTTCACGAGGAATTGCATTATTTTTAGCGCCTCCACTTATATGAGAAATATTAAAATCTACCTCTTTTGATATAGCATTTAATAATCTTCCCATAAGTTTATTAGCATTTCCTCTTTGTTTTATTATTTCCATACCAGAGTGTCCACCTTTTAAACCTTTAACTTCTAGTTTTAAAGCTTCATTAGAGGCATCTTCCCATTGAGTATTTATATTTACATAGTTAGTAACTCCACCAGCACAGCTTACAAGGAATATTCCTTCTTCTTCTGAGTCAATGTTTAATAATATTTTTCCATCAAGATTTTTAGGATCTACTGCTATAGCTCCATACATACCTGTCTCTTCACCTGTAGTAACAAATAGTTCTATAGCAGGATGTTTTAACTCTTTTGAATCTAAAATAGCTAATCCATAAGCTACTGCTATTCCATTATCTGCTCCTAGTGTTGTTCCATTAGCATAAAGATAGTCCCCATCGATTCTAAGCTCTAATGGATCCTTTTCAAAATCATGTACCTTATCCTTATTCTTTTCACAAACCATGTCCATATGACCTTGGATTGTTACTACTGGTGCATTTTCATATCCTTGAGTAGCAGGTTTTTTAATGATTACATTTAACTCATCATCTTGTATTACTACAAATCCTCTTTCCTTACCAAAGTTAGCCAAATAATCGCTGATAACCTTTTCATTGCCTGAACCATGAGGTATTTTAGTTAATTCTTCAAAATAGCCTAGAACCTTTTCTGGATTTAATCCTTTTAATATAGACATAAAAATCCCTCCATTTTTTTGTATTTACTTTATAATTAATATGTACTTTATATATATTTCAATATATATTTCAACATTTTATTACGTTCTTCGACTTGCAAATTTATATTAATTTTATACTTATAAATTTATAAAGTCAACATATATAAAATAATTATTTTTGAAATATTACCTATAACCCATTTAATAATTCATTTAAATTTTTTATATTTTATATAATTAAAAAAAGTATTTATAAAAATAGTATTATTTATTATTTCTTAAAATATAATTCTATATAATACCTATGTTAATAGAAAGAATTTATGCTACCTTTTTATAACAACTTTTTCTAATCTCATAATTATTATATCTTTTATGAATTAATTTCATACATTTTAACCTAAGAAAAGCAACATACTCTTTACATTTTAATAGTATATTGCTTTTTCTTTTATATTCTAATATTTTAATATGTCGTTATTCTATAATTACTTTGATCAATGGCTTCAATGAATTATATTTATAAATAGTGTAATAATTGCAGAATTTACGAAATCTATGAATAAGCATCCTACAATTGGTACGACAAAATATGGGGTAGGTGCAAATCCAAATTTATTTGAAAGTGCATCCATATTAGCTACAGCATTAGGTGTAGCTCCCATTCCAAATCCGCAGTTTGCAGATGCAAAAACTGCCGCTTCATAATCTCTCCCCATAATTCTAAAGGTTACAAAATATGTAAATACACCTATGAGAATTGTTTGTGCTATTAACATAACAACCATAGGAATTGCTAAATCTAGAAGTTCCCATAACTTTAATCCCATAAGAGCCATAGATAAAAAGAAGGATAAGCTGATACCTCCAAGATTTTCAATTTCTTTTTCTACTAACTCAATATTTGTGGCATCACAAATATTTCTTATAATTGCAGCCACAAGCATAGCTCCAATATAAGATGGAAAAGTTAAACCAATTCCCTGAATAAAATTAGATATTATAGATCCTATTCCCATTGCTATAAAGATCCAAGATGCACCTGACATTAATCTTTTATGACATAGTATATCTTGATTATCTTCATTAAAATCTCCTAGTGGCATACAGGTATTATCATCATCCTCCTTCATAGGAGTATTAAGCTTATGACGTATAATTAATGTTCTAGCAACCAATCCTCCAATTATACTTCCCATAACCAGTCCAAAAGTCGCAGAAGCAAAGGATACAGTTGTAGCACCTGCAATTCCCATTTCTTCTAGAATAGGTCCAAATGACCCCGCTGTACCATGTCCCCCTATCATAGGAATAGAGCCTGTACAAATTCCTAATAAGGGTTCTAAATTAAACAAAGTTGCTAAAGCAACTCCAACTGTATTTTGTAGAATTACTAAAAGCACTGATATAATTAAGAATGTTACTACTTTTATACCACCTTTTTTTAATATTCTAATACTAGCCGTAAATCCAACGCTAGTGAAAAATGCAGTCATAAAAATATTTTGTAGAGTTGTATCTAAATTAATAGTTATGAATCCTGTCAGCCTAAATATAAGCATAAGTATTGCAAAAATAAGACCTCCTACAACTGGTGCTGGTATGCAATACTTTTCTAATATAGATATTTTTTCTTTTAAATATTTTCCAAAATAAAAAACCATAGAAGCTAATGCCATTGTTTGAAATATGTCTAATGTCAATTCCATAAATTTATCTTTCCTCTCATCATATGTGTATCTTAGTGCGTAAGTATTAAATTTTTAAATCATTGAGTTATCTCCATATTATGAAACACCTTATTCATATCGTAATGTCCATAATACCAAAAATACTCGTTTATACTTGCACTATCATCCAAGTGTAAAATGTTATCAATAATAACTTGTTCCTTCCCCTCCCTATTTCCCTTAATTAAAGAAAATTTATTTTCTTTATCTTTTCTTATAAATACAAATTCACTATCATCATTAATATAGTTAGGATAAAAATCCCATCCTACAGATGAGTTAGTCAATTTAGTAATTTCATTATTTTCTAAGTTTACTTCATATATATGTTGATTGTTGGAATTTTCCCATTGCTGAAGATTTTCACTATAAGTTGAGGCTGAATAAACTATATTTCTACCATCACTAGAATAACTTGGAGTCATAGCTACTTCTCCATCCTTAGTGATCTTTTTAAAACTTTCATCTTCTAAATTTAAGATTCCTAAAGTTTTATCTACATTCATAAACCTATATGCACCATTTATAATAGCCACTAAGTTATCATCTATTGGTGATACAGACATCATATCCTCATAAGTTAAAACTATAATCTCTTCATTAAGTACTTCTCTACACTTGTTACTTTCATCATTATAAACTCCTATAGGCACCCCATCTGCTGTCATTGATGCAGAATTAGGTCTACACCATACAATTAAATTAACTCCATTAATTGAGATGGTAGCCATCTTTGGATCCAACCCTAAATCATGATTTTGGGAACTTATAGGTATATATGGTATCACTACTTTTTCTGTTTTAGTTGCTAAATCTAACTTAACTATTCCTAGCGGAAAAGGATAATTATCCGAATTACCTTTTTTCATAATATTCTTTGTGGCAAATAAAGAGTTATCTTTTCCTAATAAAATTTGTGTATAAAACTCTTTTCCTCCAGTGAAAATTTCTTTAGTTTTATCTTTAACTCCAAATATATATACTCCACCTGTGGACTTAGAATAAATTAAATTTCCATCTTTATCCCATTGATATGCAGTAATACTATCATCTACATTAGTAGTATTTTCTACTTTTTTATAAAAATCTATTTTTGTTACATACAAGTTATTCTTAATATCCCTATAGGCTACATAACCATTTTCACTTATATTTGGCTCTCTATAAGCCCCTTTGTTAAGCATTATTTTCTCTGAAGGGTTATTTATATTCACTGCCCAAATACCATCATCTTTTATAACTACTGCTACCTCAATTTTATTATCTTCTTTTCTAAGTTCTAAGACATAACTTCTATCCTTAGCAAAAGCTATATCATATAATATAAAATTGAAAATAAGTAATACAAAAATAACTCTAAGTAAGTTTTTCATGGATGAACTCCCCTTTTAAATTTCGTACTCTTATTATTATTTTTATTATAAAAATATATACATGTTTTAAAAGTAAAGTCCCAGTCTTAAAGAGAGTCTTTAAAAGTTCACTGAGCTATATAGAATCATTGCCTGTTATATTATCATTTCACCTACAGGAATTTTAGGGTTTTTATATTTCTTTTTATTAATTGTATATTTTCCATATTGGATGGCTTCCTTAGGACAATAACTTATACATGCTAAACATTGACAGCAGTTATCTCCCCATTTAGGAACTTTATCAACTTTAATGCATTTAGTATTGCATACCTGTTCACAAAGTTTACATCCTATACAATCATCTGTAACATAAAACTTTTTAGTATTTATAGCTAACTTATTGAATATAGGATTAGCTATAGCTGTCATAACCTTAGGCATTGGTCCTGTTTCAACTTTAAATACATCCCTAACTTTATCACCTATAAGATTATTTACTTCTCCAATGGTCTCCAAAGCCTTAGACATCTTACTATTCACAATATCATCTTCATCTGCTCTTCCAAGGATAATATAATTATTAGGCATAACAATTGAAAATCCACTATTTAACTTTAACCCCTTAGCTCCTAGCTTTTTCTCTAGTATTTTCATGTTATTTCCTATGTTCTCGCCACAGGTTACTACTGCTGATAAATAATTGTTCTTATAGTTATTTAATTTTAATTTACTAATGAATTTAACTACTGGTGCTGGTGATGCCCAAGCATAGATAGGATAAACAAATATTATCTTTTCTCCTGGTTTTAAGTCATATTCATAAAAATCTTTATCTTGTTTCATTTCCTTTGAAATTGCAATTAATTCTTCTCCTTGGTTACTGGATAAATTTTTTGCTACGTATAAAGAATTTCCTGTGCCTGAAAAATAAAATATCATGAATAAACCCTCCATATATATTTTTTTGCTATTGTTTTAATATACCATATAGATATATATTTATGAAATAGTCTTTTTAAAAATATTAAACTAGCATCTTTATATTTTTAATGCTAGTTTAATATTAGTTTAGAATTTAGTTTTTATCAGGTCTAGAGACATTTAAATTCCTATCTATCCACATATTCAAAACTACAGTTATCACTTTCTATATCAAAGACTAAATTATCCTCTATATAAAGCTTATAGTTAGCTGAGCAAGCTGCATTTTCATGAATAGTTCTGCACATATTACCACTTGAGGGTGCTAATAACTTTTGTGGATTTCCATCAGTAACTTTTATCTGTAGTTCATACTTACCTCTTTTTAACATTAGTGACTTGCAATTATATTTAAGAATCTTAACTCCATTATAGGTGGATAATCTATATTCTCTTCCTTTATAATATACAACGCATATACATCCTTTAAAATTTATTCCCATAAAAGGTATATCTGCTATAGCTGCCATTATAGATATTTTTTCATTTTTAAAATCATTACACTGGGTCCATAAATAAGTTTTGGGGAAAGAGTTGCCTCTATCTGTTTCAATATATCCAACTCCATCATTAAAACTTACATATTCACCATTAATAATTAAATTTCCCCTTAATTTATGATATAAACTAATAATGCCATGGCTACATTCCATAAAAGGTATAAAGCTAAAAGGTCCCATGATGTCATATTTTACAGGAGTCAATAAGTCATATTCTATTTTTCCATCTATTGTTAAGCCCTCATCTTTAATGTGGATTTCAATGCCTTTAGATGAAAAAGTACTATCTCCAATTTTTATTCTTAACTTATCTTTATAAACTATAAATTTAGAAAAACTATAATTTATATTATATGAATTTCTATTAGTTATCACTTGTATAAAGGCTGATCTATTTCCTTTACTATCTATATTTATGCCAGGTATAAAGGATATAGTATCCTCACCCTTTTGATGTTTAAAATACCAGCCCTCAAAAAAATTCTTTTTCCTTGTATAACATTTAATTTTATTCATGGGATAATCCCCTAATAGCTGGACTTTCTATCCAATTACCCTTGTAATCAAATCTAGAACCATGACATGGACAATCCCATGATAACTCATCAGGATTCCATTGAAGCTCACAGCCTAAATGAGGACATTTTGTAGTTACAGTAAATATATTACCATCATTATCTTTGTATACCCCAACTTTCTCTCCATTATATTCTACAATTCCACCATGACCAGCTTCTACCTTCTCTACCTGCTCACTTGGAATGTGAATTTTTTGTGCTATAAAATTCTTTGTAGTTTCTATTACATCCTGGGTTAGGTTTTTACTTGATGCTGACATATCAAATCTTGTAGGAGAAAATATCTCTGCAAAATCATTTTTATTTCCGGATATCATATCAGATAAAATCATAGCTGCCACCATAGAAGATGTCATTCCCCATTTTTTATAACCCGTTGCCACATATACATTAGGAGTTTCAGTGGAATATTGACCAATGTAAGGTATTTCATCTATAGGAATACAATCTTGAGCAGACCAATGATATTTTTCCTTAGCATTGGGATATAACTCCTTTGCTACCTGTCTTAATTCTTCATATTTACCACCAGCTTCATTCTTACCAGTTCTATGAGAACCTCCACCAAGCAATAATAAGTCCTTATAATTTCTAAAAGAGTATCCCCATTTATCAATACCAATGTACATTCCATTGACATCTTGAGCATTCTCTAAAGCTATAACATAGGATCTTTCTTGATGCATTCTAATGAAATAATACCCAGGTGTATTCATAATTGGATAGTGAGTAGCTACTACTATTACCTTAGCAGCAACCATCCCTTTATCTGTAACAACTAGCTCCTCTTTAATTTCTAAAGCTTTAGTATTTTCGTAAATGGTTAAGTCTTCAGTAATAACTTCTAAAAACTTAAGGGGATTAAATTGACCTTGGTTATAAAATTTCAAAGCTGCCTTAACCTTAAAAGGAAGCTCTGTATTTTCTAAAAGTTTAGCTTTTATTCCTAACTTAGTTGCCGCTTCTAATTCTTTTTTTAAAGCTTCAACATTGTCCATAGTATATAGATAAGCATCCTTCTCTTCAAAATCACACTTAATTCTCTCATTCTCTATTATTTCTTTATATTTTTTTATAGCTAACTCATTGGAACTTGCATATTGTCTTGCCTTCGCTTCTCCAAATTCCTTAATTAACTTATCATAAATTAAGGAATGCTGAGAAGTTATCTTCGCAGTAGTATTTTTTGTATTTCCACTACAAATCTCTTCAGCCTCAATTATAACTACATCTATTCCTTTTTTCTTTAGCATATAGGCAGTTAATATTCCTGTTATACCAGCTCCTATAACTACTACATCTGCCTCTATATTTCCATTTAAGGATTCCCTCTTTTTAAAATTACAGCTTTCACTCCATACAGATTTCATAAAATCACCTCATAAATAGTATTCCACTTTAGTGATTTTATACACAATTAATTATTAATAAAGGTGATATATCCACACAACTATAACATTTTGTTGATATATCACCTTATATTATCTTTTTCCTAATATATATTCTAAGGAATCCATATTAAAATTTAAAACAAGTTTCTCTGGGAAATCTATCTCCTTAAGTAACTCATAGCAGGATGAAAATTCTCCTACATCATAATAAATATGAGCGTCACTGCCCATGATTATTTTAACTCCATGTTCTTTACATAAGTTTAGAAGAGTTATTTGATTTTCTCTAGCATTTCTTCTAAAGCTCTTTGGAGATATGGATGTATTATTCATTTCAAAAACCATATTTTTTTCTTTAGCCGCTAATACTACTTTTTCATAATCTAAAGGAAATCTACTATCATCAGGATGACCAATGATTTTAACATAAGGATTATCCATAACCTTTATTAAAGCATTAGTATTTTCTTCAATGGTTCCTGGTGCTACACAAGGTGGATGCATACTAGCTATGACATAGTCAAGTTCTAGTGCCAGCTCCTCTTGTACATCTATTCTACCTTCATAATCCATTATGTTAGCCTCTATTCCTTTTAGAATTCTAACTTCCATAATTTCATCCTTAATCACCTTTAAATTATTAAAATAATATTCATGAGCTGTACCTGGCATAGATATAGCATGATCTGAAACTCCAAGGACCTTTAGCCCCTTATCTCTAGCTTCCTCAATATTTTCCTTTAAAGTACTATAAGCATGCCCACTAGAAATAGTATGGGTATGTAAATCCATTAAAGCCTTCATTATATCCCTCCATTACTTTATTTTTCTTTAGTCCTATCACTATCCTCTATATTACCCCAAAACTGCATAATAAAAAAGGGATGATTCTTTCTATGTATTGCTCTATGAGTTATTCACATATTGAAAATCACCTCCAAAATAAAAAGCACATAAGCTTAACAATCGAACTTACGCTGTTAAGCTACGTGCTATATCTATATTATATCAAGTAAAAAATTTTATTTTAAAGCTCGTTAAAAAAATTTTAACAATTTATTATGCTGACTTTTTCTTTTTCTTAGCAATATATCCACCTAATGCAATTACCACAATTCCCATAATTGCAAATGCATCTGGGGTTAATGGAGCACCAGTTTGAGGTAATTTGCTTGGATTGCTTGGTTTACTTGGATTATTAGTATTTGGAGTTGATGGCTTATTTTCTTCTTCTGGAACATTAGGTTCTGTTGGTTTTTCTTCTGTAGGCTTATCTACAGTTGTATCTTCTCCTGCTACTAATACATTAAAATCTACTTTAGGGACACCATTTTGGTTCCAGTCTTCAGCCATTGCATCTCTCATAACTACATTTGTGTTAACTGCATTTATAGCATTAGAGAAATCATATTTATCTCCACCTGTTAACATAAAGTCATTTATTGCTATCGAATAGTATTTATCCATATCAATTTTAGTTCCATCATTTAATCTTATAGATGAAACTTTGCCATCTTCTGGATTACACCAAACCTTTATACCTGCATATTGACCCCATGCAAATCCCTCTGTATTAATTCCATGTTCTATGATGCCATATAAGTCTGAACCCTTAACATCAAGAGTTACTATAGTGTTATCAAAAGGAAGAATTTCGTACATATCACCAATAGTGACATTTCCTTGTTCTAGACTTCTTCTAATTCCACCACCATTAGTTACAGCTATCTCAGTTCCTACTATTTTTCTCATAGTTTCTGCTACAGTTACACCAAGTGGAGTTACTGCAGTGTTTTTATCATCATGACTTAAACGCTCTTTAAGTGAAGTTACCTTTTGTCCTAATATTTCACTTAAACCTGAATTCATATCATTTACTTCCTTTAATACATTTTCATCTACTGGAAGGGTAGCCTCTTTACCTAAAAACACATCCACACTAGGCTCTACGTCTATAAGTTTGTTGCTATGATCAAAGGTAAATGTAAGCTTAGCTAAGGCTCTACCATTATATCCACCTTCTACTACTGGTACTCCATTTACCTCGCCTGAAACTACAGAATGGTTATGACCTGCAATTACAGCATCTACACCTTCAACTTTTGCTATATCAGCAGCTTCCCCAGTTATTTCTTTTGTATTAATATCTTGATACGCTCCGGCATGCGCTATAACTACTACAGCATCAACCTTTTCTGTTTCCCTAAGTACTTTGTTCCACTTAGCAACAGTATCTACTGGATCTAAGAAATCTACATCTTTTACATTTTCAGCTAAAGTAGAAGTTGCTGTCTCTAGAGTAGAAATTCCTATTAACCCTATTTTTGCTCCATTTCTTTCAACTACTTTATATGGTTGCGCATAGCTTACTCTTTCTTCAGTACCTTTTTTAACTATATTGGCAGCTAAGAAGGAGAATCCACCTTCTTTTGACCAAGCATTTATATTATTAATGCCCCAGTCAAATTCATGATTACCTATAGCAGATGCTTCAAGTCCCATAGCTTTTAGCATAGCTGTTACTGGTTTACCAGTGGTAAGATTAGAAATTGCTGTCCCTTGATATAAATCTCCTGCTGATACTGGTATAACACCATATTCAGTAGTAGCTTTAGCTTTATATTCATTTACAACTCCTACTAATTTTGCAGCTCCAATGTTTTTACCAGACTCTAATACATTGCCATGGAAATCATTAAAACTTATAATGTCAACTACCTTGTTAACCTTACTTAAATTAGTCTCCTCTAGTAATTGTGTCTCTATACTGTTTTCGTCACTAGCTACAGCTTGGCTATTATTTGTTTTATCATTATCTTCTGCATATGCCTCAGTAATATTTATTGGCATTACTAAGGTTGCAAATAAAAATAATGACATTATAAACGCCGTAAGTCTTTTTTTCTCTTTCATACCCTTTCCCCCTAATTATAATTTAATGGAACATAGTTAACTATATTCCTTATACCTTATATTGTATTACCCATTATTTTACTTTTCAATAGTTTTATTCCTTACTTGTAATTTATGTCATTACAGAATAATTAAATTAAAAATAAAATTCAATAGGATTTTAACCATAAACTATTTAAATATGAAGCTATAAAACTATGTTCCTATTTAAATATATACCTATAAACCTATTTAAATATTTACCTAGTTAACTAGTTGTTGTGCTCATGCGGGTTTCATGATATTAGGTTACTTAAACTATAAAATTAAATGTATATTTAATTTTATATTGTGATATATGTATATTAAAAAAATATAAAAACGTCTCTTAAAAAGAGACGTTTTCTAATATTATTTAACTTCTTACTTCTTCATTATTTCTAAATTGACTATTATAAAGTTTCTCGTAAAAACCACCCTTTATCATTAACTCTTCATGAGTTCCTTGCTCTATAATATTACCTTCATCTATAACTAAAATTAAATCCGCACTACGGATAGTTGAAAGTCTGTGGGCAATAACAAAGCTTGTTCTTCCCTTCATTATATTCTTCATAGCTTTTTGAAGTAATAGCTCTAGTCTAGTATCTACAGAGCTTGTTGCCTCATCTAATATCAATATGGCAGGATCTGATATTATAGCTCTAGCAATAGTTAACAATTGCTTTTCACCTTGAGATATATTAGATGCTTCTTCATTAAGAAACATGTTATACCCATCAGGGAGAGTCTTTATAAAGTGGTGTACATTAGCTATCTTAGCAGCTTCTATTATTTCCTCTTTCGTAGCATCAAATCTACCATACTTTATATTATCGTAAATTGTACCATTATACAGCCATGTATCTTGAAGAACCATTCCAAATATTGAACGTAGATCTTCCCTCTTCATGTCTCTAATGTCTACTCCATCTATCTTTATAGCTCCCTCTTTGATATCATAAAATCTCATAAGCAAGTTTATAAGAGTAGTTTTACCTGCTCCTGTAGGACCTACAATGGCTACCATTTGCCCACTCTTTACCTCTGCACTTAAGTCCTTTATTAATGGCTTGTCGTCACTATACCCAAACTTAACATGTTCAAAGATAACATTACCACGTGGATTTTCTAATTTTATTGAATCTTCTTTATCTGAAATTTCTTCCTCCTCATTTAATATTTCAAATACACGATCAACTGCAGCAAAAGCTGATTGTATAGCTGAGGATAATTGAGTTACCTGTGAAAGAGGTTGATTTATCTGCCATATATAACGAATAAATGCTTGTAGGTTTCCAACAGTAATGGCACCTGCTATGGCATTAATTGCACCTAATACTCCAATGGCTGCAATTCCTAAATAACTTACTAGAGAAACTAGGGGTGACATTATACTTGATATAAATTGAGCTTTAAATCCAGTACTACAAAGTTCTTGATTTATATCTCCAAATTCTCTTATAACATCATCTTGCTTTCCATATAATTTTATCTCATTAAAGCCCGTATACATCTCCTGAACCTTACCATTTAGGTTTCCTAGAGCCTTTTGTTGCTTATAAAACAGTTTCTGTGATCTTCCAACTATAACTCTAGATATCATATAGCTTATAGGTATTATAAGTATAGCTACTAGTGCCATCTTCACATTTATTGTAAACATCATTATCAAGGCAAAAGTTAATGAAAGAACTGCATTAACTACTTGAACAAAACTTTGCTGTAATGCATTAGATATAGTATCTATATCATTGGTAATACGACTTAATACATCTCCATAGCTATTTTTATCAAAGTAACTCACTGGTAATTTTCTAATTTTATCTTGAACTGCATTTCTTAAATCCCTCATGGTATTTTGAATTGCATTAGTTAACATGAAGCTAGCTGCATATGTTGATGCTGTACCTCCTACATATACAAAGGCTAAAACTATTAAAATTTTTATTATATAATTAAAGTTTACTGAAGCTCCTGCTACTCCTTTCGCCATATCAAAGGCATCCTTGGTAAGCTGAGTTATAATTAATCCTTCTGTCATGGGAGCTAGAGCAGTAAAGACCGCTGCTATAATTACAAATATTATGGCCCCTATAAAAGGCCATTTATAAGGTTTTACAAAGGGAGAAATTTTACTTACTGTATTTTTAATCTTCTTCATTATGCCAACTCCTCCTTTGTTAATTGTGATGATGCAATCTCTTTATATATATCGCAATTTTTCAGTAACTCTCTATGAGTTCCTATTCCAACTACTTCACCTTCATTTAATACTATAATTTTATCAGCATCCATAATAGAGCTTATCCTTTGAGCAACTATCAATACTACAGCCTCTTTAGTTTCATTTTTAAGCTTAGCTCTAAGAGTAGCATCTGTTTTGAAATCTAAGGCAGAAAAGCTATCATCAAAAATATATATTGCAGGCCTTCTTATTATAGCTCTAGCAATAGATATTCTTTGCTTTTGACCTCCAGATACATTACCTCCCCCTTCACTTATTAACTCCTCAAACTTCTTAGGTTTTTTAATTATAAAGTCATAGGCTTGGGCCACCTTTGAAGAATATTCAACCTCTTCTACAGTAGCTTTCTTTTTACCAAATCTAATATTTGTATCTATACTTCCTGTAAATAACCTAGTCTTTTGAGGTATAAATCCAATTTTTTTACGTAAAGTCTTTAAATCATATTCTCTAATATCTATCCCATCTATCTTTATACTTCCTTCAGTAACATCATAAAATCTAGGAATTAGGTTTATTAGTGTACTTTTTCCACTACCAGTACTTCCTATAAACGCAATAGTTTCTCCCTTTTTAGCTGTAAAGGAAATATCTTTAAGCACAGGTACTTCTCCATCTGGATAAGTAAAGGTAACTTTATTAAATTCTACATTTCCTTCATTATTACTTTTCTTGATTCCATTCTCAGGATTCTTGATAATAGGTTCAGCATCTAATAGCTCTTGTATTCTATTAGATGAAACTTGTGCTTTGGGATACATAACAAATACAGTTGAAAATAACATAAGTGAAAACATAGCATGGAATAAGTACTCTATAAAAGCAACTAATTGTCCTACTTGAAGAGTTCCGACATTTATCATGCTACTAGAAATCCAGAATATGGCTATGATTGCTAAATTAAGCACTAAGAAAAAGCTTGGCTGAGATATAGACATAAGCTTGAAAATCTTCTTTGAAATCTCAGTATAGTCCTTATTAGTTTTAGCAAATCTTTCTCTTTCATGATCATCATTACCGAAAGCTCTTATTACCCTTATTCCTGTCAAATTTTCTCTAGATATTCTGTTTAACTTATCTAAATTTTTCTGTTGAATCTCTGACCACGGATGGGAAATTTTAGCTATTATGAATACACCAATAATTATAAATGGTAATGTAACAGCTAATATACTTGATAAGGATGAACTTGTTTTAAGTATCATCACTAAGCTTACTATAAACATTACTGGTGTAATCAACGCTAATCTCAGTAATATATTTATAAATTGCATTACTTGAAATGCATCGTTGGTAGTTCTAGTAATCATTGATGATATACCAAATCTATCATATTCACTATGAGAAAACTCTTGTGATTTCTTAAATATATCATTCCTTATATCTCTAGTTACATTTGTAGATATTTTAGATGAACAATATCCTAACAATATTGTCCCTAAAACCCCTATTATAGATATAACTACAATTATAAGTCCCATTGTTTTTATATATTCTATATCACCATTAGCTATTCCCTTGTCGATAACTTTAGCCATAATAGTTGGTATTCCAAGTTCAACTAAAGCAAAGCCAAATACTGATATTATATTAATCATAAGAAGCATTTTATAATTTTTTAAGTATTTTAAAATTAATTTCATTTTATAATTCCTCCTTTGTAAATATTTTTTAATACTAATAATATAAATTAATAATTTAATTATCTGTTCTATAATTAACTTTAATTATTTACCACTATTAGAACATAATACCCACAGCTTAACTATGAAGTCAATGGAATTTATAACCGTGAATACAATTACATAAAGAATTATTAATATTTATTATTTTATTTCCTCTATGTGTGTTGCAACTTTCCCCTTTTTAATATCTTCTAAAATTTTTCACCATTTAATACCACATCAAAACACATCTTCCTCGTTCTCAATTTTAATTATTTCTGCATCTGTATTTTCTTCTATAAAATTTATTATATTTTCCATGGTAGAATGGACCTGAGCTGATGTTCCACAAACTCCTGCAATACCTATAACTAATGTTTGATGTATATCTTGTTCATCAACTTCGCCAACAGAAATATTAAACTTATTTCTTAGTCTTTGCATTAAACTCTTTATCACCATTCTCTTTTCCTTTAAAGAATGTACCCACGAAGCTCTTAGTGTCACACGCATTATTAATATTTTCATTATATTATCACTCCATTGATTTAATATTTTATATTAATTTCTCCAGTTTCAATAATGTTATGTTCTTACATGGTAAACCCATTGATATTACTGTAATTAAGGCTCCTAGAGCAAATCTAATCAATTACCTCCAATGTACCCTATTATTCTAATTTTATCACAATATTCCTATATATATCCTTCGTTGCTCTTCTTTTACATACATCCTATAATGATAAGGGGATTTTTTTATCTTAAGGTATATATAAACTTAGTTTTAAATTATAAACTTTAGATTAAAATCTATAATTATATCATTTGAGGAGGTAAACTATTATGAACTCTGAAACTATCACTAAAAGGGATAATAAGATTAAAGATAGTTCTATCACTGATATGACCATTGGAAACCCTTTTAAAATTTTATGGACTTTTTCTCTTCCCATGTTACTTAGTTCACTTTTTCAACAACTTTATAATATTGTGGATAGTATTGTAGCAGGAAAATTTATAGGAGTAAATGCTTTAGCTGCTGTAGGTGCTTCTTATCCTATAACTGCACTATTCATCGCCGTAGCTGTAGGCTCTAGTATGGGATGCTCTGTTGTAGTTGCACAAATCTTTGGTTCAAAAAAATATACTACTATGAAATCTGCAATTTCAACAGCTATAATATCTCTAACTAGTCTTAGCATTATTTTAACTATCTTGGGTAGTATTTTTTGTAAGCCTCTTATGAGACTTCTTCATACTCCAGAAAATATATTTTCTGATTCTGCCCTTTATTTACAAATATACATAAGCGGAATTATATTTTTATTTTTATATAATACTGCCACCGCCATATTTAACGGTTTAGGAGATTCCAAAACACCTTTATATCTTTTAATTTTCTCTTCTATATTTAATATTATTTTAGACCTAGTGTTTGTTATAACTTTTAAAATGGGTGTATCTGGAGTTGCTTGGGCTACTTTTATTGCTCAAGGTCTTTCTTCTATACTAGCTATAGTGTGCCTTATTATGAGATTACGTAAAATTGAAGTCACTGAAAAGTATCCTTACTTTAGTAGTTACATTTTAAAGCGTATAAGTAGAATTGCCATACCAAGTATAATGCAACAATCCTTTATATCTGTAGGTCAAATTTGTGTACAAGGTCTAGTTAATAGTTATGGAGCCATAGTCGTAGCAGGATATTCTGCTGCCTTTAGAGTTCATACCATTGCTCTTACTTCTATGAGTACTATGTCTAGTGCACTTTCTAGCTTCACTGCACAAAACATTGGTGCAAAGAAAATTTCCCGGGTGAGAGAAGGATATAAAGCTGCAGTAGCTATAACCTTAAGTATATGTGGTGGAATTCTTATTCTATTTTTAATCCTTGCTCCAAAATTAATTGGATTGTTTGTAGATTCTAGTGAGAGCATAGATGTAATTAATGTGGGTACTGAGTTTCTAAGAACCCTAGCACCGTTTTATTTAGTAGTAGGTCTTAAGATGGTATGTGATGGTGTTCTACGTGGAGCTGGAGCTATGAAAGACTTTATGTTTGCCACCTTTTCTGATTTAATACTAAGAGTAGCCCTTTCCTTCATTTTAGCTTCAATAATAGGATACTCCGGTATCTGGTGGGCCTTCCCTCTTGGTTGGATAATAGGAACTGCGTTATCTGTATACTTTTATTATAAGGGTACTTGGAAACCTTCAATTAATTAAATATATAATTATATTTAGGCTATGTTTTACTTAATAATTAATTTATAATCAAAGTAATACATAGCTTAATTTTTAAAATGGAGATATACAAATGAAAATAGTACAAATTTATAAAAATCAAATTATAAAATTCTTTAAAACCGAGACTATATTAGTAATAGCTATAACTTTAGCTATTCTCTCTTCCTTTATAGCTATACCCAAGATAGAGTATATAGATTTTAAGGTTTTATTTTTATTGCTAAATTTAATGATTATTGTGGCAGCCTTTAAAGATTTAAAGATATTAGACTTCATTGCAGTGTCTATATTAAATAAATGTACAAGCTACACATCATTATGTTTTTCCCTAATATTTATAACCTTTTTCTCCTCAATGTTAGTAACTAATGATGTAGCTCTACTTACCTTTGTACCGTTAACTATAATAATTAGTAAAAAGATTAAGGTTAATCCATTAAAACTAGTAATTTTTCAAACTTTAGCTGCCAACTTAGGTAGTAGTCTAACCCCTATGGGAAATCCACAGAATCTTTTTATTTATTCCTTTTATAATCTAACTCCTGTGGACTTTTTTAGGATAACTCTACCTTTAGTTATAACTGCTATTATATTTTTAACTATATTAATTATAAATAATAAAGAAAATATTAAGGTTCCTAGTCTAGATAATATTTCCGGATTCAACACAAAAGGTATTATTTTTTTTACTATTTTATTTATTATAGCTATTTTATCTGTATTTAGATTTATAGATTATAGAACTTCCATGGGGGTAACCTTGATATTAACCTTGATAATCAATAAAAATCTATTAAAGGAAGTGGATTACTCCTTACTTATTACTTTTATAGGTTTCTTCATATTTATAGGCAATATTTCCTCTCTAGGTGTTGTAAAAAGCTTTTTATCACAAATACTAAATAGAGCTAATAATACTTACTTTGCATCTATTCTGCTGAGTCAAGGTATAAGTAATGTACCTGCTACAATGCTCATTGCAAACTTCACAAATTATTATAAAGAGCTTTTACTAGGTGTTAATGTTGGAGGAATGGGCACAATAATTGCATCTATGGCAAGTGTTATATCATTTAAGTTATATGTGAAGGAATTTAAATCCTATAGTGGTAAGTTTTTAAAGAAATTTACCTTCTACAATATTTTAGGACTTTTTATATTTATTCCTATTATTAAATTGTTATAGTTGTTATAATTTGAATAACTATGGTAAATCATGTAGAATAGTACTAAATATTTAAAATCCTACAATAAACTAAGGATTATAAGGAGGTATACTAATGTTAAGTGATAATTTATTAAAAAATCTTAATGACCAAGTAAACTTTGAATTTTACTCATCTTACACTTATTTAGCTATGGCAGCCTATGCTGAATCTGTTGATTTAGGTGGAATAGCTAATTTCTTTAGAGTTCAAGCTCAAGAGGAATTATTCCATGCAATGAAACTTTATGACTATATTTTTCAAAAAAATGGTGTTGTTGAATTAGATAAAATTGATAAACCAGAGGGCAAATATGAAAGTATAATAGATGTATTTGAAACTGGTTATAAACATGAACAACTAGTTACAAGTAGAATTTATAAGTTAGCAGATATTGCTTCCGAAGAAAAAGAACATGCAACTATAAGCTTACTTAGATGGTTCATAGATGAGCAGGTTGAAGAAGAAAACACCTTCAACACTCTTCTTAAAAAGATTAAAAGAGCTGAAGATAATCCAGCAGCTTTATATATGTTAGATGAAGAACTTGCTACAAGAGTTTTCACTCCACCAACTACTGCTTAATGTGAAAATCAATTACTCATTATAATATTTAGTGAGTATAATGACAATGCAAAAGACTTACTTAGTGATAAAACATTAAGTAAGTCTTTTATAATATATATAAATTTTTTATAGGCAATTTATTTTGCTACAAATTAAGTAGATGTTATTACTTTAATTTTACTAGTAATTGTCCTGTCTTTACTTGTTGTCCTTCTGATACAAGGATGGAGTCAATAGTACCATCCATAGAAGCTACTATATTAGTTTCCATTTTCATTGCTTCTATTGTCAGTAAGCTTTCTCCCTCTTTAACTTGTTGTCCTTTTTCTACTAAGACTTTAATTATAGTTCCAGGAATACTCGCTCCAATCTCTAGCTTATCCTCAGCATTAGCCATCTTTATAGAGCTATCTTTACCATTACTCTTTAAAGCACTTGCTGTTTTATCTTTAATTTTAATTTCTCTTCTATTTCCATTAATTTCAAAGGCTAGAGTTCTATATCCTTCTGAATCTAATTTACCTATTTCTATAAATTGAACTATAAGGGTCTTGCCTTCTGCAACTTCAACTTCACATGTTTCACCCTCTGCAAGTCCATGGAAGAATACATCACTACCCATACGACTTACATCACCATATTCTGAAACAAATTTTAAGAAATCTTCAAATACTTCAGGATATAAAGCATAACTTATAACATCTTTTTTAGATGGAGTATATTTATATTTATCCTTTAAATATTCTTCAATTTTATTAAAGTCTTCAGGTGGTAATAATTCTCCTGGTCTATCTGTTATAGCCTTTTCACCCTTTAAAACTATCTTTTGTAGTTCCTCTGGGAATCCACCTTCTGGTTGACCCATCATCCCTTTGAAATAAGATACTGCCGAATCTGGAAAAGCCATATTTCTTCCCTTTTCACAGATATTTTCAGAAGTTAATCCATTTTGAACCATGAAAATAGCCATGTCCCCTACCATTTTTGAAGAAGGTGTAACTTTTATTATATCCCCTACCATATTATTTACCTCTTTGTACATAGATTTAACTTCTTCAAATCTATGACCAAGTCCAAAACTTTCTACCTGAGGTTTTAAGTTTGAATATTGTCCCCCTGGAATCTCATATTTATAAATTTCTGCTCTACCTGACTTAAGTCCTGATTCAAACTGTTCATATACTGGTCTTACAGCATCCCAATAATTTGATAACTTTTGAATTTCACTTACATTTATGCCAGTATCTCTGTCTGTATTTTCAAGAGCTGCTACTACAGAGTTTAGAGCTGGTTGGCTAGTTAAACCAGACATACTATTAAAGGTTGTATCTACAATATCTACTCCTGCATCGGCTGCCATAAGCACAGTTGCTACACCATTTCCAGTAGTGTCATGAGTATGTAAATGAATAGGTATTGAAATCTCATTTTTTAATGCCTTAATAAGTTTTTTAGCTGCATAAGGTTTAAGCAATGCAGACATATCCTTTATAGCAAGTATATGAGCTCCCATTTTTTCTATTTCTTTAGCCTTATTTACATAGTATTCAAGACTATATTTATCTCTAGTTACATCTAAAATATCTCCAGTATAGCATAGAGCAACTTCTGCTAATTTCCCACAGTTTAAAACTTCATCAAGCGATGTCTCTATACCCTTTAACCAGTTAAGTGAGTCAAAAATTCTAAATATGTCTATACCACTCTTTGAAGATTCTCTTATAAATTCTCTTATTACGTTATCTGGATAATTTTTATATCCTACTCCATTAGCTCCTCTTATCAGCATCTGGAACATAACATTAGGAATTCTTTTTCTTAATTCCTCAAGTCTTTCCCATGGAGATTCTTTTAAGAATCTGTAAGCCGTATCAAAGGTAGCTCCCCCCCACATCTCAAGAGAAAACAAATCTCTTCCATAGGCTGAGGTCGCCTTTGCAATGTTGAACATATCTCTACTTCTCACTCTTGTAGCCATTAAGGATTGTTGTGCATCCCTCATAGTAGTATCAGTAATTAATAGTTTTTTCTGATTCTTGATCCAATTTACAACACCCTGTGGACCTTGTTCATCTAATATTTTCTTAGTACCTTGTATTCCTTCTAAAGAGTCTATAACTGGAATAACTGGTACGTCAAATTCTCTCTTATTTCCCTTAGTTTCATTTACTATTTTTTCTCCAATGATTTTTAAAACCTTATATTCTTCATCAGTTCTAGGTTTTATATCAAATAATTGAGGATTATCTGCTATGAAATTAGTATCACATTGTCCTCTTCTAAAGGTTTCATTATTTAATACGTTTATTAGAAAATCTATATTGGTCTTAACTCCAGTAATATTCAACTCTTTAATGGAACGTATGGATTTTCTAATTGTATCTTCAAAGGTTCTAGAATAAGCTGTTGTTTTTACAAGTAAACTATCGTAATATGGACTAATTACAGCACCACTAAATCCATTTCCTCCATCTAGTCTTATCCCAAATCCTGAACCTGTTCTATAAACATCTATTTTCCCTGTATCTGGGGCAAAACTATTAGAAGGATCTTCTGTAGTTACCCTACATTGGATTGCAAAACCTCTTGGTTTTACATCTTCTTGTGAACAGATTCCTATTTCCTTAGAATCTAAACTATATCCCTGTGCTATCAAAATTTGACTTTGAACGATATCTATTCCTGTAGTCATTTCGCTAACAGTATGTTCTACTTGTATTCTTGGATTCATCTCAATAAAATAGTGATTGCCATGTATATCTACTAAGAACTCTAAAGTTCCGGCACTTATGTATCCTACAGATTTTGCAATCTTTAAAGCATCTTCACAGATAACTTGTCTTTTTTCTTCACTTAGAGATACTGCTGGGCTAAATTCAATAACCTTTTGATGTCTTCTTTGTATTGAACAATCTCTTTCATAAAGGTGAACTATATTACCATGCTTATCTCCAAGAACTTGAATCTCAATATGTTTAGGTCCTTCTAGATATTTTTCTATAAATATATCATCTATTCCAAAAGCCTTTTTTGCCTCATTTTTAGCACTTTTAAAAGACTCAAGAAGTTCTTCTTCTTTTCTTACTATCCTCATACCTCTTCCACCACCACCGGCAGCAGCCTTTAGCATGATTGGATATCCACATTCTTTTGCAAATTTAATTGCTTCCGTCTCTGAAGTAATTGGTTTTTCTACTCCTGGTATTACAGGTACACCAACTTCTTTTGCTACAATTTTTGATTTTATTTTATCCCCTAATCTATCCATCATTTCTGCTTTAGGTCCTATAAATTCTATTCCTGCCTCTTTACACTTTCTAGCAAACTCAGGATTTTCAGATAGGAATCCATAACCTGGATGGATGGCATCTACACGCTTTTTTAATGCAAGATTAATTATTTCATCAATATTTAAATAAGCGTCAACAGGGCTTTTATTCTTTCCAATCTGATAGGCTTCATGAGCCTTTGTTCTGAAAAGAGAAAGCTTATCCTCCTCAGAATATATAGCAACAGTTCTTATTCCAAGCTCGTGACAAGCTCTAAATATTCTTATTGCAATTTCTCCTCTATTTGCTACTAATACTCTTTTGAATTTTTTCTTAGTCATATAAAAAACACCACCATCTTTTATTATTTTCAACTAAAAACTTTATAAATTTATGCAATATATAATCTTTAGTTTATGCAAAATATATTTTTTTAACAAAAATAATTGGACTCCAATAACATGTTTTTAATTATATCACACACTTTTTATAAAGTATAGCATTTTTATAAAATTATTATGTACAACTGAAATTTAATATTTTTATACTTGCAAATATAATGACTTGAATGAAAAAATGATTTAAAATAATTCTATTCTAACTATTTTAAATCATCTTCAAACCCTTGTATTTAGCTATTTTGCTTATAATCCATTGTATATTATCATACATTTTTAATTATGCAAGATAATATTTTATGAATTTATATTCTTTAAATATTTTATTTGTGTTAAATCAATTTATTGTATTTTTATTTAATATTAACTAATTTATTGTATAAACCACCTATAATATATTAATTAATTCCATTTTTAGTAATAAAATATATAAAAATTTATGATGCTAATTAACATTTATCATTTTATATAATTCATTTTCTTCCTTGGTAATCCTTGTCTCTATAGCTTTTAATATACACTTAGTTTCTTCAACAAATTCCATTAAATTAGCTTCAATTTTATTCTTAGTATTAAATTTATTTTTATAACTAGTGAATACTTGTGAAATTTCACCCATTTCATTCATATATAAATTAGCCATTTTCTTAAGTGATAAATCTTTACCATTAATCAAAGTTGGATATAAAAATTTATCCTCTGATGTTAAGTGAATTTGTAATTTCCCTGCGAGTTTATTTATATGGCTTGCTGCTTCCATTGCATTTAATGCCATAACATTTTTATTTATCATTTCTTTTATTAGCCTTATTTCATCTGATATGTCTCCGTGTTGTCTCATTAAATTATTTAAATTCATGGTAATACCCCCCTACTGATTTACTACCTTTATTATAAACAAAATGTAACAGAAGTTATGTACCATTTGTTACAACCTTTAGCATATATCCTCTATTTTAATTAATATTAGAAAAGGTCATATCAAAATAATCTATTAATCTTAAATTAATATAAGATTTAATATATTTTGATATAACCTCATTTTTAATTTATACCTATTTTCATATAATTTTTACAATGTTCTGCTACTTCATTTGCAGCAATCATTGCACTTTTTATTGCTCCTTGTATCCATCCATGTTCCTGTGAAATATGTTCACCAGCAAAATATACTCTATTATCATATTCAGGCTGGCTAGAAGCATAGGCAAATAGCCTTTTTTGGCCAGGCATATAATAGCAAACAGCTCCAAAAAATCCTTGTTCATTATCCCATTGTATGGTTTTACTATCTAATACTATATCATCAAGATATCCTTGTTTAAGTCCTTGGACATGCTCTACTTGTATTTTTATCCATTCTAATCTAGTTATTGGTTCTAAATTACCAAGACGCATTGCATCTCTAGATAGATTGTAGGATGCTAAAAGAACCCCAGCCCCTCCATAACTTTTATACTCTCTTCTCACAGAAGGTATTACCTGACTTTCCAAATCGGCAATATTGTACTCAATATTATAAGATGGGTACCATATACTTCCTATTGGTAAGTCTGTATAAGAGGCTCCACCTATTATTGCTTTACTAGGTCCCCCTTCTTCCCAAAATTTCTCCTTACACATAAAGAGAGTTTTTTGTCCTGCTATATAATTAACCTCTTTGATTGCTTGCATTTTTTCTGTGCTAAACATAGGATATATATTTACATTACGAAGGCTAGAAAATGGTATAGTGCATATTACAAAATCAAAGCTCTGGTGGTGACTACTTATTTCTTGTTCACTTTTATATTCTAAAATAACTTTATTATCTTCGTTATTTTTGTATATACCTTCTACTCTATTCCCACTTTTCCAAGTTATATGTCCTAGTTGATCCTGTAAAATGTCATTATACTCTTTAGGGTCAAGTGACATTAATGAATGATACATTGCAATAGGTAACCATACTGTTCCTCCATCAATTTGGTACCTAAAAGCATCATCTACAGCATACTGTTCTTGGAGACTTTCTATATAACTATTATCATAGAGCCATCCAGAAAATGTAACAATAGATGATAACATTTCTATAGCACCTTCACTTAATCCCCGTTCTTCAAGTTCTCTTCTTATGCTTAAGCTGTCAAAGTATTCAATTTCTGGAGAGTACCTTTTTTTATTTTGTAATAACTCTCTTCTTATATCTGGGCTAATTTGAAGTAAGCTAGCTCCTAAGCCATAACTTACAAGCTTTTGCCATGGCTCTTGTCTTTCCCATGGTGCTAAATTAAATTCAGGATATATTTTCTCCATAACACTTATTCCATCTGGATCATTGATAGCTCTTTTATTTCTCACATAAATAAAGGCATTATCATTATTTTGAATAAAAGGTGTTGTTCTTAATTTAAATTGATTTATATACTTCCATGTAGCTTCATGACTTACTGGTATTCTCATAGCACCAAGCTCACCATAAAATCTTTTATTTTCATCAAAATAGTAAGTATAAATTCTTCCTCCTATACGTTCCTTTTGCTGTTCAAATATAGTTATGTCAAGACCCAATTTCCTAAGCTCAAAAGCAGCAGATAAACCTGCAATTCCTCCTCCTATTATACCTATATTAATGCCTTTGCATCCACCCGGTGGTAATATGGTTGTAATGTCCTTTGGCGGGCTAAGTAGTTCAATTAAATTATCATAGTCTTCTATTCGACCTACTTCCTCTAAAGCAAGCCTTAGCATACTATGCCTTTCCTCGTCTGTAGGATTACTTGGCTGCACAACTTTAATTTCCCTAGCCAAATAGTTTCAACTCCTTTTAGTTCTATAGTAATTATAATATTCTACTTTACTAAAAAGAGTTCTATGGTTTAATTATATAATCAAACTAAAAATAACATATTACTGGTGTACCCTGAGTTATATATTCAAATATCTTACTAGCAACATCATATGGAGTATTTATACATCCATGAGAACCATCTGTTATATAAATTTGCCCTCCAAATTTTGAGCGCCAAGTAGCATCATGGATACCAATATCCCCATTGAAAGGCATCCAATAACTAACGGGTGCCGCATAATTTTCTCCTCTTAAAGTTGCATTTTTTTCTTTGTAAGTTAAACTGTAAATACCTGGTGGAGTAGCATGCTTACTATCAGCATTACCACTAACCATAGGCCCTTCCGTAATTAAAACTCCATCATTGTAAAACCATATATGCTGGGTTGTTAAATTAATTTCTACATATGTATTTCCGAAATCATTTGCACCATAAGCTACAGCTGTTTGAGCATATATAGGTTGTCTTTCTTCCTTTTTTCCATCTTTAATAGCATTAATTAAAGTTTCAGTTTCTTCACTATAATTAATTAACCATCCATAGTTACCTCCGCTTACATTTACGGTAGTTCCAATGGAGGTTTTAAAATTTCTTGTAGCCCCATAAGTATCGTACTTAATAGACAGTGAATTTACATATTCTCTTGCCTTTTCTTCATTAATAGATACCTTAAAGTTTTTATCAATATCAAGCCAATTATGAATAGAATCTCCATTTAATACTTCTTTATTATCTCCAAATTTATGAGTAATTACTGAGCCTATATACTTATCAAGAGTATTTTTAGCATTTACCACTTCCTTTGAAGCAACAGTATACTTTGGTTTTTCATAGCATTCAATTTCTTCTAAATTTATTTCATCTACTTTATTATTAAGTGCTTCCTTAACTTTTTTATATAATATATCTTTATTTACCTTATTTCCTTGTACTTCATCTTTAATTACGTATTCCTTATTTTCATATTCAATTTTAGCACTCTCAGGTTTAATTACATTATCATTCTTAAAACAATTTAAACTACGAAACTTCTTTTTTAACAATTCATCATTATAAGATACTTTTTTTTCTAACTTATAATCGCTAGTATTGAAAACTCCATAAATCCATCCAAAAGCACTTTGATTATCCTTCAAGTCTCCAATTTTGTTTTCTAAATTATACTTATATTCAATGTCGCTTCCATTTATATTTTCTTCAATATTACCTCTTTGCTTTAACTTTAATATATAAGCTTCACTTTCTGCTAATATATCAGCTTCTATATCTTCCGTGGTTTTTCCAGTAACACTAACTCCATTAATCTTAGTTCCAAAATAAAATCTCTTCATAAAATATAAAGATGTACTTAAATATATAATTAGCAAAATACTAATGGAAATTATAATACCTATAATTATCCTCTTCTTTATATTCACACTTTTTTCTACTTCTTGATCTTTAATCTCCATAATAACCCCCTATATAACTAGCAATTGCAAATAAATTTACCCCGATTACTTACAATTAAATAATATTAATAAATATATTCTCATACTATATATACTAATCATACCACTTTAAAAGTACAAAAATATAGGTTGTACCTATTATTATTAAAGTACAACCTATAAGTTTTAATTTATAGCTTTTTCAACCCTTAATTTATAGTTTCTGAAGCAAGCGTAGCCTTATTGGAAGTTTTATCCATTTTACCGTTACATAGTAACTCTGCTTCCTCTCTTGAAATAACATTATTTCTTATCATAGACATTAATACAACTTCACTTCTTTCCTTTGCTCTTTCATAATTTTTAGATAATGCATAGTTTTCTGGTGATTGTGGTAATCCAGCTAACAACAATGATTGAGATAAAGTTATTTCATTGGGTGATGTATTAAAGTATCCTTTAGAGGCTTGTTTAATTCCAGAATAGCCATCACCATAATATATTACATTTACATATAGCTCTAATATTTCTTCCTTTGAGTAATTATTTTCTAGTTCTCTAACCACAAAAATTTCCGCAATTTTTCTTTCCAATCTTTGCTCATGGGTAAAAAATAAGTTTTTTGCTAATTGCTGTGTTATTGTACTTCCCCCCATAATTATTTTCCCTGCATCAATATTACTAATAGCTGACCTTCCTATGGCTATTAAATCTATTCCATTATGATTATAAAATCTATGATCTTCTACGGATACAATAGCATCTAGGAAGTCTTTAGAGATTCCATCTATAGTTACATAATCCTTACCATTTATTATATCATTAATTTTTTCTTGTACCCCTATATCAGAGGTAGCAGCTCTATATAAAGAATATCCATCTTGTAAAACAAAAACTCCAAGTGCTGTCATTAAAACAATAATCCCTAAAGTAAGTTTAACTAATAACTTCTTCATTGCAACCCCTCCTTATAAGTTTATTATACATCTCTTAGTTCACATATGTTATCGAAGTAACTTACACTTATCTTACATTTTTGTAATTTACAATTTTATAGGTTAACATATTAATTATTAATTACTAAAATTAATTAATATTATAGTCAATGACTAGTGATTTAAAGAAGGCTTTAAAATAAAAATACTATCATCAAAGAATTCATAAGTATTCCTTAATGATAGTATTTTCCTATTTAATTAAGAGTCTATGGATTTTAAAACTTGATATTGCTCTATTACTTTTAAAATTTAAATATTGTATTTATTTTTAACTATTATATCTATACTTACTAAACTAGAATATAATTCCCCACATTATTGTAGAAACTAAAGTCATTGATAATCCTACTAAAGATTCATATGGTATTAATTTCAAACGCTGTCCTATGCTCATCCCTGTTGCTCCTGCTGTTGCATGGAAGAAAGAACCATGTGGTAGATGATCAAGAACTGTAGCTCCAGCATGAACCATCGCCGCTCCTCCTATAGGTGATATACCTACTCCCACTATGGCTTGTGAGAATGTAGCTGATGCTATAGTTGACCCTGAGGTTGTTGAAGCTGTAGCAGCACACATTAATATTCCAGAAATAGGTGCCAATACAAATGCTGGCATATTTAAAGCATTAAGCACTCCTATAGTTGTAGCCTGTAATCCTGATGCCTTTATTATTCCTGCTACAGTACCTGTCCCTATTAAAAGTATTGCTACAGGCATCATTTTAGATAATCCAAAGGTTAGATATTCGTTAATATTTTTACCTTTACCCATAACTAAAACTCCTATAATACCTCCAACTGGCAATGCTATAAGTGGATCTATTGATATTCCTATTAATGGTCTAAGTGATAGTAAAATTATAGTTACAATTGGACCAATTATTGCTGCAAAGAAAGATGGCAATTCCACCTCTTCAACATCTTCTATTTTTGTTTCTTTTGCACCTCTATACTTTTTATTAAGTAAAGAAGTCAATATTACTGTAACTACAAGCCCAACTATGGCAGGAATTATATTAGCTACCATTAAAGATGACAATTCTACTCCAAAATTTTCTGCTGCTGCTATGGTATTAGGGTTTGGCGATACTATATTTCCTGCCTTACCTCCACCAATCATAGCTAAAAGTATAACCATAGGTGAATATCCTAATTTCTTCGCTATTGCAAGGGCTATAGGTGCTACTGTTATTACTGCTACATCTATAAATACTCCAACAGCTGTTAGTATCATGGTTGATAACGCTATGGCAAATAGTGCTCTTTTCTCACCTAAGCTTTTTACAATTTGATCTGCAATTTTAGCTGCTGCTCCTGTCTTAATAAGTACTCCTGCTAAAACTCCAGAGGTCACTATACGAAGGATTGCTGGCATGATATCTTTTGCTCCGCTTATCATTACACTTACGGTTCCTTCAATTCCAGCTCCACCTACTAACCCTCCAACTACTGCACCTAATATTAAACTATATACAGGTTGTACTTTTTTAATGATTAATACTATGGCTACTACAAGCCCAAGTAAAGCTCCTAATGTTGTAATCTGTACTTCCATTATCGTCACCCCTATTTAAGATTTTTATTCTTTCATTGTCTTTATAAGTCTGAAAATTTGCGTCATTGTTGATGTCATATTCTTTATAGCTGTTTCTTTATTAACTGCTTCTTCTATAGTCATAGCTGAATTTATTATAGAAAAATAGGCATCTATTCCTTCTTCATTACACTTAACAGCATCTTCTGTAGTGCATCCTGCCACTGCTATTACCTTAACCTTATGTTTTTTAGCAAGCTTAGCAACTCCTATAGGCGCTTTTCCCATGGCAGTTTGATTATCTAGTCTACCCTCACCAGTAATAACTAAATCTGCATCCTTTAAGGCTTCTTCTAACTTAATTTCTTCTAATATTATCTTAATTCCAGATTCTAGTTTTGAATTTAAGAACCCTAAAAATGCAAATCCAAGTCCACCTGCTGCTCCCACACCTTCTGTCTCAGCTATATCTTTTCCTAAGTCTTTTTTAACCACCTGTGCAAAATTTCTAAGTCCTCTATCTAATTCTTTCACCATATCAAGAGTTGCACCTTTTTGTGGTCCATAAACATAGGCTGCTCCATTTTCTCCATACAAAGGATTGGTCACATCACAAGCTATTTTGAAGGTACACTCATCTAACTCCTTCAATTTATTATGTGTTTTTATAGTTTTTATCTTATTTAATACCTGGCCACCAAAACCAACAGGTTCATTATTTTCATCATAAAACTCATATCCTAAGGCCTGTAGCATTCCTACTCCTGCATCATTAGTAGCACTTCCACCTATTCCAACTATAAAGTTTCTACATCCTTCTTTTATGGCAGCTTTTATTATTTCTCCAACTCCATAGGTAGTAGTTTTTAAAGGATTTCTTAGTTCTTGTGGAACAAGTGCATAACCTGCCCCTTGAGCCATTTCTATTATTGCTGTATTGTTATTTTTTAATATCCCATACTTAGCCTCCACCTTTTCTTCCACTGGACCTGTAACAGATATAATTTTACCTTCACCATTCATGCCTTCTACTAAGGCATCTACAGTTCCCTCTCCCCCATCTGCTAAGGGCATTATTTTTATATCTGAATTATTATCTACATTCAATATTGCTGTTTTTATTGCATTAGCTGCTTCAATTGAGGTTAAACTTCCCTTTAAAGAATCTATAGAAATTACAATTTTCATTGCTACCTCCTCCTTTTATCAAATTATATCAAAGGATTTTTGTCACTTCTATGTTACACACAACAAAATAATACGTTTTCACACCTTAATTTTTGTCATATCTAATATTGAATTTTCAAATTTAAAATCCTTCATAAAAATATTTTTACTTATAAACAAAAATATCTCAAAATTGGTTATAATTAATCCTCATTTTTATTTGATTGATACCTATTATTCCATATAGATACAATTTCAATAAAAATTTTAGATTTAATCAATTTTGAGATAATTCATTATTAAAAATTTCTTTACATTTTGCCTTTTATGATAGTTTTATAGCTAAATAAAGTATTACGGATTCATTAAATTTCCTTGGATTAAATCCTGATTTTTCATATATTCTTTCTAATCTGTACTGAAGGGTATTTTTATGTACATATAGCTCTTCTGCAGTTTGTTTTAGAGACATATCATTTTTATAATAAACCTCCAATAGATTTATATCCTCTTCATCAAGAGATTTTAATACCTTATCCTTATACTGATTTTTTGTTTCAGTATCTACACTCTCTAAAATAAGCTCTAAATTCAAGCTATCAAGATAAGTTAAAATATCATGGTTTTCAGCGGAGTATTTAAGGGCAATTCTAGCTTCTTCATAGGATTTATACGCTTCATATAAACCCTTTAACCTCCCTACTCCCCCAGTTAAAATTCCATGATACTTACTTAATGTTTCCAAATGAGTGTTTCTTAATTTATTATATCTTTCTTGGTTTACTAATGCTATGAATTCATTAGGATAAATATATAGTTTAAATATATTACCAATATCATCTAATACACCTTTTATATGGTTCTCTATAGTCTCTAGCTCTCTAAGATTATGATACTTATTTATCTTTAAAATAACTATTGCAAACTGCTGATCTAACTCTATTCCAAATTCCTGAAGAATATTTTCAATTTCATTTTTATCTTCAACATTATTATATATCAATGACTTTACAACATAATTTATTCTCTGTTTATCTGCTTCGTATTTATAATTTAGCTGCTGTTCTTTTATAAATATTTCTGTGATTTTAGTGACTAAAAATCCAAATTTACTAACTTCACTAGGCTCTCCAGTTATACCTATAGCACCTACTGCAATATTGTTTATTTTTATGGGATAGTTTATACCTTTTCTACTTCCTTTATATTCCTCATTATCTTCAACAGTTACATTACTCAAAGTTTTTATAGCATTATATCCTGCTTGATGAAAGGTGTTAAGTCTAGATTTATCTGTACTACCTATAATTATCCCATTAATATCTATAAAATTTATATCTTTATCTACAACCTCTTTAACTGCATTTACTATTTCTTGAGCTAAGTTAAAATTGATTTTATTAATTATCATAATTTAAATCATCTCCTTGTGAAGCACTATATACAAACTTAAAGGAGGTTACCTTGTAACAAATATTATATACCACTAAATTAATTCATCCTGCTTTAATAAATTAAACAATGTAGGATTCAAATTAAATTCATTCATTAAAGCATTAACCTCTGAAAGTGCCTTTTCCTTTTTTTCCTTAGCTATACTAGCCTTTGATGCCCTAATTAATATGTTTTTAGGAGAATGAGCTATATCTATAAATTCTAAAAGCTGAGTTTTATATCCTACAGATTCTAAAAGATTTCCTCTTACTGCATCAGTCATGAGAGCTGCTACTCTTTCTTGAACTATGCCGTATCTAGTAAGTATAGATAAGGATTCTGTGTTCATTTGCTTATTAAACTCATGCTGACAACAAGGTACAGAAAAAATCATTTTGCTATTCCATTTAATAGCATTATATAATGCATAATCTGTAGCAGTATCACAAGCATGTAAGGTAATTACCATATCAACCTTATCATTATATTTAAATCCATTTATATCTCCAAGTTCAAAGTGTAAGTTTTCATAATTATATCTTTTAGCTATATCATTACACTTTTCGATTACATCCTTTTTAAGGTCTAGACCTATCATCTTAACATTAATTTTCTTAATCTCTACAAAATAGTAATATAGTACAAAGGTTAAATAAGATTTGCCACATCCAAAATCTAAAATTGTAAGCTCTTTATAATCATTCTTTTTAATTTCATCATCAATGATTTCAACAAATCTATTTATTTGTTTGTACTTATCATACTTAGAATTTACCACTTTGCCTTCTTTAGTGAAGATTCCTAAATCTATAAGGGGTTCAATTATCATTCCTTCTTTAATGATATAATTCTTTTCTTTATTATGTTCTTTATTAATAAGACTTTCATTATTGCTTGTTTTCTTTCCTAAATGAACTTTACCCTTTTTAGATATTCTTAAATCAAAGGTAATATTACTTGCCCAAGCAGAAACTTGTTTATAATTATCCATTGTATACTCTAAGACTTTTTCCTTTAATAAATCTAAAGGAATATTTTCATGAAATACCTGCTTATCAGTATACTTTTCTATTTGATAATACTCCTTCGAGTTGTTTTCCTTTAATATAAATATTATTTTGTTATATTCTATATCTTTATTCATCTTATTACTAATAACTAATTTTATAATATGTTCTTTTATAATTTCATCAATTGCTTTTCTTAATTCTTCCATCTTTACACACCTTACTATTTATATTTGTATCTATTGTATCATATATTAAATTATTGTGTTCTAAAAGAAAAAGTACATCCAAAATATTATATTATCTACATAGGGTATAGATAAATCTTTAATTTTCTATGAAATGATAATATATAGCTTTAACTATTGGTTATAAAAATGAATATTAAAAAGGGAGTCTATGACTCCCTTAAACTTTATAAATTAACTTAATATATATACCTTACAATCTATCTAAATCGCTAATTATATCTTTTCAGTTTTCAGTGCCTTCCACAGTGAAACGCAACATAAAAGCATTACTATAATAAACGGAAATGCAGCAACTACAGATGCTGTTTGTAATGATGCTAATCCACCTGATAACAATAAAGCTGTAGCTAGCAGTGCCTGAAGTATACCCCATATTATTTTCTTTTTATTAGATGGATTTAAATCTCCATTTGAAGATAACATACCTAACACAAAAGTTGCTGAGTTAGCTGAAGTAATGAAGAAAGTACCTAATAATATTATAGTAAATACTGAAATTATACTTCCTAGTGGATATTTAGTTATAACTTGGAAGAATGCAGTTTCTGGTGATGCAGCTAAGTTTTTTAATACATCCATTGTGAGCTCGCCAGTAATACCAAGATTTACTCCAAGAGTTCCAAAGACTGAGAACCAAATTATAGATACAATACTTGGTGCTACAATAACTCCAATTATAAACTCTCTAATAGTTCTTCCTTTGGATATTCTAGCAATAAATACTCCTACAAAAGGTGCCCAAGCAATCCACCACGCCCAGTAAAATATTCTCCAACTATTTACCCATTTATTACTTGCAAAAGGTTCAATATGCAGGCTACTCTCTATAAACTCTGCTAGATAACCACCTGTACCATTTAAAAAAGTATTTATTATCTTTATGGTTGGTCCTATAAATAGAGATAAAATTAAAATCCCAAAAGCAATGACCAAGTTTATATTTGATATTGCACTAATTCCTTTTTCAATCCCACTAACTGCAGTCCAAATAACTATTACTGTTATGACAAATATTATAATTAACTGAACTATAGGCGTTTCTGGAACTCCAAACATATAACTTAATCCACTATTAATTTGTAGTGTTCCAAGTCCTAAAGAAGTTGCAACTCCAGCTACTGTGGCAAATACTGCAAGTATATCAATAGTTTTACCAATTGGTCCATTTACTCTTTCTTCTCCTAATAATGGAATAAATATGCTGCTAATTAGTCCAGGTTTATTTTTTCTAAATTGAAAATATGCTAGAGCAAGACCTATAATACTATAATTTGCCCAAGGGTGGAATCCCCAATGCATAAAAGAAGATTTAAAAGCAAAATTTGCAGCTTCAACGGAACCTGGATCCATACCTTCTATTGGTGCTACAAAGTGAGATATAGGCTCTGCAATTCCCCAAAATACTAGTCCTATTCCCATACCTGCTCCAAATAGCATTGCAAACCAAGCAACGGTGCTATATTCTGGTTTTGAATCATCCGGTCCAAGTTTTATTTTCCCAAATTTACTAAATGCTAATACTACTGCGAATACTACAAATATCATCATAGAAAGCAGGTATGCCCAGCCAAATTTTTCAGTTAAAAAATTAAGAGCACTATTGGATATTTTTTCAAAACCACTTTTATCTAAAATTCCCCAAAATACAATAGCAAAAGTTATAATCAATGAAATAATAAAAACTGAATTTGTACCTTGCTTTCTTTTAGTCTTTACATTTAGTGTTGTATTTATATTAGTGTTATTATTCCCCATAACAATATCCTCCTTAAAGTTAGAGTAGATAATTATGCCGTAGGTTTTCTTTAGGGGCTGTAAATTTACTTTCACAGCCCCTTAAATATTAAAACTTAACTTTAAAAACAGTTTGTTCTTTTACATCTGTAGCTAAGGCATCTAATGCAACTCCAACTCTGTGGTAACGAAGTTTCCATTGTTCTTCTTTTGAAGTTCCTGGATTTCCTAGCGGATATGGAATAGATATAGTAGGAATAATCTTGTTTGCTCCTGCTGTTTTTGAAACTGGAATTAAGTTTGCCATTTGTACAATTGGCATACCTGATTTTTCAATTTCCTTAACCATGGTTGCACCGCAACGCGTACAAGTTCCTCACGTAGAAACCATTATAACTCCATCTATACCTTCATCTTTAAGATGAACTAAAATCTCCTGTGCCATTCTCTTTGCCTCAGCTTGAGTAGTTCCAGTACCAACTGTTGAATAGAAATACTCATGTAATTTTTTGAATTTTCCTTCTTTCTCATATACTCTTAATGCATCTATTGGAGCTATTACATTTGGGTCTGCATCTGCTGCTGCAGGATCAAAACCAGCATGGATTGTTTTATAAACTCCACCTTTTAGAGCATCTACGCCATCAATATTGTATCTTCCCCATCTTGTTGCAGACGCTGATTGAATTCTATCTGGATTATCTACAGGGACGATGCCTCCTGTATTTAAAAGTGCTATAGTTGCATTTTTAAGATCTTTAATTGGCTCTGCTATAGGTACTATATCTGTTTTAGGAATTGGAAGTTCAGTGATAAACGGTCTTCCATATAATTTATCTATAAGCATTTCTACTGCTCTATCAGCACCAAACTTACCATCTTTTCTCCAAATTTGATGTCTTATCCCTCTAGGATAATATCCTTCTACTTCAGCACCAAGGGTTTTTTCACCTTTTAAAAGCTTATTTCCAAAGGTTGCCATAGCTTTTATATCACTTCTCATTTTAGCTGCACTATGTCCTCCTACAAAAACATACATATCTCTTTTAAACATTTCTACCCCAGGATTTTCTATGTGCATAGAAGTAATTACTGGAACATTAAATTCTTCTTTAACAGCATTACAGATTTCACCACACGCAACACCATATCTTCCTGCTTGAAAAGCTGGGCCTGCAAAGAAAATATCAAATTCTATATTTTTAAGTTCAGATATAATTCTTTTTATAGCTTCTTCTGTATTAGATCCCATAAAGTTATCTCCACAAATTATTGTATGAGTAACTTCTGCATCTAAGTTTTTATTTAGCTCTATAGCCGGTCCTATTGTGCCTTCCTTAATTATAGGCTCAAAATCCGCCTTATCTTCTCCACCTATTTGACCAAAGAATTGGTTTATATATATTACTGCCTTTTTCATTTTATCCCCTCCTAGTTACTAAAACTCTATCATTGTTTTTGGCGACCAACCACAAACCTGATCTCCACAGAACATAGCATTATTCTCCATTATTATTGATCCATCTGATCTTACAGAAGGTCCAAGTATCTCATCATTTTCCCAACCACCAGATACACCGTCTCTACCTAGAGATTCTAATTCTCCTATAACAGTTTCCATTGGTGGAAGAGTTATTAATTCTGACACATTACCACAAGACACTATAGCATCAGCCTTTTCGTCCATAGAAACTAGTGGCTGTGATTGTCCATCTCTTCCAGTACACTCATTAGTAAGTCCTACAACTTTTACTCCCGCATCTTCAAGAGCAACTATACAAGCTGTAAAATCTGCATCAGGGTTACCATACCCTTCCTCTGCAACTATTGCACCATCAGCTCCAATAGACTTTGCAATCTGTGCTACAAATAGTGCGGCACGGTTTTTTTGTTCTAAAGCTACATTCAGATTTGACATTATTATTCCTAAGAAATTTATTGTCTTTCCATGTTCTTTATAAAGTCTTTTTATTGTAGGATTATTTTGAAACTCATAAGTTGACCATTTAGATGAGCAAGGCATGAAACTACCTGATACCAACGCTCCATCTAAAACTTCATTTGGATGCATAAAGGTTGGTAGCATACGATTCATGTCCCATCCATATAAAAATGTGTTATACCCTAACTCTTCCATTTGAGATTGAGGTTGCATAACAAATACCATACTTGGAAGTTCATTTACCCTTTTTTCACGTTTTATTACTGGTTTTAGTTCATATTCTTCAATTTCTTCTGGTTCTAAATCTTTAACAACACTGCCTATAAATTCTGCAAGTTTATGACCTGCTTCTCTTAAAGCTTTATTTTTTTTCTGTTGTTCTCTTTTTTCAAATTCTTCATCTGTATCAGCAACTAGTACTATATTTTTAAGTTGAGAATAGTAGGTATATTTTGCACCTTCTCCACTCATATCAATAAGTCCATCTTGAAATCCACCCCAATGTTTTCCAACTACCAGCAAACTACAATCCTTCAGTGCATGAGTTCTACCATTGCCTGCTTTAACTAAATCTCCTGTATAACCTGGAAATAATGAATCTCCATTCAATTTTACTCTTGGCTCTATAGCTTCTTTTACTGGCATAAGTCGTACATTATCGCCTGGTTTAACAATAAATAAATCTGCTTCAATTATATGCTTGTCCTCTAAAACAAAATCTAATGCTTCCTTTTTATTAATAGTTAGTATTCCTTTAGCAAATTTTGTTTTTTCACCAAAAACTATATCTTCCACATAAAAATTTCCAATTTCTAGTTTCATACTCCCACTCCCTTATTATTTTTTAAATTTTCTTAATATTTATAATATTATTTTATTCCTCTAATTGTATTTTGTAAACGTGTTTACGTTTTTTTGTTATTTAATTAACAAATTCTATGTATTTAAAAATCAAATAGTTAATCTTATATCATTATAAATTTAAATTTTAATGTTATAATAAAGATACATATTAATAATGAGTAAATTAAAGGGGTAATCTTATGACTAAGTCAGCCATAGAAAGAAAGGAAATGATAGTTTCTTTCATAAATTCAGCTAATAAACTTATAGATGAAGAAGGTATAGAAAATGTTACAGCAAGAAAAATTGCTCATGCTACAGGATATAACGTTGCTACTGCATATAAGTACTTTAAAAATTTAAATCATATTTTGTTTTTTGCTTGTATGAAATATTATAATTTATATATTCAAGATCTTCCTAATTATATTAGTGAAGATAATTCATCTTTAGAGAATTATTTAGGTATTTGGAAGTGTTTCTCTATACACGCTTTTAACAATCCTAAAATCTTTAAATCAATATTTCTAGATCAAGGTCATCTTAGTGTTAAAGATACTATGAAGGAATATTATGAAATTTTTCCTAATGAATTAAAAAGTCTCCCAACATCTTTATCTACTATGCTAGATAAAGATTATATTAATGAACGTGATCTTGCTTTACTTGAAGTATGTATTAAAGATGGGTATATAAATCAAGAAGATGTTAAAGAATTAAGTGAAAATATTATTATATTTTTTGAAGGTTTATTGATGAAAGTTACAAACCATGTTGATGGCTATAGTAAAAAAAGGGCATTAGAAATTATTCTAAAATTTATTTATAACACCTTGCATTATTATAACTTAAAGTCTTCCAATGTTTTATCACCTTTTTTAACTCTATAAAATGCCATTCATACAGATGTATTTAAAATGAAGATTAATTTAAGATTCGCATATTATTGTGTAATCACACTTTTAAATAATTTATAATTTTTAAATATAAAAAACCCCTTAAATAGTATAACTATTTAAGGGGTAAATATTTACTAATTAAAAACTAGATAATAGTAATATTTTCTGCTTGTGGTCCTTTTGGTCCTTTAGCTACATCAAAAGAAACTTTTTGACCTTCTTCAAGTGATTTATAACCATCAGAATTTATTTGAGAAAAGTGTGCGAAAACATCTGTTCCATCTTCTCCTGTAATAAATCCAAAACCTTTTTCTCCATTAAACCATTTTACTGTACCATTCATAAATGTATACCTCCGAAATTTTATTTTTCTTAAATTCATTGTAATAATTCACTAACAAAATTTCGATATTAACATACTCTATTTATTAAGTACTAATTGAAACATATTGGTTTATATTATTTACTATTAATTTAAGTTCTTATTAAGCATACTACACTTTATTATATAAAGCAAGTTATTTTATAATAATTTACTTGTTTTATTAAAAATAGTTTTATTTTCCTTAATTTTTCCTTCATTACCTACTATGCAACAATAATTTTCATTCATTCCTACCTTAATCATTGAAGCATAATTTCTTATATCTTCATTACTAGTACTCAAAAGTTCATCTCTCCATCTTTGAATATCTTCTTGGGTTACATTGCAAATATAATCTGCAACTGCTTTTTCACCTTTTCTATCAGGAGTTAATGGTTTATATAACTGTCCAACAGATCCTATTATAAATTTTCCCATATCTTCCTTAGTAAAATCTACTTCTTCTAAAAATTTATAAGCTTCATTATATACATCTATAGTTCTTGTAAGGTTTGGATCACGATAGGAATAAATGGCTAAATTTCCATCCTTATTCATGTCACTATAACATCCATAAGCACCACCTTGAAGACGAACTCTAGGATATAAATATTCATTATCTAATATATTTAAAAGCACTCTCATTTTCCCTGAATATTCATAACCAAGATCTGCAAAATTAAATCCCTTAACTACATATTGCACATTACTAGCAGTTATTATAGCTTCGATATTTTTTTTGCTCTTATGCTCAAGATTATATAATTTAGTAGGTTCAGTTTTAATGTTACAAATAACCTTATTAATATTAGTTACTACTGTTTCAACTTCTTTTTCTTCTCCCACCACTGAGATAATTAAATTATTTTTATTAAATATTGTTTCATAAACCTTAATAAGATTGCTTCTAACTTCCTTACCAGATTTCTCAATACTTTTTTCTAAATTACAGATGAATTCATAATAAGTTGCACCACTAATTTTTTCCCAGTATCCTCTACCACAAGAAGTCTGTGCAAATATTCTGTTCATCCCAACATCATGTCCTGCATTTATAACTCTCATTTGAAGCTTTGATTTTGTTTCTTGAATAATTTGTTTAAGCCTACTTAAATCATCAAATTTAGTAGTAGTAATTATTTCATTTACTAACTCTAGTAGAGATGAAATGTTTTCTGCAATTACCTTTGATTTAACTATAAATTTAGGATGATATGCCTGACTATTATTTTTCTCAGTGTATACTTGATTTTCAAAAGTTATTCCACCTGTAGTTTTATAGATTTCTGTGATTAATTGAGAATAACCTCTTTTCTCAGTATCAAGCTCCCCTAAAACATCCTTTAAAAGTCCTAAATAAGGAATATACTTTTCTTCAATTGCTTTTGCATCAAATAGCAGATTAATATACACTATTTTATTTGTAGGAATATGATGTTTTAAAATAGTTATTCCTTGTTCTTTTACAACCTCTTGAGGAATTTTTTCTACTTTTTTATCTACCTCTTCTATAGGTAGCTTTGGAAGAGTATCTTTTTCTTCTTGGGTATCAACCCTAACTTGAGCTTCTTTTAACTTCCTATTTCGCTCCATAAGCTCTTTTATTTCTTTTTCGGATAAAGAACTTCTATAATTTTCTAGCTTTTTTTCTAATGCTTTATTTCTAGCATCTTCTAATCCCTTTTTAGGTGTCAAAACTACTAAGGAACAATGGGGATTTTTAACCATATTCTTTTCAATAAACTTCTCAAAATATCCATTGTCTAAAGCAACTTTTATCTTATTAAGGATATCTTCATACTTTAAGTGAACAAGAGGATCTCCATCATATATCCAACTATTTAAAACCCAATCATTATATTCGATTCCCTTATTAGCAGTTCTCCATGGATCAGCTTCACGCAAATCAAATTCAATGGTGTTTATAGCTGCCTTCAATTGATCCTTATCTAATCCCTTGTCTACAAGTTCTTTAAGAGTATTCATAATAACATTTATAAATTCACTCTTCTTTGTAATATCTACATTCTTAGCTACTATTGGGAATAATATTTCCTTAGTTGCATCCATATTCATATCATCCCTTGTTATAATACACTCACCTATACCAGCTTTAAGTAAGGCAGCTTTTATTGGAGATGCTGAGGATTCAATTAACATGTTATAAAGTATTTTTGTAGCTAAATATGCCTCTCCATTACGTGTTTCCTCAAAGGCGAAATTTAGTGCTAAAAATGCCTTATTTTCTTCATCTTCATCCTCCCTAATAGAATAATTAGCAGTTCTTTCTACCATACCTTCAAAATTTTTCACATCATCTATATGAGAAGATATCTCTATTCTGTCAAATTCATAAAGATATTCATCATTTATAAACTTAAGACATGCATCCAAATCCTGATCCCCGTATAGATAGATATAACTATTAGATGGGTGATAAAATTTGCTATGAAACTTTTCAAAATCCTCTTGAGTTAGATTAGGTATATCCTCTGGATCTCCACCTGAAACAAAGGCATAAGTAGTATTTGGAAATATTGATCTATATATATCACTACAAATAACTTCCTCTGGTGATGACATGGCTCCTTGCATTTCACTATAAACTACACCCTTATACGCTAGTTTATTAGTATTTTCATCTAATTCATATCTCCAACCTTCTTGACGTAATATTTCATGATTTTCATATATTCTAGGATGTAAAACTGCATCTAAATATACATCGATTAAATTCATAAAATCTTTACTATTTCTACTTCCTACAGGATACATAGTTTTGTCTGTAAATGTCATAGCATTTAAAAAAGTGTGTAATGAACTCTTGGCCATATCTCCAAAAGGATCCTTGGCCTTAAATTTTCTTGAACCACAAAGTACAGAATGCTCTAATATATGAGCAACTCCAGTACTATCTGTAGGAGTTGTCCTAAAACTTATAGAAAATAACTTATTATCATCTTCATTTTCTAAATGTAAAAGTCTTGCTCCACTTTTCACATGTTCAAATATTCTAGCCATGGATTGTGCCTCTTCTACCTTCTCCTCTTTTAATAATTTAAATCCATAGTAGATTTCGTTAGTTTTAAATTGCATATAAATTCCCCCCACAATCACTCCTAATAGTGGTTTAAAATCATTTTAAACCATTACTATTCATAACTTTATATTAAATAAAAAAGTCATAGATATACCTTAGTTAAACCAAGATATCTACAACTTCTCATTTTACTAAAAAAATAAAAAGTCATAGAGTCCAAACAACCCCATGACTTAAAATATCAAAATAAATATGTTAAAATCTATTCTTAAGGCCGTTATAGGTATTATAAAATTCACTTTTATTCAAATTTTTTATACTTTTCACTTAAAAACGACCTCCTTTCAATATTCTAACTATTCAATCATAACATTTTTTAACATACTTGTAAATACAATTAATATAAGTTATGCTACATACATAAACAAGCTCTTCAATTTTATATACTATAAAAACTTTATTAAAACTTATACATCTTATAAGTCAGAAGTACAATGAGGGCATTTTGATGCTTCAATTGAGATTTCTGAAATACAGTAAGGACATTTTTTAGTTGTTACAGGTTTTGCTTCTTCTTTGCCTTTAAACCTATCAAGTTGCTTTACCACAATAAATACTACAAATGTCATAATTAAAAAGTCTATAAGTCCAGTTAAAAAAGTTCCATAAGCAACTACTGAGGCTCCAGCTTCCTTTGCAGCAGCTAGAGTTACATATTCTTTTCCATCTAAAGCAATAAACAAATTTGAAAAATCAATTCTACCTACAAAAATACTAATAATAGGCATTATTACTGTCTCAACCAAAGATGTTACAAGCTTAGTAAAAGCTGCACCTATAATCATACCAATTGCTAAGTCAATCATATTACCTTTAATCGCAAATTTTTTAAATTCCTTTAACATACTTTTCCTCCTTAAAATAATAAAAAACTCTACTTGCTATACCTAATAGCCTAAAAGATCTATCATCATAATTACCATAGGATATAACTTGTCCATTATAACATAAATGAACATGTCCAACAGACCCTATTCCATCTAATGTTACATATATAAATACTTCAATGTCAACATCTTTATTACTACTATTTTTTTCATCTATGACAACATCTTTTAAAAGAAGTTCCAGCATAATATAAATTCTATTATACTGAAACTTCTTTGATATTCTTAGTTTTTAATTTCTACTATTAATTTCTTCTGTGATTTTACTTATAATCTCTTCAACCTCAAATCCGCCTCTTTCACTAATCATATCTAATGTAGCTATAGATGCCATAGTCTTAAATAATACTGGATTTTTTAGTTTACTAAACTTAGGTGAAAGGTTTAGTAAGAATTCTTTTAGAAATGGATATTTTTTTACTAAGTCACCTATAACAGTTTCCTTTGTTAATCCATATTGATTTTTTATAACCTCACCACTTACCTCATCCTTTTTACTTTCTTGTTTTTCATTAGTCCAAGATAATAATCTCTGACTTCCCTGTAATCCTCTAATCTTTGTTACATCCTGCATCATCTCAAGTACTCCTCTAAAATTCCCTTCTTCATCTCTTACTGCATTATAGATTATATAAATAAACTTACCACCGATTTCTAACCAAAACTCTGCCTGATCTTGTTCACCCGCTCTAAACGCTCTAATAATTTCTTCTACCATATGAACACTTTCTCTTGGATGGCAATTTTGCACCTTTCTTCCTATAACTCCTGCACTTCTTGGAAATACTCGATGTTTTGTATCACTATAAAACTTTACAATCTCATTTTCATCTACATAGGATAAATCTACTTGAAGATGTTTAAAAATTAAGTTTATCTGCTTAAGTGTTAACTTTCCTTGGCTTACATCTAACACTTCATTATCTTCTTTATTGAATATTCCATGTTTTTGTAAAACCTTTGCCAAATCCTTCAGAAGTTCATTATTAGACGCATTTTCATCTTTTTTAATTTCATCTTCTTTGTAATAAGGTGGTTTCTCAATTAGACAATATCCAATTTCATCATCACCTTTTCTCATCTTAATAAAATCTTCATGGTCAAGAAGATCCATTGAAGTTGGATAAAGTATTTCTTCTTCTTTTATCATCATATCCTCAATCATTTCAATTACTTCATTTTGAATATCTAAAAACTTTTCATGTTCATCCCGATCTAAATACTCTTTAGCTTTTTTAATAATATCTTTTATATTATTCTCTAAGGTCCACATTACTTTAGAAGGTTTATCGAAGCCCTTATCCTCGAGAGCAGGATATAGTTGATTTTGCTTTCTTGAAAAATGTATATTAATTTCTTCTAATTTATCATATATCTCAGCCCATTGATTTTTAATAAACTTTTTATTTAACATATTCTTAGCTTCAATTAAAACATTTCTTATAGCCTTTACTTCCTCTAAATAGGTTCTAATTGGATGACCTAATTTAACGTCTATTTTATTACTTGTAAGTATTCCATCAAAAATTTGCAGAATTTCATCCATTCTCTCTGCTAATTCATCATCAGTTATACCATATTGCTGAAGATATTGCTCACATATAGCAAATTCTTGAGCTGTTACACTTTTAACTGATGTTATCATTTCTTCTTTTGCTAGTTCTAGAGATATTTCTCCTCTTAAATACTTAAGTTTTATTTCCATGATCTTTTTAATTTTATCATGGTCCATTTCTAAATTATCCTCCATTTGAATTTTTTCTATTTTCTCTTTAGGAGTGAAGTAAACATGAAATTCTTCATTACTTAACTTCTCTACATGTTTATCAAAGCCTTTACCATCCATCATTTTATACATAGGAAAAGGTTCGAAATCTTTAATTACATGTATACCTTCATTTGATTTTAACTCCTTAATTGCTTTAGTAATACAATCTTTAAAAGTCTCATGGTCTCCACGTCCATCAATGGTAATGTAGTTAATTTGCTTTTTCATATATTTTCATCCTCCTCATATTTTATATAAAATTTAAATCTATTATTTAAATTTAAAGTTTCTATTTAACATCATATTGTTTTTAATTGATAATGTCTTTCATTTACAATGTATCATTATTTTATTTATAAATCTGTGATTACTATCACAATATTTCTTAATATTATTTAGTTATCTTCAGTATAACAACTGCAATATTGTCAATATCTAAAACTGAATAAAAAAAGATGATTATATCAATTGCACTATTGATATAATCATCTTCTTAAAATCTATTTAATTCATGTACTTTTAATTATGTCCAGCAAAGCCTTTATTTCTCCACTTACCTCTCTTAAAGAAAACTGTAGTTACAATTGCTCCAAGTGTCCAAGAAACAAGTAGTGATATAAATGTAGATTCTGGTCTTCCAGTAGGATAAGCTGCACTACGAGTTAAATATGCAATACCATAAGCAACAGGTACACGTAAAATCACCGTAGTAATTAGAGAAATCCACATAGGTGTCATAGTATCCCCTGCACCTCTCATTACACCTGATAAACTTTGAGTTACTGCCATAGCAATATAACCCACTGCAAGAATACGCATCATATGCATACTTAAGTCAACTAATTCTGCTGTATCAGTGAAAACACCCATAAGGTATTTACCAAAAATTAAAATTAAAATTGTTATAACAGTAGAAACTCCAACAGCGATCATAGTACCATCTTTAGTCCCCTTATCAACTCTATCCATCTTTTTAGCACCAATATTTTGACCAGCATAGGTTGTCATTGCATTACCAAAGGTGAAGTTAGGCATCATAGCAAATCCATCTACACGCATAACAATTACATTACATGCTATAACCATTTCTCCAAAACTATTAGTTAGAGATTGTACAACAATCATTGCAATAGAAAATATGGCTTGAGTAAATCCAGATGGCAATCCAAGTTTTATAAGCTTCATCGAATATTCCTTAGCTGGTACAAGCATCTTAAGATTAAAATCAAAGGTACTATTCATTCTTGCTAACTTAATAATACAAAGAACTGCTGATATACCTTGAGCAATAATAGTTGCCAAAGCAACTCCTGGTACACCCATACCAAGTCCTGCAACAAACCAAAGATCAAGGAACACATTTAAAATTGTAGCAATAAGTAAGAATCCAAGAGCAGATATAGAGTCTCCAAGTCCTCTAAGCACTCCTGCTAAAATATTGTAATAAGCAAAGCCTGCTATACCTACATAATAAATAACAAGATAATCTGCACACCAATCTATTATAGATGCTGGAGTGTTAAGAAAAGATAACAATGGACGAGTAACTAGAGGCCCTATAACCATTATGATTAGAGATGCTATAGCAGTAAGAGATATGCATACCCCAATGGTATGAGAAAGCTTTTCCCTATCCTTTGCTCCAAAATATTGAGCAACCATGATTCCTGCTCCTGTTGCAATTCCAACAAAAAGTACAAGTAAAAGATTTAATATTGGAGATGCACTACCTACAGCAGCCAGTGCATTATCACCTACATACTTACCTACAATAATAGAATCCGCGGTGTTATAAAACTGCTGAGCTATATTACCAATAAGCATTGGTAATGAAAATTCTACAATTCGTTTCCACGGTGTCCCCTCAGTCATGTCTCTGGGAGAAAAAAGTTCTGAAAATTTTACCATACATCTACCTCCTGATTAAATTTAATAAATTAAACTTCAATTTTTCCTTAATTTAGAGCTAACCATAAATGGTTAGCTCTAAATTTCATTCTTTTATAATTTATTTTCATTTTTAAAATTTATATAATAAACAGAGTTCTTAGCTTATTTGAATCTTACCAACAAAATTCTTAATATCGGTATTTTTGATACTTAGAAGTCGTTATCCTTTAGGATAAATCTTTTAAATCCACTGGTCTTTTGAAAATTACTTCGATACTCGAATCAATATTAGTGTATAACAATTCTGAATTATTGTCAATTTTTGTTTTAAATTTAATGTTGTTGTTAAATGATAAAAATTCATTAGTAAAAATTTTATCTACTATAACAATAATTTAATTCTCAACAAAAAAACAACCCTCCCAGTTTATTACCTAAGATGGTTGTCTAAAATTTTTTCTTTATTATTTTATTTACTCTCATATAAAAGATTATTATGCTGCTTTCTTCCAGAATATTTCCTTTGTAATATGATATTCTACTTCTTTTTCAAGTTTTTTTATTTCTCTAAATCCAATTCCCTTTACAAGGTTTTGAGACCGTTTATTATCTTTCTTAATTTTTGCAACAACTTTTTCTGTCCTCATTTCAAAAAATGCAGTTTTTAATGCTTCCATAACCGCATTATGTCCTATACCTTTTCCCCACAGTTCCTTTTCTCCCACAGCTATAACAATTTCAATTGTTTCACCTTTTGGGATAAGTCTTAAAAAGCCTATAGTTCCATATGGATTTTTTATAGTAAAAAATCTACAGTTGTTATTAAATAAATGAGTTAAAATTGGCATATTTACTCTATCTATAACATTAATTAAGTTCTCTCTAGCCTTATTATCTTCATTTAAATACTTTACAATTTCCTCATCACTAAGCCAATCAGCTATCTTTTCTGCATCAGATCTATATACTTCTGGGCTTAGGACTATACTGTTTATTTCCACAAAGTACAACTCCTTAAACCTATTTAATGCTTGCAAACATATGTTAATTTACTAGTAACTATGATTTATAATACTATTAATCTCAATATAAGTAAAAATCTTAATTGCTGATTAACTAAGTTTAACTTGTTTTTATTGTACTTTCCTTTGTTTTCTACAACTTTTCCAATTAGTTTATATTTTCCATTTTTAGCTTTTTAATCCCAGTTAAAGTTATTAAAAGTCTTTTTATTACATTTAATTTCACCTACTCTAAAGATTTTTGTCTGGATAAAACAATAGATGCTCCAATTATAAGAATTCCTCCTAATATAGAGTATACGGATAAAGATTCTCCAAATAATATCAATCCCCAAGTTGCATTAAATAATATTCCTATATACCTTACTACTTCTACAATTACAGCATTAGTATTTCCAAACGCACCTGTTAAAAATATTTGTGCTAATAAGGAAACAACTCCTAAAATAAACAATAAAACAAATTCTCTAACTGTTGGTACTACAAAATTATTTCTCATTAATATAGCCGCTACTATTGTAGATGCAGCTAAAAAATAAAATACAATTTCATAAGAATGATGTTTCTTAGATTTTGCTAATTTTCTAATAGTTATAGAAGCACTTGCTGATAGGATTGCACTTAACAATCCAAATATAGCATAAAAAGAATATGTGGAATATCTAAATGGATTTATTATAAGGCTTGCCCCAAATAAAATAATTATAATAAATATCCAAGCATTCTTTGGTAGTCTTTCCTTCAAAAACATTGCAGAAAATATCATTACAAAAACACCTGATAAATGTGCTAATATAGAAGCATCTCCTAACTTCATTGTAGAAATTGCAAAGAAGTATGTTACCATGTAAAGTCCTCCTAGAAGCCCTCTCATTAATAAAAGTGGTTTTCCTTCTTTAGAAAACTTTACATTAGTTCCCTTCATTAATATCAATATTAAAATCACACCAATTATGCCTCTAAAAAAAGCTATTTCATTAGAGGGTATTCTATTACTAACTAACTTTACTAAAACATTCATTATACTAAACGTAAATGAAGATAGTATTGCCAATATTACACCTTTATCTACTCTCATTTAATCGCTCCTTAATTATAATTTTTGCATTGTTTATGCTATGATCTTCAAATACACTATTATTTATATTATTCTCACCCTTATCTTCAATAAATTTATTTAAGTAAATATCAAATAAGTCTAATAAATATTTTGCATTTTCCATGTCTATATTTAATTTTTTTCCTATAGCATATAAAAGCTTGATCTTTTTATAATCTTCAAATGGCATTCTTGGTATATTCCATTTTCCCCTATTATCTTTATAAATTTTTGGATAAGGAATCCTTGAAAACTCAAAGTATCTTCCATTTTTATCTGGTATGGAAAACGGATCAATTAATATTGAGGAATATCTAACATAAAGTAAATATTCTTGTTTTATGGTATCATATTCCATATATTTATCTATATTTTCTCTTGATATAGATTCTTCTAAAACTGGATAATTATCATCGTTTAAAAACTTAAGTATATTAATAGGTTTAATCCTGAGTTTCATATACACTTGACATATTTCTTTCCATAAAGAACGCATAATAGATATAGTATTCATTGTTATAGGTCCTTCTGGATATAGCTTGTATACATATTTATTTGTTTTATCATAATCAAATACTTGATTTAAACTAATATCATTAATTAAAAAAGCTGGATGTACAAACATAGTTATGTTTCTGCTTTCAACTTCTAATGGATCATTTAATATTTCTGAAATAACTCCAATATCTTTTAGAAAACTTTTTAGAACTTGTACTTTATAGCTATATTCTAATGATGAACCTATATATATCTTTTTTTTCAAAGCTTTTGTTGTTACTTCTATTAATGATTTTGATGATGAATACTTAGTTGCACCGAAATAATTAGACAAAGAAATTATCTCTAATTCCCTTATCTCTCTATTTAAGTAATTAGAAACTATTATACTAGACCCAAACTCTGGTGATACTAAAATAATCGTTTTTACTCTAGTAAGCCTTAGTAAATCTACTTTTTTTAATATGTCCATATAGCAATCACATGGAACACACAATACCATAGTATCCCAGATATCATCTATATTAGCATGTCCTATATATAATTTTTTTAATTTATAGCTTCCTTCTACTTTAAATAATTCTCTTTTTGATGCGTTCCCCATTATTGTAAAATCATTATTTTTTAATTGTTGTAAAAAAGATATAGTTTTATCACTTTCTCTAGCAACCATACCTATTTCACCCAAAAACCCTTTAGATAAATTAATTGTCATATTCATTGCTACAGGTCCTGAACCTACTATTAATATGTTTCCCAAATTATTATATATATCTTTAATCATCATACAGATTTCTCCAAAACTATACTTTCATAAATATATTTACTGTCTTTTATTATTGTTTTTTGACAATGTTTCAATATCTTTGTATCCAAAGGGTAATTAAATATACTTTTTAACTCATTTCCATACCTTAAAATAACCTTTGTATCTCCATTGATATTTTCTAATAAAAATTTTGCAATATCTAATTTTTCTTCAACTAAAGAAGCTATAATAATATGAGTAAAGTTGTTTAAATCAAATTTACTTACATCTTGGGATGAAAAGAATATATTTTTGATCCCATACTTATCTGATAATCTTTGAGACAAATCAAGTGCTTCTTTATCAATATCTAAACATGTCACTTCACAATCAACTTCATTTTTTATAGTAAAAGCTGTTATAGGCATAGCTCCAGAGCCAATAAATAGAATCCTTGATTTGGTATTTATTTCAAACTCCAGTATTTCATTTTGCACAGCAAGATTTAATTCATCAGAATACTTGAATGAATCCACACTACCGCTTAATATGCTATGAGCTTGAAACTTTTCAACCCATCCTAAGGCATTTGAAGTAGAGTTTCTAAGTTCTCTAACTAGAGAATCATACGTTTCTTCTGATAAATATTTCTTCCATTTTAAATTATTTGAATTATCTAGTATAAAATCACATACGTAATCAAGTTTATCTTTTAAGACTGAAAAACATTCATTATGCTCTTTGCATAAGTTCATAATTTCTTTAATATCTATGTTTAACAACTTTAAATTTAATAAAAATTTATGTTTATTCATACCCTCTCACCTCAAAACTTTATTTTTACTATTATTTAACTACATGTAATAGGGGTAACTGTAAAATAACCTTTCTTCGTGCAGCAAACTTCTACATCTACCTTATAAACCTCTTTCAATAATGATGGTTGTAATACTTCCTCTGGTTTTCCTTCCTTCATCACATATCCTTTGTTAAATAATACTATTTTGTCACTATATCTAGTTGACAAAGCTAAGTCATGAATTACAACTATAGTAATAGCATTATTTTCTGTAGTATACTCTCTTGCTAGATCTAAAACTTGTAGCTGATGTCTTATATCTAATGCGCTGGTTGGTTCATCTAATAGTAGTATTTTGGGCTTTGAAACTAAGGTTTGTGCCATAATCACTAATTGTTTTTCTCCTCCACTTAAACTAGAAAATTTATTATAACTTAGATGACTTAAATTTATTTTTTTCAATATTTTATTTGTTTCTTCTAGTTTATCCTTAGAAATTTTCCACTTTAAATCCTTCATATGTCCAAGCAATACCATTTCAAATACAGTTAAACCAGAACTACTATTACTCATTTGCGGCACATAGCCCACTTTTTCCATGGATATTTTCTCCTTATTATTTTCATTCATATATATATGACCTCCATAGTTAACCATATTAGATATAGCTTTTATAAAGGTTGTCTTTCCTGTACCATTAGGACCAATAATTGAAGTTATTTCACCTTGGTTAAAAGTAGAAGTAATATCTCTTAATACCTCTTTATTTTTATATTTAACTGAAACCTTATCTACTGTAATAAAACTCATTACTCTGCCCCCTTAGATAGTAATAAAAAAAGTAAAAAAGGTACTCCAACAATAGATGTAACAATGCCTATAGGTATTAATGCACCTGGTTTTATTACTTTAGATATTATAGAAGCTACAACCATGATTAATGCTCCAAATATAGCTGAAACGGGAGATAAATATCTTTGATCTTCTCCAACGGATAACCTTGCAAAATGCGGAGAAATTAATCCTATAAATCCAATAGGACCTATAAATGAAACAGCTCCTGTAGTTAACAAAGTTGATATTAAAAATACCCTTAACTTTAATTTGTCTACATTTATTCCAAGACTTCTTGCTCTTTCTTCTCCGGCAGATAGGGCTGTTATTTTCCATACTATAGTTGTAGTTAGTAAGAAACATAAAAGAAAAATACTTGCAGTAATAAATACCCCAATCCAGGTAGATTTTAATAAACTTCCAAACATCCAGAATACAATTTGTTGTGATACTTCTGGTGCTGCCATATACTGAACTAAAGATTGTAGTGCCTGAAATAGAAAATGAATAACAATACCTGTTAACACCATTGTTATAGACTTCATACCCTTACTTTTACCTATAAAATATATACATAAACTAGATATAAATGAAAAAGCAAATGCCATTAAAGGTATAGAAATCCATCCTATGTTTCCAATAGTAATTCCTGTGACAATAGCAAGAGAAGCCCCAAAGCCAGCTGCTGATGAAATACCTAAAGTATATGGACTAGCTAATGGATTACTAAGTATAGTTTGCATATGAGATCCTGCTAATCCCAATGAAGCTCCCACAAATATACATGTTAATGTCATTGGAAGTCTTATAGACCACATAACAGCTGAATTTATATTTTCTTTAGTAGGTCCTTGTATTAAAGTCCGTATTACCTCTGATAAAGACATCCCAGAGGGTCCAACAATTAAATCTAAAATAGAAAATACAAGTAATGCTATAATTGTAATAGCAAATAAAATAAATCTTTTTTTATTTATGTTCTTATATACATCCTCTCCCTCATTTAAATCCTCCAATACTTTTATTTTATTAGTCATTTGACTATTCCCCCTTTATCATAAAAGTACCTGCTGGTTTTACTGGTAAATATTTTTCATAAAATTCATTTAGATTTTTCATTGGATCTACATCTTTAAACTTTTCCGGATGAATTGCCTTTGCAGCATATTGAAGATATACATAATCATAAAGAGTTCTAAGTCCGCTATGATCAAAACCATATACTTCTTTATTTTTTACCGCATTTAGATTGTTCCAACCTGGTCTTTTTAAATACATATTCATTGTTTCTACAGCTCTATCCTCATTTACATTGAATCCCATCTCAAATCTTTGTTTTCCCTTATCTTGAGAATTAGTTTGTCCTGAGAACATTATAATATCAGGATTGCTGGAGATAACGTATTCAGGATTTAGTGGACCATATTCTTCAACTTTCTCTTCAGCAATATTTTTACATTTTGCAGTTTTAAGTATATTTCCCCATAAAGAGTTTCCATAAGAATTTCCATAGGTATCTGGACCTTGACTTGCAAGTTCAAAATAAACAGATTTAAGCTTATCTTCTGGTATATCTTTTACTCTATCTTCAACATTTTTTATATGACTTTTATAATTTTCAACAAGTTCCTTTGCTCTTTCTTCTTTTCCTAATAATTTTCCAAGTATTTCTGTACTTTTTACATGCTTATCTAAAGTAAAAGAATTGTAGTCAACTACTGCTACAGGAATCCCTAGACTTTTTATAGTATTAATCCCATCCCCTATTTTTTTTGCCTGATAAGGTGCAAGAATTACTAAATCTGGTTTTGCCTCAATTAGTTTCTCCATACTGAAACTATCTAAGTAAATAGATCCTGTATCAATACACCCTTCTAAATTAGGAATTATTTCTGCATACTTACTCCACATTGCATTCATTAAATCCTTTGTTTCTCCTTTTGACATAGCAACAATTCTATCTAGTTTAAAATCCCCAGACACTGCAAGATAATTTTCTATATAAAATCCTAAAAATATTTTTTCTGCTGGCCTATTTAAAGTAACTACATCACCATTTATGTCTTCTACTTCTATAACAGTACTTTCTTCTGAGTTTTTTTCCTTTTCCTGTGAGCATCCTGTTAGCCCTACTATCATTATTAAAGATACCATTATACTAACTAGTTTTTTCATAAAAAATCACTCCTCTTACTTTCTATAATACAATTTGGTTTTCATATAAGAATGTTTAGCCACCTCCCTCTTTACTTCTATTATGATTTATTAACCTGTTAATGATAATGAATATCAATTTCATAAAAACATAGTATCATATTTGAAATTCATTATCAATACAAAATTGGTAAAAAATATAAAAATATAAATAGTGAAAATAAAAAAAGTCCTATTTCTAGGACTTTAAGCACACATATACACAGAATAAAAAATGTATACTAAAATATACATTTGATATCTATTAATAATCTTTGCCGCTTTAATTTCCCACCGAAATTGCAAACTTTATTTTATGGTAGGTCTCCTGACTTATAGCTTCAAACCTAATTCTCCTTGCCTTCCCATGAATTATTTTCATAGTGACTTTTAAAGAGTTTCGTAGCTATTACAGTAGCGGGGGCTGTTGAGGATTCTAACCTCATTCCCTGTTATTGCGTATGCAACCATAAAACACAATATGTAATTTTATATCTATATAATACATATACTTATATATTTTGTCAAATAATTCGAATTATTTGTTTTCATAATAACTCAAACTTCACAGCACAAAAAGTATTTCAACCATTGCACTATCAATATCGAAGTAATTTAATAAGCATAATTATTGCAAAATTAAGCTACTTTTTTAACTGCTTATAGCAATTTGATTTTTAATGAGACTACATAACTTTAAATTGCTTCATATAGTTTAAAATGAATTTTATTAAATCATTTTTTTTGGGTTATTTTGTGGTAAACTGTTCATAAGATAATTCATCCAAAAATTTAATATATTGTATTTTGGGTATTTACATCATATCATTTTCCAGAGGAATTCTCTGCAAATTTGAGCACAAAACCTTTGATAAATCAATGGGTTAAGCTATATTTACATGTGCGAGGTTTGAGTAATTAATTATAAATAATGAATGAAATGGAGTATAAAAAAATGATTTGTAAAGTTGAAACTGAGAGATTAATAATTCGTAACTTTACTCCTGAGGACTGGAGAGATTTACATGAGTATTTTTCTGATGAGCAAGTATTAAAATTTGAACCCTACAAGCCTTTCTCCGAGGAAGATTGTAAAGAAGAAGCACTATCCAGGTCAAAGGGTGATACATTTTTGGCTGTCTCCTTGAAGAGTACAGGAAAAGTAATTGGCAATTTATATTTTAGTAAAGAGGATTTTATGACTTGGGAACTTGGATATATATTTAACTCCAAATATCATAGAAAAGGGTACGCTACTGAAAGTGTAAAAGCTATTATGAAATATGCCTTTGAGAATCTAGGTACAAGACGTATAATTGCTAATTGTGATCCCCGAAACATATCTTCTTGGAAACTGCTTGAAGCTGTAAATATGAGAAGAGAAGGACACCGTCTCCAAAATATCTATTTCTTTGAGGATGAAAATGGTAATCCTCTCTGGAAAGACACCTATGAATATGGGATGCTTGTAGATGAATGGAAGACCATAAATATGAAGTAAAGTGTCATTACCAACTTTATTTCACAGGTGCAGTAAAGTCTAAAGTAAAGGAGCTGTCACACTAAAAAATTAGTGCGACAGCTCCTTATATCTTTATATAGTTCAATAAAGGTATAAAATTTTTATTGCAACTACAACTCTTTTCTTTCCTCACTTTTCATATCTACTCTTCGCAAAATTTTAAATCTCTAAATGGGAATATCCTATTTATTAAGAATATTATTTTTTAGGTAGTCCTATTGTGAAAGTCGTACCATAATAAAGCTTACTCCTAACCTTTATTTCACCATCACATAATTCAATTATTCGTTTTACAAGTGATAATCCTAATCCATTTCCCTTGCTTAAATGGGATTTATCACCTTGATAGAACTTATCAAAAATATGTCTTTGAGTTTCTTCATTCATTCCAACACCATTATCTGAAACCTTAATAACTATTTTATCCTTCAAATCCATTAATTTGATACCAATAGTTCCACCCTTCTCCGTAAACTTAATAGCATTTCCTATTATATTTAGCCATACCTGCTGCAATAAATCCTCATTTCCTATAATACTGACTTTATCTAGGTCTATATCTAAGTCAATTCCCTTTTCACTCCACTCTGGTTCCATTATAAGAATTGCACACCTAATCTGTTCATCTAATGCAAACTCTGCTTTTCCAGTAATAACCTCTTGATTTTCAAGCTTTGAAAGCTTTAATATATTTGAAGTTAGCTTAGAAAGCCTTGATGACTCACTAATAATAATATCTGTAAATTCACTTCTCTCATCATCATCTAAGTTTTTATCTTGAATTAACTTTGCAAAGCCTTGTATAGATGCAATGGGTGTTTTTATCTCGTGGGAAACGTTACTAACAAAATCATTTCTTAAGGTCTCTATACTACTAAGCTCATGAACCATCTTGTTAAAATTTTTTGCTAATAATGAAAATTCATAATCCTTAGGAATACCTATTTTAACACTAAAGTTTCCCTTTGCTACCTCTTCAGTAGCTTTACTTAAAGTTCTTATTGGCCTTAAGATTCGCTTTGATGCTATACCTGATATTATGGTAGCTATTACAGTAGATATAATTAAGGATGTGATAGTTAGAAAAAATGCACGTATATGCACACTTTTTTCATTAAATGAATTAGATATTTTTATATACCTATCATCTACCTTTAATATAGTATTAATAATAGGAAGTCTTTTGGTTTTAATCTGTAGAAATTCTCTCTCATGAAGCGTATCAGCAGTTCCAGCATACTCATGCAAATCATTGATAAGTATTACTTCATATCTATCATTATTACTTAACTCTATAATTTTATTTAAAGTAAAATCTGTATTATCATATAGTTCTATTATAGTATCTACTACTTTCCTTTGGGCATTTTTTGATTCTTTCTCTATATTTCCACTAAACATTAATGCAGATATTATAAGGGAACAAATTCCTGATACAATCATCATCAATAGAAGAATTACAACAAACTTAACTCTTAGATTTTTTCTCATATCTTCTTAACCGCCTTATATCCAAGACCACGTACTGTAACAATCTCAAATTCTGTACAACTATCATATCTTTCTCTCAATCTTTTTATATGAACATCTACAGTACGCTCATCCACTTCATTATCCATACCCCATATTTCATCTAATAACTGTCTTCGTGTAAATATGACGTTAGGATAAGATAATAATTTAAATAATAAATAAAATTCTTTTTTAGGAAGGGTAGCACTGTCTCCATGTCGACTTACAGATATTGAATCATAATCTAAAATAATATCACCTATAGATAGTCTATGTTCATTAGATATCTTAGCTCTTCTAAGAAGTGCTCCAACTCTTAATATCATTTCATTTATATCAATAGGTTTTACCATATAATCGTCTACGCCAACATTAAATCCTTTTCTCTTATCTTCGAACATTTCCTTAGCTGTAACCATAAGTATTGGCATATTATATCCTGAGTCTCTCAAAGCTTTCACTAAATTGTAACCATCTAACTTAGGCATCATTATATCAGATATTACTAAATCAATATGCTCTTTATCCATAATATCAAGAGCTATTTCTCCATTCTCTGCCATTAATGAGTTATATCCATTTTGTTTTAAGGTTGCAGATATAAGTTTTCTTAAATTCTTATCATCCTCTACAACAAGTATATTAAACAATATTATCACCTCAATTTATTATGTTACTTTATATAATAATTATTTTATGTTAATTAAATATGAACTTTACAAATAAAAAAGAAATAAAAATATACTTTTAGACCATAATTCATATTAGGTTCATATTACGATTCTACAATTAGAAAAGTTAATCGTAAAGGAGGAGCATAATGTTACAATTAAAAAACATATTTAAAAGTTATACTACAGGCGAATTTACTCAAGTTGCATTAGATGGAATAAGCCTAAAATTTAGAAAATCTGAATTTGTTGCAATTCTTGGACCGAGTGGCTCTGGAAAAACAACATGTTTAAATGTTATAGGTGGTCTTGACCAATATGATGAAGGTGATTTAATTATCAATGGTAAATCTACAAAAAATTTTAAAGACTCAGATTGGGATGCCTATAGAAATAATAGTGTTGGATTTATTTTTCAAAGTTACAACCTAATTTCTCACTTAAGTATAGTAGATAATGTAGAAATGGGAATGACCCTTAGTGGAGTTTCAAATACAGAGAAGCACAAGAAAGCTCTTGAGGTGTTAGAAAAGGTTGGCCTAAAGGACCATGTTCACAAAAAACCAAACCAACTATCAGGAGGACAAATGCAAAGAGTTGCTATAGCTCGAGCTCTAGCTAATGACCCTGATATAATTTTAGCAGATGAACCTACTGGGGCTTTGGACACTCATACAAGTATTCAGATTATGGAGCTTATTAAAGAAATTTCAAAGGATAAACTTGTTGTTATGGTAACTCATAATCCAGAGTTAGCTAATGAATATGCTGATAGAATTGTTGAATTTAGAGATGGTGAGATAAAATCTGATAGCAATCCATTTTATGATGACTTAGATACTGCTGATTATAAACTTAAGAAAACAAGTATGAGTTTCTTTACTGCTTTAAAACTATCTGGCAAAAACATATCTACAAAGAAATGGAGAACAGCACTTACTGCTTTTGCCTCAAGTATAGGTATAATTGGTATTGCCTTAATACTTTCATTATCAAATGGATTCGATAAACAAATTGGAGAATTTGAAAATAGTACATTATCTGGTTTTCCAATAATGATTAATCAAAAAACCGCCGAAGTTGATATGGATGCAATGAGAGAGCAACACAAAGAAGCAGTGAGTAATTCCGTAAATGAAAATCAATTTCCAGATGTAGATTACATTTATCCTTATGACCCTAGTAAAAATAGTATTGAACACACAAATGTATTTACTGATGAATACATAGAGTATATTGAAAATATTGATTCATCTCTGCTTTCTGGAATGTCCTATACAAGACTTGTTAATATGAATCTTTTGAAATCTGATGGCAAAACTGCAACTCCAGTAAATACATCCCTAATTAACTTTTCATCATATCCCAATAGTCTAAATTTAGATACTAAAGGATACCTTGAAAGCAATTATGATTTATTAGCTGGGTCATATCCTAAAGAAAAAACGGATCTTGTTCTTATTGTCGATAGCTATAACAGACTTGACAACTCTATGCTAGAAGCTTTAGGTATAGATTCTGAATCAGATACTGTAAGTTTTAATGATATTATAAACAAGGAATTTAAATTAGCTTTAAATGATGATTACTACAAACAGATGGGCAATATATTTACAATAAACGGTACTCCAGACAATCTTATAGATATTTATAATAATGATAATGCTATTACTCTTAAAATTGCTGGTATAGTTCGTTCTAGCAAAAATTCAAAGCTAGAAATTCTTTCACCAGGACTTTCATATTCAGATGAATTATCACAATATTTTATTGATAATGCTAAAAACTCTGAAATTGTTAAAGTACAGCAAGATTCTAACTATAATGTATTAACTGGAAAGCCTTTTGGAGGTGCCACAGCTGGAACTAGTATGCCTACTAATCCAATGGCTGCAATGTCACCAATGGGAGGAGCTAGTAGTAGTACTACTCCTAATGTTACTAAAGATGACGTACTTTCTCAATTAGGTGCTACTTCTACACCATTTGCTATTACCCTTTACCCTAAAGATTTTACTACCAAGGATAGGGTACTTAATTACTTAAATTCATGGAATGATGGAAATGCTGTTGAAGACTCTATAATATATACAGATTTAGCAGCTACATTCACAAAATTATCTGGTGGTATTATGGATTCAATAACCCTTGTTTTAATTGCCTTTGCCGCAATATCACTTGTTGTATCCCTTATTATGATTGGGATAATAACATACATTTCTGTATTAGAAAGAACAAAGGAAATTGGTGTATTGAGAGCATTAGGTGCAAGAAAGAAAGATATAACCCGTGTATTCAATGCTGAAACATTCATAATAGGTTCTTGTTCAGGATTACTTGGAATATTAATATCATACTTATTAACATTTCCAATAAATAGTGTTCTTAAGAATTTAACAGACCTTGAAGGTGTAGCAAAACTTAATCCAGTTCATGCTATAATACTTATAATTATAAGTGTTTCTTTAACATTGCTGGGTGGTGCTATTCCAGCAAAAATGGCTGCAAGAAAAAATCCTGTAGAATCATTACGTACAGAATAATATATAAATTTAATGTTACATACTCCTTATTTTAAAGAGTATGTGACATTTTTATTTCCTATAGTTATCTAGAAATTAATAATTAAATTTTATATTAAACACTATCTTAAATTCTCAGATTTACTAAATTTCAACTCCTTGTACACCCCTTATATCCGTACAACATATATTAACAGTATACAGATTTATTCTTATACCTTATGTATGGAGAATATGAAAAATCTATACTTTTAATAGGAGATATTATGAAAATGGAAAACACAAAAAATTGTAATGACTCTATAATCTTACCTAATCCAATAACTCAAGTAGCTAGTATGCCATATCCTCTATATCTTTCACTTCAAGGAAAATATTTTGTAGGCTATGCAGATGAATTAAATTTTGGAAGAGGTAAAAGTGCATGGGCAGGATTAGTAAATCCTTATTATTCAGGAGTTAATCTACACGTATATGTCTGGACTGTCACAAATATTGGAGAATCACCAATAAGAGCGCAAATATGGTTTAATTCAAATCCACCTGGATGTCCAGAGATATCAGAATTAGTTACTCCAGCTAATACAGCTCTTTGCCCATTACCAAAGCCACGAATTAGGTTACTTAAAGCAAGCAATGTTATAGGAGAACCTAAAGGTGGAGTTAAGGCATTTGTTAGAAGAGCCCTTCCAGAGGTTACAATTGCCGACGAAGAAGTAGGCAAATTTATTTTTCCTCCTGGAGGATCATTTATTATTTTCTTATCCAACCCAGAAACTCCAAATGAACTTGCTCAAGGTAGAGTCGCATTTGGATGGTGGGAAGAAAAGATAAAGTAAATCCTACTAATAATTAAATTAAAAGATAAAAAAGGTGCTGCTACACAATAGAAAATAAATTCTGAGGTGTGACAGCACCTTTATTAATTATATTTTAAGTATAGTAAAACTAATAGTAGTTCCAGATTCTAAAGAAGATGAACACTTTATATTTCCTCCATGACTCTCTACTATATACTTAGATATAGAAAGACCAAGCCCTGAACCTGATATATTAGTGTTTCTATACTTTTCACCTCTATAAAACTTATTAAAAACAAATGGTATATCATCAATGCTAATTCCACTACCAAAATCCTTAATATTTACAGTAATTTTATCTATCTCATCATCTACCCATATCTCAATTTTTTCTCCTGATTTAGAGTATTTTATTGAATTTGAAATAATATTATTTATAACTTGATTTATTCTTATTATATCTATAGAAATCAAAGCCCTTGGCAATTGTCCCTTAACATCTAATTTCATATTATGAGTAGCTACATCAATAGATAAGTCACCTAAAACTTCCTTTAGATAATCATCAGAGTATATTTCTTTTCTTTCAATTGACATTTCATTCAACTCTGTTTTCGATTGCTCTAATATATCATCTATTAATTTTGAAAGTTCCTTAGATTTCTTCAATATAATGTTTGAATATCTTTTTATACCATCTTCATCCTTTGCAATTCCATCTCTTATGCCTTCAACATATCCTGAAATTGATGAAAGAGGAGTTTTTAAATCATGTGAAATACAAGCTAATAATTCTTTTTCATTTCTTTTAAGCTTTTCTTCCTTTTCTTTTGAGTCTATTATTTCACCTCTCATAGCTTCAAAATCATGACAAAACTCTCCAACCTCCCCATGATAATCGTAGTTTACTTTACACTTATAGCTTCCATTTAGTATGGTTTTTGCACTACTATGGAGCTCTTTAATTGGTTTTATTATATCTATTTTTACAAACCTATTTATCATAAAAGCTAATATTCCTATTAAAAATAAAAGTATCCACAGGGGTATAAATTTCTCATTTTTGCTTTCCTTTTTTAATATACTCTGTGGTAAATCTATAATTATAATCCCTTCTTGAACATCATTATTAACTAAAGGTATACTGTATCTAATGAATCCATTCTTTCTATTGTCAAAGGCATTATCATAACCTATTTCATTTTCAAGATTTATCTTTTCTCCTTTATTAAAATCATCTATGGAAGAAAAGATAGCCTCCCCTTTTAAATTTATAACTGTATAATCATAAAAATCATTTTCCATGTAATAGCTATTTTCTTTAAACATTTCTTTAATCAATTCTCTTTGATTTGATGTTTCTATTCTTAATAAATTAGACTTATCTTCTTTTTTAATATCTTCCTTTAAAATTAGGAGAGAATATACCACTGATAATATAACAAATAGATATGTTAACCCTGTAAATATACTAATTTTTTTACCAAGGTAATTATCCTTCACTCTATTACTTCCCACTTATATCCTACTCCCCATATTGTCTTTATCGACTTTTCACCGTATTCTCCAAGCTTCTCTCTTAACCTTTTAATGTACACAGCTATAGTATTTTCATCCATATATTCACTGTAACCCCATACACTTTCATATACCTGAGACTTTGAAAACACTTGGGAAGGATTAGATGTGAAAAAATCCAATATTTGAAATTCCTTAGAAGTTAGTGGTATTTCCTTATTATTTAGTAAAGCTTTATATGCCTTAGAGTCTACTATTAAATCACCAAATTGTTTTACATCTGATAGTGTATCACTAGAAAATGAAGTATACCTTCTTATATGAGCTTTCACCCTTGCCACTAATTCCATTGGAGAAAAAGGTTTTGTCATATAGTCATCTGCCCCTACTCCTAATGTTAGTATCTTATCCATCTCTCCACTTTTAGCTGATAACATAAGTATTGGCATTTTCGATATCGTCCTTATTCTTTTACAAACTTCAACACCATCTAAAAGTGGGAGCATAATATCTAAAATAATGAGCTTTATCATAGGATCATTAGCCAGTTCCACACCTTTTAACCCATCATTAGCTATCAATACCTGAAACCCATCTATCTCTAAGTAATCTTTTATTAAGTTTCCTAAATCATTATCATCTTCAATTACCAAGATTTTATCATGCATTCTACTCACCCCCACTTCCATTATATCATTATTTTACCAGCCCCTACTTTTTATAAATTCAAATATCTTTTTTTCTCTACTATCTGAATCTTTTTCATTATATCTTCCAAGAGACAAATCACCATCAATTCTTCCATCCTTTAAATAAATCAATCTACTTGCTCTTGAGGCTGCTTTTAAATCATGGGTTACCATTACTATGGATTGTCCCTCTTCATTTAATTCTGTAAGAATATCCAATACCCTGGCTCCCGTTGAAGAATTAAGTGCTCCTGTTGGCTCATCTCCAAAAATTATCTTAGGATTGTTAATTAATGCTCTAGCAATTGCAACTCTTTGCTGTTGTCCTCCTGATATTTCTGAAGGATATTTATTCTCAATATCTTTCAGCTCTAATCTATTCAATAATTCATCTGTTTTTTTATTTACGCTCTTCTTATCTTTATTGTTTAGATAACCACAATAAGTTATATTTTCTCTTATAGTTAAATCATAAAGTAAATTTATACTTTGAAAAACAAAGGATATATATTTATTTCTAATACTTGTAGCTTCTTTTTCACCTATATTTGTTATATCTTTTCCTAAAAGCTCAACGCTACCTGCACTTGGGCTATCCATAGTACTAATAGAGTATAACAATGTAGATTTTCCAGAACCTGAACTACCCATTATTACAGTAAAATCACTTTCATATATATCTAAATTAATATTTTTTAATACATTGTTTGATGTTTTTCCTAAAATAAATGATTTACATAATCCACTTGCTTTAATAATACTTCCCATCTCTTCTCCCCCTACTCTTCAATAAGTTCCACTGTAGATATTTTTCTTATACTAAACATTGATATTATTGATGAGCCAATGGTTAATATTCCAATAAATACTATTGTGCTTATAACTTCACCATTTGGAATCATCAACCCATCTATTCCCATCATTGCAAGCTTAAATAAATTTTTAGATATAGTAGCATTTAAAATAAATCCAACCAAAGATGAAATACCTATAAGTAGCATAATTCTATATAAAGTTCTCTTTAAAATATAAATATTTGAAAATCCTAGCGATTTTATAATAGCATTATTTCTTCTATTATCGGTATTGTTCATAATTATAAGATTTACTATATTTAATATACTGAATAGTAATATTCCTAAAAGAATAATTGTAGTAACTGGTATAACTATCTCAATAACTGACTTACTTGCTGTTGCAATCAAACTTGGACATGTATCTATAGAACATACTTCATATTTTTGTTTATATTCTTCTTTAAACTCTTCATAATCATTTTTATCTTTTAAAGTAATATTGATGTTTAAGTTATTAAGGTTATTTCTAATTTCCTTAGGCACTACATCTAAAGTCATTCTCATATTGTAGTTATTTGACATCATGCCGATATATTTACCAGTGATGAGCAATGATCTCTCTTCACCTAATATTTTTATATCAATATAATCTCCAATATCTAAACTTGCATCTTTTAGAATTTGTTCTGACAATGCAATTTCATTTTTATTTTTAGGATTTCTTCCCTCTTTAATAGATACATTAAACCCATTGTTATTGTCATAGTTATCATATAAATAAGTAATAACTTGAGCATTTTTTATATTGTATCTTGATACATCTAAATAAGCGACCTTTCCTACATCAAATGAGCACGCTCTTACGCCTAAGACTCTCGGGTCACTCTTAATTTCTTCTAAAGCCTTATCATATGACGCCTCTCCACTTGGAAAATCTAAGGTAACATCTCCCTGAAGTAATCCAAACATATTCCATGCATTATCTTTCATATTAATCATTGAGTAATTTACACTAACTAAAAATACTGAAAGATATATTACAAGGGATAAAACTGTTACTATAATTATATTTTGCTTTTTATATTTAAAAATATCATTTATAGCCATGGACATTGGTGATGAAGCATCTCTAATAATTGACTTCCTAAATTTCTCTTTAGATGAAGTAACTCCTATTCTAAATGCCTCAACAGGCTTTATTTTATTTATTCTTCTAAGTAAAAGATAAATATTAGATATTAAAACAAAACTCATTAATATTATTGTTAAAACTATAAAGCTAAAATTATTTATACCACCTTCATATATTCCAATATATTTAATAGATATCTTTACTAAATAATTTATAAACCAAATACTAAAGAAACTTCCAGCGGTTATTGCAATGACTCCTACTATTCCAAAGCTTTTTAAATATATATTACGTATCTGCTTTGAGGTAAATCCTAATGATTTATATACACCTATAGATTTATACTCCTTTAAAATGTTGTTCCATAGTACAAATCTTATTATTACAATAGATACAATGAATATTAATATAGCTGTACTTAACCCCACTGCACTTGTAATTTGACTTCCAGCATTTGCTGCAAATATTGTAATCCACTTATCATATATAACTCCATCAATTGAATCACCTATATAAGAAATTAATTCAGATGTTGCATCGTTTCCTTCTTTAGATGAATCATAACCAATATATTCAGATTTAATAGGTTCATTAAAGTCATCATAATCATTACTACCTATATATAAATTATTATAGCCCACAACAGAACTCGGAATTACTGAATCGTTTACTAAAGCTGATATAGTTAAATATTTATATTCATCACCATCTTTTATCTTTAACTTATCTCCTATTTTTAAATTCTTAGAATCAGCTAAAAGATTTGAGACCCAAATAGTACCTTTACTTGGAGTCGTTACTTTTTCTCCTTCTGTTATAACTACATCCCATGGATGAGCTTTCATACTCTCATAAATTATTAAATTTGCCATTCCCAAATCAAGGTTTTCATCCCCTAAAAATACTTGTCTATCTACCGTTAACCCCTTTGTTTTTCTAATATCCTTTTCATTAGTTTCTTCTTCCATAATAAAACTTTCAACTTTTGAAATAACATCCTCATTATATGTCTGAACTACAATATCCTTTATATTTTCTCCTTCATAATAATCATTAGTATATTTTGAAACTGTACTTGTAAAGCTCATAGATAGTGCAAATATAGATGAAGATACCATTAAAATAATTGCTATTAAAATTAATTGTAATTTTTTTTGTTTAATTTTCTTTTTCCACATCATCATCCCTCCATACTTTTATATTACTAATTAATTTTTAATATATTTATTTCAAATTCTTAATGAATTCTTACATTTTTCTAAATTGATTATACACTAAGGAATTCTATCAGTAATGCCGTCATTAATTTATATTACTACAACAAATCATTAAGTTTTTGATATAATAGATTTATTATACTTAGGAGGTACAGCATGAAATCAGCACAATATTATATAGAAAAATTAGGCATGACACCACATGTGGAAGGGGGATACTTCAAACAATCAGTATTATCAGAAGATTTCTTTAGAGAAGATAAAAAGTTATTTAGTAGCATATATTTCTTGCTTGAAACAGGAGAGGTGTCTCATTTTCACAGATTAACTTCTGATGAAATGTGGTATTACCACGACGGGCAACCTCTGACTATATATATGATCACACCAGAGGGTGAGCTTATAACTAAGCAATTAGGATTAGATATAGAAAAAGGAGAGGTTCCACAAGTTTTAGTTCCTAAGGGATATATATTTGGTTCTTCTATGAATAATGATGGATTTGCTTTAGTTGGATGTATGGTAGCCCCTGCCTTTACTTTTGATGATTTTGAATTATTTGAGAGAAGAGACCTTTTAAATATGTATCCAAATCTAGAAGATATAATAAAAAAGTTAACTAGATAAACCTTCTTCCTGATATTAGCTAAATATTTATTTAATATATCGTGGATAAAAAATGGAGCTGTCGCTCTAAAAAATTTGTGAGACAGCCCCATTTTAATGGTGGAGATGAAATGTAGTATTTATAATCCACCATATAATCTTTTATGTTATTCAATGCCCTTATTAATATATTTACTCTATGTAGAATTGGCCATTCATTATGTGTATTTTTTATGCACATTTGCATTAATAATATTCTGGTACTTCCTTATATCTGATTTTATTTGTCGGTTTTCAAAAAAATAAACTTCTGTGCCTGACCAGATAAATACCCAACACACTATACTTAATATACCTGCGAAATAAGCATATCTGCTTGAAAGACTCAAGCCTATCAACCCAATAATGATGCCGAAGGCGTACAAAACAATAGCCTTCATATTATTTCTACCATAGATATATTCATTTTCTTCCACTCGGTTTGAAAAGGTATTTACTATAGCTGTCTTCAACGACTTATCATCATAATTATTTTCACCTTTAATAAATATATCAACTTCTCTTCTTCTGCAATTCAGTAGCTTTGATAAAATAAACTCTTCCAAATCAGAGCTTAGGTGTAAATCATCCGAGCTAAAATATGGTGCAAATGGAGTATTGGTTTCATCTAAAAAGATATTTATCCTTAAATCATTGTTCATGTTATCACTCCTCTTACTCAAAGTAAGTAAATTGCTATTTGTATATCGTAAATAAATTTTTTAATAGTATAAAGTAAGCAATATATGGAATTGCTACCTTCTACACCTTTTCTATTCTAAATAACATATTTTATATTATTTGAATCTATATAAAAATATATTCAGATTATCTTCTGAGTCCTTACTAAACAAAATAAAGATGACAAAAGAAGTTACTCAAAATACCTTTAATCATTTTGAGTAACTCCTTAGTTATTATCTTATTTGACCATTTCCAAATATTATATACTTATTAGTGGTAAGCTCTTTAAGTCCCATGGGACCTCTTGCATGTAGCTTTTGAGTGCTTATACCTATTTCTGCTCCAAATCCGAATTCCTCTCCATCAGTAAATCTAGTAGAAGCATTCACATAAACTGCTGCTGCATCTACTTGTTGATGAAATTTTTGAGCATTTTGATAATCATTTGTTACTATAGCTTCAGAGTGTCCTGAGCCATATTTATTTATATGAGTTATAGCTTCATCTATATCTTTTACTACCTTTATACAAATTATATAATCTAAATATTCTTTATAATAGTCTTCTTCATTTGCTAGTATTATGTCATTTACTATTTCTATAGATTTTTTGTCTCCTCTAACTTCTACTTTTCTTTGTCTTAATTCATCAACTATTACTGGAATAAATTCTTTTGCTATTTCTTCATGAACAAGTAATTTTTCCTCAGAGTTACAAACTGCTGGTCTAGTAGTTTTTGCATTTATAACTATTTGTTTTGCCATTTCTAAGTCACTATTTTTATCAACATAAACATGACAGTTCCCTGTTCCAGTTTCTATTACTGGTACTGTAGCATTTTCTACTACTGATTTTATTAGTCCAGCGCCTCCTCTTGGTATTAGCACATCTATATATTCATTTAACTTCATCATATTTTTAACAGTTTCTCTACTTGTATCTTCTATTAATTGAATACAATCTACTGGTAACTTAGTTTCTTCTAAGGCTTTTTTTAATATCTGTACTATTTTTTTGTTGGAGTTTATAGCTTCACTTCCACCTCTTAGTATTGTTGTATTACCTGATTTTAAACATAGCCCTACTGCATCACAAGTAACATTTGGTCTTGCCTCGTATATTATTCCTATTACTCCTAGAGGTACCCTTTTTTTCCCTATTTGTAGTCCATTTGGTCTAGTTACTATTGAACTTACTTCACCTACAGGGTCTTCTAGTCCTGCTACTTGTGTTAAACCTCCACTCATCCCTTTGATTCTGTCTTCATTTAAAAGCAATCTATCTACTATTGCTTCTGATGTTTCCTTATTTTTTGCATTTTCTATATCAATTTTATTTGCTGCTATTATTTCACTAGCATTCTCTAATAATGCTTTTGCCATTTCATTTAAAGCTTTGTTTTTTTCATTTGATGAAATATTTGATAATATATACGCAGCTTCTTTTACTTTTTTACCTTTTAAAATTAACTCTTGCATCTAAAATTACTCCCTTCATATTTTGTTTATCTTTCTTTTCCCAGAAATAAAGTTCCTACATCGTCTCCATTTAATATATCAATAAGTTTACTTGGGTCTTTTCCATTTGCTAATATCATATTTGTACCATTATCAGTTACAATCTTTGCTGCATGTATTTTAGTTTCCATGCCACCTGTGCCTAAATTACTTCCTGCACCTTCTGCAAAATTTAGTACTTCTTCCGTTATATATTTCACTTCTTTTATAAGCTTTGCATCCTTATTTGTTCTTGGATTAGAGTCATAGAAACCATCAATATCTGATAGTATTATTAAAAGATTTGCATCCACAATAGTAGAAACTATTGCTGCTAGATTGTCATTATCTCCAAATCTAGATATATTTTCAATTTCATCTATAGATACACTATCATTTTCATTTACTATTGGAATTATTCCGCTTTCTAGCAAGGTTTCAAAAGTATTTGCAACATTATTTCTACTTCTTTCACATTCTATAATGTCTCTTGTTAAAAGTATTTGACCTACTGAATAGCCATATTCTCCAAATAGTTTGCTATAAATATTCATAAGTGCTACTTGTCCCACAGATGCAGCTGCCTGCTTTTCTCTAATAGTTTTTGGCCTTTCCTTTAAGTTCATTTTACTTACTCCAACACCTATAGATCCAGATGTTACAAGGATTATTTCTTTCCCACTATTTATTAAATCAGATATTGACATGGCTATTTTTTCAATTCTTCTTAAGTTTATATTTCCATTGTCATAGGTTAAGGTTGAAGTACCAATTTTTATAATTATTCTTCTTGAATTTTTAATATTTTCGCGATATATCATTTTTATCTCCTCTTAAGTTTCCTTCATTAATTTTATCTTTAATAAGCTTGTAATAATATTATCATAAAAATATAAGTTTATTAATACTACTTCACTCTACAATTTATTAGAAATAACTTCCAATGCATAGCAAACCTAAGCATATATCCTGTACATGAAATAACCCACCACAATACATTGCCGTATTGTCGTGGGTTTTATGGTGGAGGCGAGACACCACCATTAATTTAAAACTTATTTACATATTAATTTAAAATCAATATAAATTTATTAGCCCAAAAGCTTTGAAAATCCTGGCTCTTTTCACAGCTATGTAGCAAGTCCAAATTTTAGTAACATTTCTAGCTACTTCACTATCTACTCCCCAAGAAAAATTAGGTTGCCAAAAACCTTCTTCCTTCAATGTATTAATCCAAAAAGAAAAGTTCTTTTCTATAAAGGCTTCAACTAATTTATACCATTGTGACTCAGGTGAAGTTACTAAATCTAAAGGTTGTGATACATATTCCATCCATTTAGCCTCATCTATACAAAGACAGTCTAATATTCTTCTTTCCATAGACCTTATAGTTACATCACTAATCAAATTTGAATTTAGTTCTTTTAAAACTATAAATAGTCTTTGTAGGCAATAGCAATCATGGTCAGAACACTCTTCATTACTATTTAAAAACTCTATACATCTAGCTGCAATTTTATTACCTATCTCCTTTTGAACAGCATTACCATACTTGATAAAAGCTGAGGCAACAGCAGCACAAGGGTTAGGAGTAAATTTTGTATCTGGAGCATATATCCACCATGGTGCATGGGGAAAGTTTTCAACTTCCTTTGGAACCTTCTCCCAGAATGATGGCGTATCTTCAATGGTTTTTTCAAAATAATTTAATAAATTTCCAAACCAAGGCTCCTCACAATTAAGGTCATAATCATATGCAATAAAAATGGCCTCAGTAGATGCTATACTTGTTGATGATGGTAATAACATATCAGCTTCTAATCCCTTTCCAAAACCACCATCCTCATTTTGATATTTTATTAGTTCTGATACTATATCCTCTTTACTACCCTTATTAAAAGTATAATTCCATTTTACTTTTTCAATATCTCTACCATTACTAAATATATGCTCCTCTATATTTTTAAATTGGCTCATCTTTAACTTTTCCATAGTACACCTCACAAACTTTATTTCATAACTTAATGTTAATACATTAAACACCTTTAGTATTGTAAAAATGCGACATTCTATTTAATTAACTCGTTTATAGCTTTCATAGGAGTGTTTCCATGGTATTTTTTAAAGTCATTTATCATATGAGCTTGATCACAATAACCATAACTATAAGTAATATTACTAAGATTAAAATCTCTCTTAAAAGCTATGTCTTTCCATATATTTTGATATCTAACTAAACTGCAGCACTTCTTAGGAGTTATTCCAATATATTCTCCAAAGATACGCTCCAACTGTCTAGAACTAACAGAAATATAATTACTAATCTCTGATATTGTAGTTACCCCTTTAGATTTCAAAATATAATATACTCCATTTAATAAATTTTTATTTCTAAAATTCTTATTGAATAATCTTCTTAGCAATAACTTTTCTATGTAATATATTCTTTCTTCAATCTTAGGATAATATATAACTATATCTTCAATTTCTTTTCTTAAACCCATAAAATATTGGTCTACAATTGCAAACTCATTACACTTTTTAGGCAATTGATTATCTGTAAATAAATGCACAGCCCAAAAATTAAATCGGATACCAAAGGTAGAAATCAACGCCGAGGTTTTAACCTCTTCTGTATAAAAAGGATAATCATTTATACTACAAAATAGGTTATTCACTTTATTATTACTATAATCTATATCAAAAATTATATCCATACAACAATCTGGAATCACAATATTGTTTCTATCCCCATCTTTAGTTATTTCCTTATTTCTATAAGGCACTGGACTTCCCCAAAAGCATCTTATATATGGCTTTAAAGTATCACATGGCTCAACTTCTCTATAAGTATCTGATTTATTTATTATATTATTAGTTATGGGTTTAAATAAGTCTAATAACTCTTTCATTTGTTCCACCACTTCATAATAATTTATTTTTATTTTTGTTAATAATCGTACTAATATTATAACATTATTTCTAATATTTAGGATAAACTTTATCTATTAAAATCTTTAATAGATAAAGTTCATAAAAAGTGTTAGTGTGCTTAATTTATTACTAGAATTAAATGTAATTAAGTGTTAATATATTCATATAATTTACAAATAGCATATATTGAATTGTACTAACTACATTACAAATACTATTTAGTTATAAATGAAAGGAGTATAAAATTTTATCTATTTTAAGATTAAAACAAAGGTTATACTTACTAATAATTTTGGGGAGGGATTAATTTTGAAAGGCACCAAAAAAATAATATGTATATGTTGCTCTTTAATTGTTATAACATCACTTGTGGGTTGTAATAGTGTTAAAGACAAATCCTCTAGCTTAAGTGATATAACTAGCATAAAATTCAAAGATTTTTCAAAGGATATTTCTGAAGATAGGATATATAGCACTATAGAGAAACTTTCAGCAAAGGATGATGCTAGAATAACCGGGTTTGATGGAGAAAAGGATGCAGCATCATATATTTCTAAAGAGTTTAAAGACATGGGACTTAGTGTTGATGAACAAGAGTTTCCTGTAACCGCATTTAAATGTAATGATGTAGAAGTAAAAATAGATATACCTGAAAGTAAAGTTGTTGAATCTAAGGCTTTAACCTTTAGTAAAGAGACTCCAAAGGAAGGCTTAACTTCAGAAGTCGTTAATGGATATATGGGAACACAAGCTGATTTGGAAAAAGCTAAAGTAAAAGATAAACTTGTTATTATTCAACGTGGTGGTGATACATTTAAAAATAAAACTGAAAGAGCTACTGCAATGGGTGCTGTAGGTGTTATATTTTTTGATCCTAATAGCGAAGAACCTCTATCTGCTACCCTAGTTGAACCTACAAAAATACCAGCTGTTACAATATCTAAAGCTGATGCAGAATATCTTAATTCAACCATAATAACCTCAAAAAAAGGCCTTAAAGCCACACTAAAGGTTGATAGTCAGTGTCTAGATAGTAAATCTAAAAATATTATTGCAACCTTAAAATCTAAAAAGAAAGATGCTAAAACCTTAATAGTTGGAGCTCACTATGATGGAGTAGATACCCCAGCTGCAAATGACAATGCTTCAGGTATTTCTACTGTAATGGAGTCGGCAAGGATTTTATCCAAGAAAAACCTTGATTGTAATATTAAATTTATTGCATTTGGTGCTGAAGAAATAGGTTTAGTGGGTTCAAATTATTATGTTCAATCTTTAAATAGTGATGATTTACAAAATACTATTGCAATGATAAATGCCGATATGGTTGGTATCGGTGATAACTTATGTGTTTACACAATGGATAGCTCTAAGGATTCTTTAACTGCAGATTTAGCAGTAAGTTGTATGAATAACTTCCAATACGATAATAGAAGAGATGAAAGTAACAGAAGTGATCATGTAGCTTTTGAAGCAGCTGGTATACCAGTGGCATATTTTGAATATGGCCCATTTGTTGACTACCATACGGATAAAGATACCGCTGATAAGATCAATAAAGAAAACTTATCTAATACATGCAACGTAATTACATCTTTATGTAATGAAATTGGTAATAATCCAGAAAGATTCTCAAAATAATAACTAAAAATAAAATCTTAAATCTTATATAAAAAAGAACTTAAGTAACATAATGCTTCTAGTGTACTATTATTCCTATGGATAATAATGAACAAGCAAATATAATTGTAGTGGATACCTTTCTCTAATAAAGTAAGGCTCTATAAAATTNNAATTTTATAGAGCCTTACTTTTATTTAGAACTAACCTTTTCAAATCCTGCTATTCCAATAGCTCCTGGACCACTATGAGATGTAATTACACATCCTGCTTGAATCCATATAATCTTTCTAAATCCCTCTTCTTTAGCAATTCCCTCCATGTTATGTTTTATAGATTCATCAAGACCCAAAGAATAAATAAGATATAATTGTTCTTTATCAAAATTGTATCTCTTAATATATTCTTTCATATACTTATCAGCAACACTAACCATTTTCCCACGAAACTTTTGTGTTGAAATTAACTTTCCATCTACAATTTCAATGAGGGGTTTTATTAGTAGTAAAGTTCCTCCCAAGTATGCAGCATTGGATACACGCCCTCCTGCTCTCAGATATGCAAGATCACCAGGGATAAAAGATACTCTGGCTCTTGCCACGTAATCCTGAATTTCTTCAATTAAATTAGTTATCATTATATTTGGATGTTTTTCTATGATTTCAGCTGCTCTTAAAACAATTGCTCCTTGACCACCAGTGACATTTAAAGAATCAACATGATAAATATCTTCCGTTCCTTCTGAAGCAATAAGTGCATTTTGGTAAGCACAAGAGGCTTTAGATGTATATCCAATATGAAGAATAATACAACCCGGATTTTCATCTTTTATTTTTTTAAATAAAAGATGAAATTCTTCTGGATTTGTTGCTGAAGTTGATGGTATTTTTTTAGTTTTTTTATAATAATCATAGACTTCTGTTACAGGTATTGAACCATCTAAATAAGATGAGTCTCCCATTATCACGTGCATGGGGATAACCTGAATATTATGTAATGTGGCTAAATCCAATGGAATATCTGCTCCGCTCTCTGCTAAAATAATTATTTTTTTCACAAGTTTACCTCCATAAAATTCATAACATTTTTCATTTGTATAATTTACCAAAAAAGCTTTGTTAAATTTCTAAGATAAGGTTCTATTAATAATTTATTCCCATATTCCCAGAAATCCTACTAAGAACTTAGATACTTATATTGCTTATATTTTACACACAATAATCCAGAAACATTCAAAATAAGCTAAACATAAAATCTTAAATCTTATAATTGACTTATCTTTATTTTAGCATATGCTCCCAATGAGATTTTTGTTGATTCTCTGTAATAAAATACTCATTAAGTTTATCCTCTAATATTATTTTAACCATCCTATCAAATCCATGGGCAAGATTTAATAAATTAAGTTTATCTATATCATGCCAAAATACATGACCTTCTTCACCATACTCTATTAAATCTCCCTGGTATGAATCAGTTTTAAAAAGAAAAACCATATACCTTTTATTATCTTCTGCCCTATACCAATCTTTAACACCGCAAATTTCTAAATTATTTACTACTAGGCCAGTTTCCTCATTAACTTCTCTGATGGCTGAATCTACAATAGACTCACCCTTTTCTACATGCCCCCCTGGAAAAGCTATTCCAGTCCAATTTCCTTTAATGCGGTTCTGAACAAGAACTTTATTATTTAATTTATCCATTATCATAACCATATTTGTTAGTTCTACATTCTCCATATATTACACCTCTTAAGTACAATTTATATTTTTTTGTTTTATATCAAAAGCTTTTTTACTTCTTCTTCTTTTTCAAACAATACACATCCACCCTTATGTTCACCAAGAAGCATTTCTGCTGCACTTAATTTTCTAAATAAAGGTGATTGTAATGCATCTAACAAGCTAGAATTTTTTAAATTTGTATCTGAAAAAGGTGAAAATGGACATGGCTCTACTCCTCCACTTGTGTTAATATGAAAGAAACCTCTTCCAGCAGCAAGACATCCTCCTGAATGTTTTTCATCTCCTGGAAAAGAAATAAAAATCATATCTTCATAAATTTCTCTAAGACGAGCTTGTTCACTTTCAAGATAGTTCCTTTCTTTATCAGTTGGTGCTAAATCTTTAGTTGAAGCAACTACTGGTACATATTCTACAAAAATTACTAATTTGCAACCTCTATTATATAATTCTGCTATAAACTCTTTACTAGCCACATTATAGATATTTTCTGTGGTAACAGTTATAGAAGCTCCATATAATATTCCTTTAGATTTAAGTGAATCTATTTTATTTATGAGAAGTTCATAGGTTCCTTTACCACGTCTAGCATCAGTTTTGTTCTCATCACCTTCAATACTAATAACAGGCACAAGATTTCTATTAGCATCGAATAGCTTAATATATTCTTCATCAATGATAGTCCCATTTGTGAATATAGGAAAAATAATTTCTTTAATTTGAGACGCTTTTTCTATAACATCCTTTCTCATTAAAGGTTCTCCACCAGCTAGTAATATAAAAGAAATTCCAAGTTCTTTCCCCTGTTTAAATATATCTTCCCATTGATAACTTGTCATTTGATCTTTATTTGACTTTTCACCACAGGTATTATTGGCTCTTGCATAACACCCTTTACAAAAGAGATTACAGCTACTAGTGATGCTTGAGATTAGGAAAGGTGGAATATGTTGTCCTTTCTCTTCAAAGGTTTTTCTTCTTTTAGCAGCTTTTTTGCTTTCTAAAATATATTTCATAATGAACTTTGCCTCTTTGGGATTTTGAAAAGAAGCCTTCATTGCACCCTTTACAATGCTTTCTACCCCTTCATTTAAATAGTTAACTAAACTAAACTCTGTACCCATTTCAATGCCATCTCCCTATAAATTATTTATTTAATTTACTTTATTTCAATATCAAGTATTCTTTAATATTCACAGTTCACCTTACCTTTAGTATGATAAATTCTATTTAAATACATTATATCATTATATAGTAAAATCCATATCATATAATTATGTTATAATATAAGAATTGATGAAATTATTTACACTTTAACTATGATAATTTAAATGTGAGGTAAATATGAGTACTATAACTAAAACAGATATATTTAATACACCAGTAAGTATTAACTTTAAGACTATTGATATGGATACAAATGATAAAAATATAATTAAAGATGAGATTATTAAAGCTAGTGAAACTGGTTTAGTAAATAGCTTAATCCATTCAAATTTAGCTTTAACACCAAAGTTAATAGTAAATGACTATTTAAAAGGTAGCAAAGTTTTAAATGAAATAATCTCTGAATTAACAAGATGTAAAGAGTTTTTTATATCCGTTGCTTTTATTACAAGTAGTGGCATAACCCCCTTACTAGAAACCTTGAAATACTTAAATAAAAAAGGTGTGAAAGGTAAAATTTTAACTACAGATTATCTGAATTTCAGTGAGCCTAAAGCATTAAGGAAGCTACTTGAATTTTCAAATATTGAAATTAAGATATATAGCAAAGAAAACTTTCATACTAAAGGATATATATTTAAATATGAAGATCATTATAAATTAATTGTAGGAAGTTCGAATTTAACTCAATCAGCATTAACAAAAAATAAGGAATGGAATTTAAAAATTTCCTCTTTAGAGGCAGGTTCCTTAACTGAAAATGTAATTGATGAATTTCAGGAGCTTTGGAAGGATGCTGATGACTTAACTTTAAATTGGATAGAAACCTATGAAGATATTTATAAAAAGCAAATTGAATACGCAAGAAAAAGTAACATTCCAAGGCTAGCACAATATAAGCTTAAGCCAAATAAAATGCAGGTAGCTGCTATTCAAGGATTAAATAAGCTCAGGGAAAACGGTGCAGATAAGGCTCTCTTAATTTCTGCTACTGGTACTGGAAAAACTTATCTATCTGCTTTTGAGTTAAGAAATTATAATCCTAAAAAAGCTCTATTTATAGTACATAGAGAACAAATAGCCAATCAAGGCCTAAATAGCTTTCAAAATGTATTTGGTGATACTCGAAGCATGGGAATTCTCTCTGGAAGCCGAAAGGAAATTAATAAAGACTTTATCTTTTGTACAGTCCAAACACTATCAAAGGATGAGGTGCTTCAAAGTTTTAGCAAAGATGAATTTGATTATATTATCATCGATGAAGTTCATAAGGCAGGAGCTAATAGTTATCAAAAGATAGTTGAATATTTTAATCCTAAATTCTTACTTGGCATGACAGCCACCCCTGAAAGAAGTGATAACTTTGATATTTTTAAAATATTTAACTACAACATTGCCTATGAAATACGTCTTCAACAGGCCTTAGAAGAAGATTTACTTTGTCCATTCCATTATTTTGGTGTATCTGATATTAGTGTTAATGGTGTGGAGTTAGAGGAAAAATCAGACTTTAGAGCTTTAGTAGCTGAAGAAAGAGTTAATCATATCATCGATAAAATTGATTTTTATGGATATTGTGGTGAAAGAGTAAAGGGGTTAATATTCTGTAGTGATAAAAAAGAAGCCATTCAACTATCAAATATATTTAATACTCGCGGCTATAAAACAGTAGCCTTAACTGGAGAAAATACTCAGGATGAAAGAGAATCAGCAATTCAACGTTTAGAGCAAGAAGAATTAAATAACTCTCTAGATTATATTTTCACAGTTGATATATTTAATGAAGGTGTAGATATACCTGCTGTTAATCAAGTTGTTATGTTAAGGCCAACTAAGTCAGCTATAATTTTCGTTCAACAATTAGGTAGAGGTCTTAGAAAACATAATTTTAAAGAATATGTTGTTATTATAGACTTTATAGGAAACTATAACAGCAATTTTTTAATTCCCATTGCTTTATCTGGAGATAGAACCTTTAATAAAGATTCCATTAGAAAATATGTTATGGAAGGAACAAGAATAATACCTGGTTGTTCCACTATTAATTTTGATGAAATATCTAAAAATAAAATATTTGAGTCCATTGATAAAGCTAATTTTAATGATATTAAGCTAATTAAAGAAAGTTATAATAATCTTAAGCAAAAGATTGGTAGAATACCAAGTTTAACAGATTTTGATACTTATGAATCTATTGACCCATTAAGAATATTTGATAATAAAAGCCTGGGTTCATACTATAAATTCTTAAAAAAATATGAGAAGGACTATGCTATAGAACTTAATAAGTCTGAAGAATTATTTATTGAATTCATCTCTAAAAAGCTAGCTTCCGGTAAAAGAATTCATGAACTGCTTATGCTTAAGCTTGCTATTAACCATGAAACCAATCTAATCCATAGACTGAAAAAAGAGCTAAAAGATGATTATAATATAGATTTTAAAGCTACCACTGAAACTAATGTGGTTAATGTTCTTACAAATGAATTTCCCACTGGCACTGGTAAAAAAACTTATGAAAAATGTGTTTTTTTAGAAGTATCAGATTCTGATTATAAAATTTCTAAATCCTTTAAGAATCATCTTGAAAATAGGGATTTTAAATATATGGTTGAGGAGTTAATCCATTTTGGAATGGAAAGATATACGAAATTCTACAGTAAAAGTTATATGAATACTAGTTTTCAGTTATATCAAAAATATACCTATGAGGATGTTTGTAGATTACTTCAGTGGGAGAAAGGTGAAGTTGCACTTAATATTGGTGGATATAAATTCGATAAAACCACTAAAACATATCCCGTATTTATCAACTATGAGAAATCTGAAGATATTACTGATACTATTAACTATGAAGATAGATTTCTATCTCCATCCCAGTTAATTGCTATATCAAAGTCAGGCAGAACAATAACTTCTGATGATATTGTACAAGCTTATAAAGCTGAAGAAACTGGTGTTGAAATGAGCTTATTTCTGAGGAAAAATAAAGATGATAAAATTTCAAAAGAATTTTACTTCCTTGGAAAAATTAAAGCTGTAGGAACACCTGTCCAATTCATTATGAAAAATACTAATAAAACAGCTGTGGAAATTAAATATCAATTAATTACACCTGTAAGAGAAGATATTTATGAATACATTACTTCATAATGTAAAAGGACTTAGCAAAGTAATTTAATTTGCTAAGTCCCTTTTCTTACATATTATTTAGAGCATCAATAACTAAAATATCCGCTGGAATCCACTTTTCACCATCTAATTCATCAAATGTAATCCACTTAGCATCATTATGGGCATTTAGATTTAATTTCCCACCAGAAATTTGGCAAATAAAACAATGCATAATAAGATGGAAACTAGGATAATCATATTCTACTGTGGTTAAAAAATCTGATATTTTTATATCTAATTCTAATTCTTCCTTTATCTCACGAATAAGTGCTTCTTCCTTTGATTCACCAATTTCTATTTTACCTCCAGGAAATTCCCACATATCAACAAAGTCACCGTATCCTCTACGTGTAATAAATATTCTATCATTATGTTTTATTACTGCTGCTACTACTTCTATTCTCTTCATATGTTCCCCCTCTTTTACTATGCTTTTTTTAAATACTAATCTACTTTTATTATATAATTAAGTTCATCTATTTTTCTATACTCTAGATTTTTATTATATTTTTTAAATTCATTTTCTAAAAAATCAATATGTGAATAATACTCATCTTCTATTTCTTCTACTTGTTCCTTAGATAATTCATTAAAAATACCTTTTTCATCATCCTTACTTTTAAACATTAAATCTCCAATAACTATTATTCCATCATCTTTTAGTACTCTTATCATTTCTTCTATTGCTATGACTTTTTCACTTTCATTTAAATGATGAAATGCATATGTTGAAATAATAATATCAAAGTACTTATTATCGTATGGTATCTTCAAAAATTCACCTAATCTAACTTTTAAATTTGGATATTTTTGTTTTGCTACTAATAGCATTTCCCTAGACTGATCTATTCCAATTATCTCACAATTGTTATTTAAAAACTTACTTGCTAAATTACCTGTACCTACTCCTATTTCAAGTATTATTGGATTTTTTAACTTCACATTATTTACTAAATCATATACACTTTGCAATATTAAATTGTAGTTCTTATATATTTTAAATTGTCCTTTATCTTCAATAACGTCATTATCATATGTTTTTGCCCAATGATTAAAGCCCCATTTATCTTTCCAGTTATTTCTAATACTACTTAATTTATTACTACTATTTATTATATCTAGTACTTCACTATCTATTTCATATCCTGTTGTTTCTCCATAAAGCTTGTCTATCACATCTTCTAAAGATTTTCTTATACTATTAAGCCTATGTATTTCATCATTAACGAATTTCCATTGATTATTAAAATGTGCTAAACAATTTTCTTTTTCATTATTATCTAATATATTTCTAATGTCATTAATAGTTAATCCTATTGACCTATAGAGCAATATAGATTGTAATTTAATTATATCTTGTTCATTAAATTTTCTATACTCATTTTCTTCTTCTCTTATAGGCTTTAATAAACCCTTTTTCTCATAAAATCTAATTTTATTAGTAGTTATATTAAACATTTTACTTACTTCACTTATAGTATATTTACTTCCCATGTGTTCATCCCCTTAATAATACTCTTAATAATACTATTCTAAACTTTCGTCTAGGGTTAAAGTCAATAAAAATAGCTAGTAAAACCAAATTAATTTTACTAGCTATTTTTATATTAAGTTCCACAATAAGTTCGGTATGGACACGTTGATGTCTCTGGCAATGTAGTGTAATAATCTAGTTCTCTAGAGTGATCATATGGTTTTGAGAGAGCATCTAATAGCCTTTCCATGACCCTATAATCTCCTTGATTTACTGCAGCTTCTAGTGCTTCTTCTACCCTATGGTTACGTGGAATTACTGCTGGATTACTTCTTTGCATAAGTTCCCTTGAGGAAATTTCCGATTCTTCTTGTCTCGTTAATCTCTCCTGCCATCGCTTATACCATTTATCAAATTCCTCTTTGCCAAAGAGTACATTATCCTCTATCTTTCCACTAGTTAATACACGGAAGGTGTTGGTATAATCTGCACCATACTTTTTCATAATACTTAAAAGTTCCTCAATTAAAGCTTCATCAGCAACTTCTTCATTAAAAATTCCAAGTTTTGCTCTCATTCCTCTAATCCAATTATTCTTATACAAATCAGCAAAATGTGAAACTTCTTTTTGTGCTAGCCTTAATGCCTCATTCTCATCAGTGTGTAACAATGGTAACAGAGTCTCCGCAAATCTGGCAAGATCCCATGCACCAATATTAGGTTGATTACCATAAGCATATCTACCCTGAATATCAATAGAACTAAATACAGTAGAAGGATCATAGGCATCCATAAAAGCACATGGCCCATAATCAATTGTTTCTCCACTAATTGTTACATTATCAGTATTCATTACACCATGGATAAACCCAACTAACTGCCATTTTGCAATAAGCTCAGCCTGCTTCCTAATTACTTGCTGAAGTAATAAAAGATATGGATTTTCTTTATCCTTTACCTCTTGAAAATGTCTTTGCAAAGTATAATCAGCTAAAGCTCTAAGTTCTTCAACGGTACCCCATTTTGATGCGTATTGAAATGTACCAACACGAATATGACTAGCTGCTACACGAGTGAGAATTGCACCAGGTAACTGTGTTTCTCTCATTATTGACTCACCAGTTATAACCACAGCTAAACTACGAGTAGTAGGAATACCTAGTGCATTCATTGCTTCACTTATGATATATTCCCTCAGCATTGGACCTAGTGATGCTTTTCCATCACCTCCTCGTGAATATGGAGTTCTACCTGAACCCTTAAGCTGAATATCAACTCTCTCACCTAAGGGAGTAATATGCTCACCTATGAGAACAGCTCTCCCATCACCTAACATAGTGAAATGGCCGAATTGATGTCCTGCATATGCCTGAGCAATAGGCATAGCTCCTTCTGGAATCTTATTTCCTGCAAGTATATCTACTCCATCAATACTTTGTAATCCTTCAGCATTCAATCCTAAAGATTTTATTAGCGCATAATTTAGCATAACTAGTTTAGGTGATGGTACATGACTTGGTCTTTGCATTGCAAAAAATTTTCCCGGAAGTCCAGAATAACTGTTTTCCAAATTGAATCCTGTTTCTATTAATGCTTTTCCTTCTTTCATCCTATCTCCTTTTCTTCTTCATTTTATATAAATTATAGATATAAACTTCTATAATAACTAACCTCTTTTTAGTTTATACTTTTAATAATTATTTATTCTAATATGTTATTCATTAAATACTTATGTCTTTGTTTACTATTGAAATATCAAATTAAATCTATCAATCTTAATATAAAATAAAAATCAAAAAAGATGCTTCATCCTAAGATGATTAGCATCTTTTACCTTAATTTAAACTGTTTGTATATTCCATCTACTAAGGCATCATTACAGTATCAATTACGTGTATAACTCCATTTTTAGCCATAATATCAGTAATTATAACTTTGGCACCATCAATAAATACTGAATCACCCTTAACCTCTATTTTAGCATTTTTTCCATTTGCCATGGCTATTTCCTTGCCATTTAATTTGGCAACATCTGCAGCAGTAACTTTACCTTTGAAAACATGATAAGTTAGAATATCTGTAAGCACATTTTTATTTTCTGGTCTTAATAGCTCATCAATTTTTCCTGCTGGAAGTTTTGAAAATGCATCATCTGTAGGTGCAAACACTGTAAATGGACCTTCACTCTTTAGGGTATCAACTAATCCTGCCGCCTCTAAAGCTGCTGTTAAAGTTTTAAATCTGCCATCACTTGTAGCTATATCCACTATGTCCTTTGGTTCTGCCATTTCTTTCATGGTATTATTTTGAATATGTAAAATACTCTGTGCACTTGCCACTAAAGGCATTTGGATAATAAATACCATCATTGCTAACGCTACAATAATTTTAATTTTTCTTTTCATAATCATTCTCCTTTACTATTTGGGTTAGTGTAAAGTTTTTACACCCTCTTTTAAAATTTGTAACTTTTATTCCATTTAAGTTTGCCCATTAAAAATCTAGATTATTCTAAATAAATATATACGTACTTAATTAATATTTCTCTGAAATAAATTCACATAAAAAAATAGTAGCCCCAACCTAAATTGAAAGCTACTAATATTAAATCCACATTATTCTTTAACAAACTCCCTGAGCCTAAAGCTACCTGCTGTAAATAACATAATAGACATTAAAAATATGATTAAGATAGGAATAATAATTTTTCCTGTATTTATTATTCTGAGTAGCCATGTAAATGGTGATATCACACTGATTCTACTTATTATTTCAGGAACATTATCAAAGCTATCTAACTCTGATCCAAAAATACCCATACCAAAGGCAGCTATTCCAAAAACAACTGTAGATAGACTTGCTAAGGTTACATTTCTAATCCATCTTGTTACTGCTACAATAATAGATGTTGTAACTAAACTACTTAGAAATATGATTAGTATTCCTTGAAAAATATTGTTGTTAGGAAGCTTTAATACAAGTGTTAAGATTATAAAAGCTGAGCAACTTAAAACTCCTTGAATTATAAAGGATGAAATAAATAAACTACCTAAAATAGTTATATCTGAATTACTAGTTGCTATGGTTCTTTTTAATACCTTTTGCTCTCTAAGCTTAATTATTTCTCCTGCAATAACGGAACCACCTATCATCATAAAATAACATATCAATAATATAGTCATCTTATAATCCTCTTTACTGTCTACTTCTTCATCTACAATAACTGCAGTAGTAGAATTTGTGCTTAATCCCGCACTTACTTCTTCCTCAACAACTCCAGATACATAGTTTGTTATAATATCTTCTGCCATTATTGAGCCACTAGCTGCTTCTGTACTATAACACTGAATTTTAGGAAGCTCTCCATTATCTAATAAATCTTGAAAGTTATCTTCTATAACATAAATTGCACCTAATTTATTTTCTCTAAGCAAATCGAAATTGTCTTCTACCTTTCCATCTAGTGTATTTATTGAATATTCTTCACTCAATTTCTCAATAACCTCAGTAGAGTGATTTGAATTACTTTTATCTATAATTCCTATGCTTCCTGATCCGTGACTTAAACCTCCACCATTTATAACTAAAATCATAACAACAGGAAATATCAAGGTCATTAGTAACATAAATGGACTTTTTAATTGTCTTTTCATATTAATTAATACTAATCTTATTAAGCGCATACCTTTTTCCTCCCCTGAATTACTGCTTTAATTATTGCTGCAGAGTATATAATAATTGACATTGCAAATATAATTAATATCCATTTCCCACAGCCTTCTAAATTTCCATTTAAATTATATAAATTAAATGCATTATTTAAATAATGTGTTGGTGTTAGCAACGCAATTTTATTACCTTCACCTGAAAATATCTCTCCACTTATTAGGGGTAAGGTAAATATTATAGTCCCAATTATTTTTCCATACTTAGCCCCAAATATAGTAGATATACTTTTAGACATAGATACTACTAGCATAGTTCCCATTAATATTAATAATATTAAATCTAAAATATTTCCTTTAAAACTTAATCCAGCTACTCTAAAGAAAATTACATATCCACTGATTATTATAAACACATATACTATCAAAGCCATAGTCTCGTAAAAAAGATATTGTAATTTTGTAATAGGAGTTGCATTAATTCTTTTATCTAAATTTACACTAATATCTGCATAACCACCATGAATCATTGTATATATAAGAATGGTAATTACAAAGCCAATCATGGATGCTGATATCTTTTCATAGGGATTATTGGTTTTTATAGTATCTATTGTAATATCTTCAACTATAGATGATTCCATAATTCTATTTAAATTCCCCATATCTCCACCAGCTATAGATACATATAAACTTTGATGATATCTATCTAATATTACCTTTAAGGTGTCAGTGGACATTCCCATGCCTTCTACTTTTTTATTAATAATTATATCTCCCTTATTTAAAGATAAAACATTTTTCTCATATCCTTCTTTTATTGTTAGTTCCACATCTGGCTTTTTATCTACTATATTTACAACCTCTTTCAAATCATCACTGCCTAAAAGTTCTGCAAGCCTTTTTGAATTTTCAGTGTTGTCTTCATCAACAATTTGAACATTTAATGCCTTAAGCTTTAATGGATTTTCATCATCCAAATTATGAAAAAATGCCATAAAACATGCAAGTAAAATAGGAAATAAGATAAAAGTTGCTATGGTAACTACGCCATTTGCAAACATACCTTTAAGGGTAGTTTTTATATAATATAATGCCTTCATAGCTCTTCCCCCTAATCTCTTAAAGTTTTTCCTGTTAATGATAAAAATACATCTTCAAGCTTTGCCTCTTCATAACTAATCTTCTTTATATTAACTGTTTCTTTTTCTAATAATGAAAGCACACTAGCCAGCTTAAACTTTGAATCAATAGTTAAATTAAGTACATTATCCTTATCTGATACCTTATCGATTCCCTCTAAATCCTTTAACTTCATTATTGTTTCTCCACTTATCTCTTGAGTTTCAATAATCACCTTATTGTTAGAGAAAACTGAAGCCTTAATCTCTTCTCTATCTCCATAGGATACTTCCTTGCCTAAATCAATTATAAATACTCTCTTGCAAAGCTCCTCGATTTCCTCCATATAATGTGAAGTATAAATTACTGTAGTACCCCAATCCTTACATATATTTTTTATGAAAGAAAATATATGATTTCTTGATTGCGGATCTACGCCAACGGTAGGCTCATCCAATATTAAAACTTTTGGATGGTGGAGAATTGATACTGCAATATTTAGTCTTCTTTTCATTCCACCTGAAAACTTCTTAACCTTTTGCTTTTTAGTTTCCTCTAATCCAGTTACTTTAAGAGCCTCTGCTATTCTTTCCTTCAAAAGTTTCCCCTTTAGTCCATATAAAGCTCCAAAGAACTCTAAATTATCATAGGCATTAAGGTCCTCCATTAGAGCTAACTCCTGTGGAACATATCCCATACATTCCTTTGCCTTAATCGGCTCCCTTAAAATATCATATCCACATATTTCAATAGTCCCACTATCTGGTGTTAATAAGCTTGTCATAATATTTATTAAAGTTGACTTACCCGCTCCATTAGGTCCAATAAAGCCAAATATCTCCCCTTCTTTTACTTCATAGCTAATATTATCTAAAACTAACTTATCATTAAATCTTTTACTGATGTTTTTTACTTCTATAATACTCATAAAATTACCCCCTAGACTTATCTTACTATTATAATAAGATATTTCCAGGGGGATGGCCATAACTTAAAGTCACTACATAAATGACTTAAGTCACTATTCCATTTTTAAAAGCAAAAATTGCAATCTGCGTCCTATCTCTAAGCTTCAACTTTGATAGTATATTGGTTATATTATTTTTTATTGTTCCTTCTGATAAAAACAACTCTTCTGAAATCTCTTTATTAGTTAATCCTTTAGCTATTGCTTCTATTATCTTAAGCTCTTTCTCCAAAAGTCCATACTTATCTATATCACTTTTAATTACTCCATTACTTCCCATCATTTCTATGGCCACATCAGGATGAACTACCATATTACCTTTATAAGCCATTTTTATACCTTCATAAATTACATCATGGGAGCTATCCTTAAGCATATAACCAAAAGCCCCATACCTCATGGCTTCTCTTATATACTCCTTATCCTTAAAGGTAGTAAGAATTATGACCTTTATCTTTGTAAACTGTTCCTTAATAAGTCTTGTCCCCATAACCCCATCACAAGTTTTCATTCTTATATCCATAAGAACAACATCAACATCAGTGGTTTTGCAAACTTCCAAAGCCTTATAACCATTTTCAGCTATCCCAACAACTTCAATATCCTCATAAACTGAAAGCATTACTTTCAAGCCTTCTCTTATTAATTTCTCATCATCTACAATTAAAAGTTTAATCTTTTCCATTCCTACACCTCCACTTCCCTTGGAACTATAACCTTAACAAAAAAACCATTGTCTTTGCTAGACTTCATATGAACTATACCCTCTATCTCCGCTACTCTTTCCCTTATACTTTTAAGTCCGAGTCCACTTTCCACAATTTTATCTGTTCCCACGCCATTGTCACTAAAGGATATTACAAATTCATCTTCTGTAAAATTCATAATAACCTTAACTATAGTTGCTTTACCATGCTTTAAAGAATTTGATAAAATCTCTTGAATCATTCTATATAAATGATTAATCTGCTTAGTTGATAAATTCCAATCACCCTTTGATATAATGACCTTAACTTCTACTCCAGACATTCTCTCAAAGTTTTTACATACCTCTTGAAGTCTTAAAATTCCTTGATAGTTATCATATTCATCGGGCTTTAACTCCCTTACAGCTCTCTTCACATCTTGAAAACTTTCATTAATAAAAGCTCTTAAATTTCCTACCATATCCTTCATAGAACTATTTTCTTTCTCCGCAATAGCTTCCATGGCAGATAACTGAATCATAGCAGTAGATAAAGTATGTCCAACACTATCATGAATTTCCCTTGATATTCTATTTCTTTCCTTTAATAAAGTTAATTCCTCAATAGACTCTACATACCCTTCAAGCTCCTTATTAGCTTCTATAAGTTTTTCATCTGAAACTCTAAGCTTATCATAAAGCTGCTGTGCTTCCACCTTTGTACTAAAAAGTCTAGATATATAACTTAAAAGAATAAAGAAGATTCCAAGTAAAACAAAATTAATAATGCCATCTTCAATAGGCCTGCTAAACTTCGGATAAATTCCAATAAATAAAATTATAAGCCCTAATCCATACTTAACTACCTTACTTTTCAACGGGAATAAATCTATGGATACCCCTATTAAGTAAAAAATAATAGTTCCTCCAAAGTTCATTTGTGCTAATGGTATAAATACTAGCTCTATTACTATTGAAAGGATAGCACTTCTCTCTTTCTCTAAATAAAACATTCTCAAATGATTATTTATAATAAATAATAGAAGAAAAACTAGACTTACTATGCTCTTATTTTCAACTTCTATAAATAATTGAAAGGTTAATATACAAAATGATATGTATCTCATTAACAATAATTCTTTACTCTTTACCATAACGCTCTCCTAATATATATTTCTCTATATATTTATTTAAGCCTAAATCACATAAAATTACTAGTGTATCTTTTACATGATTATGTTTTGTTAACATTATATATAAACACCCTAGGAAGATTCCTTATCTTAAATTTCCCTAACATTCCATTTTATAAACCAAACTACTCCTATACTTAGAATTAAAGTTAATAATAGGATATTGTAAATGCTTAAATTAATATCTATAAGTTGTCCATATATTAACTGACCAGGTGCAACACTTGCTGTTGCAATAGCAGTAGAAAAAGCACTTACCTTTCCTAGCATATCTTCTTTTATTTCTTGTTGAATATAGGTTAAAGATATAATGTTAGATAAAGCTAGTGATAACATTATTCCAAGACCTCCTATAGAATAAAATCCTAAAACAACAAATTTATTTGTTCTAGTTAAATGAGTGGAAATCCCTATAATTACAATAGCTACTACCATAGGATACATAGTTTTGTGTATGTGTTTCATCTTAAACATTTTAGGTCTAAATGTTATTAATAATCCTCCTAGTATCATTCCTATAACAAATATTGCTTCTACAAAACCATATATAACTGAAGGCATATTCAATTTTATTTTAATAAAATAAGGAGATACAACACTTAGAATTGGTACTACAAAAATATTAGTTAAACCATAAGAAACTATAATTCCTAAGACAATTTTCTTTTTTTCTTTTAGATAAATAAAACTCTTTTTCATTTCCTTAAAAGATTGTAAAATAGGTTTTTTTATTTTTTCCTTTAACTGCAAATCTGGAATTTCTAAAAATAGCTCTATAATAGCTGAAATGAAAAAGCTGATAGCATTTATTATTACGATTGTTTTTATCTCAATAAAACTATATAATAAACCTGCGACTATAGGCCCAACTAAATTTACTATAGCACCAACTTGTTGAATTATTCCATTAGCTGTAGCTAGTTTATCCTTTTCAACTATTTGTGGAATACAAGCTGTAACAGAAGGACTATATAAGGTATAAATAGTAGATAGCATGAACATAATGCTTCCTACTATTATGATATTATCTCTTCCACTTATCAATATTATTGAATATATAGCCATTAACCTAGCACTGAAAAAATCAAGGTAAACCATTATCTTTTTTCTATTTACTGTATCAGCTAATAGTCCTGCAATAGGTGCAAATAATATGTATGGAATAGTTGAAATTGCCAATATCCTTGAAAAAATAGCGGCACTTCCTGTTAAATCTAAAATGTATAAGGACATACAAAATCTTTGAATTGCATTTCCAAATAAAGATATTATCTGTCCAATAACCACTATAGTAAAGTTTTTGTTTTTCATTTTATCCCCCTATAAGTTCATAATCTATGCATATAGGGTAATTTTTATTTTCACTTAATTGCAACTTACCATGAATTCCATAAATCTCTTTTAAGTTTTCTTTAGTTATAGCTTCCATAGGGGTACCTTGGCAAATAACCTTACCTTTTTTAAGTCCGATAATATTACTTGCAAACCTACAAGCATTATTTAACTCATGTAACACCATGATAATAGTAATGTTTTTTTCTTTATTTAATTTCTCTAACACTTGTAATACTTCAAGCTGATAAGACATATCCAAATAAGTGGTTGGCTCATCTAGCATAATTATATCTGTTTCTTGTGCTAAGGTCATTGCAATCCAAGCCCTTTGTCTTTGTCCTCCAGATAAATTTTCTATTTCTCTATCTGCAAAATCCGTAAGTCCTGTCTCCTCTATTGCCCAATCAATAATTTCTTTATCATGAGCCTTAAGTCCACCTATGAGTTTTTGATGTGGAAATCTTCCAAAAGCAACTAATTCTTTTACAGTAATTCCACTTGGACACACAGGGCCTTGAGGTAGAAAGGCCACTTGTGTTGCTATATACTTCTCTTTTTGTATTTTTATATCTTTTCCATTTATAAAGATATCTCCATTTTTAGGCTTTATTACCCTTGCTATTGTTTTTAGCAGAGTTGATTTTCCGCATCCGTTTGCCCCTATAATAATACTTATCTTACCCTTAGGAATGGAAAGATTCATATCATCTATTATGAGATTATCTTCATAGGCTACTGATAAATTTTTTACACTAATAGCTTCCATCTATTTCTCCTTCATCATTAAATAAATAAAATATGGCACTCCAAATATTGAAATTGTGATTCCTACAGGTATTTCAATTGGAGAAAATAAGTTTCTTGAAACTGCATCAGCAAATAAAACTATTACTATACTTATAATTCCAGATACCCATAAGAAATTTTTATGATAGGGACCAACTAACTTTCTTGCTATATGAGGAGATATTAATCCAATAAATCCTACATTTCCTGCAAAAGCTGTAGCTCCACCAGCAAGAATAACTGCATAGGATAAAAACTTTTTTCTTTCCCTATTTAAGTTTAAGCCAAGAGAAATTGCATGTTCATCAGATAAATTAAGAGCATCTAACTTTTTATAATCCAATAATACAACCATAAACATTAAAGTAACTAAGGGAATAATTACTTTTGCATAGTTCCATCCTGCTCCCCAAAGGCTTCCAGATGTCCAAATTAATACTCTATTGTAATCACCAACTCCACCTCTAAAAGTAAAGAAGGTAATAAAAGCATTTAATCCCGCATTTAGGCCAAGTCCTATAAGTAGTAATCTCTTTGGTTTAACTCCATTTCTACTTGATAATAAGTAAATTATAGTGGCTGAAATTCCTGCACCTATAATTGCCATAAATGGTAATACATAAACAGATAGAGGGCCAAGTGTACTATAGTAATTTAAAGTTTTTAATGAAACAAATATAACTGCTGCCACTGCTGCTCCAGCATTAATACCAATTATCCCTGAATCTGCTAGATCATTTTTTGTTATAGTCTGCAACAGTGCTCCTGCTGTAGATAAAGCAATACCCACAGAAATTCCAACTAACATTCTAGGGAGTCTAAGATTTAAAATTGCTGCATTTTGAAGTTTTGTTCCTTGACCTAATAAAGTTTTTATACTATCTAAAGGTGATATTTTATAAGTTCCCCAACATAAATACATAATTAAAGATGCAAGTAATAAAATAAATAACATTGAGATTATTATTTTAAATCTTTTTCTTTTCATATCAACCTCGCTCCCTTCTTGCTACAGCTATAAAGAATGGAACACCTATTAAAGCTGTAAAAATTCCAATAGGGGTTTCATAAGGACTATACACCATTCTTGCAGCTATATCGGAATAAGTTAATAGTATTGCACCTAACAAGAAAGAAAAAGGTATATTTTTTCTATAATCTTCTCCAAATATTTTTCTTACTATTTGTGGAACTATAAGTCCAACAAAGGCTATATTTTTACCAACAGCCACAGCCGCTGCACACATTGGTATCATAACAAGGAAAGTTATTAATCTTATTTTTTCTGGATTTTGCCCAAGGCTAATTGCCACATCATCCCCTAAGCTTAGAATATTTATTTTCTCTGATAGGAAAATAGCTATTATTAAACCTAGGATTCCAACTATTGCAACTAAATTAAAATCTGCCCAGGTTGCATTTCTGAAACCTCCTGAAACCCAAAAAGCAATAAACTGAGATTTATTTGATAAAAGTCCTATTATAGTTGTTAAAGAAATAAAGAAAGTACTCATAGCAGTACCTGCCAAAAGTATTTTTGCTATAGATCTATTATTTGATTTTCTTGATGTAAATCCCATCACTATAATTCCACTAAAGATTGCCCCAATTAATGAAGCTATCATAACATTTGTAGTATTTATAGTAATCCCAACAGCATAAAATATAGCTATAACCATAGTTGCCCCTTGACTTACTCCAAGAAGGGACGGCTCTGCTATTGGATTTCTTGTAACTCCTTGAATCATAGCTCCTGTCACTCCCAAAATCCCCCCTGTGAGTAACACTGTAAGGGCCCTAGGAATACGCATATCTCTGATTAGCATAGGTTCTATAGTTTCACTATAATTAAAAATACTATTCCAAACTTCTGATATTCCAATATTGGTGACTCCTAGACTAATAGCTAGGAATACACCGATTATTAGAATAAAAATACTACAAACTATAAAAGTTATTGTATTTTTATTATTTTGTTTCATTTAACATCTCCATTATTTCGTCTAAAAGCACTTGTCTACCTATTGAACTATAGCCTTGTACAAAGTAAGGTGAAGAATCTAGTTTAACAACTTTACCTTCTTTTACTTGAGGTAAATTATTCCATACCCCATTCTCTTCAAGTACTTTTAAATCTTCATATGTTGCAATCACAAATATATAATCTGATTTTATTGACGCTAATCCTTCATATGTTACCACTGGTAAACTTATATCATTTTGTTCTGGCATACCTTCAGGTTTAGCTAATCCTAAATCTTCATATAAAACATTACCAAAACCTGCTCCATCAAATACATAGAATTGACCACCACTAGCTAAGAAAGATAAATAAGTTGTATCTTTACCATAAGTTTCTTTAATCTTATCTCCAACTTCTTTTGACTTTTTATCGTAATTTTCTAACCAAGTATTTGCAGCCTCTTCTTTATTAAATACCTTTGCTAAAGACTTAACATCTTCCTTCCAGTCTAAAGCTTCTAATTTAATCATTACAGTTGGAGCGATTTCACTTAATTGATCATACATTTTTTCTTGAACTGTTGATATGACAATTAAGTCTGGATCTAAGTTCATTATTGCTTCAACATCCATAGTATCTTGCATGCTATAACCTAATATAGTTGCACCTTTTAATGTCTCTTCTAAATATGTAGGGAATTTTGTATAATCGTAAGCATCACTATTAGCAGTTCCGATTACCCTATATCCTAAAATTGATAAAATATCACTATTACCACTTAAGTCAACTATTCTTTCAGGATTCTCTGGAATTTCAACTTCTCCTCTAACGTCTGTTACTGTAACGGTTTTATTTTTTTCTTCTACAGTTGAAGTATTTGAACAACCAACTAAAATCATTGATGCCATACAGGTAGCTAGAATTGCTTTTAATACTGATTTTCTTTTCATCTATATCTTCCTTTCAATAATTAAATTCTTATATTAACAAAGCTAATTGTATATGATTATCATTATCATAACAATATTTGCACCTAATTTAATTATTTTTACATCTAAATAAAGTATTTTCCCTTGATTAATTACAAATTATATATAATATTATTTATAAGAAGGAGGATTTTTATGATAGTAAAATCTAGTGAAGAATTTAAATCTGTGGTTTTAAATAAATTATGCTTTAGTAAAATTGAAAGTAAAAACTATACTTTATATACAAATAAAAATAAGCCTGAACTTGGCCACTTAATTACTTATTCAAGAGATGGTTATTATAATTTAGGTATTGCAGACTATACAATACCTGAGGATTTTTCCATATACTTTGATAATCCTGAATATTTAATGCGTTTTGGTTTAGTTTATAAAGGAATTACAGAATTTAAAATTGAAAATAATCCTGTTTCATCCTTTACCCCTTCATCCTTCTTTGTCATTGAAAAAAATCTAAAAGGTGAACAGCATTGGAAAAAAGGACAACATTTTCATGGAACTGAAATCACTATATACGAAAATTATTTTAAAGAAATAATAAAATCTAACTTTCCAAAGATAATGGATTTTGATTCTTTTATCAAAAATTATACCTATACTTATCTACCCTTAGAAATTATAGATATTATTAATCAGTTACAAAGTTTAACTTATGAAAATTCCTTAAATAGTATTTATCTAGAAAGTAAAATTTTAGAGTGCATAGCTATATTAATAAATGAGTCCACTAAACCTGAGAATGCTTTTACTAATCAAATTAATTATGGAAATATTAATATTGGTGCTAACAGAATAATAAAACTAACCTCGTCTGATATCCATGCTATTCAAAAAGCCCATGATATTTTAGAAAAAAATTATAATAACCCTCCTAATATCAGTACTTTAAGCAAGATGGTATTTTTAAATGAACAAAAATTAAAAGCAGGATTTTCTAAACATTATCACATGTCCATTGGGGAATACACCAATCATATTAAAATGAATATTGCTGCAAACCTTTTATCTACCACAGATTTAAGTATTGAAGAAATATCTCAAAAAGTGGGTTATAATTATTCTGCAAACTTTTCTAAAATGTTTAAAAAGACTTACGGAAAAACTCCATTGAAGTTCAGAAAAACAAAATAAAGAAATCCATGGATATATACTTGTGCTTTTCGACAAATGCAATGTAGCCCAAGTAGCTCCAATTAATAAGATTGAGCTTTCAAAAACTCTTAGGTCAATAATAGAAAAAGTAGATAGTTTATTTAATCTGTACCAGTTCCTTATTGAGAAGGAACTTAACGGACATAACTATATTGAAGCAATATCATTTTATCAAAATTTTTCCTTAGATCTACTTCTAGAAATGCTTAGGATTAAATACAAACCATATAGATATAACTTCAAAGCAAGATATATCTATTATGACCTCCCTGAATATATAGTAAAAAGACTTCATATTTTTTATTTCATAAAAGATGGTGAAGAATTAAGAGAAAAACATCATTTAATACATTTCTGGATCAATATATTATATCTCTATTCTGGGAACTCCATATAAAATATGTTATTATTATTAAAAGGCATTTTATTAATGTAGAGTGAATAAAATCAACTTTAAAAATCACAGGAGATTTGTATGGAAAAACTTACTTTTGTAATGGAAAATTATTTAGAAGCTATCTATGAGTTATCAGAAGAAGGTAAAGGAGTTAAAATGACTCGTATAGCAGAAAAGCTTGGAGTAACTAAAGCCAGCACTAATAGCGCTATGGTAACTTTAGCTGAAAAAGGACTTATAACTAATGAAAGATACAAGGAAATATTTTTAACTCCTTTAGGCTTAGAAATAGCTAGATCTACATCTAAAAAGCATCATATTATTAAAGATTTCTTTATAAAAATTCTAAACATCGATAGTTCTATTGCAGATGAAGACGCTTGTGCTATAGAACACGTTATTAGTTCAGATTCTGTTTATGCTATGCAAAAATTTCTTTCAAAACATAATAATAAATAAAAAAATCAACGATTTAAAATTGCTTTTGCAATTTTAAATCGTTATTTTTTTACATTTAAGATACCTGACTTCTATATAGCATAGCATAAGTTCCTCCATAACGAATCAGCTCATCATGGGTTCCCGTTTCTTTAATGCCTGTTCCTTCTAGAACTACAATTTTATCTGCATTACGGATAGTTGATAATCTATGGGCAATTACTATAGTTGTTCTATCTTTTGAAATTTCATCTAATGCAGCTTGGATTTCTTTCTCTGTTTTTGTATCAAGAGCTGATGTAGCTTCATCCAAAATAAGAATAGGTGAATTTCTAAGGATTGCTCTAGCTATGGAAATCCTCTGTTTCTGTCCTCCAGAAAGACGTACTCCACGCTCTCCTATTATGGTATCATAACCATCTTCTAAGTTTTCAACAAAATCATGAGCATTAGCCGCCTTTGAAGCCTTAAGAACCTGCTCCCTAGTAGCTTCTTTCCAGCCATAAACAATGTTTTCATAAATTGTTCCGTTAAATAAAAAGGTGTCCTGTAAAACCATGCTTATATTATCTCTAAGACTCTTTAAAGTTACATCTTTAATATCTATTCCATCAATTAAAATACCTCCATTCTGAGGATCATAAAAGCGGTTTAAAAGACTGGCTATTGTGGTTTTGCCCACTCCAGTTGCCCCAACAAAAGCTACAGTTTCTCCTGGATTTACTTTTAAATTTATATTTTGCAAAATGTTTACTTCATCATTGTAAGAGAAAGAAACTTCCTTAAAGTCAATTTCTCCTTTAACCTTATACATTTTCTTTGCATTAACTTTCTCTTTAACATCTGTAACTTCATCCATAACCTCAAAAACGCGTCTACACCCTGCAAGTGCGGTACCTGACATTTCCATAAGTCTTGAAAAACTCTTTATAGGTCCATAAAACATACCAAGATACATAGAAAATCCTACAATATCTCCAATGTTAATTTCTCCTCTTGAAACCATAAATCCACCAAATATTATAACTATAACAGAACCTAGAGCAGTGAAAAATGCAAGAAGTGGAAAAGTGGTTTCAAAAAAGAAGCTTGCCTTTAAGTATGCTTTACTATGTTTTATAGAAAGGTTCTTAATCCTTTTTTCTTCTCTTTCCTGTTGATTGAATATCTGTATTTCTTTAATTCCAGAAAAATTATCTTGAACAGTACCAGAAAGTTCTCCCCTAACCATAGAATTCTGCTTCCATATAGGAGAAAGATGATTACTCTGCCAAAGAGTAATCATAATAAGAAAAGGAATAGTAACAAGACTTAAAAAAGCCAACTTTACATTAATAGAAAATAATAATACCCCAACACCTACGAAAGTCAATATATTAACAACAAAATCAGGAATTACGTGAGCTAAAAGAATCTCTACCTCCATAACATCATTAATAACTCTGCTAGTTAAATCTCCTGTACGACTTTTATTAAAATACTTAAGCCCCATATGTTGAAGCTTAGAGTAAAGTTCTGTTCTCATATCTGCAACATAATGTAAAGCTGCATGATGGTTTAAATATCCTGAAATAGAACTTCCAGCTGATTGAAGTACAGTTGCAACTAAAAGCATCAATCCTATTCGTAAAGATTGGGCTCCAAAATCAGCGCTTCCTTCTGTTGCTATACTTGTAAGCTCTCTTAGGGCCCATGGATTATAAAATCCTGCTATGGTGGAAATAATAACGGCTATTAATGCTAATATCAAATAAATCCAATATTTTCTGGCTCCCATAAAAATACGTAAGGTAGTTCTCATATGCCCACTGCCTCCTTTTCCTTCAACTCTACATCCTCATTTTCATCTACAATATCATAGGTAATACATACTGGACGATTACTCTTAGGTTCAATAACAACATCAGCATTGATATTGAAGGTTTTTCTAAGGACCTCTGGAGTCATAACTTCCTCAGGAGTTCCATGTTTTATGATAGCGCCTTTTTGAATAGCAATAATATAATCAGAAAATCTTGCAGCAAGATTTAAATCATGAAGTACCATAACAATAGTACACTTTTGATTACGGTTAAGCTCATATAAAAGCTTTAAAACCTCTAATTGGTGAGCAAGATCAAGATAAGTAGTAGGTTCATCTAATAAAATTAAATCAGTTTGCTGTGCTAGCGCCATAGCAATCCAAACTCTCTGTCTTTGCCCTCCTGATAAAGCATCAACTTCTCTTCTCTCAAACTCACTTAACTTAGTTGCTGTTAAAGCCCATTTAACAATTCTTTTATCTTCTTCTGTGAGATTTCCAAAACCTTTTTGATGAGGGAAACGTCCATATGCAACTAACTCACCTACAGTAAGTCCACTTGGTGCAGTAGGAGTTTGAGGAAGTATTGCCATCTTTTTGGCTATTTCTTTTGTAGGCAATTTACTTATATCTTGTCCACTTAGATGTACTACACCCTTTTTAGGCTTTAATATACGTCCAACTGCTTTTAAAATAGTTGATTTACCGCATCCATTTGCTCCTATAATAGAAGTTATCTTTCCCTCTGGTATCTGCATATTTAATTCCCTTACAATGAGAGTATCATCATAAGCTATATCTAAATTTTTAGTTTCAATACTTTTCATACAAACCTCCTTAATTTGACTTTACTAATAAATATAAGAAGTACGGTGTAGTTAATACAGTAATAATAATTCCTGTAGGAACATCGGTTCCAAGACTTATAGTTCTAGTAATAGTGTCTGATAATAGAATAATTATTGAGCCTACTAGAGATGCGGTAGGAATCAATAATTTATGATTTGAGCCTACAAACTTTCTCGCCATATGTGGAGAAATCATTCCAACAAAAAAGAAGTTTCCACCTAAGGCCACGCTGCCTGACGATAGAGCAACAGCTGCTACAGCTAGACCTATGAATTCTCTCTTTACTGCTACTCCTAATCCTGTTGCAGTTTGATTACCAAGGTTTAAAGTATTCAAAGTACGAGATTTATAAAGTACATATAAAAATAGAATCAATATCCAAGGTGCAAGAATAGAAATATACGTCCAATTGTCTCCCCAAAGACTTCCTGCACTCCATCTTTGAATAAAATCCATCTGTTTCTCATCTAACTTTAAAGTAAGCATCATAGTAATAGCACTATATCCACTTCCAACAGCTACACCTGTCAAAATTAATCCTGTAGGTGATATGCTTTTTCCTCTTTTATATGAAAGTAAAAATATAAGCACTGCTGCTGTCATTCCACCTATAAAAGCTAAAAGTGGGAGAGCAATAGCTGAAGATACACTATCTACCTTAAAAATAACTATAAACAATAATACAAATAATCCTGAACCCGAACTTATTCCCAAAGTTCCAGGACTAGCCATATCATTGCGAAGTAAACTCTGCATTACACATCCAGCTGTTCCCATACCAATACCTACAAGAATAGTTAATACAATACGAGGAAGACGAAAATCATATACTATAAGATTTTGTTTAGCTGTACCTTTTCCAAGAAGAACATTAAAGACTTCTGAAGGAGATAGATTCATTTTACCTGAGTTCACACTTATTACCGCCACAAATAACAGCACAATAGTAAGTACTAAAATAATAGTTAAGCCACGTGAAACTGAGTAACCCTTTTTCTTCATTGGAATTCCCTCCTTTGCTTCCTTGTAAGATAAAGAAAATACGGAACCCCTATTACAGCAAAAATAATTCCAATGGGAGTCTCATAAGGCTTATTAATAAGCCTTCCAACTAAATCTGCTGCCACAGTAATCAAAGCTCCATATAATCCTGAAGCTGGAATTATGTATCTATAATCTACGCCTATAAGGTAGCGGACAATATGAGGTACTATTAATCCTATAAAACCAACAGGTCCAACAACAATTACAGAAAGCCCTGTAAGTATTAAAACAACTACAGTAGAAATAGCTTTAACCTTCTTAGTATTAAGTCCAAGACCTATAGCTGCATCATCTCCAAGATTTAAAAGAGTAATTGAAGGTGATATAATAAGAGCTGTAATTATGCCCACAATAAAGAATGGGAAAACTATAGCAAGTTCACTCCATTTAGCACCTGCTGTTCCTCCAGCAGTCCAATAAGCTAAAGCATGCCCAAGTCTATATTTAATAGAAAGATATTGGCTAAAAGCACCAAATAGCATTGATATAGAAATACCTGCTAAAACAAGTCTCTGTGGTTTCATGCCTCCTCTGCCAATAGACGCAATAAAATAAGTCATACCTGTAGTAACAGCTGCACCAGTACATGCAAAAATCATCATCTGTCCATAACTTCCACCAGGTAAAAATGTCATACAAAAAGCTATAGCAAAAGAAGCACCACTACTTATACCCATAAGTCCAGAATCAGCAAGAGGATTTCTTGTGGTTCCCTGCATTATAGCACCACATATGGAAAGGCTTGACCCGACAATTATATTAGCTGCTATACGAGGAAGCCGGAGAGTTTGAATAATCTGGTGTTCAGTTAAAGAAGAGTCAAAATTAAAAATGGCTCCCCAAGCCGTAGACAAATTCATATCAGCAGCACCAAAAGAAATTGATGCTGCTGACATAATCACCAGCAAAACCACCCCTGTAATCATATAGATTGTAAAATTCAAAGCCCCTAATTGTCGCTTTTTATTATAGGTATTTTGCATATTTATTTTCCTTTCTCAATTAGAATTATTTAGCTAATGAATTTATTGCATTAACCATATAGTCAAGTTGTTCAGTAAGACTTGTAACATCAGAATAAAAGAAAAGTCCTTGATACTTTGCTGGAATTTCTATAACCCTTCCCTCTTTAACTGCAGGGATACTCTTCCAAATATCTGTTTTTGCATAATCAGATTCCTTACCTTCCTGTCTACACCATAGTATATAATCTCCAAAATACTCATTGGCTACTTCATAACTTATATGTCCACGTCCTTCTCCTGATTTTTCTATAAGTTCTTTAAGCTTGTCTGGATATTTAAGTCCAAGATATTCATATACTAAAGTACCACCTCTAGAGCCTGTCTCATAATATATACCGCTCCACTCACCAGTAGCTCCCCAATCTTCCAAAATACTGAAAGTTTTACCTTCAAATGTATCACCTTTAAAAGTTTTCTTCACATCCGCAAGTTTTTCTTCAAAGTTAGAAACCGCCTTCTCTGCTTCAGCCTTACGTCCTGTAGCTTCTCCTATGGTTTTTATACGTTCAAGAGAATCCATATCTCCTTCTGGAATAACAAGAACTGGAGCTATTTTACTGAATTTATCAAAGTCTGCCTCATCATATGTAATAATAAGATCTGGTTCTAAATTCATAACTTCTTCAGGCTCCCACTTTTCAATTTTTGTAGAAGCTTTAAGAGTATCATAAAAAGGCGTACTTTCTTGTTCCCAAGCATTATATCCAACTAAATTTAATCCCAAAGTAATAACATCTCCAACATACCAATTAGCAATAACACGCTTAGGATTAGCAGGAACTTCAATATCCCCTTTTACAGTAGATATAGTACGAACAGCTTCTTCTTTAGCAGTATCCTTAGATGAAGAACAACCAGCAAAAATCACAGTAGTCATACATATTGCACAAAATAATGACAATAGTTTTTTCATTTTATACCTCTCCCTTATAAATATTTTATATTAATCTAATAACGCTAACACCTGCGTTATATATAAATGTAAGACTAGTCTAACTTTTTAAATCGTAGCATTTATAAATTCCACTGTCAATCGCTTAAAAAACCCCTTTTCAGAAGTCATTTTCTATTAAAATAAGAGTAACTTATTGTTTTATAAGAGTTAAATGAAAATACTTCTCATCATTATGGATTGTAATTTAAATAAAATGGATTATGTTTTTCAACTCTTATCTGCCAACAATCTAAGTATTCGTAGTATATCTGAACTATGCTAATATAAAAATCCAGCAAAATTTGTTGCTGCCTTTAAAGATATCCATAGAATTACTCCTTGTTATTTAGAAAATATTTTAACTTATAAAAAATTAAAGAGCTGTATCAGATTGATTTCATAAATCAATCTTGATACGGCTTCTTTTTTCACTTTCTAAATATTTATAATTTTCTTCACTTTCTTATCCGGCGTCAGCTGTTATCGATTTACATCTCTTTCCTATATTGGATTCTAGTTCGTCTAAAAAAGGAATTAAAGTAAGTTGGTCAGATCTTTCATATGATCTTCTTTCATATTCATGAAAGTTGTGTCTACATCTGTTTTAGACTAATAATCTTTTTCATGTAATTATTATGTACAAAAAGGTGGATTCAAATTACTGAATCCACCTTTTTTATCGGCTAGGATCAAAATTTATTTTGATACAGCCCCTTGTATTATTAAGCTATAAAATTTATTAGAGAATTCCTATCTCTTTACATGAATATTATAGCTTAATTTATTTTTATTAATTTTCTAGTAATTTATCCATAATATAATTTAACTGTACCCCTGTTGAGTAAATATCAATATCATAAAACAGTGTAAAATCAATAGGTATAACATGTCCTGCCTTAACAGCGGGAATTGATTTCCAAACTGGATTATCCTCTAATTTCCCTATCTCTCCACTAAATATTATATAATCTCCAGCGTAATCCTTAATTGATTCAAGAGAAACCTCTCTATATTGATCTTTTCCTATAATTTCACTCTGTATGACATCTGGTGCTCTAAATCCGAAATGACTGTAAATTAGGTCGCCTCCACGTCCCCATTTATCACCATACACCCAAATACCTCCATTTGGGCTACTCTCAAAAATACTGAATTTCTTATCCATAATTTCTTTAGAAACTAATTGTTCCTTTGCATCATTTATTTTTTCTTTAAAATCAAATAGCACCTTTGATGCCTCTTCCTTTTTATTAAGAACCTCCCCTAAAAATGTTATTCTCTCCTCCATACTAAGAGTACTGAAAGGAATATAAATTGTAGGGGCAATTTTAGAAAACTCCTCAATCTTTTCTTCGTTTACAACAAGAATAAGATCTGGATCATATTGCATTATTTCCTCTGGTTCAAAGTTTTCCCATACTGGTAAGTCTTCTACTTCCTTTTCATAAGCACTCCCATTTGCATCATAAGTAGCTACTGGTTTAACTCCTAATGCCAAAATGTCACCCATTCCATAAGTAGCAATAACTCTTTCTGGATTAGCAGGAACCTCAATATCTCCTCTTACAGTACTTACAGTACGAACAGCTTCTTCTTTAGTAGTATCCTTAGATGAAGAACAACCAGCTAAAATTAAAGTAGCCATAAATGCTGTACAGAATAGTGATAAAAATTTCTTCATTTTATATCTCTCCCTTATAAATATCTTATATTAATCTAATACCGCTAGCACCTGCGTTATATACAAATGTAAGACTAGTCTAACTTTTAAAAGCGTAGCATTTATAAATTCCACTGTCAATCGCTTAAAAACCCCCTTTTCAGAAGTGATTTTCTATTAAAATAAGAGTAACTTATTGTTTTATAAGGGCTAAATGAAAATATTTCTCGTTATTATGGATTGTAATTTAAATAAAACGGATTATGTTCTTATTGAAAACACTTCTCAAATGATGCTATAATATTGTTACTTTAAATCAAAAAAGAGAGGGGTAAAAATTTTATGGATGAATATAATGATTCTTCTTGGAGTGCTTTAGCAGATAAATATAATTTTGTTAAAAGGCCTTATGGTAATGGACATATTTATGATTTTCCTCCTCATTGGTCAAATGGATGGATTGCAGAAATAAATGCTGCTAAGGGATTATTTGTTTCAAGTGCTTGGTTTACTCCAAGTGAACAGATAGTACATACAATAAATTCAAGTAAGCCTTTTATGATTATCTTTTGTGTTGACTGTGGAGAAATAGTCTATTCACATCAAGGGAAAAAGAGGCAAACTCTTCCTCCAATCACTAATTTAATTATTAATCCTCAAAAACCATTTACTTTTACTTTCTCTAAAGACGTACACTATTGTTTTACCAGTGTTTTAATTTTTGATGATTTTATAAAACCCTTTCTTAAAGAACGTACTAATGCACCTAAAATTAGTGTTGGTGATGCGAAGCTCTGGAAAACCCAACATTACAACACTCCTGATATAATGCTTATTTTAGAGCAAATTAGATGGGCTGTAAGAAATACAGACATGCCTTTACTTGCTTTTGAGGGGATGACTTTGCATCTTTTGTCTGCAATCACTAGAAACTTTCCTGATATCCCGAAAAGAAGAAGCAGCCGCCGCCACTACATTACTTGGGAAAATGAGCAGAAGATTTATCAAGTTAAGACTAAGATTGATGAAGATATTTTAAATACTCCAGATACAATTGAACTATGCAGAATAGCTGAAATGAGCGAAAGTAAACTTCGCGAATCTTTTAAAAATCATTATGGAATTCCTCTTTATAAATATATTCGAATAGAAACCATGAAAAGAGCCATGCAGCTCTTATCTGCTGACCATCTAAGTATTCGTGGCATATCTGAACTATGTGGCTACAAAAATCCAGCTAAATTTGCCGCTGCATTTAAAGATATCCATGGAATTACTCCTAGTGATTTTAGAAAATCTTTTAACTTATAAACACAACCTTAACTATGTAATATCAATGGTTACTGCTATAAATATCATTTATTTATGATACTGTTCATTATTATTTATTCTAAAAGATAAATAACCCTCTACAACACATTTCTGTATTGTCGAGGGTTTCATGATGTAGGCCAAGGGTCTTATACATCCATCTGACTATATCTCAATGTATAAGTTCTATACAATAGAAAAAGTGCTCCATACCACAAAGATTAGCACTTTCTCTAAGAATCATAGTTTACAGCATATATCTAATCCAATAGTTCTAAAACAAAATAAGCACGCTGCCAAAGTGACTTACACCAAATCAACGCTTTGGATTATCTACTTTTGTTCTGAGGATTGCTTAGTGCCTAGGAACTAAGCTTTTCTTACTTTAAAAAATATTCCAATGCCTCAAGACTAATTACTGGTCTTAAGAGTTGCATTTTTTTCACTTCTTCATATTCAACTCCTGAAATACCATTTTGAAGTAATGATGTTCCATATCCCATCTCTTTTGCTCCATTATAAGAAAATAATACGCAATACTCTGCTGCAAATCCACTTATAACAACAAATTCAACTCCAAGTTCTTGAAGCTTTGCATGAAGTTCTGTCTTGAAAAATGCATTATTATACTCTTTATGTATAACAATATCATTTGTACTCTCATTAATAGAATCAACAAATTCAAACTTCTCAGATCCAGGACCATCTCCAACTTCGATATCTAATACTTTAACAACAGGCAATCCTTTTTCCCTAAACATACGTGCTGCTTCATTTATATACTCTACTGCATCATCAAATTCTCTTGGACATTTACAAAAGTCATAACATCCCTTTTGCATATCAATTATTAGAAACGCTGCTTTCATTCTTATACACCCCTTTAAATTTTTATATCTTACCCACGAAAATATATTTCCAATCTATATTAATAATTAACAAATATATACCATTTAATTATAATACATTAAATATTAATAGTCCCAACTTTTTGAAAAATAAAACCACCTAAATTAAATAGTAATTACTTTAATGTTCTTACTAGTGTACTTCTACTCTTTGAAAGAAGTTCATTCTTAATTAGAAAATTCCATACTGGCTCAAACTTTTTCCATGCCCCTGCATAGGTGAAATGTTTTAATTTCATTCTAAGTTCTTCATGTTCCTTTGATGCCTTATATATATTTCTCCACCTATAAAAATCTTTATAAGCTCTATTATATCCACTTTCCATTTCTTCTTTTGTAATATGAGGGTGATTAAATACTAAATGCCTAGTATCGTATAGTCTCCAATCCTTAGTAATAATTCTCTTATCTTCATCCATTTTACTAAAAATACCCGTACCAGGATACGGAGTAAGAATATGATTAGTTGCTGTAGTTATCCCACTATTAATAGCCCATTCTGTAGTTCTATCAAAAACATCTAAAGTATCACTATCCAGTCCAAAAATAAAACTTCCATTTATCATTATTCCTAATTCATCTAATTTTTTTATTGCTTTACTATAATCTTTTCCTATGTTAGACCCTTTATTAGCTTGAATTAAGTTCTCTTTATTAATACTCTCAAACCCAATAAAAGCACTCCTGAATCCAGCCTCATACGCAAGATCAATTGTATCATCTTGAAGAATAGAATCCACAGTTATTGCACCTTGGAAAACTCTATTCATTCCCCTCATTTCCTTGAAAACTTGCCTTGATAACTTTTTATCCGCAAATATATTATCATCAAGGAAATATAAATGTCTCCCTTTCATGCTTTCAATTTCTTTTAATATCCTGTCCACTTTATATGCAAAAAAAGATTTTCCACCCTTATAAAATGAACTAACATAACAAAAGGAACATTTATTAGGACACCCTCTTGAAAAGACCATGGAATTTGGAACTAAATACTTCTCTTGTTTAAATAAATCCCTTCTTGGCAGAGGTAGATTATCTAATGAAACTTCCCCCTGCTCATAAAACTCCTTAATATTTGCCTCTTTAAAATCCTTTAAAAACTCTGGAAAACTTCTTTCTCCAAGACCAAGTAATACAGTATCTGCATGATTCTTAGCCTCTATAGGTAATGATGTTGCATGAATTCCACCAATGGCAACCTTTATTCCTCTTTTCCTATAAAAATCTGCAATTTCATAAGCTCTATTAGCATTAGTTATATAACTTTCAATACAAACTAAATCAGGTTCATCATTTAAATTTATTTCTTCTATATGTTCATCAACTACTTCTATTTCATCTGAGTCATCACACAATGATGCTAAAGTAGCCAAGCCTAAAGGAGGAAACAGTGAATATTTTATAGGCCTCCAATATGGACTTTTTGCCTCTTCTAATGCTGGTAAAATAAACTTTATTTTCACAATAAATTGTCTCCTTTTCAAAAGCTATCATAGTAACAAATATCTATTACTACTTTCTTTTTACAGAGTAACAAACCAGTAGTAATTTACCAATATTTCACTCTTTATTTATATATGATACCATTGCTTTTATTGTTTTTCAATATATTTTTATTCTTTAAAGCAATATCTCTTTATCTTAAAAATAAGGGTTGCATCTCCATTTACAATTAAGGATATCTATTTAGTTCCATGATAAGATCATAAACAGAGTTCTTTACTCACACTTTGAAAAAGATGAGAGTATTAGGTATGGTAGATATGGGATAAAAAAATACTACTTTTAACCTAACATTTTGCTGAAAAAAAGAGCCGCAATTTGCGACTCCCTTTAATTTGAACTTTACTCTATGGATTTTAGTGCATCAATCATATTTATATTTTTTAATTTTATATGCATCATTATCATAACTAATATGGCAAAAAACATTGTAATTACTCCAGAGATTACATAACTACTCATGTCTACAGTTGGTATCATCATCATATTATCCATCTCTGCTGTACTCACTAAAAATACATATAATATTTTACCCATAACTGACCCTGCAAGTATTCCTAATATTGTTAGTATTATGTTTTCTCTAAATATATACATGGCAACTTCATTATCATAAAATCCTAGTACCTTTATGGTAGATATCTCCCTTATACGTTCAGATACATTTATATTAATTAAATTATATAATACAACAAATGCCAAGCTTCCTGAAGCAACTATTATTACTATCATAACTAAGCCTAAATCAGCAGATTCACTTAAGCTTCTTAGCTTTGAAGCAAGGGTAACATTTACTACTTTATCATTGTCCATAAGGGTAGTAGATATTTTATTATCATCTTCTCTATTAGAATTCAACTTTAATAATTGTGCATTATATTTTGGAGCACTTTTAAATATCTCTTTATAATAGGATGGTGATAGATAGATATAATGTCCAGCATAATTTTCTACTATGTTGTCTACTTTAACCTGATGAGAATTATTATCTGAATCTGTTAAAGTTACATAATCTAAAGCAGATACCCCTAAAACGTTTGCCAGCTTTTCATTTATAATTACTCCACTATCTGATAGTTTGTACTTAGTTCCACTTTCTCTATGGTTTAACAAAATATATTTATTTAGCTCATCTATATTTTCTGGTACATACATAATAGCACTTTGCTTACTTACACCTTCTTTAATGAAGGTTACTGAATCTTGATGAATATTTAAGCTACTCTCATATCCTTTTAAGTTATTTAAACTACTTTCATATTCCTCATCTTCTTTTTTACTATTATTATCATCAAATACTACCATAGCATCATACTTTAATAATTTCCCAAATTGAATGTCCATAACTGAAGAATTGGATTTTTCAAGAGATATCCCTGCAACAAGCATAGCCATACATCCTGATATACCAAGTATTGTCATTAACATCCTTTGCTTATATCTAAAAAGATTTCTAAAGGTAACCTTTTGATTAAAGTTCAGTCTTTTCCATAAAGGTGTAATTCTTTCTAATAATATCTTTTTACCAACCTTTGGAGCTTTTATTCTCATTAAATCAGAAGGATTTTCTCTTAATTCCTCTTTTAATACAATTAATGATGCTCCTACTGTACAAAGTATTGAAGCTACTAAAGACTGAATTATATAAGATGGATAATAGTTTATTTTTACCTTTGGTAATGCAAATGCAGATGAATAAGCTTTACTAATTATATATGGAAGGATACTGCTTCCAACTACAATTCCAAGAACACTACCAACAATACTAGCTAATGCTGCATAAACTATGAATTTCCTAGCTATTTCTAAATCCTTATATCCTAAAGCCTTTAGTGTTCCTATTTCCACTCTATTTTCTTCCACCATCCTAGTCATTGTAGTTAAGCATATAAGTGCTGCAACTAGAAAGAAAAACACAGGAAATACTGAAGCTATCTTATCTAAGCTATCAATTGATCCTTTGTAAGTTGTATAACCCGGATTATCATTTCTATCAAAGAAATAATACTTACTATTATCCAAATCATTTAATTTTTCCTTTTCTTCATCTATCTCTTTTCGCCCATCTGCAAGTTTTGCTTTATTCTCCTTGATATCCTTCTCTCCATCAAGAAGTTTTTTCTCCGAAGCCTCAAGTTCCTTCTTAGCCTTATCAAGTTCTAACTGTCCTTGTTTTTTACCTTCCTCAAGGTCTTTTTTACCTTTGATAAGTTCCTCTTTCCCTATAACTAATTGCTTTTCAGCTGCTTCAAGTTGTATCTTGCCCTCATTAAAGCTTTTAACTTTTTCCTCATAGGCAATTATACCTTGTTGATACTGAGTTATTCCAGCCACTAAAGTTTCTACCTTAGACTTATTCTCACTTGCACTTTTACTAGCACCTTCTACTCCTTGTGCCATACTAATCACTAAAGAAATATTAGTTGGGTCTTTTTCTAAACTATTTACTAAGTTACTTAATTCACCTAATCCTAAATCAGGATTAGATAAAGCACCTTTCCAATACTGAATTTTTTCATTTGAAACTTTTTCACCTTCTTTAGTGTTCTTTGCTGTTTCTCTCATATCACTAGAAAGTGTATTGTATGTCCCTATTAAAACTTCTAAATTATCTATTTGATTTTCATACTCTATCGTGCTTTTAGTTGGATCAATTCCTTGGTTTAAAAATCCTTCCTCAGCATTATCAAGTTGAATTTTTCCTGCCTCAAGTTGTTTCTCACCCTGTAAAAATTGCTCTTTTTGTTTATCTAGTTCCTTCTGACCCTTATCTAACTCTCTTTCACCTTCAATTAATTTCAGTTCACCAGCTTTGATTTCTTGCTGATACTTTTCTGCAAACTCTTCATATTGATTTTTACCATTAATAAGCTTTGCTCTACCTTCATCTAATTCTTTTTCAGCATCTTCAAGTTTTTTTTCACCATCTTCTATTTTTTTATAAGCCTTACTAAGCTCCTTTTCTGCCTCTAATTTTACTTCTTCAATTCTTTCTACCACTCTTTTTGAGTATAGGTTTTTAAGATACTTATTATTTTCCTCCATCTTATCCTTATACTCATCACTATATGCACCAAGATTAGCTACATTTTTAAATCGTACATATACTTCCGTATACACATCCATGGATATATCTAAGCTATTTAATATTGCAAAATAGTCTACACTTCCTTTTCCAACGGTAGTTGTTCCCCTAGATATATTTTCTATATACATGGGACTTTGTACAAATCCAACAATTTTAAAAGTTTTCTTCTTAAAATATTTATCTAGCTCTTCATCAGATTCTATGGTATAGGTATCACCTATCTTTAAATTTTTATCTTCCTTTAAAGCATTTTCATCTAAAGCTATCTCACCACTATTTTCAGGCAATCTCCCTTTTGTAACAATAAATTTATTTATATTACTAAAGTCCTTCTTATTATATTCCATAAACTTAACCACATTATTTATATTAGTTAAATTTACATCTATACTAAATGTTCCAAAGTAATCTAAAATTTCATCCTTATTCTCAAGTAGCTTTAAATCATTTTCATTAAGACCTATACTAGACACTATCTTGCTATCCATTAGATTTTGCTCTCTAAAAAATTCATTTATGGACTCTTTTAAATCTGGTCCACTAGATTTAATTCCAGAGTAAAAAGCAACTCCTAAAAAAATTATAGCAAATATTGATATAAACCTTGCTTTAGAAGATAATATTTCCCTTATTATTGATTTTTTATATGCTCCATTTTTCATCTTCTACCCTCTACCACTCTATGTCTTCAACTGAAACAGGATTTTTATTCACTTCAACACTTGTAACCTTTGCATCCCTAATTTTTATAACTCTATCTGCAATAGGCCCAAGGGCTGAATTATGGGTTATAACAATTACTGTTGTCCCTGTATTTTTACATGTATCCTGTAATGTCTTTAAAATCTGTTTTCCTGTTTTATAATCAAGGGCTCCAGTTGGCTCATCACATAAAAGCAACTTAGGATTTTTAGCTATAGCCCTTGCTATAGAAACCCTTTGCTGTTCTCCTCCTGATAATTGAGATGGAAAATTGTTTTTTCTATGATCAAGTCCCACTAACTCAAGAGTTTTATCAACATCTAAAGCATCCTTTGAAATTTGTGTAGCCAATTCCACATTTTCCTTTGCAGTTAAATTTTGAACTAAATTATAAAACTGGAAAACAAACCCCACATCATGTCTTCTGTACTTAGTAAGCTGTCTCTTATTAAACTTAGATATATCAACGTTATCAATAATTATTTCACCTTCATCACAAGTATCCATTCCTCCAAGTATATTGAGCACAGTTGTTTTACCTGCACCACTTGGTCCTAGAATAATAGTAAACTCTCCCTTTTCTATAGAAAAATTAATACCATTATTTGCTGAAATGGTAGTTTCTCCAACTTTATATCTTTTATATTCATCTTTTATCTCTATGTATGACATGTTGCCCTCCCTAATCAATACTACCTTTAAATACTCAATGTCATTAAATAGACACCTTGTTTAGTTAATGCTATAATTCAAGTATAAATAATATATGGATTAGTTACAATAATCACATATTTTTATAGTGTTATTAAATATACATTTTAACTAATTTTGTTTATTTAATAACATATAATTAATAATTGCTTTAATAAATACTAAAAAAGGATGAGTTAAATGGCAGGAGTTAAAGGAAATAGAAGAATTTTATATACTAAAAAAATAATAAAAGAAAGCTTAATTGACTTACTTAAGCATAAGAAAATTCATGAAGTTACCGTTACTGATATCTGCAAAAAATCAGATATTAATAGGGGAACTTTTTATACCCATTATAAAGATACCTATGACTTACTTAAATCATTAGAGGATGAACTATTTAATCAAATCTTAGAATATATCGAAGAAACCCCAGTTGAAGAATACAAAGATGTTTTATTACTTAAAGCTCTTGAATTAATTGAAGAAAACAAAGAATTATGCCAGATTTTATTCAGTAAACAAATGGAAAACAACATTATGGACCGTATTATTTACGTAGCAAGTAAATCTAAAATTGATAAGCTAGTTAGGGATTCAAAAGTAGATGATAAATTTTTAGATTACTTCATAAAATACTCTGTAGGAGGGGTTGTTTCAGTTGTTCAAACATGGCTAGACAATGATTTAAAGGAATCTCCTAAAGAAATAGTTAACATTATAAATAGTATTATCTCTTTTCGACCTTAATATTATAACTAAATAAATAAGCTAAAAAGCTAGATACAACTTAGTATCTAGCTTTTTAGCTTATTTATTATCTGACTATTTATCTTTATCTAATTGCTCTTTTACTAGTTTCATAATTTCACTATACTTACTATTTATAAGCCCATAGTTATCTTTAACATGTGGAACCATACATCCACTACAGTCCTTTATTCCGTCTTCAGTAATTTTGAAATTACCACCACATTTATCAGCTAATGCGTAAAGTGGGCAATAACAAAATAGGCAATTAAACTCCTCAGGTTTATTAGTTTTGTGACAAGGGAAATATTCACATTCCTTATTTTGATGAAAAGCATAATGCTTACCTTCCCAATATTTATCTATCATATTTTCTCCCCCTACCCTTTATCCTTAGTGTAAAGTTTTTTACACTATTTATCTTATATATTTTATTATACAGTGTGTGATTATAACCGTCAATTTATAGCATCTATAACCTTTAATATAGAATCAGCTGCTTTCTTTGAACCTCCAGCATTTTTGAAACCTTTTGCTAATTTATTTGCATTTTTCTTATAATCATCATTATCCATAACCTGCAATACTGCATCTTTTAAGGATTTAGGATTATTACCTTTTAAAAAGATCCCAGCTTTCAAATCAGCAACTCGTTTTGCTACCATTCCTTGCTCTTCATGCTGGGGATATAACACCATAGGAACACCATAATACAAGCTTTCATTAACACTATTCATACCACAATGAGTAATAAAAACATCTGTATTTTGAAGCACTATAATTTGCTCCACACTATTTCTAACCTGAAAATTTTCTGGTATATAACCTAAGTCTTCAATTACAGTATCTTTTCCAACTGACATAACTACATCAAAATCACAAGTTTCAAAGGCTTTTACACAATTTTTATAAAACTTTATATTTTTGTTATTAACCGTTCCCAAGGAAATATATATTTTTTTACGTTTTCTTTCCTCATATTCAGCCTTAACATTAGATATCGAAGGACCTATAAAGGAATATTTATCTGAAAAAGTCTCTACCATTGGTTGAAACTTCTTTGAAGTATATACAATAGTATTTGTATCATTATCATTTTGAATTATAGAAACAAAATTCTTAACATTATATCCATGGTTTCTCAAAAGCTCTATTTTCTTATTAATACGACTCATGCCTAAAATCATAAGTATAGCTTCCTTAAAACCTTTCTTCATCATCTTTGCAGTATACTTATTAAATGCAAAAGTTGTTGTAGAACATACATAGGTAACATTTAATTTTTCTGCAAATAGCTTACCCCAAAAACATAAAGAATCTGATACAATACAATCTGGATTAAATCCTTTAAGTTCATTACATACTTTTTCATCTAAAGCTATAGTAGTATCTGCTATCATCTCAATTAAAGCAGCAAAATCCTTCCCAATTTTTTTCTCCTCTCCAGGCTTTAATTCTGGAAGATACTCATTACAACTAATAAATTTTGCACCTGTTCCTTCAATCTTTTCTTTAAATTCATCAAAGGAATAGTACCATACTTCATGGCCTCTATATGATAATTCACGCACTACCTCAATAGTAGGATTCGTATGTCCATGTGCAGGAATGCAAAAAAATACTATCTTACTCATATTATAATCCTCCCCTTTTAACCCCTCTGCTTAAAACTATTACTCCTTAGTTACCACACCAATTTGTCCTACAAAATTTATAAGGTCACGTTGATGTACAATGGCAATTCCCCTATCTTCATCTCCTAATATTAATAAATTATCACCAGACTTAATATTAAATAGCTCCCTAGCTTTTTTAGGAATAACAATCTGACCACGTTCTCCAACCACAACGGATCCAAAGAAATGTTTTCCCTTAGGTGGTACAACAACACCTGAATCTTCTTCTGAATGATTAACTAAATCATCCATAGTAACGTTATACAACTTTGCAAGAGCAATACAACTATTTATATCTGGAGTTGACTCTCCATTTTCCCATTTAGCAACAGCTTGCCTAGAAACATTAATCTTCTCAGCCACATCCTCCTGGGTATATTGATTGATTTTCCTTAATCTTTTCAAATTTATATTAATCATATTTATCATATTTATCATATTTATCATACCTTTCATATTTATTATATTTTTCTTACCCTTCAATGTCTATCAACTAGCATTAACATTCATGTATATATTTATAATGAAATTATAACTTCATTACTCCTATAAGTAGTAGATATACAGAAGAATTACTTTCCAAGAAAAAATTTTATAAGAACTCATTAATTTAAAAATAGCTACATAAGTTTAAACTTACATAGCTATAATTATTAATGATTTTATTTGTTTTCCAATAATACTTTTGGTTTGCTTTTGATTCCCTTTATTCCAAGATTACCGTAGATTTCGCTAACTGTTCCTGCGGTAATAAATGCATCAATTTGTTCTTTTTTAATAAATTCCATAAGATAAGAAAATTCATTTCGTGTCATTAAACTTTCAATTTCATACTTGCCCTCAGCTTCTAATCCACCTTTAATTGGATATAGTGTTGCTCCACGTTTCATATCTTCTATTATAAATTTACGAATTAACTGATAATCATTAGAGATAACACAAACCCTTTTTCTAGAATTAAATCCTATCATAAAGTGCTCTAATATTAATCCATTGAGATAAGTTCCAATCAATCCTATGATTACTGTTCTTACATTATACACAAAAATTGCGGTACAACAAATAATTGCTCCTGCAATAGTAACTGATGTACCTAAATCAACGTGAAAATATTTGTTTACAATTTTGGCTATAATGTCTAGACCACCTGTTGATGCATTACGTCTAAATAAAATTGCTTGTGAAAAACTCAAAATCAATACAAAACATATAAGATCTAACCACTGATCCTGCATCAATGATTGGCTCATTGGCCATAACTTTTCTAGTATGGCAAGGAGCGGTGACAAAATCAAAGCTGAATATACAGTTTTAATGCCAAATTCTTTCCCAATAAGAAAGTAAGATAAAATTAATAAAAATGAATTTATAATAAAAATTAATACCGACAATGGAATGGATGTAAGTAAATTAATTACTATTGATAAGCCAGTAATAGATCCAACAATTAATTTACTTGGAATCAAAAAGAAATGTACAGCTAATGCTCCAATAAACATACCTAATGTTAATATAGGTATTTCCTTAATAAAAGATTTTACCCTTTCCCCCATTTTATCTCTCCTCAACCTTTAAGCTAACCGTTTATTTTCAAATACGATTAGTTTATTATAATATAATTAATAAAATAGTTTACATGATTAATTTTAACATAAATACCTATATTTCGAAATGATAAATTTAACTTTTTTTAAAAATTTCAATAATATTTTAAAGAATAAAATAATTAATTTTATTTTATAATTGGGAAATTTAATAAAACACTTTTAAAAAGGAGAGTAGATAGACTTGTGAAAACACAAATTTACTTGCTCTCCCTTTTAACTATTTAAATTAAGTTGGTACTTTAATATTTCTCAAAGTACTAAAAATGTATTAATTAAATTAAAACTATTAAAATTCTTAAAAAACCTGAAAACATCACAAATCACTATGATATTATTCACTTACTAGTCCATATGCAGTAATCTTACGTATGCGATAGGTTACAAGCATAGAAATTGCATAGGATACTATTACTATACCAACATCGAACAACATACTCCATAGAGGGGTTACAATAAAATTTACCTTCATTAAGCCCATAGCCTTCATGGGAACTGCCATTATTGCATTGGTTTGAGTCATTCCTAACAAACTTCCTAGGCACACTCCTGTAATAATCGGAGGCAAGAATCCCATGGAAAGCTGGTGCATAAGCTGCAGAGTTGTGAACCCAAGTGCTTTTTGTATACCAAGGTCATGCTTCTTCCTAATCACTGAAGAATTAATAACAAAATATAAAACAAGCATAACCACAAATATTGTAACTACTAATATGCTAATACCAACCTTGGATATTATGCCTGTGTAAAGACCTATCCCCTGTTGAACTTCTTTGTCCAAATCAACTACTTTAAGAAAATCATTACCATAAAGTTTATCAATTTCCATTTTAAATTCTGAAGATTTAATATCCTTATCAATATATATTTGAAAATCCCGCTGCTTAAACTCTTGATTAAGACTTAAAATACCATCGCTCCTAATATAAGCAATATTAAATTTACCCATATAGGACCCCTGGCAATAACCTGTTATAATATACTCACTCTGTTTATCATTGACCTTCAAAATAATACTATCACCTATGTTCTTTTTCACCCTTTCAGCCAAATATCCTGAAATTGCAACTTCATTGCTGTGAAGTGGGTATCTACCCTCATAAATAGTATTGGTTTCTTTCATAGAATAGTCATCCATTACATATGTAGCTACTTCGTAGCTATCTGAGTTCATCATTACTATATCAAGAAACTGAGCCTTTCGTACTCCCTTCATATTTTTTATATTCTCAACCACAGATGTATTATCTACAATAGGATTACAAACTGCAATAACACTAGACAATTCCACACCTGGAATTTCTTTAAAAATTTTTGTATCTATTACTGAGTTATAAAACATACTTAGTGCAAAGGTACCTGCAAAGGAAACAACTAGGAATATCATACCTATCATTAGGCTCTGTTTCATGTTCTGTAACATTAACTTTATAGATAAAACAAAGGGAAGACTTCCCCTTGATTTGTGAAGGGGCATATAGTTCTTTCGGAAACTATGAGTTATTATTCCGCCCCTTAATGCTACAATTGGATTCAGCCTGTTAATACGACTTGAAGATATGAAGGAAACCAATATCACCACCAACAATATAACAAACAAGGAAATACTGCTAATCATACCGTCAAACCCCTGTACCCACATAAGACCCGACTGATGTGCAAAAACCTTTGATATTGCAGGAGTTGCTAGGTAAGACAGTGTTATCCCCATCATGCTTCCAACCAGGGCAATTAATGAAAACTGTATAGTGATTGATGATATTATTTGCCTACTGGTATAACCAACTGCCTTTAATGAACCTATCTTAGTCATATCCTCCTCTATGCTATTCTCAATTCTAAACCTTACAACAATAAGACATACAACAACGATTATTGCAGCAAAGACCATCATCATTACGGAAACAATGTTTGCCATAATTGAACGAGATAATCTCACAACCCCCTTATCTAAACTGAAAAATATGCTTACGTCATCAGTTAGTATATTAGGGTTTTCCTCCTTTATTATCTCCTTTATTCCATTTTCAACATCCATATTATTCTTTCTTAAATCAGCAAAAATAAGTGACGCTTTATATTTTACTCCTAGCTTTTCAACAACCCTATCATAGGTATCACTAGGTAAGTAAACCCCCATAACCACTGTATCTAGTGAACTAAAAAATATATCTTCTGTAAATCCTTTAATGGTAAAGGTGATGTCTACATCCTCAAAACTCACCTTAAGTTTATCATTCACTTTATATCCCCCATCAATATTCATTACATAGGGTAGGTATATGGACATTGAGTCAGGAGATTCATGCTCTCCAACGAATTCCCATTTTGAAAAATCTCTCTTCTGGTCTACATCATTGATGAGAAAATTAAATTCACGGTTATCATTGTTGTAAGGAATGGTTCCTTTTGCCAATAAGGAACTTTCCTTTTGGCTCCTTTTAATATTATCATTGCTTTTGATGTATTCACTGACCCTTTGACTATATAAGCTTTCCGGCATTAAATAATATTCATCAGAAGAATTTAGCTCGTCAGTTACCTTTTCAAAGTAGCTTCCGAAATTTACAAACACCAGAAGTCCTAGATTAAGTAGCATAGCTGCAATGATAAACATGAAAAGAATGGATACTGTATGCCCCTTGGTTTTCTTTATATTTGCAAAACTCAGCATTAATATCTTTCTCAACATTACCACCCCATTTCATTGAGAAATCCTTGGAGTTTGTTATGACGCTCCTTGTCACCACTGACATAGCTTCCTAGGTCACATACTCCCTTAATAGCACCATCACGCATATATAAAATACGATTTCCTCGCCTTGCTGATTTCAAATCGTGAGTAACCATAATTATGCTTTGACCACTTCTATTCACTTCAGTTAAAACATCTAGGGCTGCCTGTCCTGCCGAAGAGTTAAGAGCTCCCGTAGGTTCATCTGCGAAGACCACCTTGGGATTATTAATTAATGCCCTTACAATAGCGGCACGCTGAGCCTCGCCTCCAGATAATTGTGATGGAAACTTACTCCATATGATTTCAGTTAGTGCCACTTGTGTGAGGAGCTCCTTTGCCCTTTCTGCAATTGTCTTTCTATCACTACTTATAAGGAGACCGCTTACAAGGATATTATCCAGTATGCTCATATTATCCATAAGAAACATTTGTTGAAAAACAAAACCGCAGTTTAATCTTCTAAAAATTGCAAGCTTATCATTTGATAACTTTGAAATTTCATTCTCTCCAAATTTTATAGAACCGAGAGTTGGTTTATCCATTCCTGATAGGGCATAAAGTAGTGTTGACTTTCCTGCACCAGAGGAGCCCATGATTACTGTAAAATCTCCCTGATATATTTCAATATCAAGGTTCTTAAGTACATGCTGTTGCATTCCACCGTTTGAAAATGTCTTGCAGAGCTTATTTGTTGATATAATAACATTCCCCATGATAACATCCCTTTCAATAAAAAAATAAGACTGTTTTACTTACAGTCCTATTATAGTTGAAAATTCCTTAACAGGTCTTTACCCAATCCTTAACTAATCCTTAAATCTTTTAAGTTCTTAAATTTTTAGGCAATTAAAAGTTTTAACAACACAGTGAATCCATCAACTGAGTTTTCGCAGTAAATGTCTCCCTCCATTTTTTCCATCATATACTTAGAAATATAAAGTCCTAATCCAGTGCCTCCCTTTTCCTTAGAGTTTTTAGCCCTATAGAACTTATTAAATATTAAAGGTAGCTCCTCCTCAGAAACTCCTCTACCATAATCCTTAAATCCTATCTCAAGGTATTTACCCCTAATAACTGAAGAAACATAAATAGATGTTCCTGCGTATTTATAGGAATTACTGATTATATTGTCAACAACCTGAGATAACCTTAACCCATCTGCTAAAATTATACACTCAGCAATGCCTCCAATATTTGCTTTACAATTATAATCTGCAGCCCTAATCAAATCATATAGAACCTGACTAGATTGCTCAGTGACTATAACCTTTAGCTCCTGCAATTCCTCTAGTGTGGCGCTGAACATATTTGTTATTAATGTATTTATCTGATCAGCCTTTGAATTAATTATATCCAGCTGCCTCCTCTGGTTTTCATCGGAAGTCTTAACATGCATAACTTCAGTAACAGCCTTTATTGACGCCACTGGGGTTTTGATATCATGACTCAGTGAAGCGACAAGTTCTTTTTTACTTTGATTAGCAAGCCTTTCATTTTCCCTTGCCTTATTAAGCTCCTCCCTCATGAGGTCAAAGCTTTCTGTAAATGCACCGAAGAAATTATTTTTGTCCATATCTAGAGGCATATCCAAATTTCCCTCTGCAACATGTCGTGCAAAGCCTTGGAGTTTTCTAAAGGGATATAGAATATACCTGTCAATAAAAACTAAATATACGCTGCAAAATACTGCAGCAACTATTATTACACAAAGGGTAAAAATAAGAAGTAAATTTCTAAATTTTATCCATTCATTATTTGTATTATTATATATTATTACTTTTCCGAGTACCTTATCCTGAGATTTCACATCAACTATAGTGTCCCTATTACGTATTGCTGAACTTAAATCATTGTTTAATCCATCTCTTGTAGCTTTGATAAAACGATTTTCATTGTCCAGTACTACGTAATCTAATTTATAGCTCATACATGGCAACTCTGCATATTCCAGACTGTCCCATTCCTTTGCAATAGACTGAGCAATATCATTTACCTTAGGCACTTCAATTTCAGTTTTTCCTTTATATTTAAACGCAAAAAATGTGATGCTTGTACAAGTTAAAAGAACAATGATACTTATAACTACTATTCTTTTAATGTTCATATGAAGCTCCCATCTCAAAGACATATCCAGTGCCCCAAACAGTTTTGATATACTGTGGTTCATTAGGATTTTTCTCAATCTTCTCACGAAGTCTTCTTATATGTACATTCAAGGTTCCTTCCCCTGTAATTGCATCGCCCCATACCTTTTGAAAAAGCTCATCTTTTGAAATGGTTCGGTTTTTGTTTTTAACCAAATATGATAACAATCTATATTCCATTGATTTTAATTTTACTTCCCTACCATCTACCATAAGCTTTTCCATATCTAAATCAATAGAAAATCTACCAAAACTTACAGTACTCGCATAGTTAGACTTATACCTTTTTAAAACAGTTTTAACCTTTGCCATCAGTATATTTAGGGAATATGGCTTTTGAATATAATCATCTCCACCAATGTTTAATGCCAAAAGGACATCATCATCACTTGTTCTAGCACTAATAAATAAAATTGGTGTATCCATTGTTGTTCTCAATTCTTTGCAAATTTCAAAACCTGAGGATTGTCCTAGATTGATATCCAGCAATATTAAATCAACCTTATTTTTCAATAAAAAATCAAAACATGCTGTTTTATCTGATACCCAAAAGGTTTTTACGCCGAACATGTTGAAAAACTCACAGGTACTTTGAGACAGTGCCTCCTCATCATCTACTATTAAGCAATCATATCTTGGCATTTAGCTTTCCTCCATAAACACTATATTTTTTTATGTATTTAAAACAAACTTAGCATAATATTATTTTGAAATGATTTTCAATGATTTATCTTTCACAAATTTTATCATAAACTAATAGACACTACTCTAGCAACTCCCACTATATTTCACAATGATTAATTTAACTTCTAAAACTATAAATCATTTAAAAATATTCTTATCCACACCTCTTGTAATTTTTCAAAGTAATAATCCACAGTTCTCACTTCAGCTGTTAACATTTTTCCTCCATCCATAAGTCTTGCAAATATTTTATTTGTTTTTGTTGGTATATAACCTATCTTTTCACCCTTTACTGTAAATAATTCTATAGCATATTTATCATATACATTATCAGGTTCCCTTTTTAACTTTATTTTTTCTCCCTCTAATAAAATAAACCCATCCTTTACATAGTATTTCATTCCAGCTACCCTTACAGATTGAAGATATATAGTATTTTCAAAGGGCAATGCTAGTCCACCTGTTTCAATTATGTTGGCTATTTTCCCTCCACCACTATAGCTTGTTATTGATTTATCCATAACTCTACTCCTTTAATACCTGACAAATACTCTTTTCAACATCTGTAATCATTATTTCATACTCATGTATATCATTAGTTATATCCTGCTTTTTCTCTTTAATATACTCATCATCATCTATAATCTCTTTTATATTTAGAGGAAAGCTATTTTCTTCTTCATCTATAAACTTCTTTAATTCATTAATCTTTTTCTTTAATACCACTATATTTTCTTCTATAGAAGTTATCTTAATATCTTCTTTAATCTCATTATGCTTTACTATTCCCTCAAGAATTATTAATGTGATTAAATCATTATTCTCATACGCTTCTTTAACCTTAAGCCACAACTCCATCATCTCTTCATTTAAACCTCTATTTACATCGGAATGCAGTATTTTAGCTAAACTCCTAAATATCTCTTTAACCTTTTTTACTTCCTCATTCGTTAATGTTGGAAGTTCGAAAAACTCTCTAGAATTCTTTAAATTATTACGCAGCTCCTCTAAATTTTCATAAAACTCTGCTAGCTCTTCTTCTAAAATGCCTTCTATTTCTTCAATATTAATTTCTTCACCTTTATTTTTACTTTTAACTATCAATGCTAATTTCTTCTTTAACCTTCTATACTTAATTTCATTTTCAAATCTTAAGAATATCAAAGCCCCTAGTTTACACATATAAAGGCTCTCAAAATATTCTTTTTCCTTTTTTAAATCTTCCATCTTCTCATATAATTTTATGTACTCTTCATTCAATGTACTCAGCTCTTCCTTAAGCTTTTGTATATCTGTTAATGAAACAACTATATCACTCATTTTAACCCCTCATTAATATACTTTTTTATTTTTATATATTAAATAATTTAAATTTTTTCATGTATTAATTATATCATTTTTAATTGTGGTTTGAGATAGTTATAATTAATAGTGTTAACCCATTCTATACGGTATCTTTATTCATTTTAATAGAATCTATTTATTTGCTACATTAGTAGCTGACTTTACTTATACTCTTAATGATCTATTATCATAAAAAATTAATACTTTATTTCATTTATTTCTGATAATATTGAGAAACCAGTAAATACTAACTATAGAGGTGGTTAAATGACAGAAATAGAAAAAGCATATATAGCTGGAATAATTGATGGAGAAGGAAGTATTATGTTACAGCGATTTCACACAAATCAATATCCTGCTCACTGCGTATCAATCGCTTCCACTACTATAGAATTATTAACTTGGCTAAAAGACACCATTGGATATGGAGTAATAATAAATAAAAAAATTATAATCCTGAAAAACATAAATTATCTTATTCATTTGTAATTAAACATAATAATGCTATTAAATTACTAGAAGATATTTATCCTTACTTAATTATAGAATCTAAAAGAAAACGTGCAAAGATGATAATAACTCAGTATAAATCTCTTACCCCTAGGAATGGCAGGTATACAGATGAACAACTTGCTAAAAAGGAGAGATTTTATGAGGAATTTATTAATGCAAAATAGCTACATCAGATTAGAGCTGATGTAGCTATTTTCCATGGTGGAGGCGAGCCTTACCGTTTCAAATGTACAATATATATTGATAATTATAGACTTACCAAATAAAGGCATATATAATCTAATTGTTAAATCCAGTCAGATTATATCACTAATAGTCAAACTTAATATTAGCTCTTTAAGAGCATTATTTTGTATCTTGCCTAATTATATTTAATGGTTGTATATTCCACTTGTCGCTATATTCTTCTACTTTTCTATAAGTTAAATGCTCAACAAACTTTCTTGAATCAACAGCTTCCTTTTCAGTTAATTTCATTAAATCCTCACCCCCTACCCTTTTTTTAAGTTGGACGTATATGTTCATTAATATATAAGTAAAAGCATTAAACTTAATACTATTTTCATCAAGATCTTTATCTCCATACTCTTGTCCTAATATGATATACGTAGATACCTCACTTGTTACACCTGAAGTTACTACAACTGGCATTTCTTTAAATGATTTATCATTAATATATTCCTTATCTTCAATAGATTCACTTAATGATTTAAAATCCATCACATTAAAGTCTACATATTTATTCTTTCTCCCCTCAATACCTGACATAATATAATCTTCATTAACCTTAGTTATTAAATATAATGCTAATGAAACCTTAATATTAATTAACTCAGTAGCTTCACTACAATATTGAATATATATACCACTCTTCCAATACAAAGTAAAAACATATGTTGTCTGCCCACATTTTCTAATATATATATCAGCCATATGTTTTTTCAAATTATTTATAACAGTTTCAATATCCTTTATCAACATTAACTCTTCTGAATCTTCAATTAGAAATGCAAGTATATTGCTCCACGAATTATTTTCTTTTGACTTCTCAACTAGCCTATTTATGATATCTATAAATACCTCTTTACTTCTTTTATTATTATTCTTTTTACACGCAGCTATAAAGCCATTAAACAATTGCATTGTATTCAGATATTTATCCTTATTCAAAACTCTTATTACAGTAGAGTAATATATATCAACTATAACATTTCTAGATTCATTAACTTTAAAAGTATCTATTAAATTACAATTTATTAAGCTATAATCTATTTCATCTTTTCTATTAACTATGAACGTAAATTTCTCTAAACACGCTTTAACTTTTATATCATTATAATTAGCATCATAATACTCTATAACTTTTATTAAGTATTCAAGAGCCTCGTCATAGAAATTTTCCTTAACATAATGATTGCTGGCTTGTTCAATGCAATTAATATATGGTATTGTTTGTCCTAACTTAAAATATCCTCTAGACATTTCAATATATGCTTCTGCAACCCTAAAGTCATCATTCACTAAATTACTTGCTTCAATTGATTTTTGTGCATATTCTATACAATCTTCATACTTCCCCTGCATGTATCTAACTGAGGCCATCAATTCATAGCCCCTTCCAATTTCCCTATTAACTTTATGTTCCTTTGCTACCTCGATTCCTTTTGTATACGTAGCTTCACACTCATCCCAGTCTTCTAAATCTCTATAAATATTACCCAAATTCAAAAAGTTCATAGCTAGTTTAGAGTATTGCTTTAAATTATTCATTATATCTATTGATTCTTTACAAGTTGATATTGCCTTTTCAAATTCATGGTTCTTCCTATAACATGATGTAAGATTATTCATTAAAGATGCTTTAATAATCTTATTCTTGGTTATTTCGTTATCTTCTAATATCATTTCTAGATACTCAGTAGCTAATTTCTCTTGGTCTATATTAGCCAATGCTCCTGAATAATTAAGCAAACTTTTTACTGCTCCCTCTTTATTTCCACATGCTATAAAATGATTATAAGCTTTTTGGGCATTTATTGCCGCGCTTTCATATTGATTAAATGTAAGCTGTATTTTTGACATATTAATATACAAGTATGCTTTTAACTCATCATCTTCAAAGCTATATGCATCTATTTCTGATATTAATTCTTCTGCTTCTTCCTTTCTTCCTTCATCAGCAAGAATAACAGCTTTAATAACTATACATAATAGATATCCTTTTTTATCCTGAAAATCATTATATATATTTATTGCTTTATTTATACATTCATACCCTTTATCTTTATGATTGATATCATTATATATTATACTAATATGATAATTAGTATGTGCATAATACTCTAAATAGTCTTCATCTTTTTCATATCTTACTAGCGCAGTCTCCATTACTCTAATAGCCTTACTTATTTTATTATAATTGTATAATTTCAATCCAACTGGTAATAGATATTTATCAATAATCTCATTATCTTTATTTAATAAAAGTAATGTTCCCTCTACAATATCTTTTTTTTCAATTGCACTTTCTCCAACAATAGTTTCATATTCATTTATCATTCCACAATCACTAATATATTGTAATATATACTCTTTAAATAATGGATGAAAGATATCGTATACTCCATTTTTAGTATTTAACAGATACTGAATACCTATTATCTTTTTTTGGAACTGCATTAATGAACTCTTTATTTCTGTTAGCCTATATACTGACTCCATTAATACCTCCTTACATATAGGGAAATTTGTAATTGCTATACATGATAATGTCTCCTGTTGTTCTGAATTTAGATTATCCCATAATGCTTGCTGATAGCTTTCTAATCCAATTGGCAATGGATCTATACTAAAGTTTACATAGTAGTATAAATACAATGGATTTCCCTTAGATTTTACATACAATTCATCAACCAATGAGTTATCTAAATCTTGTTTCAAAGAAGTATTAACAAATTCCTTAACTTCTTTTTTTTCCATTGCCCTTAACTCATATTTGCAAATATCAATACCATTAAATACACTTGTTTTTCTTGATAAATACAAAAACTTATTATTATATTTAGTAAGCCTTACTAACCTTTTAACAACGTCACTATTGCTCTCACAGTCATCAAATATGAATAAGGTTTCACTACTACTCATAAGACTTTCCAGCATCAAGAAAATATCTTCATTCTTGTTAAATTGTAGTCCATAATAACTGATTAAATACTCTAAAACTTCATTTATACTTCTATCTCTCAATGATATATATAATATTTCCTTACTTACATCAATCCCTGCTACTAAAGTAGTCTTCCCAATACCTGGCTCTCCATATATTAATAAACTATCAAAATTAACTAATAGCTGTTTTACTTCTTCTACTATCTCAGTTCTATTAATTAATATCTTATTACTAAGCCTCTGCTTTAATTCATCAAGGTAGTTTATACTTGCAATGTGCTCTAGAACAAACTCTACATTTAAATCTTCACTTGAAGATTTAAATGTAGGATTATTAATAATGTATTGTGGACCTATAACATTATTGATATCTCTCCCAGCATACATATATTTATTATTCATAACTTATTCCCTACCATAATTTATAATAGTTTGTGATCCTTTTACATTATTTATATCTCTTCCTGCTTGTTGATTTAATCCTGTAAAATCCCCACTTTGTTTATTCATCATCTCAACTTTATCATTATTGCTAATTAGAAACTCTTTTAACTCATCAATAAATTTATCTGGTAAATCCTTTTGAGTAACATCTTCATATACATCTTCTATATCTCTAATAGGTTTCTTTTTATTTATACTTTCAGTTTCACTTATTTTTTGAAGATATTCTTCTACTTCTTTATCATTATTAAAATACTTACCAAACTTAGCTTTAAATGGTATTAATAATTGTCCCTTTATTACATCCCAAAATACCCCTCCTGCTATTGCTGATACTGCCCAATTTTCTGAAACCCATGCACTAAATTGTTGTATTATTGTTAACTCTCCCATCTTTCACTTCTCCTCTTATACCTTTTAAATATTCATCATCTTTTATAATTTGCTGTAAAATATCATCACATGTGTATATCTCATCTTCTGGAAACTTACTTTTAGGTGTTTCATAATTATTAACTAAGTATTGTATCCAATCTATAGATGAATTTCTGTCTAAATCTATATTATCTTCTATAACCCTATACTCTAACACAATATTGCAAATCGCTTGTATTATTATGGATTTTTCAAATTGCCCTTCTAACTCCTCTAACACCTTTTCAAAGTATCTACCATTAATAATTTCATTGTATGTTATTGGAAAAAAATATTTAATACTATTTATTCTTCTAGATTCAATTAACTCAAAATTATTATTTCTCTTGAACATATCCTCTTTTACACCAACATTTGAATTGATTCCTTTAAATGAATATAAAAAAGAATCCTCTGAAACCTCATCTTCTTTATAAAACTTTATATTATCTTTTATAATATAATCATTAACAGATATTAACCTTCCACTTTTGTCCGCCCCATATATATGGCACTCACTAAACCTACAAGCCTCTTTAAACATATAATAATGCTCACTTCTTTTATCAATAATTTTATGATGCACCACAACTTGTAATAAAGGATTTATCCATTCTCTTACCTCTTTTGGCATAAGTCTATCTAGAAGCACCTCATGTTCTTGATATATACATAATAAATACGCACCATCATTTTTCTCTATAATATCTAATCCAAAAGCATTCATGTTTCCATTAGATGACTTTATCCAATCTAAAAATCTATTCATTACTTTAGTTCCCTTTATTCTATCTTGGAACATTAATGCTATCTTTAATGGTGTAGAGTCACTTGATTTTAATGGTATACTAATATATCCTACCCCTGCTATTACAGCATCAGTAATTAATTGTGGAAACTCAATATCTCCAATAAGCATTATAGTTGGCTTCACTCCATAATCTAATCCTATCATATTCTCCACCCTCTTATATTTTGAAACTATTTCAGTACTTCATCAACTATTTGTTTAACCTTTTTATTGTTTAACTGTGTTCTGAACTTAACATCATAACCATCTATCTTAAGTTGATTAAAGAATACTTCTGCACTAGTAATTTTATCAGCTTCTACACCTCTTAAATCCTTTTTATTTTCTACATCTTTTGTTTCAACAACAATATTAAGCTCCTTAGTTCCATCTTTTTTCTTTACTACATACATAAAATCTGGACTATATGTTCCACCATTAATAGTCGGTATTCTAATACTATTTCTAGGTATCTTTCCAAATACTACTACTTCATCTATCTCAGTCTGTATATTTTCATGTTCTAATGGTGAATCATATGCTACTAAATCATATAAGTATTTGCTAGTAGCTTCACCTGGAACTATTTTAGTACCCACTCTACCTTGCTTTATTACATCTTTTACACTTCCATCCTTGTTTGTTAATGATGTTGGATGTACAGGAAGTGAAGTCCTTCTATAATTAAATCTTCCTTGTAAATTATTAGATTTCCACTCTTTAAATCCTTTTATAATATTAGCTACTGAACTTTCATTTATAAATCTATCCTCTATTACATTATTTTCTGAGAATCTAATCATAGCCTTATTTATTAATGTGATTGGTATATTGGTTTGATTGCTTATTCTTATTAAAAACTCATTGTATGGTAATTCCTTCTCTATTGTGTAATAAACTCCAGCACTTTCCTCTATAACCATACCTTCTGAACTTCCCCTAACTTTTTGCCTATCACTTTTGATTCCCAACTCTCCAAATACACCTTCTTGCATTACATTGACCAAGGCATCAATTATTACATTATTATCAATGTGATCATATTGAATTATATATTTTTGATTTAGCAGTTCCCATAACTCTTTTAATTCACTATATCTACTTTTTCTTATTTTAACTTCAACAGCTTTTTCTTTGTTATTATTATTCACTTTTCCTTTGTTGACGCCACCGATGAAGTCAGGATACTCTTTATAAAATTCTTCTTTATTTTCAGCAATAACATTCTTATCCATATCTATATACTTCTTGGATATTAACTCTATAAATAATTCATTAACCTCTTTATTTAATTTCTTTGCAACCTTTTCAATATCTTCATTAGTAAGCTTAGTTATCTGTGGTAAGTCACTATTTATTTGTCTTACAAGTTCTTCTGCAAAATCTTTCTCTGTAAAGTCAACTATATAGTTCAAAAAGAACTCTTCATTTGATATTCTATTACCATTCTCATCTACTGGAAGCCTTAATCCTCTACCTACTTCTTGCAATTTACTGTTTTCACTTCCACTCGAACGTAACTTTGCTATAGTAAAGATATTAGGATTATCCCATCCTTCTTTTAATGTCCATTTTGAAAATAGAAATCTTCTGGTATTAAAACTTCCATCTTCATTACGTATAGTTAATAACTTTTCCTTTTCAAATAATATTTCATTAACTTCTTGAGCTATAGCTTCATCTGAATCATCATTATCCTTTGAAAAATAACCTGCATGAGTTGCACCGATATTGCTTTTAGATGCCTGTAAATATTCTTTATACTCCTGATTTCCATTTTCACCCATATCCTTTAACTCATCATCAATTTTTTGAAGTAATAACCTTTCAAATATGTTCTTTAAATAATTTTCTTTTTCACTATTATCATCTTTTCTATATGAATATATATCATCTATAAAGAATAATGCTAATGTTTTTATCTTAAACTTTCTATTAAAGTTTTCTTTTTCAACCTCAAAATGACGTTCTATTGCTAACTTTAACATTTGTTCCTGATAAGATGTTGAATAATTATCTGTACTAAACTCTTCACCTTTATATTTAACTTGCCCATTTGATAGTTCTATAAAATCCTTACCTATTCCTACTATTGAAATCCCCTCTAATTCTGGACTTACAATAGATAACGGGTCATTCTTCTCAAGTGTGTGTACTTTAACCTTACTCTTTTCCTTAATATATTGTAGGTTTACTGATTTCTTATTATCAATAGATGTAATCTTCACTTTATCATTCCTATTACTTATAGGTTCTAAATGCTCTTTACTAATTCCCTTTATTAAGTTTTGATTGAAAGCTTCAGCTGCTGTTAAATTGTAAATTAAGTTATGATAATCCTTTACCAATTTCTTGCTTTTCCCAATCTTTATTTCATTATCTGGGAAGGTCGCACCAAAACGTAATATTACTTGTGGCTTAAGATTCTCCTCTATAAACTCAAAAGTCTTTTGCCCTCTAGTAAATCTATGTGGTTCATCAATTATTACTATTGGTCTTGTTGATTGTATTGCCTCTGTAGGCTTATAAAATCCTTCAACTGCATAGTCATAATCATCTCTTGTAAGCATGCCATTCTTACTTTCTTTTAAATGTTGCATATTTACTAATAATACATAGATTTTGTTTGAAACTTGATTGGATCCACTAACAAATTCACGAACTGCTGAAGGGAAAAAGTTCTTCCCTTTCTTTTTCTTTAGCGACTCCACTGTATTAAGTTCTATTTCACAATTATACTTACAAGTATCTTTAAAATGTCTCTTTACATACGGTGACAAAAGGAAATTCTCAGCCCCTGCTTTTATTGGCAATGAAGGGACTACTACGATAAACTTATTAAATCCATAATTTTCATGAAGCTTAAATATTGTTTCAGTATATACATAAGTTTTCCCTGTACCTGTTTCCATCTTTATATCTAAATTTAAATACTTACTTATCTCACTACTTCCTCTTAATTCAGGATGTACTTGCTTTTGAACCTCTCTAATATTATCTTTCAATCGCTCACTAGTAAGCTCTATACTTGGATTCATATGTGAAAACATAGGTTTATTTATGTTAACATCATTTAAAACATTATCTATTGCATTTACTGCACCATCCTGATGGGGTAGGTTACTTTTTAATATAATATCCATTGTGCATCCCCCCTAATAACGTGTAACTACATTTACTTTAAGATTCTTTTCACTATCATTAAGTAATCTTACATTATTCTTTATCATCTCTATTTGAGTCCAACCTAAAAAGCTATATCCAAATAAAATTATATTCTCAGGGTTAAAACCTCCATCCCCTTCATATCTTTCTAATAGATTATTAATATTATCATTTGATATCCCTGTGTTAATCATATATAAATGTTTTCCACTTAAGTAAGCAATATATCCACCTAAATCAATCTCTTTAACAATAGCACCAAATCCATATCCATCTCTTATTAACCATGTTGTTAATATAGCTGCCACTCCAAAACTATCTACTATATCTTTATCATCTAATGCAGCATTTTTATCAAATCTTTCTAATTTATCTAATGTATTATTATTTACATCCACCAACTCAAAATGCTTAAACCCTAAATCTATATCTTCAGCATACTCCTTAAATGTATTAGCTGATAATTTTATCCTATTAATTCCGACTTCATCAATTCTACGATATCCCTGCTTGTATGCTACCTTATTTTCTGCTATTTCCTCAGATACTTGTACAAGTATAAACTTTCTTTTTCCACCATCTTGTTTATTCATCTTGATAACTGCATGAGCAGTAGTACCCGAACCTGAAAAGAAATCTAATACAGTATAATCCGAATTATCCCCTAATAATTCCATCACCTTCATTATAAGTTGTGTTGGTTTTGGAGTTTCAAAAGGTGATTCTCCATTAAATAGTTCCTTTAGTTCAGCATTTGCCATTCTAGTAGTCCCATACTCATCCCCATCCCAAAAATTCTCTGGTGTTCTACCCTCTTGATTTTTTAGATAAATCTTCCTTACAATATTAGTTTCATCTTTATTGAAAATAATTTCTCCATTAATTATTTTTTCTTTTAATGTATCTTCAGACCATCTCCACCCATTTTGTGGTGGTGAAATTGTTTTACCTGAAGGTGTAATAATATCATAGCATAGCGTTTTCCTATAATTAGGGCTTCTTACATCTCCACTTCTCCATGCTCCGTTAATATCATTATCTGGATTAGAATAATTCTTATTATCCTTTTCTGTTCTATTAAACTTAAATCCTTTTGTTTTGTCTGATTTGCGATATATTAGTAATGCATTGTACTGTCTTGAAAAGTATACTTCATCATTTTTACTTTGTTGTGTATGCTTCCAAGCTACGTTTGCAACAAAGTTTTCTTCCCCATATATATCATCACATATTAACTTTAAATTAGCTTGTTCATTATCATCTATAGATATAAAAATCACACCATCATCTGTTAATAAATCTCTTGCTAATAATAGCCTTGGATACATAAATGTAAGCCATGCAGAATGCGATGCATGCCCTTTGTTTGTCATATCAACTATTTTTTCCGCTTGTGCTTCATCAATGCTTAAATGATTAATTATTTCTTCTTTTGTAAAATTAAATCTATCATTGTATACGAACCCATCGCTCCCAGTATTATATGGTGGATCAATATAGATACACTTTATACCTTTTGCATAAGACTTTAATAAATGTTTTAAAGCATCTAGATTATCTCCACTAATATATATGTTTTCACTTTGTTTATTTATATTTATTTCGTTATGTTCTAAATCCGGCTTAATAATTGTAGTAGTATCAATAGATGCCAATAACTTTGCATAACTTTTACCTAAGAAATTTAACTCATATCCTTCCTTTGATATATCTACTTTTTCTTTTATGATATTAGTAAACTTTTCAACATCAAAGCTACCATCTAATTTAAAACACCCTGGAAAATACTCTTTTAAGACTGTAATCTCTTTATCATTTATTTTAATCTTTTCATTTTCTCTTATTATATCCTCAATCATCGCTTATTCCTCCCTAAGTTTATCTTCTAATTCAAATCTTTCACGTTCTTTAGATATCTCTCTAATTAATTCTTCTTCTGTTGGCATATATAACATATATTTGGATGCAAATAATGTTTTTTCACTTATCCTATTGGAGTTTCCTTGTTACCATCACTTTAACTTTATATAGCAGTTTTAGCTCTAGCCTTTAACCTGACTGCCGCTTTTAATCAGTATGATTCTAATATTAAAAGCATTCAAATCTAATTATATTATTTCAGCCGGAATGTAAGTTTCAAAAAACCATTTGCTATTTAACAGCGCTGTATACATTGAAGCTTCCCATGAATTAAGTCTTATTTCTTTATTTGATTCGATACGATCTTCTAAATCTTCTTTTATTGCAATATCACCTCTCCGACCGTAGAGTCTTTTTAACTGGATTTTATATGGTGCAAATATTTCTGACGCATGTGATGAATATAATCTATTTAATTTAAAAGTATTAAAATGATTTTTGGCTCTTTTGAATTTTTCCTCAGTCCATGAGTCAGGCTTGTACACCACAAAATTAAAACCGATTGGAAATTCTTCAATAAGATTTGTTTTTATCCAAACTTCATCATCAAAATCATCGTAATACGGATGTATTGTTTCATCTTCTCTTGATGTTATTACTTTATCACTTTTTGCTTTATTACAATCAGAGCATGCTGCTACCAAATTAAATGGTGTCACTGCGTATGTAGGATATTGTGTCTTAGGCAAATAATGATCCAATGTGGATACAGTTCGTTTTCCACACAATGGACATATTCCATTTTTAGGTAGAACCATGATCTTGTCATAATACTTTCTGCCACCATCTTTAACAAATTTATTATCATATAGCCATACCATATCTTCTTTTGTAGCTCCGCCAGATACAAATTCATGTGTACTAATCGATGATAAATCCCCATTAGTAGCAAGCTTATCAAAGTTTAAGCTTTCCTTCTCAATTGTGTTTTTACTATACAAAATATTATTTAATCTAGTTCCATATCTCATATTAGAAGTACAGACATTTACTATTTTATCTTGTTCATAATCTGGTTTACTCACTTTAATCATCCAAATCAACCTCGCCCTCTTCCTTCTCATACATAAGAGATCTAAGCATTACTTTTCCTTCCTCTCCCAATTCGCCTTTAAATACTTTTAATGCACTTTTTTAATCTGATTTTTTAGCTACCGTATCGTTAAGCATTTTGTGGAATCCTGAATTAGTAACTTCAAATCCAAAGATTTCACTGGTAAGTATACCTAAGTTTTCTCCAAATGTTTCAATCTGTGGTCTGTCTGCTACTAACTCATTTCCTGACCTTCTAAGTATCCAAACACATTTTTTGGGTACTTCTTGCACTATTACAGGAGAATGGGTCGCTACTATTCCTACTCCATTTCTATAAATCAGCAAGTTTGATAATGCTCTTGTGAATGCAGAAACAAGTGGTGGATGCAGATGTTCTTCCGGTTCATCAATCAAAACCAAAGTCTTTTCCTCAACAGTTTCTACAAGCTTTGCTACTGTAAGTAAAATAACTTTGTGTCCAGAACTTAATTCTTTGAATTTGGGAGAAACTTCATTCGTAAAGATGATTTTTTCTATTCTTTCTCTATGCTCTCTACGCTTTTCATTTTCCATTAACGGATTTCTCATCATTAGAGCCTTAACTTCCTGCTCTTCATAATTTACTTCCGACCATCTTTTTATATTTAGTTTAATAAATGTATTGTCTGATTCTAGAATTGATATTGCCTCTAGCCATACCTTTCTCCTAACTCCTTTTGTAATCATATACAAACTTTCAGAAAATTCTTTAGATAGTTCATCATAATTTTTCACACCGTCTTCTTTTGACAACCCAATATGTAGATAAGGTATTACTTCATCCTCAATTTTTATATATTCGTCAAATGCGCTAAAGGATATGAACACTATATTGGCAAAACTATGAGACCACCCCATATCAACTTCACCATAATTTGCGTTTTCTTCATCCGATTCCAAAGAACGTAACATATTTTTCAATAAAGTTGTCTTTCCAACTCCATTCTTTCCTATTAAAACATGAATATTGGTTGGCGGCATTTTTTCAGGAACCACGTCAAATTCTAACTTAATTTTTTCACTTTCTTTATCGCTACTACAATTAACAGGAAAATAACTAAATTCATAATCTGTTAACCTAGCTCCTCCACCTGCCATTCTATTATATTGCCCTTTTATAGTGCTTACTGTTTTATCTCTTAATAATGATGTCTGTGTAACATCTAATGACTTCACCGCTTCAAATAAATCTAAATCTATTGCTATATCATTCAAGCTTGTTAGAATTTTTTCTCTTTTATCGCTCTTTTCACTAAGTTTATTTAGATTTTCATAATAATTATCGCTTAAGCCCAATGAAAAGAATCTGTCATCTAATTCTGTAAATGAAGCTGGTAATTCTGGTCTTCTTCCCGTCTGCCCTCGTTGGCCAATTTTCACCCCGCCAATATTATAATGTATTCCTTTTTTATCTATATAGTGCATTGTATAAAGCGTTGAGTATGTAAACCAATCATCCCACATACTCTCCTCCAAATAAACAATATCTTTTTCAGTACACTTGTTTTTAGCAGATACTACTTTAAAATTCAAAAAATCACCTCCTGTATTCCTTTTCTTAGTTTATTAAGAATGCCAATCATTCTTAGTCAAATCTTATACACTATTAAAATAAATTCCTGAAAATAAAATACTTGAATTAAATCTGTCAAAATACTTCTATTATTGCAATCTATTTCATAGGCATCATTCACATCATTAGAACTACTGGTTTTTCAATACTCAATTAACAATAAATAGTATAGCAAAAATTAACCACAGCATGCAAATCTACCATCTTATACACTTTATTTTGTCAACTAAAACTTATCAATGGAAGTCTAATAAAAAAGACAGCAAAACTTAATATAAAAGTTAACTATCTTTTCTAATTATCGCACCTCTATTTTTTCCTATTTATTTGGTTCTCCACAGATACGCTTCATTATAAATAATCCTAAACCTAAATAAATGGAAAAAATCCACGACATTTCTGTCGTGGATTTTATGGTGGAGGCGAGGGGACATATACTTCCTACATCTCTGCAGGTACTGACTATATTTTCCTCCTCTTCCAATATTCTCTTTTAAATTTGAATACTGTATAGGACTCTTGGCGTATTATAGAAGCATAGTTTAGTTTGATATCTTCTATCCTAGTATTCCATAGATTACTCCTTAGGAACCTATAAGTCGATACACGGCTGTTGAATTTCTTCACATACCACTCGGTATTGCCGTCAGCACTATCTGTTACGGTTTCACCGATAAAGCCAAGTTTTCACTTAGAAATTACTCTCTAAGGCGACTCTTTTGAATCGAACCCCTGTCCGAAAGCCATTCCACATAAGCATCTCCGAGTGCAGTCTCTATTTTAACATTCCCTCCATAGAATCCCTAGAGACCGGGTTTCTACTTCAGTAGCTTCATAAATTCCGTTCCATGGTCAAAGCTTTCCATGGCTCGGTTCCCCACTAATCGGCGCCCTATCCTAAGCCGTGGGACTCAAAGGTAGGACGAGCGGCTATATTAAGCTGCTAATGCAAAATTGTCTTCTGCGTTTATCTTTAATCCCATAGTTTTTTAAAGCGGGCCCATGAGTTCCCTCTACTCGCTTCCTATATGTCACGTACCCCCGTCGAAACCAGTACGCCCCCATGTTAGGTAGTGGTAATTATTAGTGATTACCACGTATATTCATTATAAACAATATCAATCCTTATAGCAAGTAAAGTTTTGTAAAAAATTTTATAGTGTTTATGGACATATTTCCTTTAGATTCTACATATGGTATTTTGCAAATCTATATATGTAAAAAAAGTACCACTTTTAATGATACTTTCGCACCAAATATAAGTTTATTTTATCGAATATAGGTAGCTCAAACTATTTTATATAAGACATATCGCTTAGTCTCTTTATGATATGTTTTCCGTTGTCATCTTCTATAAAATGAGAAACTCCACCTGCAAATCCAAATAAATCACAGTTATTAAGATCATCTGGTTTAAGTCCTAACCACATAGCGTTGAAAATACTTAATGTATCCCCATGGGAAACAATAATTATATTCTTATCTTCACTGCTCATTATATCATTGTAGAAATGTTCTAGACGATTCCAAGTTTCCCTTCTAGATTCAGCATCTGGTATACATCTATCATCAATTGTCTTTTCCCATGCTGTTTGATTTTCTCTAAGCCACTGTACACTTTTGCCTACAGCAGAACCAAGGTTACGTTCCCTTAGAGTTTCATTGATGATGGGTTCTAAGCTTAAATGCTTTGCTACAATTTCAGCAGTCTGTTTTGCTCTTTTTAAGTCTGAAGAATACATAACATAGCCATTATCTTTTGAAAGTTCTTCCTTAAGTTTTATCCCAATGTTATTTGCTTGTTCTTTTCCTAGGTTAGTTAAATCCCAATCTGTCCATGAGCCAATCATTCCATTGGTGTGATGCACTGATTGAGTATGTTGAATGGTAATTATTCTTTTCATCCTTTACCGCTCCCCCTATTTAAACTTCCCATACTTCATAACAAAATTCTATTGTGCAAAGGAAACTCCTGCTCACGTTCGTTCCCATGAGTAGGTTCGAATAACTAAATCAAAGATTTAGATTCTTACCTATATTTTTCTTTCATTTGTCTGTCTATGTCTCTCTTAGCTGCTTTTTCTAGCATTACATCTCTCTTATCGTAATCTTTTTTACCTCTACATACTCCAAGGTTCACTTTTACTTTACCGTCTTTAAGATATAAGCTAAGTGGTATTAGAGTGTACCCCTTTTGAGCCGTGAATCCTAAAAGTTTATCTATTTCTCCTTTGTGAAGAAGTAGTTTTCTTACTCTTAGAGGATCTTTATTAAATATGTTTCCTTGCTCATAAGGGCTTATGTGCATATTTTTTACGAAGACTTCTCCATTGTATACATCTGCATAGCTATCTCTAAGGTTTGCTTTTCCAGCTCTTATAGATTTAACTTCTGTTCCTACAAGTACTATTCCCGCTTCCATAGCTTCTTCTATAAAGTAATCGTGTCTTGCTTTTCTATTTTCTACTAAAGTTTTAGTTCCTAATTTCTTTGCCATGTTTTCACCTACTTTTATGATTAATATATAATTTTCTCATTATACATGTGATTTTACTAAATTAAAAATGTATTGTATAGTATAACCTATTTTTATTATAACCTAAAATAAAAATATTGTAATTATTAACCTTGAAATATATGAATTTTAATTTTTTAAAATGTTATAGACATATAAAAATAATTTCATACTAATTCAATTTTTCCAATTCCCATGTTTTTAGCTTTTTATGTTTTTATCCGATGACTACCAGCTCTAATACTCCCATCTTCTTTAAAATGGGAGTAAAGAGCTGGTACGTCCCTGGATAACGATTTCTAACCTTCAGAGGGAGTAAAAACTCCCTCTGAAGGTTAGAAATCTGTTTATGTTCTTCCCTAGCTAATACCTTGATATAACTGCATCTAAGCTTCCTAGAGAACAGTTACATTTTAACTATTTAAAATTTAAAAAATATATATAGGAAACTTTTTAAATAGTTCTATTTTTATATAGGAAAATAGTTACCTATATTACTATATAACTATATAACTAGGTAACTATTTAACTAGTTGTTGGCGCTGTGGGGGTCTCAGGGATTTCCTCATAGATTTGGAGTAGAACTTAGAAGAGCTGTCTCACGGTAGAATTTTTTTAAACTCTACTTTGGACAACTCTTCCAAGTTGATTTGATTTGATTTGATGAATTATATAAGGATATTTTTTAAATCTGCTGTACCTTAGTTCAACAGAATTAATAACATAATATAAGAAACCCCACTTTTCAGTGGAGTTTCTTCCACTAACTAAAATTAATTATTGTCTCCCTCTATTGCAATTAAACCCCTTTTTACCATGTTGCAATGACAAATTAAAGATTTATTTTCTCGCTTTGCTCGAGAGGAAACTCCTTCTCACTTCGTTCAAATGAGTAAGTTCCACTGGCCAAATCAAAGATTTGGAGTGTCACTTATAACTCTACTTTGTTACCATAGTAAGTGCATTCGAATAGTCTTTCCATTGTTTTGTCGTCTATTTCTCTTGGGTTTGAGCCTGTGCATGCATCAAGTACTGCATTGTGAGCTATGAACTCAAGATTTGCTTTGAAGTCTTCTTCGGTAACACCGTATTCCTTCATTGAGTGAGGAATACTTAGTTTTGTATTTAAGTCATTGATCATTTCTATTAATGAATCAGTTAATTCTGAATCTGTATTTCCATTTAATTTTAACATTCTAGCTATGTCTGCATATCTATCTTCACATTTAGTTCTGTTGTACTGAATTACATATGGAAGGAAGATTGCATTTGCACATCCATGAGGAATGTGGAATACTGCTCCTGTTTTATGAGCCATGGAGTGAACTATCCCTAGTAGTGCATTTGAGAATGCCATTCCTGCAAGGCATTGAGCCTCGTGCATTAAGTTTCTTGATTTTTCACATCCATTATAAGAATCTATTAAGTGTTCTTTTACCATTTCAATTGCTTTTAATGCTAATGGATCTGAAAAGTTTGATCTTAGTGATGCTGTGTATGCTTCTATAGCATGAGTTAGAGCATCCATTCCAGTATGAGCAACTAGAGTCTTAGGCATTGTTTGTGCAAGTGATGGATCTATTATTGCTATATCTGGTGTTATATTGAAATCAGCTAATGGATATTTAATCTTAGCTTTGTAATCAGTAATTACAGAGAATGCTGTGACTTCTGTAGCTGTACCACTAGTTGATGGTATTGCAACGAATTTTGCTTTTTGTCTTAATTCTGGTAGTCCAAATGGAACAACTGCTTGTTCAAAAGTAAATTCTGGGTATTCATAGAATATCCACATTGCTTTTGCTGCATCTATTGGAGATCCTCCACCTATAGAAACTATCCAATCTGGCTCAAAGCTTCTCATAGCTTCTGCACCTTTCATAACTGTTTCTACTGATGGGTCTGGTTCTACCCCTTCAAATAATTCAACTTCCATACCTGCTTCTTTTAGGTAGTCTTCAACCTTTTGCAAGAATCCGAATCTCTTCATAGATCCGCCACCAACAACTACGAAAGCTCTCTTCCCTTTTAAAGTTTTCAGAGTTTCTAACGCTCCTTCTCCATGATATATATCTCTTGGTAATGTAAAACGTGCCATAATATGAACCTCCCTAATACAAACTTTAAATTTTGTTATTTATTTAACATTTATAATTTTAGTATACCACCTTTTTCTAAAAATACTAGTACTTTGTTAAAAATTTATCTGATTTGTTTAACTTTTTAACAATCTTTTTTTGATTTTTATGCTCTTCTATGTAAATTTATTCTATATTTTTATTTGTTTCCCTTAATTTATAGCAAATTACATAAAAAAGAAGAGATAAAATCATATTTAATTTAATAAATAAAATCTTATCTCTTCTTATATAATGTTAAATTTTTATCCTTATAGTTTTCTTCTTAACTATATTTTACTCTCCGAAAATTAAATCATTGATGTCTAGGGACATTTCTTCTTCCTCTTCTTCTACTTGTGGTTTAACTATTTCAAAGTAAATGTCGTGGGCATCTATATCAACCTTAGAGCAAACTACCTTAACTTCATCTCCTAGTCTGTAGATATTCTTAGTTCTCTCACCAACTAAAGCTAGATGCTTTTCATCATAGATATAGTAGTCGTCATGAAGCTCACTAATATGAACTAAACCTTCTATGGTGTTAGGAAGTTCAACGAACATTCCAAAGCTAGTTACAGAGGATATGATTCCTTCGAATTCTTCTCCAATCTTATCCATCATATATTCAGCTTTCTTTAAGTCATCTACTTCACGTTCTGCATCCACAGCCATTCTTTCTGTGTCAGAGGATTGTTTTGAAGCATCTATTACAAAGGTTCTTAATCTCTTCTCTCTCTTAGAATTTAATCCTTCGTTTATCATTTCCTTTATAATTCTATGAATTACTAGGTCAGGATATCTTCTTATTGGAGATGTGAAGTGACAATAGTATTTAGCAGCAAGACCAAAGTGTCCTACACATAAATGGGAATATTTTGCCTTCATCATAGATCTTAAAAGTAAGGTACTAACTACTGTTTCTTCCTTCTTGCCTTTAACCTTTTCTAGAATCTTTTGAAGCTCCCTTGGATGAATTTCATCTTCTTTAAATCTTACATGATATCCTAGGTTATATACGAATTCGCTGAAGTGTAATAACTTCTCCATATCTGGGTCTTCGTGAACTCTATAAACAAATGGTGCATTAAGCCAAAAGAAGTGCTCTGCTACAGTTTCATTACAGATTAGCATAAATTCTTCTATTATTCTATTGGCAATGGCTCTTTCACGAGGTAGGATATCTATTGGTTTACCAGTGTCATCTAGGATTATTCTACATTCTTCAAAATCAAAGTCTATAGCACCTCTTGATAATCTCTTCTTATTTAAAAGCTCAAATAATCTACCCATGTTCTTAAAGTCTTCATGAAGGTGTTTAAATTTTTCTATAGTTTCAGCATCCTCATCTCTAAGAATCTTAGTTACATCAGTGTAGGTCATTCTTTCATTAGTTTTTATTACACTTTCAAAGATATCATGGTCTACTACTTTTCCTGTAGGATCAATTTCCATAAAGCAACTAAGAGCAAGTCTATCCACCTTTGGATTTAAGCTACATACTCCATTTGATAGTTTTCTAGGTAGCATTGGAATAACTCTATCAATTAGGTATACAGAGGTACCTCTTTTAAAGGCTTCCTTATCAAGGACATTATTTTCTCTTACATAGTGTGATACATCTGCAATATGAACTCCTAGCTTGAAGTTTCCATTTTTCAGAACTTCTACTGAAACAGCATCATCTAGGTCCTTTGCATCTTCTCCATCTATGGTAACCATAGTCACATCTCTAATATCTCTTCTTCTGTCTATTTCACTTTGAGGAACCATATCTTCTATTCTTTCTGCATATTCCTCTACCTGTAATGGGAATTCTTCAGGAAGATTGTGCTTTCTAATTATAGTTAGGATATCTATTCCCTTATCTCCCTTTTCTCCTAGGATTTCAATAATCTTTCCTTCTGGATTTCTTCTTTTCTCTGGCCAGCTAGTGATTTCTACCACTACTATTTGACCTGATTTTGCCCCATTTCTATCATTTTTTGAAATGAATACGTCTTGACCTATCTTTTTATCATCTGGTACAACGAATCCAAAGTTTTTGCTATCTTCATAGGTTCCAACTAGTTTTTTATTCTTTCTTTCAACAATTCTGATAATTTCTCCTTCAGATTTCTTACCGTTGTTTTCATCTTTTAATACTTTAACTAACACCACGTCATTGTTCATGGCACTATTTACATTACTGGCAGGGATAAATATATCTGGCCTATCTTCTTCTACAATTACAAAGCCAAAACCCTTTTGGTGAGCAGCAAAAATCCCTTTAAGTATACCCATTCTCTCTGGAATACCATATAGCTCTGCTCTATTTTTTATTATTTCTCCATCTTTCTCCATTTCATTTAATAGGTTTGAAAAATCTTTAGATTCTTTTTTACCTATACCAAATATTTTAGACAACTCTTTTAAACTCATTGGTTTATAAGCTTTTTCTTTCATAAAGCTTATAAGTACTTCTCTTATATTCATAATGCACTTCCTTTCAAACTTTTCTCATCTTTACGTAATATATCCTCTTAATACATACTATTTTTTATATAATGCCTACCATCTCTAAAACTCTCGCAGAAGCTAAGAACTCCGTTTATCCGATGACTACCATCTCTAATACTCCCATTTTTTTAAAGTTGGAGTTAAGAGCTGCTACGTCCCTGGATAACGATTTCTAAAGCTTCAAAGAAGCTAAGAACTCTGTTTATAATTAGTATACCTATTTACTATTATTGCTCTATTAAATCAATGTTATGTGTTTTTTACATTAGATATTTACATATTATATAGTTTACAGTATATGCTATATAATTTCTATATTTACCTTCTTAAACATGTGTTTTCCAAAAATAAATTCTATTACAAGAAAAAACCCATCGGGGGTAACCAATGGGTTTTTTCCTTGCAATAATATACAATTATATTCGACATAAAATAACTTGTATAACCCTTGGGGTTAGGTTATACGTATAAATAAAAAGGGGTTATTTATTCTATTTATATATATATTATATATATAATTTTATAAATTTTCAAGTAAATTTATAATAAAAAATATAAACTAATTGTTAATATTTATACCTTATCTATATTTTTTGTATATTTTCTACACATTACACCAAATTACCTTTTATATTCAATTTAATGTATATACAGTTAATAAATCCCTATAAGTTGTTTAATACTTCAATTTCTTCTTTAGTAAGCTCCCTATATTCGCCTTCTTCTAAGGTTTCATCCAGTTCCATAGGACCAAATTTAACTCTTTTTAGATATACAACAGACTTATCTAAAGCTTCAAACATTCTTTTAACTTGATGGAACTTACCTTCCTGTATTGTAACTAAAACTTCAGAACCATCTTCTGTAGAAGAAATAATTTCTAACTTTCCTGGCATACACTTATATCCATCATCTATTACAATACCTTTTCTAAAACTTTCAATATCCTTTTCATTTACTGGCTTATCTATTTCTGCATAATAAACCTTATCTACATGGTTTTTAGGAGCGATTAACTTATGATTTAAAGCTCCATCATTAGTAAGCAATAAGAATCCTACAGTGTCCTTATCTAATCTTCCCACTGGAAATGGCTCAAAAACTTGATATTCTGGATCTAATAAATCTATAACAGTCTCATCATAATTATCAAAGGTTGCACTTACAACTCCTGCTGGCTTATTTAAAAGTAGGTAAACATACTTTCTATACATTACCCTTTCTCCATTTACTTCAATAACTGCAGTCTCTGGATCAACCTTAGTTGAACTGTCCTTTACAACCTCTCCATCAACAACAACCTCTCCATTTTTACAACTAACCTTAACTTCCTTACGACTTCCATAGCCTAAATTTCCTAAAATTTTATCTAAACGTTCCATATCATACCATCCTTTATTTATATCAACTAATATTAGTATTAGCCAAAGTCCATTTTAACATTACTTTAAAAATAAATCTAATATTTTAAACTAATTATACTATATAACAAGGCTGTTTAATAATTATTCACTTATCTTTATAAAATGTTGAGCCTGTACTTTAATATTATTGTTAGCGAATGCCATTTGTATAAGTAAGAATCTAAATCTTTGATTTAGATATTCGAACTTAGTTCTTCTAATTTATTAGAAGAACCTCCTAAAACATTTCTTTACTTAGGATTTATGAATGGTAAAATCGTTAAGCAACACAACTTGTTTGAGTGCATACGAGTTGTTGTGTTGTAGATTTTACCTTGAATAAATCCTCTAGTAAATCAATGCTTCGAAACGGCTGAGCATCAATAATATAAGTACAGGCTCAACATTAGCTTAAGATTTAGTTAATTATATTAAATTATTTATCTTCACTAAATAATTTTTTGTTTCTGATGGTAGTTTGTAAAAATCACTGGAGTTACTTATTCCTCTAGATGCCATATTTCCTGGTCCAAAGTTATATGCTGCTAGTGCCATGTTTAGGTCATAATTATAGGTTTTAAGATAATCCTTTATGTGTCTTGTACCTGCATCAATATTTTGTTCTATGTTAAAAGGATCATTAACTCCATAGTGCTCTATGTTACAAGGCATTAATTGCATTAATCCTTTAGCTCCTGCAGGAGATACTGCATTAGGATTAAAGTTTGATTCTGTTTTAATTATAGCTCTTATTAAATTCGCATTTACTCCATATTTAGTTGAAGCATCTGCTATGGCTTTTTCAATTCTTTCAGAGTCAGTACCTGTAGCACTTACCACTGTGGAAGGTGTTACTCCTCCTATAGCTCTTACAATGACATTGCTTATATCATTAATACCATTAGAAGTACTATTATAAGCTCTATTATTTTGATCTATGCCCTGCTGAGTTTGTCTCTCTTTTTCACCCATGGCCTTTAGTAAAGATGCCATGATTAAACTAAATCCACTAGTGCTTGAAGAAGTGTTGCTGTCTGAACCTCCACCAAAGCTTCCTGACATTAAACCTAAGCTCATTAGTCCAGTAAGGTCATCACTGCCAGTACCAGAACTTAAGGTATCGTTGAGAATACCTAATCCGTTAACATATTGATTTTGAGTAATTCCACTGTTCACTGAACCTATACCACTGTTAGTATTTCCATTTGTAGCTATGCTGTTTATATAGTTATTTATTCCTCCATAAACACTACCCACATCGTAACTCATTACTTCATCTCCCTTGTTTCTTTATACCTTATTAGGCATCTTTCACTTATTTATTTTTTTAAGATGCCTTATTCCTTACACTGAATTTCATAAATGGAATAGTCATCATAGGCACTCTTAGAGTAACAGCTTTTACATAATGCCAATATCTTATAAAACCCTTTATAGAAAGGCATAAAGGTATAATAATTTTTCTTACTATACTTTTGTATTAGCTTCCATTCTCCCTTTTCCATTAAATAAAATTCATATAAATTATCTTTTCCACCGTCACATTCCACATAGAAGTTAACATCTTCATTGCACTTTATTACTTCTTTATCTAAGGTTATTTTGCAGTTAGTTACTGGAACTCCTTGTAATACATCTAAAATCAATTCCTTTTTACAATCATACTCTTTAGTACTAAATATATTTTTACAATATATTTTTACCGTATATACTCCTGCACATTTTGGAATTAGTTTAAACTTCTTATCATTACTAAATTCCGTAGTTTCAACTTCTCTGCCATTGATTTCAACCTTATATTTAGTTAAAGTATTGCTAGTGTTTTCTGTTATTACCTCTAAGACTATTTCATCACCTATAAGGTACATATACTTCTTCTCTGTAAGAATATAATCTATCTTAGCTGGTATATATTCTTTACAATCTATATATATCACTGAATGTACATCGTAGTCTCTCTTAGATTTTAGATGTTTTACCTTAACTTCTATTTCATATTTTCCTACACTAGTAGGAGTGAACTTAAAATTATCTTCTTCGTTATATTCTATGAATTGGACTTCCTTACCTTCTTTTTTCACAATAAATTCATATAATAAATTTCTTGAGCCAGTGGCTTCAACATTCACCTTAACTGGTTCATTTATAAGAACTTGCTTGTCCTTATTTAGCTTAATTTCTTTTATATATACATTTTGTGTGCAGTCTTCATCTATAACAAAGTCCATAATTGCCTTCTCTTCATAATCGTCCTTATAGGTACTATCCTTTACAAGAACTTCAACTCTATATAAGCCACTTTTTTCTGGAATCCATTTATAACTGTTGTTAGTAGTAAAATTTGAACTACTATGATAATTCCCATCTACTACAAATTTATAGAGCAATTTATCTCCACCAGAGCATATTGCCTTAAACTCTATAGGTGTTTTTTCAAGCTGTGGTGAGCTTAAATCAGAAGTGAAGTTAAGAATTTTTATAGGTTTATATTTATCTACAGTATAGTGTATTATCCCCCTATCATCAAAATTCTCATGGGAATACATGTCCTTCACTAAACATAAAAGCTTATACTTACCTGGTAGTATTTCTGTGAAGCTAACTAGTCTCTTACTTGAAAAGTCTTGCATTACATGCATGTTTCCATATTCATCAATCTTCATAAATTTGTATAACACAACCCTATTTTCATCAAAGCGTGCATCAATTTCAAAGGTTAATTCATTACCTACTATCAGCTCTTCTGTTAAGCACTGTATATTGTTAATTCTTATTTCATCCATGGGTAATACCTTAAAGGTCGCATTTTTAAAGTCATCAAATTGATGGTCTGAACCTTCTTCTTTACTCTCTATAAGAATCTCAATATCCCCTTCTCGATTTGGGGTAAAACTTAAACTAGTATCCATGGAATAGTCTCTTATTAAATTCCATTTACAATCTTCTTTTATCCAATACTTACAAAGGATAGGTAATTTGTTAGGTACAACATCAATTTCTATCTTTTCCCCTAACTTTATTTCATTATTACTAATGATAATATCTTTTATTAGTTTTTCTTCTACAGAGCCTATGATAAAGTCCATTCTAGATGTAAATTCAATGGGTTTTTTTCCATTTCTTTTTTTGGATTGTACCATTATCATGTATTTGCCATCTTCCTTAGGGGTCCAATAGGTAAAATCCTCCTCATGGAAATCTCTAATGGTTTCCCAACCTCCATCACAGTTTATTATAAATTTATATAATAAATCATCTGACATTTTATTTTCTATATATATCTTAATTTCAGTCCCATTCTCCTGTGGACTTGATAGGCTTGTACCAATAATCATTTCATTCATACATATTCCCCCTAGAATGTACATATACATCCCTAATTGATTAAATTGTTATAATATTCTTACATAAGCATAGCTATATTATACTACACTTACATATTATGTAACAACCTATGGAGGTCTTTATTTGCGATAATTCATTAGACAAAATCCTTGTAAAAAAACACTTGTAAATTATATTTCTACAAGTGTTTTCTTAATTTATGTTTTTCTATTCTTCTCTTAGACTTCTTTCTACAAGCTTTATTAAATTATCTCTAAGGCTTATATTATCGTCTTCATTTCTTTTTTTATGTTTTCCTGTCTTTCCACCGCCACGTCTTACCTTGGCACTTATATGTCTTTCAAAGAGTAATTTGTCTATATTATTTTCAGAAAATATATATCCTCTTGGACTTATGGCATAGGACTTTTTACCAAGAACCATAGCTGCTACTCCATAATCTTGAGTTACTACTATATCTCCTTTTTTAGCTTCGTTGGCAACCTTCATATCCACTGCTTGAAAGCCGCTATCCATAATTATAACTTCACCATATTCTAAATTTATCACATGATGTATATCACAATAAATTTTTAGTGGAACCTTATAAGTCTTAGCTACTTCTTCTATAATACCTCTTCCTGCACATCCATCACCATCAACTATAATAGTCATAATTAATCACCTAGCCTCTCTGTTAGAGACCTTTGAAGCTCTTCATAACCTGGTTTACCAAGTAGAGCAAACATGTTTTTCTTATAGGCTTCTACCCCTTCTTGATCAAAAGGATTTATTCCTAATAAATATCCTCCAATGGCACAGGATTTTTCAAAGAAGTATATTAGTTCTCCTAGAGCTTCTGGATTTACAGCTTTCATATTTATAACTATATTAGGAACTCCACCTTCTACATGGGCAAGGACTGTTCCCTCCATAGCTCTTTTATTTACAAAATCTATAGTCTTTCCTGCTAAGAAATTAAGTCCATCCACATTTTCTTCATCTTCCTTTATGGATAAATTTATTTGTGGCTCTTCTACATTTATTATAGTTTCAAATATATTTCTCATTCCATCTTGAATATATTGACCCATGGAGTGAAGGTCTGTTGAAAAGTTAACGGATGCAGGGAATATCCCCTTTCCATCCTTACCTTGACTCTCTCCATAAAGTTGCTTAAACCACTCTCCAAAGTATTGTAGACAAGGTTCATAGTTTACAAGAATTTCTGTAGTTTTTCCTCTTTCATATAAAAGATGTCTAGCCGCTGCATATTTATAACAAATATTTATATGTACATCTTCATTACTAAAGTTTTCTCTTCCATTTCTAGCACCTTGTAATAGCTCATCTATATTTATTCCTGCCACTGCAATGGGAAGTAATCCTACTGGTGTTAAAACGGAAAATCTTCCACCGATATCATCAGGAATTATAAAGGTTTCATACCCTTCTGTATCTGCTAATTTCTTAAGAGCTCCCTTTGCCTTATCCGTTGTTATATAAATTCTATTTTCAGCTTCTTCTTTGCCATACTTTTTCTCAAGGATTTCTTTAAATATTCTAAAAGCTATGGCAGGCTCTGTTGTAGTTCCTGATTTTGAAATAACATTTATGGCAAAATCCTTCCCATCTATGAGCTGTATAAGTTGAGACAAATAAGTAGAACTTATATTGTTTCCTGCAAAGTATACTGCTGGAACCTTTCTTTTATCCTCATCCATACTATTAAAGAATGGGCCTGTCATTGCCTCTATGACAGCTCTAGCTCCAAGGTATGAACCCCCAATGCCTATTACTATAAGAACTTTAGAATTTTCCTGTATTCTTTTAGCTGCTACCTTTACTCTTTCAAACTCAGCTTTATCATAATTATTTGGTAGGTCAAGCCACCCTAAAAATTCATTGCCAGCACCACTTCTGTTATGCAGAGTGTTGTGGGCTGCTGTTATCATAGGTTTTAAATTATTTATATGTGATTCATTAACTGCCTCTTGAAGGTTTTTTATATTTAAACTTAAAGAACTAGTCATTTCTAATTGCCTCCTATAAAACGATTTATTAGGTATCTGAAAATAAATAACAAGTCAAAGATGGGAAGATACCTTATATTATTAAAATCAAAAAACTTATGTATATTATATAAACGCTAAGAAGCATTATTCCATTTCTCTTAGAATATCTTCCATTAGTTGATATAGGTAAGATTATGAGTAGCATCAATACGAGAGCCACTGGAATATCTAAAAGTATAGTCTGATTAAAGCTTATAAAGGATGTATTAAATATGTGAATATTTCTAGAGCTTAGTACTAATCCACCCCTAGCTAAAATACTACTAGCAGCTATAGTCATGGTTATATTTAGTATGTTTGCACCAATAACATTACCAACCCCCACTCCACTTTCCTTCTTATATATAGAAGTTAAAACAGTAGCTAATTCTGGTAAAGATGTTCCTAAGGCCATAATAGTTAAACTAATCACTCCTTCTGTGACTCCATAATGCCTGGCAATAATCTGCGCATTTACAACTAATAACCTAGCTCCACATCCTATAAGTATTGCTCCTATTATAAATACAACTATATGTTTTGCAAATTCTCTCTTTTTTACTCTTCTTCTAACACTAATTTCATCTATAGTCATAGCAGTCTCATCAGGAATTTGAAGGGACTTTTTAGCACCCTTTATATTTTTTCTTATATAGTACACAAATAACCCTAAAAGGACTACCCCTTCTATTCTATTTATATTTCCATCTGTAGAAAAAAGTAATAGTAAAACCATAGATACTACCATCATAAAAGCTCTTGGCATAAACCTCTTCTTTTCTACCTCCACAGGCATTGCAATCATTGAAATAGCAAGAACAAGTCCTGTATTACAAATTATTGCTCCTATAGCATTACCTACTGCAATCTCTGGTGATCCCATAATAGTTGCCACTGAAGCTATAAAAAACTCTGGAAGAGTAGTTGCTAAACTTACAATGGTTGCTCCTATAATTATTTTTGGTATTCCTGTTATCTCAGCAATCCACATAGCTGAGTCTACAAATATATCTCCGCCCTTTATTATTACTATAATTCCTATAATAAACATTACTATAGGTAAAAACATCTCCATTATATCCTCCACCCTCTTTTGTCAGTATACAATATTATGTAAATTATTTCAAACTACCCTATATACTTATAATAATGGCTAAAACAAATAAACTCAATGAATTTTAACATATTCACCGAGTTTATCTTTATCTTATATTCCTTTTTCTTTGCTGTACCACTTATAAAATATTTTAAGAGAATTGTCTAATGCTTCTATAGTTAAAATATCTATCTCATTTTCTTCTATTACATAAAAGAATGATCTATCTTCTCCAATTAATATATTTGTCATTGTATTATTAGTAAAGTTAATATTTATACTTTTTATATTTTCATCATTTATTAATCCTCCAAGAACTTTGTAATTCTCAGTAGCACTTACCTTTATTCCCATTACATTCACTGTAAAAGGGGCATGTTTATCTACCTCTTTTATAGAAGTTGCTAAGATGTTATAAGAACTTTCTACTTTACTTAATTGGCATAACCCCTCATAGTTTTTACCATTGTCCTCATATAAAAACATGACTAATTTACCCTTTTGGATATCTGATACATTTAGAATAGATATTCTATCTTCACCTATGTTAAGGTTCTTAGATAGAAGATATGTTATCTTATCTGTTAACTTTACTTCAAAGGGTTCTTCATCTTTTATAGGGAAGTTACCACTTTTTATCTCCATGGTTTCTTTAAATAAATCATTCTTAATTAGAATAGCTGTAATTAATAAGAATAACCCTATAACTGAAATCATAAAAATTCTTCTATTTTTCTTAATTGTTTTTTCATTTTTGATTTTGTACTTCTTCTTGTTTTTATATCTCTTCTTAAGTTTACTCATATAACATTCCTCTTTAATTTTTTCTCCCTTTGCTCGAGAGGACACTCCTTCTCATATTCATCTTTGAAATGAAACTCCTTTTCGCTATGCTCAAATGAGTAAGTTCTCATAATTAAATCATAGATTTAAATGGTCACTTAACTTCGACTAACCAAATATAAAATTTCTTTTTCTCGCTTTGCTCGAGGGGACACTCCTTCTCATATTCATTCGAATGAGTAAGTAATCCTTAACCAAATCATAGATTTGGAGGATTACTTAAATTCAGCTGCGTACCATTTGTAGTGAGCTCCATATTTATCATCTATTTTTTCTACTTCATAAAGTCTAAATATTATATATTGAGTCCAGTTATATCCTGGATTTGCTCCTATGGATAAGATTAAAAAGGAAGCTCCAAAGGAACCTGTCACAGTAAATATGACTTCATTTCTTGCTTCCGCAGGTATTTCTTTACCTTCACTATAGGTTCTAGAGATAGTGGCTCCAGTACTATTTGCAATATTAACTACTCCATAGGAAGATTGCCCACCTCTAGCGTAGTTAATTTTTGATATTTTATCAGTACCTAGTAAAAACTCAGTATATAGATGTATCTTAGAATAGGATAATTCTGATTCAAAACACCACTCTGCTTCTTTAGATTCCACCTTTCCATAGGCATATGAAACTCCCTCTTCCATGAGGATTTCTTCATAACCCTTATTAGACATAACTGATTTTTTAATATTCTTTTCTCTATTTAAATTTTCTCTTTGAGAGTTTTTTGTGTTATAGGTAATCTTTGAACCATCAGGATAAATTATTTCATAAGCAGATTTATTAGCAAAAGTATTAATTACCTTTTCTGTATATTCTTCTTCACTAAAGATATTTTTTAGAGATTTAAAGGCTTTCTTTAAAGCAACCTTATCTCCTTTTAGTATTTGATTTCTATAGTATTCCTTATTGTTTCTAAAGTCTTTATCAGTTATATCTTCTATGGAATTATCTAATATCACTTCTAAATCACACTGTTCTAACCTTTCTACTATTTCATCAAGTCTTATATAAAACTCAGCATCTTCTTTGTCTAATCCTTCCCTTGTTAGCTTTAATAATTCTTCCTCATCCACAGGAGTAGTTCTCACTTCATCACATATTTCAATTATCCTCTTATCATTATCTTTTCTCTTATTACTTTGTAATGCTAAAACCTCTATAGGTGAGTTAACTATAAAAGAAGTGATAAATATTACTAAAACAATCACCTTAAAATTCTTCATATCAGCACTCTCCATTCCTATGACTTTAAATTTATTATTCCTAGAGAATGGATTTTAAATTCTTAAACTTATATTTTTTTATCTGTAAAATAACATAAATTTAATAGATAAATAAATAAGAGGTGGAAATCCACCTCTTATTTATCCTCTACACTATTTCCTCTACACCATCTTTTACAAAGCTCTGCTTTCTTGCTGCAAACAACTTCCTCTGAACCACAAGTAGGACAATTATCCTTGTCTTGCTCATAATTTATATCATACACATCTCCACAATGAAGGCACTTAAATTTACAAAAAGTAGCTCTGTAGTTACCACCACTTATTCTTATAGCATTTCCTTCTGTTAAAGCAATAGCTATCTTTTTCCTTGCACTATCAATAATATTTTGGAAGGTTTGTCTTGATACTTGCATTCTTTCAGCACATTGTTCTTGATTTAATTCTTCAATATCTTTAAGTCTCATAGCTTCAAGTTCTTCTACCTTTAAAACTGTTTCTTTAATTTCACATTTAGGCTTTCCCCATGGAACAAAATAAGTATCTTCTGGGAAAAACTCTACTCTTCTAAATTTTGTTGGTCTTGGCACTTTAAATCCTCCCTGCATTTACTACATAATCCTATAAACATTATATCAGAATCATATATTTCTACGTTACTTTCTTCTTCTATTCTTTTGTTTAATTTAAGATAGTCAAAATTTAAATTTTGACTATCTATATCAATTATACTATTACATTTATAACATTTAAAATGAATATGCAGGGGTTTGCCACTAAATATTTTCATTTTATAATAATTATTCGTTACAGTGACCTTCATGTTGATGTTCTGTACAAACGCTACCTGTTGATTTTAATTCACCATTTACAAATTTTTGAACTACATCATCACTAAGTCCTTGTGCACCAACTACAACTTCAATTCCATTTTCGTTAAATAAATCTTGTGCTGTTTCTCCCATACCACCTGCAATAATAACATTTACCTTTAAATCTCTTAAAAATACTGGAAGAAATCCTGGTCTATGTCCTGGATTTGGAGTAAAGCTTTTTTCTAAAGACTTACCCTCTTCTACTTCATATATTGTGAATCCTTCACAATGTCCAAAATGTCCACTTACATATTTCTCATCACTTGCAACTGCTATTTTCATTAAAAATTCCTCCTTTTATTTTACCTAAATAATTTTAATTTAATATATTAATTTAATATATACTTAGTCATATTACTCCACATAGCTTCAATAGCTTTTTCAGCTATGCTATCCTTGTAGAAAGTTATAGGTTTTAATTCATTTATAGACTTCATAACCATGTCATCATAAGGAATTTTACCTACTAAAACTATTTGATTTTCATAAATAAAGTTTTCTATTTCCTTTGTAACCTCTTCATTTATATCAAATTTATTTACGCAAACCATAGTAAAAACTCCAAAGTGTTTACACAGCTGTACTACTCTCTTTAAATCTTCAAGGCCTGATTTTGTAGGCTCTGTTACAACTAAAACTGCATTTGAACCTGTTATTGAAGCTATAACAGCACATCCAATACCTGGTGAGCCATCAATTATAGTTAACTTTTCATCCTTATTAAATCTCTTACCATTTTTTCTTAATTCAGTTATTAATTTTCCTGAACCATCACTGCCTATACCCATTTCTGCCCTTGAAATTATGCCTTTATCTAGCTCTGTAATGAAGGTATCTGCTGTCTTTTCATCCTCTAGTTTTATTGCATTTACAGGACACACTAATGTACATGCTCCACAGCCTTCACAAAGAAATGGATTTATAGTAAAGTTTTCTATGGCATTAAATTTACAAACACCTTCACATTTACCACACTTAATACAAATGCTTTCATCTATTGATGCTTTTTTTCCACCTACAAATTCATCTTTTTCAATATCTTTTCCCTTGTAAAAGAGATAAAGATTGGGAGCATCTACATCACAGTCTATTCTTAATACATCTTTTTCAAGTTCAGCTAAAGCTGTTGCAATGGTGGTTTTTCCAGTGCCACCTTTTCCACTTAAAACTACTAATTCCAAGATAGCACCTCCTTTACTCCCTCTGAAAGCTTATCAAATATCTTCTTATGAACTAAATAATCGTAAAGTATTTCACCCTTAGAATAAAGTACTGCTGTAGCCTTATCATAGGTAATTGTTCCTATTAATTCTATATTTTCTTCTTTGCAATACTTTTTTACTATGTTATCTTTTCCATCATCCTTATTTATAACTATGCCAAAGGGAATATCATACATTTTCACAAGTTCCACTGCCATCTTTAAGTCATGAAGACCAAATTCAGAAGGCTCTGTAACAAGTATTGCCCCATCAGCATATTTCAAAGAATTTACCACATTACAAGAAGTTCCAGGTGGGCAATCTATTAAATTAGTTCCCTTAGATAATCCATTAAGTAATTCTCTAATAACAGGCACTGCCATTGGCTCGCTTATATTTAAAACACCTCTGCTACAGTTTATATCTCTTACTGATCCTTTTTCAACCTTACCCGTTTCTCTTTCACCATAGGCTATAGCACCATATTTACATGCAATTTCACATGCTCCACAACCATGACATAACTTTTGGAACAACATAATATCATCTTTAACCTTTGCTAGAGCATTAAATTGACAAGCTTTTACACAAGCTCCACAGTTAGTGCATTTGTTATCATCTATGATTGGATATTCTACCATTACTTTTTCTTTTGTATCTACTGTAGGCTTTAGGAATAAGAAACCATTAGGCTCTTCCACATCACAATCTATATAATTTGCCTTTAGAGCAAGAGCAAGATTAGTAGATACTGTGGTTTTTCCTGTACCGCCTTTTCCACTAAGTACTGCTATATTCACTACCTATTCATCTCCAATCTAGTGAGCTCCGTGATGTGCAGGACCAGACATTTTTATTTCTTCAAGTTCACCTTTTTTATATTTTTCTATAGCCTCAGCTATAACTATACCATCACACTTATATGCCTTAACTCCTGATTTTTCAATGATTTCAAAAGCATTAGGTCCAAGATTTCCTGTGATAATAACATCTATGTTTTCATCAATTAATTGATTAGATGCATAAATACCTGCTCCACCACTAGCATTTTTGCCTTGGTTTTCTAAAACTTTAATTTCTCCACCTTCAGTATCATGAATTTGAAAATACTCACATCTTCCAAATCTCATATCAAGTAAATTTACAATAGTTTTTCCTTCTGCTGAAACTGCTATTTTCATTTTCCATTCCTCATTTCTTTATTAATTATTCTTTTATGTGATTCTCATTATTGGCATTTGCTAATTATATATTACTGCCATTTTAAGTTATTGTCAAATGCCAATTATGATTTTTTATAAAAAAGTAGCTATGAAATTTCTAATTCATATAGAAACTTCATAACTACTTTGGGGATAATTTTATTCCATCAATACTCTTGAATATTGTCTTTATTTAATTATAAAAAATCAAAACTACTGATGTTTAAGTATTCCTTATTAAAAAGGATAATATGGATTAATATACTGACCTGGATATTGGGTGTAATATGGATATGGAGAAATATAAGGTGGATATGGTACTATTAATAATTTAGCTAAATCTAAAAGTGGGAAGTTTCTGCGTCTATAACGTCTTTGTCTTCTTCTAGGACGTCCATAAGGGTTATATTGTCGTTGCTGATCATATTGATTTTCATCATCTAGCTCCATTACATCTTCACCCACTAACATGGTAACGCGATCTCCATCTACATTCTCAATTATTCCATCTACTATGCTTCCGTCTCTCATTGTTAAAATAACGTGATAATAAACATGTTCTTTACATTCATCATATAAAGACTGGTCATCTCTGTTATGATCGTGGATTTCTAAAGCCATTTTTAATCATCTCCTTTACAATATTATGGTATTATTGTGTAAGAAAATTTGTGCCATTATAACTTATAAATATTGCTGTAAATTCAATAAATAATTCTACTATTTTATTTTTTAACACTATAAGTTATAAATTAATACTTACATTGTATATTATTTATAAATAAAAAAAGCAGCTATGAAATTTCTATATTATATAGAAACTTATAACTACTTTCTTTGGGTGTGATTTATTTAAACATGATAACATGTATAAATACATTAGGGTTTAAGAAAAGATATTACTCTGTCAAGGAGTTGATAGAGTAATATCTAATCTATTAGAATATTTATATTACTCCCACTCTATAGTTGAAGGTGGTTTTGAAGTTATATCATATACAATTCTATTTACTCCATTAACTTCATTGACAATTCTTCTAGATACCTTATCTAGTACATCATAAGGGATTCTTGCCCAGTCTGATGTCATTCCATCAGAAGATGTAACTCCTCTTAAGGCTACTGTATGGCTATAGGTTCTTTCGTCTCCCATAACTCCTACTGATCTTATATTAGGTAAGCAAGCGAAGTACTGCCAGATTTCACTTTCAAGGCCAGCAATTGCAACCTCTTCTCTAAATATAGCATCTGCTTCTCTTACTATGTGTAGCTTCTCTTCTGTAATTTCACCAAGTACTCTTATTGCAAGTCCTGGTCCTGGGAACGGCTGTCTCCATACTAAGTGATGTGGAATTCCAATTTCCTCTCCTACAGCTCTTACTTCATCTTTAAATAACTCTCTTAATGGCTCTATTAGTTCAAATTCTATGTCCTCTGGAAGTCCTCCTACGTTGTGGTGACTCTTAATTGTAGCTGATGAATTAGTTCCACTTTCTACAACGTCAGCATAAATAGTTCCTTGAACTAAGAAATCCATTTTACCAAGTTTATTTGACTCTTCTTCAAAAACTCTGATGAATTCTTCTCCAATGATTTTTCTTTTTCTCTCTGGATCAGAAACACCTTTAAGTTTTCCAAGGAATCTCTCTTGAGCATTTACTCTGATAAGGTTCATATCAAAGCCTTCTCTAAAGATTTTCTCAACTTGATCTCCCTCATCTTTTCTAAGTAGACCATGATCTACAAATACGCAAGTTAGGTTTTTACCTATTGCTTTATGAACAAGTACTGCTGCAACAGATGAATCAACTCCACCTGATAGAGCGCAAAGCACTTTTCTATCTCCTACTAATTCTTTAATTTGTGCAATCTTTTCTTCTGCAAAGGCAGACATAGACCAATCTCCCTTAACTTCACATACATTGTATAAGAAGTTTTTAAGCATTTCTGTTCCAAATAAAGTGTGTTGAACTTCTGGGTGGAATTGAACCCCATAAAGTTTTCTTTCTACATTCGCCATTGCAGCTATAGGACACTCATCTGTATGACCTATGATTTCAAAGCCTTGTGGTGCGCTTTCTATAAAGTCAGTGTGACTCATCCAGCATTGTTTTTCTTTTATTCCATTAAATAATTTATTATCTGTGTTTAAGTTAACATCAGTTTTTCCATATTCTCTAACAGTAGCAGTCTTAACAACTCCACCTAAAACATGGGACATAAGCTGAGCACCATAGCAGATTCCTAGGATAGGAATGTTTAAATCAAATAATTCCTTATCTACTCTTGGAGCACCCTCCCCGTAAACACTGTTAGGGCCACCAGTAAATATTATTCCAACAGGATCTAATTCTTTTATTTTTTCAACAGAAGTACTATATGGAATTATCTCACAATATACTCCATGCTCTCTTACTCTTCTTGCTATTAATTGATTATATTGACCACCAAAGTCAACAACTAATACTAATTCTCTATCCATAAATTAAGCTCTCCTTCTTAGATTATTGATTTACACTATAATTTGGAGCTTCCTTAGTAATTACTATATCATGTGGATGACTTTCTCTAAATCCAGCTGAAGTTTGAACTACGAAGTTTGCAGTTTCATATAAATCTTTTAGTGTAGCTGATCCTAAATATCCCATTCCTGAGCGAATACCACCAATTAATTGGTATATAGTATCTACTACGCTACCCTTAAATGGAAGTCTTCCTTCAACACCTTCTGGTACTAATTTCTTGTTATCTTCTTGGAAATATCTATCCTTACTTCCGTTTGCCATAGCTCCTAAAGAACCCATTCCTCTATATACCTTGTAACTTCTACCTTGATATATTTCTATTTCACCTGGTGCTTCGGCGCAACCAGCAAACATTGAACCCATCATACAAACTTTTGCTCCAGCAGCTAATGCCTTAACGATATCTCCTGAATATTTTATTCCTCCATCAGCTATAACTGGAACTCCTGATTTTTCTGCTTCTTCAACACAGTCCATAACTGCTGTTAGTTGAGGAACTCCAACTCCTGCAACTACTCTTGTAGTACAGATAGATCCAGGTCCTATACCAACTTTAACACAATCTGCTCCAGCTTCTATTAAAGCTCGTGTACCTTCTGCTGTTGCAATATTACCTGCTATAACTTGAAGCTCTGGATATTTTTCTTTAACTTCTCTAACTGCATCTATAACACCTTTAGAGTGTCCATGTGCTGTATCTATAGTAATGACATCTACGTGAGCTTTAACTAAAGCATCAACTCTTATCATCATATCCTTTGTAACTCCTACTGCAGCTCCACAAAGTAATCTTCCTGAAGCATCCTTTGCAGCATTAGGGAATTTCACAGCCTTTTCTATATCCTTTATAGTAATTAATCCTTTAAGATTAAAATCTTTATCTACTAAAGGTAATTTCTCAATTTTATGTTTTGCAAGTATTGTCTTAGCTTCTTCAATACTTGTTCCCTCTTTTGCAGTAACTAGATTCTCACTAGTCATCACTTCACTTACTTTTTTACTATAATCAGTTTCAAACACTATATCTCTATTAGTAATTATACCAACTAATTTTCCATTTTCAGTTACCGGCACTCCAGATATTCTATATCTTGACATTATGTTTAATGCATCTTGTATAACATTATCTTTTCCTATGGAGAATGGATTTACAATTACTCCATTTTCTTGTCTTTTAACTGTATCTACTTCGCTTGCTTGAGCTTCTATAGACATATTCTTATGGATAATTCCAATTCCACCTTCACGGGCCATAGCTATTGCCATCTTACTTTCAGTTACTGTATCCATTCCAGCACTTATTAGTGGTAAATTAAGAGCTATAGTTTTAGTTAAGTTTGTTTTAAAGCTAACATCCTTTGGTAAAACTTCAGATTTATTTGGAACTAATAATACGTCATCAAAAGTGTATCCTTGTTTTAATATCTTTGCCATAATTTAAATCCTCTCCTTCTATATTATTTTCTTTATAATTAACTTTAGTTATACTTATAATCTGAAATCAATTAAAATTATTGTATTAAATTCTCTAACATAGTTTTTGTTTATATTTTAAATTTAATTAAAACATAAACAAAAACATGCTTAATTCACTTTCAACCCATAATATAACTCCATTAGAGTTCATACTATGTACATACAAGTAAAATTAAGCATGTCCATAAATTCAATGAAATCTATAACATGATTACTTTTACTCATAGTCAGAAATTTATCGGTTTCCGGTAGAAACTCCTTGCCATATTCAAGGGATATATGAGTTATTTATTCATAATTTATTAATTGATTACACCTATTTTATTTAAAATAAGTATGTTTGTCAAGGAAAACTTTTAACCTATTTTCTAAATTTTGTAGAAATTTATCGACTTATATAATAATTATACATTACTAATGAGAATTTTTCCATTATCTCACTATAATTAATTAAAAAATTATAGTGAGATAATGTATATTTATACTAAAATTTTAAAATAAATCTGGTAAAGCTTCCTTCCCAACATTAAATTTAGCTGGAGCTTCAACTCCATCAACAGAAATTATATTTTCATAGGCGCCTTCATCCTTAGGTAAGGTAATTGTATAAAGCACAATAATACTATCATCCTTACCTACATTTCCACCTAAGGTATAGGAATATAATGAATCTGTAGAATTCATAATCATGTCTCCTAATAACTTAAGATTGCCTTCTTCATCTACTTTGTATACCTTAGGAGTGTCTTGAATCTTTGCGTTACTTGGTACCTTAAGTCCGATATTTGCCTTACTACTATAGGTTTCAAAGGTAGCCCCAAAGGTTACTGTTGCTTCTTTTGCTAAAGTTCTTTCCTCTGTGTCTATATTATATTTTTCAGTTTTACTGTCATACCCATTATAGATTCCATGAAGTATATCTGTTTGTCCTCTAACAATAATAGTAGGAGTTTCTATATTGAATTTCGCCATTTCCCCTATAAGGTTTGTATAAGTAATAGTGTTACTATCCTTAAACTTAAGTTCCCCATGTTCCATTGTCTTAATTATAAAGGATACCTGCGACCCACTAGCTTTATATATTTTATTAACAACATCATAGGTATATCTAATTTCTGGTATCTCTAATGCATAATTATAGGAACTACTACTTTCTACTGATTTAAGTCCTGAAACTACGTCAAATTCATCACCTATATTAAAATTCAACTTAACATCCCCAAATACATATGACTTATATCGTTTTGTTGATAATCGTAATGCAATTTCTTTAACTTTATTATTGAGAGCACCACCATTTTCTCTAACAGCATTAAAGTAATCATCCTCAATTCCCCACAACTCATTATGAATCCACTTTAAGCTTTTGGTATTGTTAATCTCATCACTTCCTGATGTTCCTAATTTCAAGGATATAATGCTATATCCTTTATTTTTCACAGCATTAATTTTATTTATATCATAGCTAACATCTCCTGCAGCTAAAATTATAATATATTTCGTTGCCCATTTATTTCCATTTGTTAAAATACTATCTGCCATTTCAAGAGCATTACCAATGTTTCTTTCTGTAGATGATGAAGATGTTACATTTTTCAATTCATTCTTTATATCCTTAGCATCTGTAAGTTCTGATTCTATTTCAGCTGTATTACTATAAGTTACTAATCCGAATTTGGCCATAGAGTCCTTCTTATTATAATCATTTAATAATCCACTCCATAAATGTTTTGAATCATCAAGATAATTATCTCCCCCATTTTTTGAAGTATCTAGCAAAAAAACAATTTCCTTTTCATTAGAAGTTGACTCATTTTCACTATCTTGAAATACAAAGTTTTCAGGTTTAATATCATAGGTTACCTTTATTTCCTCTCCTGGATATGCCTCTACTTCACTTGGGCTTGTTAACTTAGCCTTAATATTAGGTAATTCATTTTTATCTATATTAACGCTTATACTAGGTACTGGAGCAGTTATAATCTCATTATCCTTCCAAGGGAAACTCACTGTAGACCCTGCAAAGAGTTCATGCTGTCCCGTTACTCCACTTTTAATTACAAATTCAAAGGGCACAGGATCTGCTGTATAGGTAACCTTGCCATCTTTAACTTTACCATCAGTTTTATATAATACATTATCAATATCTACTTTATTTCCTCCAACCTTTAGAGAAAATCCTGATTTAAGATTCATATCCATTTTTACATTACTAATGGCATAGGAAGCTAAGATTTCTGTAGCTATATTCTGGAATACGTTGTCTATAGCACCATTATCAGATGCAAAGAAATTACCTTCTTTACCTCCCATAGATTCATGGATTTGTTTTAGTGTTTTATTGGCTTCACTATTCTTATTTCCTAAACCATAACCTATAGAAAATACATTGTTTGTAGATTCCTTTATACGCTCCCCTATAATATTTGCATATTCTACTGCATCATCATCAAATTCATTACCTTTTCCATCAAACTTCGGATTGCTATCATCTATATTTTTATAAAAATACTTATAATAATATGAATAATAGTAAGAATAAAATGTTGGTACTCCATCAGACATTAAAACCACTGTCTTATTTGCATTTTTCTCTTTAGATGTACTAAGTAGGTAGGCAGCTTTTCTTAAGCCTTCCCCAGTATTAGTACCTCCATCAGCCTTTAAATTATCTATAACTGTTTTCAGCTCATTTACCTTATTGGCATCTATTAATATTTCTTTATCTACTTTTTTAATACTGGCATTACTTGAATAGGCTACTATCCCAATCTTTAAATTAGGCACATCCTTCATTTTATCTACAAAGTTCTTTGCTGCTTTTTTTAATTCTGCTATCTTTGTAGAGGATTTACCATTTACATATACATTGTCCGCCATACTCCCAGATACATCTAGTACCAATACTATTTCTTTAGCTGGAACTTCAGCTTCAAAGTCTTTAGGAATTATTTTTCCACTGACAGTAATATCTTCTCCTACCTTAGGGAATTCAGGGGATACTGAATTTATCTTTACCTCAAAGGCTGGCTTTGTTGCTACTTCGGCACTGGCATTTGATGCAGAAGTCATTACTAAGGTAGCTGTCATGCAGAGAATAAGCCCTATGCATAATATTGCTTTGTAACCGATTCTTTTTTTCATTTTATCCACCTCCATCACCATTAGTAGGTTGTTAAGAGACTTCCTTGCCTTATAGGGAACTTTATTCCCAATGAAGCTTAATTCATTACTTCTTATGACTATTTCTAAATAAAAAACTCTCTTTCACTGAATAATCTATATCCTCTGCTTTTAATGACAATCTAATTTCTATACTCTTTAAAACGTCATCTGAAGTCTCTATATGATGTAAATGTGAACCAATAAGCCTTTTACCATCCTCTTTTGTAGATAGATAAACATTATATCCTTCAATGATAAATTCAGCTCCCTCATCAGTTACTGTGCCATCATCTTCAACCTTTGAAAAGGTTATAGTTTTTACAGTACCATCAAGCTCTTTGTCCACTTTACATTTAGTAGCTGCCATGGCATGTTTAGATATACTATCTAAAATAACCTTAGCTTCATATTGAAGGTCTGATCTAGTGTTTATCTCCTCTAGCTTTCTTTCATTAGAAAAGAAAAAGGAGAATATGAATGAAGTAACTATAGCTAAAAGTCCTAATGCTATCACTAATTCTATTAAGGTTACTCCTTTTTTCTTTCTATTTAAAATCATAATCCCACTACCTTATAACTTATTTTTCTAGTGTCCATTTTTCCTTTGTAATCAAATTTGTAGCTAGTATAGTTCTCTCTGTTACTAAGTTTTTACCTTGAGTAAAGATAAAATCTAATACACCCTTATTCTTCTTATCCTTTATCTCATCTTCTGATAATTTAGCAGTTCCTATTAAACCCTTAGAATTCTTTATATTTATATCTTTTAAGGATATAATGGTACCTTTATAATCCTTAGTTCCATTGTAATTTACATCACCCTTTGTCACCACTATATAAGTTATATCTTTAGATTCGTCCCTATTGAATTCTTTATTATAGGTTGCTTCTTTATTTTCATGTCTTAAGATAAGCTTATCATCATTAATTTCAATGTCCCTATTTTCATCATCATTTAATAGAATTACCATATTTTCTAACTGAATAATGTTACCCCTATTAGCAATTAATGAAGATACACCATCCCAGTTTATTTGATTTTCTACAGTATAAATAGCCTTACCCTGTTGAAATTTATTCACATCAAAGTCTTCGTTTCCCATATAATAAACAGCTTGTACAAACCTTTCCCTCATGTGTTTTACTGCATCAAGTTCTTTTTCATTAAGGTTCACTGAATTTCCATGGGCTTTTCCTCCTGAAATATAGGCTCCAGCAGTATAGGTTTTCTGTGGAAGGGATATTCCCTTTGCTCTTATACTTTCATCACTTGAATTACTATAATCCACAAAGTGCTCTGCTTTATCTACCACATTTAAAGGTTGTCCTTCTGCATCTTTCGTTATAAGGACTAAGGGATCTAAATACTCATATTGGCTATTCTTATAATTCCCATTAGAATCCTTGGCATAGGCCTTATAATTCCCCTTTAAGGCTACAGACTCTCCTGTCTGATAGGGCTCTCTATGAGTCTTTATATAAGCAGAACCCATTAGGTAGGCACTATCACTAACTGTTAAATTACCCTTATTATTAGGCCACTTCATGGAATTAATTATTATAGAGCTAGAACCCCTAACAACCTGTCCATTGTCTGTAGGCAAAGCAATATTTAAATCATTAAAACCATAAAGGTTTTTTATATTAATTTTTGAATCACTAGCTCCTATAACTAAATCGTTAGCTAGATATAGCTCTGCCTTACTGGAATCTACATCTATACCACTATCCACATCACCTTCTGCTAAACTACCTAAAAATATATTCTCAGCGTAAACCTTATTATCAACTTCTTTATCCTCTAAAGTTATTGCTTTAAAATTTACCTTACTTTTGTCTATAGTAATATTAGCAGCGGTGTTAACTTGTCCTTTAAATTCTATATCAGTATTGTTTATCTCAATTCCGCCCTTATACTTATCTACCGTTGGAGCTTTAGCCATATCCTCACTTCGTAAACCTTGAATCCAAAGGTTTCCGTCCACTTCTACCTTACCTTCCTTAACATTGGATGAATCAGTAGCAATAGTTAAGTTTCCATCAGCAGCTAGAGTATAGTTTATTAATTTAGATGTGTTTCCATCGGCTTTATCAAGGATTCTATACGCTTCCGGTGTAACTAAATTATAAGCTACACTCACCACCCTCTCTTTGCCTTTATCATCTTTATAGGTAGAAGTTAACGTAACAATTTTATAATCTAAATCCTCTTTTTTTACTGTTGGAGCTTTTAACTCACACTTAACTTCTGCCTTATTACTATTTACTACATATTCTCCAGATACGTAATCTATAAGATTATCATCTATATAATCCTTATAAACCCCTTTGAAAATTTCATTTTGCTTCTTTATTGTAGTCTCCTTATTACCTGCCGCTATGCCTTCCTCTATAGCTATCTCTACTACTTTAGTGATTCTAGCGTAGGCCTTATCAATTCCCGATTCAGCAGAATAGAGATTTTTAACCCTATTGTTCTCTTCTACTCTTAGCTTATAGTTTGCATAGGTGGCTCCTAGCATAGCCAGTGCTAAGGTAGCTAATATACCAAACACAGCTATTACAAGTAACATAGATGAACCTTTAGTCTTTCTTTTTCTCATCTTCTCCCTCCTCTTAATTTAATAATTCTATTAAAACCCCTTTTTAATTAGTTATTCTACTTAAGTAGTTCTAAATTCATATTTTCTACTACTTCCCCATCTTTATTAGCACTTAATTCTACAAAGTACAACTTTTCATTGATAACATCATCACTATGTTGAACCCCTTCGATTAATTCTATTTGTCCATTAAATTTAGATATTATTACATCTTGCCTTTCAGATACTTTTTCCCCATTAAATAGATATATTTTTAAGTTTTCTGTATGGCTCTTATTTTCTACACTTAAATTTAACTTCTTTTCACTGTCTTCATTTAAGCATATAAGTAATGACTTAGCTTCTGGTTTAGGAATAGCAATGATACTTCCCCCATAAGTAACATTTATCTCCCCTGCTTCTTTCATTTCAATAAAGACTTCCTCTGATGGTGTAGCTAAATTATCTGATAGTTTTTTTATAGCTTCTCCTATAACCTCCTTACCATTTGATATGGATATGGACCTGTGGTGAAAATATATAGTTCTATCGACTTCCATTTCACTAACCTTATTATTAATGACCTGGGTCTGTTCTTTTATAGACCCCTCTATGGAAAATCCATTTATCTCCCCACTTAGGGAATATATTAATTTATTTTCTTCCCATGTAGCTTCACTTAAAGTAATGCCATTATTTAAAGGCTTTGATAAAGCACTTGAAAAATTATCTATAGCTTTAATATTTTCTATAGTTTCCTGAAGTACCGCCTTAGCCTGTTGTTTATTTTCTGTAGATTTATTTATTTTTACAGAGGTTAGTACTAAATTAGCTATAGGAATAAGAATAATTGAAATTAGAGCAAAGCTAATTATTACCTCTAGAAGAGTAAAACCTTTCTTACTTTTTCTAGATTTAGTAACTTTATTTATTAACATACTCCACCTTTCCTTCTGGTGTTATTTGCACCCTTGGACTAGTTTTATCATCATCAATTATAGTAAGTGAAACTTTCTTATCATTAGCATTATTTATTACCTTTATATTTGCTCCTACCTTATCATCAATACCTATACGTTTAGATGAGTATATTGCAATATTTATATTTTCTTCATCCACATTCCTAAGCTCTATACCATTTTTACTATAATCTGATGGATAGCTAGATTTCTCTGTTTTGTACTTAATATAGTACTTACCACCTTCCTTATTTACTTCAATTTCCACATCTACCTTTTTATTTTCATCATTATATATATAACTTTCTCTTGTTAAATCATTTTCCTTACCTAAAGTTAAACTTGGTAAATCTGAATTCACACCCTTTAAAGCCATGATTAGAACATAATTATTTCCTTCACTAGTTCTTGATGCCATGGAGCTTTGATTTCCTTCTAAAAAAGGATTTTCCTTTCCATACTCCTCGTCAAAAGTCCATTTTAAGTACTTTGAATCTTCATAAGGATTAATTTTGGGTATGGAGTAAAATTCTAAATCTAAAGTTCCAGAGACTTCATCATTCCCAGAGGCTGTTATATTTATATTTGGCATAGCTAAAATTCTTTCATATTCTGATATTAGCTTTACAAACTTAGCCACATTTTTATAGGTACCATTAAAGGATACAGATACCTTCATTTGCTCTACCTTATTTCCAGTTGACTCTCCTTCATCTCTTTTAGTAGCTTGATCTTCTCCAAGTTCTTTAGTTTCCTCTAGTTTTTCTTCCACATCTTCCTTGGTCTTTTCTTTACTAGACTCCTCCACTACTTGCTCTAGGGATGCTTGTTCCTTAGGGTCTGCTACTTCTGAAAAATAAGCTTCTATTGGAGAAACAGTAACCTCTGAAAAAGTTAAACTTCCCTTAATTCCAGCATCATTTAATAGTTTATTTAGCTCTATTATTATTCTATCTTGATAGATCTTAGGATATAACAGCATAGACTTTGAACCTATACTACCCTTTAATATTTTTATATCACCTTTATTCTTTGTAATAGTATTTATATTGGAAAGCATCTCATTATATTTCTTATTCAGCTCTGATTCTTCCTGTTTAATTTCTTGCAATTTAGCATATTGTCTTTCATAAACCAACTTATAATATGCTGTACATATAATTATGAGGACTAACACTCCTAATAAAAATTTTTCTCTTTTACTTACTTTCATTATAGTAGGCCTCCTTTAGTTTACAGGTCATAGTAAAGGTAAATACTTCTTTTTCACCATCACCTAAGTCTGACACTATTCCACCTATATGAGATTCTTCTATGAATTCAATATTATTCATATTATGTTGAAACTCAGCAACAGCCTCTCTATTTGTAGCTGAAGCATTTATTTCTATAGAACCTGCTGCAAAATTCATAGATTTAAAATACACCTCTTTTGGAAGGGTATAATTTATCTCTTCAATAAAGTCTGGACTTAATTTATTTCTATCGATTATGCCATGGAAAATTTCATTTAACTTACTATTATAAGTAGAAAAGGTTTTTCTCTCTGTAGCTACCTCTAAACTTTCCTTATAACTTTCTACAAAAGCTTCTTCATTAATTTTATTATTAAGATCACTTATTGATTTTTCAGCTCTATAAATTCCAAAAGTATTAAATGACAAGGTTACTATAATACCTGCCCCAACTATAGCTGCTGCACTAAAAATTGCTTTTTTTACTCCTGCATCGCTTTCTTTATTTGTATCCACATAGAAAAAATTCAAATCATTCATAATCTCACCTACAATCTTACTAATGCACCTAATGCATTAACATACTCTTCAATGGTTGTTGTATTTACATTTTTACTAAATTCTATATTGTTAGCTGTAATTATTTTTGTAGTATCTATGCCAGTCTTTAAAGCTATATACTCATCTATTCCTCTTAACTTAGAAGTACCACCGTATAAATATATATGACTTATCTTTTTCCCATTACTTTTATTAGTATAGAACTGAATAATTCTATTTAAATCCTCTAGCCAACCCTCTATGACTTCTACTACTCCATCATTAAGCTGATTTTCTTTCCTATGCTTTCCTACTTCAACCTGAGTCTTCTTTATTTCCTCTGCTTCCTCCATAGAAATTCCATTTAAATCCGCTATAAACTTATCTATTTCTATTCCACCAATGGGCATAACCCTTATAAATTCTAAATTGTTATTATTAACTATAGATAAATCTACACTTTTATAACCTAAGTCTAAATACAAAATGGATTCCTCTTTATTTATTAAATCTACATTATATATATCTGCAATGCTGCTTAGTTTTCTTATGGAGTTGTTACTTATATCCAAAGCATAGGGATTTAAAAGTAGTTTTTCAGCTAAGTTTCTATAGGATTCAATGAGATTTTTAGGATATATAATAGTAAATATCTTTTCCTTTCTTACCTCATCCACTATAACTTCCTCTAATCTCATAAATTGAATTACATAGTTATTTAAATTTATAGCTAGAAATTGCTCTATTTCATAATTAACTAAGGTTTTTAATTCTTCATTATTCTCCACATAAGGAACTATAATCTCTCTACTTATGATTGTAGATGATGAGGAAACTAACGCTATATTTTTAGTTCTCACCCTTGAGGTTTTCATTTCTTCCTTTAACTTAAGTAAGATAGATTCTTCGTTAAAAAGCTCCCCATCTTGAATAATATCCTCTGGAGATTTTATTTTCCTCATATTATAAATTTTTAATTTTCCACCCTTAACTTGTCCCTCTACTATTTTTATATCACTAGAGCCTATGTCAAGACTCACAAGCCTTATACTCTTAGGCTTAGCCGGTTTACTATCATCAACTTTTTTTATTCTTTTAAATTTTAGATCCTGTAACTTTATATCTCTGTTCCATATGGATTCCTTCTTTGAATTTTCAGCATCAATGCCTTTATTATAACCTTCCTTATTTAGCAAGGTACCATCATCTATATTTACTTGAATTTCCTTATTCTTTAATTCTTCACTGACCTTAGATTTACTAAACAAACTCAAAATTAGCACTCCCTTCTTCTTCAAATCCTTTATGTTTAATTAACAATATTTATATCTATTTTATATACACTAAGGCTCTAATAACTTAGCACCCTAGATAACTTTCAAATTCATTATTTTTCTTTCATTACTTCTATTAATTTTCATATATCTTCTTTATTCCCCGAGAAATACTATGAATAATATTACTTTTTCATCATTAAATTACATTGTCACAATTGAAATCTTTCTTCATTATTCCTAAATTGAATATTTATCTATATACCTATTGAAATATGAAACTATAGGTCTATTTAACTATTTGGCTATGATTCTATAAAACTATAAACCTATTTAAATATATAGCTATTTAAATTTTTCTATATATAACTAGTTAACTATTTGTTGTAATATCAATGGTTTGCAGTGTTTTTACTATTTTAGTGGTTATGTATAGGTTCTAGAATTTTTATATTTTTAGCTTTTTATGTTCTTCCATGGTTTAATCATTGATGTAAGTGGTGTTTAAGTATGTAGAGAAATGTTTTATTTATTTTTAGAAACATAAGTGTAAAGGGTGACTTTACACTTATGTTTGTGGGTTGTTTTAGTTATTTTCATAAACTATGACATTATTTTTTATTATCCTTATTTTCCTTCTTCTACTTCTTTAACTGGACCTGTTACAGCTTTAACAGAACCTTCAGTATCAATTGTTATAATATATTTAGTCTTATCTTTTTCTTGTGGCTCTTTAACTTCTGCTAATGCCTTCTTTACAGTATCAGCTTCCTTTTCAGCAACATCAGTTAGGGTTAGACTTGCACCTGGGAATGTCATTTCTATTGTTCCTGGCTTAGTAGAATCTTTTAAACTAATTGTTTCATCTGAAACTAACATTAATACTGTTCTTTCAATTGTTGCACAGCTTTGTTTATCTGCTTTAACCTTAGAGTTATTTCTTACTGCTGCGAAGTTTGGTATAGCTATTAATGCTATGATTGCCATTACTGCTAGAACTATGATTAGTTCTATTAGTGTAAAACCTTTTTTCTTTTTGTTGTTTGCTCTTTTTATCATTTAAAATGACCTCCTAATTATTTCTATTTATTTCTAAAGGGTTTCCCCTGGTTAGACCTGTTATTTTGTTTTGACTATGCTTTAAATAATTTTGAATATTTGACTTCAATATTATATGAGCGAATACCATTTGCAGGGTTCTTGAATTTACTTAGGCTATGAGAATGATAAAATCGTTAAGAAATACAACTTGTTTGAGCGCATGCGAGTTGTTGTATTTTAGATTTTCTCATTATCAGGGCCTTTAGTAAATCAAGGTTCCGAAACGATTGAGCGCAGATAATATGAAGTCGTTATTCATATTAGTTAAAAGATAGGCTTGTCCTTTTTACATTACGTTGTACATTTCAAACATTGGAGTTAGGATGGAGATTATTAAAAATCCTACTACTACTCCCATTATCACTAGCATTATTGGGTCTAGGATTGTGGTGAAGGCTTCTATTGCTCTTTCTAGCTCTTCGTCGTAGAAGTCAGCTGTTTTGCTTAGGATGTTGTCTAGTTCTCCAGCTTCTTCTCCAATTTTTATCATGGACCCTAGCATTGGTGGAAATAACTGTGATTCCTTTATGGCATCGGATAGTGTATCTCCAGCTAACATTCTTTCTTTTACTGTTTTTAATTTTACATCTGCATATTTATTTTCTAGTACTGCAGATACTACATCTATGGAGCTGGCTATGGATAGTCCAGCTCCTAAAACTGTAGATAGTCCCCTTGCAAATCTTGATACTACAATCTTTTGATTCAAGTCTTTAAAGAGAGATTTTTTCAATTTGTATTTACTGTACATATAAATTCCAGAGTCAACTCTCTTTGTATAATATTTAAAGCCTACCACTATACCTACAATAATAAGTCCTATTAATATACCGTAATGCCTTATACCATCTCCTAGGGATAGTACTATCTTTGTCATGGCCGGAAGGTCTGAACCTGCTGATTCAAACATATCCATAAACATTGGCATTATATAAGTTAAAATAAATACCACCACAAACACTGTTACTGTGGCTAATATGCCTGGATAGATTAATGCATTTTTTAATTTACCATTCATCTTTGTTTGCTTTTCATAGTAAGTGGCCATCCTATTCATGATGGAATCTAGGGTACCACTTTGTTCACCAACTTGAATCATGCTTATAAGTAAGGTTGGAAATTCATTAGAGTATTTACCCATGGCTACCGATAACTCTTCACCTTTTCTTATATCTTCATCTACTTTTACAAGGACTTCCCTCAGCTTCTTATTAGGTATTTGTTCTGCTAAAAGACTTATGGCATTAGTTATGGAAACACCAGCTTCTATCATTGTAGCTAGTTGTCTACAAAATATAGAAATATCCTTGTTATTAACCTTATTTTTCTTTCCTAGAATAATCTCCTTACTGCCTATAGCTTCCTCAATGGACAGTGGTGAATATCCACTGGATACCATAAGGTTAAGTACCTCTTCCCTGCTCCTACATTCATGTACTCCTTGAATAACTTCACCCTTAGAGCTAATAGCCTTATATTTATATTTAGACATAATTTAGTTCTCCTTCCTCTACAAGTTATCCATAAATATTATCTTCATCATTTCTTCCATGGTGGTTTCACCTTTAAGAACTAACTCTCTACAACTATCTGATAAAGTCTTCATACCTTTTTTAACAGCTTCATCCTTTAATTCTTCTGGGTTATTAGATTTTATAATCAAATCTTTTATATCTCTATCTACGTTCATTATTTCATAAACTCCAAGTCTGCCACTATAACCAGTATAATTACAGCTAGCACAACCCTTGCCTCTATGAAGAGTTACTTTATCATCACTATTTAAGTTAAGAAGTTTCCTTTCAGCTTCATCACCCTCATAGGCTTCCTTACAGCTTGGACATATTCTTCTCACCAGTCTTTGAGCTATTACTCCTTTTATGGCAGTGGCAACTAAGAAAGGTTCAACTCCCATATCTATAAGTCTTATTACTGAGGATGGTGCATCATTTGTGTGTAGTGTACTAAGAACCAGGTGACCTGTTATGGCAGCTCTTATACCAATTTCAGCAGTCTCGCTATCTCTCATCTCCCCTACCATTACTACATCAGGGTCTTGTCTTAATATAGACCTTAAGCCTGCAGCAAAGGTAAGTCCCACCTTACTATTTACATTTACTTGATTTATTCCATCCATGGAGTATTCCACAGGGTCTTCTACAGTAACTATGTTCTTATTAATATCATTAAGTTCCCCTAAAATAGTATATAGAGTGGTGGATTTTCCGCTTCCTGTAGGTCCTGTTACTAAAATTATTCCATGGGGTGCAGATATGATGTTTTCAAGATTTTTTATATTTTCACTACTCATGCCCAGATTATCTTTTCCAATTTTATAGTTACTTCTATCTAGTATTCTTATTACAACCTTTTCTCCTGTAATAAGAGGTATTATAGACACACGCATGTCTATATTTTTATTATTGATTACAGTAACTATTCTTCCATCCTGAGGAATTCTTTTTTCAGCTATGTTAAGATTTGCTAGAATTTTTATCCTAGTAACTATACCCGGAAGTACATCAATATTTAAAGATGATATTTCTTCAAGCTGACCATCTATTCTATATCTGACTCTTATATATTTTTCATAGGGCTCTATATGAATATCTGAAGCTCTTTGTTCCACTGCATTTTTAAGTAGAGAATCTACTAGCTTTACCGTGGGAGCATTTTTAACTTCATCAATCTTTTCTATGTCTTCCGTCTTATTATGAAACACTATCCTAGACCTGGTTATCTCTTCTACAGCACTTTCCACATTTCTATCTGAATAATACTTTTCCGTAGCCTTATGGATGTCATCCTTTGTGGATATATAAGGCTCCACCCTTAGTCCCGTAGTTATAGCTACATCATCCATAGCAAATATATTTAAAGGATCTGATACAGCTATCTTTATTACTCCATCAGCAGTATAAAAAGGGAATAATTCATATTTTCTACATAAACCTTCGTTAACTAATTTAACAGCCTTAGAATCTACATCTATATTACTTAAGGTTACTCTTTCAATACCTAACTGTTCTTGAAGTACCTCTATAATAATATCCTCTGTTACTATACCTTCATCAATTAATAATTCTCCCAGTTTCTTTCTCTTTACCTTTTGAATCTCTAAGGCTTCTGATAATTGTGACCTGGTAATTTTATTTGCCTTTACTAGCAAGTCACCTAGTCTGACAGTATTCCTTGCCATTTCTCTCCACCTCACCTTTACAATTAATTTATTTGTCCTTATCTAAAAGTTTTATACTTCTTTTTATTTCTTAAAACTCCTTATATTAAATGAAGTTTAAAATGTATTGTTCTCCAATGATTAAAACTATATATGCTCCCATAGCCAAGCTAGGTCCTAAAGGAATATACTCATCCTTTGATTTCTTTTTTGATGCAATTAACATAACTGCAATTGTTCCTCCTATAATGAAGGATATGAGTAAAAAGTATATCTCTAATTTCCATCCTAGAAATAATCCACATAATACTGCTATTTCAATATCTCCAACACCCATGCCACCAGTTAAAACATATATTAAACCAATAACCCCTAGGCCTATTAATCCCCCAATAATATAGTTAGTTATACTATGGGAATATGCTACAGTTTCTATAAGGATAAAGGTTATACCCACTGCCATCCCACTATAAACTACACTAGAATACACATCTGTAGTATCATAATCAATAAGGGCTATGACTATTAAAAATAGAGTTAAAAGGGAGTACTTAAAAAAGCTTACCCCTATGCCATATCTTAGATATATTCCTACTAATAAAATCCCTGTAAGTCCTTCTACTAATGGGTACCTCATAGAAATCTTAGACTCACAATATCTACATTTACCCTTAAGCCATAGATAACTTACTATTGGTATTAAATCCTTCCATTTTAATCTAGTATCACAATTTCCACAATGGGAAGGTGGACTAATTAATGACTGATTGTTAGGTATTCTATAAATACATACATTTAAAAAACTTCCTATTACTACTCCATATAAAAATACTATAAAACCCATAATTTATTATCCTTTTACATTTATTTCTATTTAAAAATCATTATACTATATTTTTACATATGTGTATATAAAATACACGCAAAAAAACCGACTAAATTTATAATTTAGCCGGTTGTACCATTAACTCAACAACTTTCAAGGTACCCAAATAAAAAAGTTGCATCATTGTATCTAAACTTACTTTCTTTTTATACAAATTTATTTTACATTTATATAAATTTGTTTTATTGTTGTATAAATTTATAAATGTTAAACATATTATACTATATTATGTATTATATTTCTATATACTTTACTTGTTATGTGTTATTTTATTACATCTCTCCTTAAAATCCACTGTTTTAAAGGTTTTTATAGACTTTGTAGATAATTAAATTGATAAAATTTGGAGAGAATTTATGTGAACATTAATTATGGATGTAAAAAAAGACTTCCATGAAAACTTCATGAAAGTCTTAATTCTATTTAATATTTAATTTTAGTACATTCCGTCCATTCCCATTCCTGGTGCACCTGGCATTGGAACTGGGTTCTTTTCTGGAATATCAACAACAGCAGCTTCTGTTGTTAAGAATGTTGATGCTACAGATGCAGCATTTTGAAGTGCGCTTCTTGTAACCTTAGTTGGGTCAACTATTCCAGCTTTAATCATATCTACATATTCAGCATTTAATGCATCATAGCCTATTTCTGTAGCTGAATTTCTAACTCTTTCAACTACTACTGAAGCTTCTGCACCAGCATTTGTAGCTATTTGTCTTAATGGCTCTTCAAGAGCTCTTCTTACAATGTTAATACCTACTTGGATTTCTGAAACCTCTGAAGTTAGTTTAGCAACTGCTTCTATTGCATTAATATAAACAGTTCCACCACCTGCAACGATACCTTCTTCAACTGCAGCTTTTGTAGCAGCAAGAGCATCTTCAATTCTTAATTTCTTTTCTTTTAATTCTGTTTCAGTAGCAGCACCAACTTTGATTACTGCAACTCCACCAGCAAGTTTTGCAAGTCTTTCATTTAATTTTTCTTTATCAAATTCAGAAGTTGTATCTTCCATTTGTTTCTTAATTTGATTTACTCTAGATGCTATATTTTCTTTTGCACCTTTTCCATTTACGATAACAGTGTTTTCTTTAGTAACTTTAACACTATCAGCTCTTCCTAACATTTCAATAGTTGCATCTTTAATGTCGTGTCCTAATTCTTCTGAAATTACTGTACCACCTGTAAGTATTGCTATATCTTCAAGCATTTCTTTTCTTCTATCACCAAAGCCTGGAGCTTTAACAGCAACACATGTAAATGTTCCTCTTAATTTATTAACTACTAAAGTAGCTATTGCTTCACCTTCAACATCTTCAGCAATTATTAAAAGTTTTTTACCTTGTTGTACTATTTGCTCAAGAATTGGAAGTAATTCTTGGATGTTAGATATTTTCTTATCAGTTATTAAAATGTATGGATTATCAAGTACAGATTCCATCTTATCTGTGTCAGTTACCATATATGCACTTAAATATCCTCTATCAAATTGCATACCTTCAACAACATCAAGTTCAGTTCCCATTGTTTTAGACTCTTCTACAGCTATAACACCTTCGTTACCTACTTTATCCATTGCTGTAGCTATTAGAGCTCCAACTTCCTCGTCTGCTGCTGATATAGCTGCAACTCTTGCTATGTCTTCTTTTCCATCTACTTGTCTAGAGTATTTTTTTATTTCTTCAACTGCTGTATCTACAGCCATTCTTATACCATTTCTAAGTAACATTGGGTTTGAACCAGCTGTTACATTCTTAAGTCCTTCTCTTATGATAGCTTGAGCAAGTACTGTAGCAGTTGTAGTTCCATCTCCAGCTACATCGTTTGTTTTGTTTGCAACTTCTTTTACAAGTTGTGCTCCCATATTCTCATATGCATCTTCAAGTTCTATTTCTCTAGCTATTGTAACACCATCATTTGTTATAAGTGGTGAACCAAATTTTTTATCTAATATAACATTTCTTCCCTTTGGTCCTAAAGTTACCTTAACTGTATCTGCAAGTACGTCTACACCTCTTTGCATAGCTCTTCTTGATTCTTCTCCGAATAAAATACTTTTAGCCATATTCATTTACCTCCTATGATATGTGAATTTCTTAGCTTATCATTAAAATTATTTTTCTTTACACTTATTAAGATATATTACTTATTCTAATATTGCTAATATATCTTCTTGCTTTAATATAATATATTCTTGTCCTTGTAATTTAACTTCTGTGCCTGCAAATTTAGAAAATAATATCTTATCTCCTATTTTCACTTCCATCTTAATTTCTCTTCCATGAGAATAAGTTCCTGGACCTACTGCAACGACTTCTGCCTCTTGTGGTTTTTCTTTTGCAGTACCTGCTAGAACTATTCCTCCTTTAGTTATTTCCTCAGATTCTAATCTTTTGATTACAACTCTGTCGCCTAATGGTCTGATATTCATAAAAAACCCTCCTATTGTTAATTATTTATATAATTTTTTTATTTATCTTTATTTATTAGCACTCACGACTATTGAGTGCTAACTACAATATAATAATATATAATTATTATTTTATAAGCAAATCTTTTATTTTAATAGAACCTGGTAAAATAAGCGAATATATTAAAATATCTCACTCATGGTAATATTTTCTCTTATTTTCTCTTATTTTTACCTTTATGCTTTAACGCTCTATGGAAAAAGTCTATAATGCTATGTCCTTTAAGTATTCCGACTAAAAATAAGACTCCTGATATTACTCCTATAATTATCATAGACACATAGTCCCCTCTATGTATACCGTGGCCAAACATGGCAGATGTGATTATCCATGGTAATCTACCAGCAGAAGAATATAATATAAAATCCCTTAGAGTTACATTGGATATACCAGCTACATAAACTAATATATCTTTAGGTATTCCAGGTATAAAGTATATTACAAAGATAACTATATTATTACTTCCAGCATCTAATATCCTCTTTATCTTAGTTAAATTATTTTTTTCAATAAGCTTATTTATATACTTTTTCCCAAATAATTTAGCTATAAAATAAGCAACTATACTTCCAAGAATTATACCTACTGCAGAGGCAATTCCTCCTACTAAAGGTCCGAATATATATCCCCCTGCTACTTGAACTACTTCTCCTGGTATAAAGAATATTATTACTTGTATCATTTGTAGCACTATAAAGGCAATTATACTATAACTACCAAAGGATAGTATTAATTTTTTTAATTCTTCAGGATCTCTGAATACAGTGAATTTCTTGGAAAATTCCCAATATGCTATTAATAATACTACTATAACTATAGTCCATATTACTCCATTTATTACATACTTTTTTATCTTATTTTTATTCTCCATACCTTTCCCACCTTGTATACCCTTAGTTTATGTTCTATATATCAACATATTTCTAACTTAATCTATTTTTATATTGTTTTCTCTTGCATAATAAAATAAGTATTGTTGTGCAAATCCAGATAAACTACCAAACTTCTCTCTTGCAAACTGCCTTATTTTAGGCAATGATACATCTGGTGCCACATAAAAGAATTGCATTGCTCTTTTTACCCATACATCCACTGGAAATGCTGAGTATTTCCCCATAGAAAATAGCATTATGCAATCAGCTACCTTAGGCCCTACTCCATTAAAATTTTTAAGACCCTCATGACATCCATCATCATCACTTTGTTTTATTGCATTTAAATCGTAGGTACCACTACTCAAATCTTCTAGTGCCTTATATATATACTTAGCCCTAAATCCAACCCCTAAAGCTTCTATATCTTCTACTGTAGCTCTTCTAAACTCCTCTAAGGTTGGAAAAGCATAATATGTATTTCCCTTGTATTTTATAGATTTGCCAAATGCTTTACTTATATTCTCTATAGCTCTTTTTATCATAGGGATTCTATTATTTGCAGATATAATAAAAGATATTAGCATTTCAAAGGGGTCTTGCTGTAGTATTCTTATTCCTACACCAAATTCTACTGCTTTTTTTAAAAGTTCATCCTTCTCAAATTCTTCTTTTATAGCTGAATAGTCCCTTTCTAGATCAAAGTAATTTAGCCATATGTCATTAAAATCCTTTAAATCCGTGTTATATATAATTACATCATTATCCCTTTTCTCAATTTCAATAACTCTTCCAAAGGCTACACCTATATAATTATTATTATCTTGTCTGTTCCATCTAAAACATTGTCCACAATCGAAAATATGGGGAAGTTCAAAATTCTTTACATCCTTTAATATAACTTTTCCACTTTCTTCAATAACTTCTTTAAAGTCCATCCATATCAACCTCCTTTAAATAACACTTATGGGATGCTAGTTTAAAAATAGTGCTAAGGATATTCTCAGCACTAAGTTTTAAAATTATTCTCAATTACTGTTTATTTCTCTCTCTTGTTACTATGTTGTCTAATATAACTGCACCTTTTTCTACTATATTAAGACATCTTATTTCATCATTTCTATATAATTCCTTTAATTTATCACAATTTAGTGAATTACATTCTTTATTAAAGTTTTCAATGAATTCTTGAGTAAGGGTTTTTACATAATCACTTTCATGGGCTCTTTCCTTTGTAAATAAAATACCTAAAGCAGAAATTGCTCCTGTGATAACTCCACAAGTGGATTCTACACCCATTCCCCCACCGAAAGCAGCCATGGTTTTAAAAGTTTCTTTACTTAAGTTTAAACCATATTCTTCATTAGCAGCATATAGCATAGTCTCTGCACAGTTTAAATCATATTCTTCTCCATAATATTTTTTTACTACATCTAATAACATATTTATACACCCTACTTTCCTATTAATTAGTCCTAATCTTCACAGAAGCTAAGAACTCTATTTATTATATTTTTAGTCATAAATCTATGACTCCAAAAATTTCTTTAAATATATTAGAAATCTACTAGTTTTCAGTTTCATTATACTATATTTATCATATAAAAAAGCCATATTTTAAAGAATTTCACATAACTTTAAAATATGGCTTGATTTTATTAATTCTGCTTTTAAAATTACTTACTTAATTGCTCATCAATAGCTTTAGCAGCTTTTTTACCAGCTTCCATAGCAAGTATAACTGTAGCTGCACCTGTTACAGCATCTCCACCAGCATATACTTTTTCTTTTGAAGTAAGTCCTGTTTCTTCCTCTGCAACTATGCATTTATATTTATTAGTTTCTAAGCCTTTAGTTGTAGCTGGAATTAATGGGTTTGGTGAAGTTCCTAGTGACATGATAACAGTGTCACAGTCTAATGTAAACTCAGAACCTTCTATTACTTGTGGTCTTCTTCTTCCAGATGCATCTGGCTCTCCAAGTTCCATTCTTACACATTTCATTCCTTTAACCCAACCATTTTCATCCCCAAGGATTTCTGTAGGATTAACTAATAAATCAAGGATAACTCCTTCTTCTTTAGCGTGATGTACTTCTTCTACTCTAGCTGGAAGTTCAGCTTCACTTCTTCTATAAACTATATGTGTTTCTGAACCTAGTCTTAAAGCTGTTCTAGCAGCGTCCATAGCAACGTTACCGCCACCAACTACTGCAACGCATTTACCAGATTTAATTGGAGTAGCATACTCATCTTTAAATGCTTTCATTAAGTTATTTCTAGTTAAGAATTCATTTGCTGAGAATACTCCATTTAAGTTTTCTCCTGGAATTCCCATAAACTTAGGAAGTCCTGCTCCTGATCCTATAAATACAGCTTCAAATTTCTCATCATTCATTAATTCATCTATTGTAACTGTTCTACCAACAACTACATTTGTTTCTATTTTAACTCCTAATTTTCTTAGGTTGTTTACTTCATGTTTAACAACGGTATCCTTTGGTAATCTAAACTCAGGAATTCCATAAAGTAAAACTCCACCTGGCTCATGTAAAGCTTCAAAGACAGTTACGTCGTAACCCATTTTAGCAAGCTCCCCAGCGCAAGTTATTCCTGATGGTCCTGAACCAATTACAGCAACTTTTTTATTTTTCTTTTCAATCTCTTTAGTCAAATCCACATTGTTATTTCTTGACCAATCTGCTACAAATCTTTCTAATTTACCTATAGCTACTGCCTCACCTTTTATTCCAAGAACACATTTGCTTTCACATTGTAATTCTTGAGGACAAACTCTTCCACATACTGCTGGAAGTGCTGTATATTTATCTAAAGCCTTTGCAGCTTGTGCAAATTCTTTTTCTTTTACATGATGAATAAACTCTGGTATATCTATTGCAACTGGACATTTAGATACACATGGTTTGTTTTTACAATTTAGACATCTAGAAGCTTCTTGAACTGCTTCTTCTTCAGTGTAACCAAGACAAACTTCTTGAAAGTTAGTTGCTCTTACCTTTGGATCTTGTTCTTGTATTGGAGTTCTTTTCATTCTATCCATTAGTTATTTCCTCCTACTTTGCATCCTTTTTGTATAGAATCCTTTTGTATTTCTTCTGTCTTATACATAGTTGTTCTTTTTAATGCTTCATCGAAGTTTACTTTATGTCCATCAAATTCTGGTCCATCAACACAAGCAAATTTAGTTTCTCCATCAACAGTTATTCTACAAGCACCACACATACCTGTTCCATCAACCATGATTGGGTTCATACTAACTATTGTTTTTATACCTAATTCTTCTGTTAATTTACATACAAATTTCATCATTATCATTGGTCCTATAGCAATTACTGTATCGTATTTATTGCCTTCTTCAACCAAAGATTTTAATCTATTAGTAACCATTCCTTTAAATCCATAGCTACCATCATCAGTTGCTACATAAACATTGTCTGCAACATTTTTCATATCTTCTTCTAAAATAACCATTTCTTTATTTTTAAATCCCATGATTACGTCAGCTTTAATTCCATTTTCATGTAACCATTTTACTTGAGGATATACTGGTGCAGCTCCAACTCCACCTGATATAAACATTATTTTTTCATTTTTTAGCTTATCTTTGTCTTCTTCTAAAAGCTCAGAAGGCATCCCTAAAGGTCCAACAAAGTCAAAGAAAGAATCCCCTTCTTCATATTGTTCCATAGCTTTTGTAGTACATCCAATTGTTTGTACAACTATTGATACTGTTCCATTTTCTACATCTGTATCACATACTGTTAAAGGTACTCTCTCACCCTTTTCATCCATTCTTATTATAATGAATTGACCTGGACGAGCTGATTTAGCTACTCTTGGAGCTAAAATCTTCATCATAAATATTGAAGGTGCCAAAATTTTCTTTTCAACAATTTTATACATAGTACTTTCCTCCGTATTTTAAACATATTTTGTTTTTATATGAATTTAATATTTCACCATTTTAATTCATACCCTTTGCCAAATATAATATTATACTATTTTCATTGAAATTTATATATGAACATTAGATATTTATTTAACATAGTGGTTACAAACGCAAAAATAAACAGCGCAATAATGATAGGATTCTTTACCACATTACACTTGTCCAATAAACTAACTTAAATCTCCATATATCCTTAAATAATACGACTTAAATCCTTTACATGAATATACATTGTGTCGGTTACAATTATATTTTATAATTTTATTTAATTATAGTCAACCATATAGTAAATTAAATATTATAAATTTTCAAGCAAATAAATCCATTTTTTATAAACATCCTCTTGAATTCCAGTTATTCTTCCAAACTTCTGGTGATTCCATTTAAACTATACTCCTTTTATTTTTAAAAATCTACAATAAATTATAAAATGCATTGTTATAATTTTATCTATCTTTTATTTTTTTAATTATATTTAATTTATTTTCACATAAAGAAAAGAGTAAAGATAAATTATTCTTTACTCTTTTGTTATAATATTCTTATGATATTATTATTTACTATAATCGAAGAATCCTTTTCCAGTTTTTCTTCCTAATTGTCCAGCTCTAACGAATTTTCTAAGTAGGCTGTGTGCTCTGTATTTTGAATCTCCAGTTTCTTTATATAATACATCCATGATTGCTAAGCAAACATCTAGTCCAATTAAGTCACCTAAAGCAAGAGGTCCCATTGGATGATTTGCTCCAAGCATCATAGCTTTATCTATATCTGCAGCACTTGCAATACCTTCTGCATAGATGCAAACAGCTTCATTTATCATAGGTACTAAAATTCTGTTTACTACAAATCCTGGAGCTTCTTCTACTTGAACTGGCTCCTTAGATATGTTAATAACTAATTCATGCATTGCATCATATGTTTCTTGTGATGTTCCCATTCCTTTTATGATTTCTACAAGTTTCATAACTGGAGCTGGGTTAAAGAAGTGTAGTCCTATAACTTTATCAACTCTCTTTGTAGCAGTAGCAATTTCAGTTATAGAAAGTGAAGATGTATTTGTAGCCAGGATTGCTTCTGGTTTACAGATTTCATCTAATTCTTTAAATATTTGTTTTTTGATTTCCATGTTTTCTACTGCAGCTTCTATTATTAAATCTACATCATCTAATAAGCTTAATTCTGTAGTTCCACTAACTCTTGATAAAATTTCTTCTGCTTGTTCTTCTGTTATTTTACCTTTTGTAGCAAGTTTTTTAATATTTTTTTCTATCATTCCAAGACCTTTTTGTACGAATTCATCCTTTATATCTCTAACTATTACCTCATATCCTTTAGCGGCAAAAGCTTGAGCTATTCCTGATCCCATTGTACCTGCGCCTAAAACACATATCTTTTTCATATTAAACACTCCTAACATAATTTTGTATTATGGATTATAGACTATTACAAATCTATATTACCACATTTTTATATATTTATATTTATATTTATCAAAAATAACTCAATAAATATAAATATATGTATACAATTTTCAACGAAATTAGACTTTTATTCAATATTTAACAAATGAGGGGTATATACATCTCCGTATATCCCCTCATCTTATGTTAATTAGTGTACTATAAAATTCAATTAATCTAAAGTCTTATAAATTTACTATTTGTTCATCTCTTTATATTGAGCTATCATTTCTGGAATAACTTTAGCAAAGTCTCCTACTAAAGCTACGTCAGCAGCTTTCATGATTGGAGCATCTGAATCTTTGTTAATAGCTATGATGTAGTTAGAATCTTGCATTCCAGCTAAGTGTTGGATTGCTCCAGAGATTCCGCAAGCTATATATATAGTAGGTCTTACAGTTTTTCCTGTTTGTCCTACTTGAACTGCTTTTTCTACCCAGCCATTATCAACAGCTGCTCTTGATCCAGCTAAAGTTCCTCCCATTACGTCTGCAAGTTCTTGAAGTAAAGCGAAGTTTTCTTTACAGCCAACTCCTCTTCCTCCTGAAACTACGATATCAGCTTCAGTAATGTCTACCATTTCTTTTACTGATTTAACAACTTCTATAGTTTCTGTTCTTATATCAGAAGCTGATAATTGAACGTCAAATTTTTCAACTTGGAAAGTTCTGTTTTCATCTTTAGCTAACTTTTCGAAAACTCCAGGTCTTACTGTAGACATTTGTGGTCTATGATCTCCACAAACGATTGTAGCCATTAGGTTTCCACCGAAAGCTGGTCTTGTCATTAATAAGTTGTTAGTTTCTGCATCTACATCTAGAGATGTACAGTCAGCTGTAAGACCTGTTGAAAGTCTTCCTGCAACTCTTGGTCCTAAATCTCTTCCAATGAAGCTAGCTCCAATGAATAGGATTTCTGGTTTTTTAGCATTTACAACTTCGTTTATAACTTTTGTATATCCATCAGTTGAATAGTGAGTTAGTAACTCATTGTCGCATACTAATACTTTATCTGCTCCAAAAGCTCCTAATTCTTTAGTCATTTCTTCTATATTTTTATGTCCAAGTAATAATGCTGTAAGTTCTACTCCTAACTTGTCAGCTATTTCTCTTCCTTTTCCTAATAATTCTAAAGCAACCTTTTGTAATTCTCCGTCTCTTTGCTCTGCAAAGACCCATACACCTTTATAATCTGCTATATTCATGGTAATTTCCTCCTTAACTATATCTTAGATGAAGTGTTTTTCTTTTAGTTTTGAAAGCGCAATTGAAGCTGCTTCTTTTGGTGATACTTCAAATATTTCACCTTGTCCTTTAGCTTCTTTAGTCATTGATTTTTTAACCTTTGTAGGTGATCCTTTAAGACCAAGTAGGTTAACATCAACGTTAATGTCTGCTACAGTCCATACTTTAACTTCTTTTTCTTTAGCCATTGCGAATATGTTTTTAATGTTCATATATCTTGGCACGTTTAAAGTTTCGATTGCAGTTAATAGAACTGGAGTGTTAACTCTGATATTTTCATATCCATCTTCCCAAGCTCTTCTTACGTTTAATACGCCTTCTTTTTCTTGGCTAACTGCTTCAACATAAGTTATTTGAGGCATTCCTAAGTGTTCAGCAATTTCTGGTCCAACTTGTGCAGTATCTCCATCAATCGCTTGTCTTCCAGCGAATATTATATCATAATCTAAGTTTTTAATAGCTGCAGCTAAAGCGTGAGATGTAGCTAATGTATCAGCTCCAGCGAAAGCTCTATCTGTAACTAGTATAGCTTCGTCTGCTCCCATTGCTAATGCTTCTTCTAAAGCTACTTTTGCTTGTGGAGGTCCCATTGTTATAACAGTTACGTGTCCACCATAAGTATCTTTTAATTGTAAAGCTCCTTCTAAAGCGTTTTTGTCATCTGGGTTTATTATTGAAGGAACACCATCTCTTATAAGAGTTCCTGTTTTTGGATCTATTTTAACTTCATTTGTATCTGGTACTTGTTTTACACAAACAACTATTTTCATCTTTCACTACCTCCTATTTCAATATGCTTCCTGCGATAACCATTCTTTGAACTTGAGAAGTTCCTTCGTAGATTTCAGTTATCTTAGCATCTCTCATCATTCTTTCAACTGGATATTCTTTAGTGTATCCATATCCACCAAATAATTGAACAGCCTTAGTTGTAACATCCATAGCTACTTCTGAAGCATATAATTTAGCTCTAGCAGCTTCTACTGAGTATGGCATACCCATATCTTTTTTGTATGCAGCTTTGTATACTAAAAGTCTAGCAGCTTCTATTTGAACATCCATATCAGCAACCATCCATTGAAGTCCTTGGAATGCTGCTATTGATTTTCCGAATTGTTTTCTTTCTTTCATGTAAGCAACAGCTTCATCTAAAGCTCCTTGAGCTAGTCCTAAAGCTTGAGCTGCTATACCAATTCTTCCTCCATCAAGAGTTTGCATTGCAACAGCAAATCCTTTTCCTTCTTTTCCAAGTAAGTTTTCTTTTGGAACTATGCAGTTTTCAAATACTAATTCAGTAGTAGATGATGCTCTTATTCCTAACTTCTCTTCAACTTTTCCTATTGAGAATCCAGGGAAATCCTTTTCAACTATGAAAGCAGATATTCCTCTAGTTCCTTTTGATTTATCAGTCATTGCAAATACTACGAAGATATCAGCAACTCCACCGTTAGTTATGAATATTTTTGAACCGTTTAATACGTAGTGATCTCCTTCAAGTACAGCTGTTGTTTGTTGTCCAGCAGCATCAGTACCTGCGTTTGGCTCAGTAAGACCAAATGCACCTAGTTTTTCACCCTTTGCAAGTGGTGTTAAATATTTTTCTTTTTGCTCTTGAGTACCAAATTGGTATATTGGTGCTCCACATAAAGAAGTGTGTGCAGAAACTATAACTCCTGTAGTTCCGCAAACTTTAGAAAGTTCTTCTACAGTCATAGCATAAGATACGTTGTTTCCACCTGCTCCACCGAATTCAGTTGGGAATGGAATTCCTAACATGTTGTATCTAGCCATTTGCTCTACGTTTTCCATTGGGAATCTTTCTGTAACATCTATTTCAGCTGCTATAGGTTTTACTTCATTAATAGCAAACTCCCTTACCATTTGCTTTACAAGTTCTTGTTCCTTAGTTAATGAAAAATTCATTATAATACCTCCTACTTATACGATTATCTATTTCGATTATCTATTCTTAAAATTCTTGTCTCTCTTTTCAACAAAAGCTGTCATACCTTCTTTTTGGTCTTCAGTAGCAAAACACATTCCAAATGCTTCAGCTTCATATAATACTGCACTATCAATATCCATTTGCAAGCCTCTATTGATAGCAGCTTTACATTGGCTTATAGCTATAGGAGCATTCTTAGCTATTTTATTAGCCATAGCTTTTGCTTCATCTAAAAGTGTCTCTGGTTCTACTACCTTGTTTACTAATCCAATTCTTAAAGCTTCTTCAGCATTGATCATGTCACAAGTGTAAATTAATTCTTTTGCAATTCCTTCACCTACAAGTCTTGATAACCTTTGAGTTCCGCCAAACCCAGGAGTTATTCCAAGCCCTGCTTCTGGTTGTGCAAACTTAGCTTTAACTGATGCAATTCTAATATCGCAAGCCATTGCAAGTTCACATCCACCACCTAATGCAAAACCATTAACTGCAGCTATAACAGGTTTTTCAAGTTTTTCAAGTTTTCTAAAAACCCCATTCCCAAGAATACCAAATTCTTTACCTTCTATAGCATTCATTTCTTTCATTTCTGAAATATCAGCTCCAGCAACGAAAGCTTTACCTTCTCCTGTAAGAATAACTGCATAAATTTCTTTATCCCCAGAAATTTCTTGGATAACACAATCAATTTCTTTTAAAGTTTCTGTGTTTAAAGCATTTAATGCTTTAGGTCTGTTTAGTTTAACTAAAGCCACATTTCCTTCTTTTTCCAAGACTATGTTCTTATAATCCATGTTCAAAATCCCCCATGCAATTTTTCAGGTGTTAGCCGCCATAAATCGTTATTAATTTAACAAAAATAGTGATTAAGGTTCTAATACCTTAATCACTATTATAGACTGTTTATAATTCTTTTTCAACCTAATTTATATTTTATTTATGTTTTTTAATGAATCTTTTTACTTAATTCATATAATTAAATTCAAAAAATTCCTGACAATACAAATTTTAAGAAATTCGTATTGTCTTTTTTTAGTATTATAGGAATTCTTCTTCTTTTTCACGCTCATTTAATAAGTAACTTAAAGTCATTAAACTTTCATTAAGATGTACATTCTCTACAATAACATCTTCGCTAACCTTTAGATCTATAGGTGCAAAATTCCATATTCCCTTTACGCCATTCTTTGTTACCACATCTGCTACCCCTTGAGCTCTATTTTTAGGAACACAAATTATAGCTATGTTAATCTTTTCTCTCTGTAAGAAACCATCTAACTCATCCATATCTCTAATTTCAATATCTCTTATTTTAAGTCCAATAAGTTTTACATTTACATCAAAAATACCTTTAAGATTAAATGCCATCTTATCAAAGGTTGTATAATTGGCAATTGCTTGACCTATATTTCCAGCTCCAATTATTACAGTGTTATACTCTTTATTAAGGCCTAATATAACAGAGATTTGATATAATAATTCTTTAACATTATATCCATACCCTTGTTGACCAAAATCTCCAAAACAATTTAAATCCTGTCTTATTTGTGAAGCTGTAAACCCAATTCTTTCACTTAGTTCTTTAGAGGATATTCTATCAACTTCATTTTTATCTAATTCGCGCAAATATCTGTAGTATTTAGGTAGCCTTTTTATTACAGCCATAGAAATGCTTCTTTTCTTCTCCACCTCTTATCAACTCCTTATTTATATTCTTTATATATTTCTTATTTATTCTTTCTGCCTTTTATTTTCATGCTTTTTCATACTATAATTCTCTATTAAATATTATTTAAAATAACTATTCTGATCTCATATTCAACGTAGGTTTTATTCATATAGATATTATACTATATTACCATTGATTTGTTATATATTTTTTAATAAATAAACTATAATGCTATATTGTACATTTAAAATACTTTATTGTATATATAAATTATAAATTTTTTTAACTTTTTATCATAAATAATATATAAGATCTCATAAACTTAATTTTTATGCCAATTTTACTTTTCTTTGTATTATATATAACAATGTTTCCTATTACTCACAATACCCATTCCTCCACTGTACTATACAAATTATTTTAAATTTCTAACTTTCATGTTAAAATGCTAGTAGGACGGTGAAATAAATGATAGTTTTAAGTTGTAAAAATATAAGTAAATACTTCGGAATAGATATGATTTTAAAAGATATTACCTTCAACATAAATGAAGGTGAAAAAATAGGATTAATAGGTGCTAATGGTGCAGGTAAATCAACCCTATTTAAAATTTTAACCAACCAAATGGAATATGATAGTGGTGAGCTATATATAGATAAATCAAAGGAACTTGGATATCTTTCTCAAAACCTTTCTCTAGATTCAGATAATACCATATATACTGAACTTCTTTCCGTGTTTAAGTCACTGATAGATATGGAGGAAAGATTACACAATTTAGAAGAGAAGATGAAGGAACCTTATGATGCTGCTAAAGAAGATTATCACAATAAGATTATACGTGATTATACTACTTTAACAGAGGTTTATGAAAATCGTGGTGGATACACTTATAAAGGCGAAATTAGTCGTGTACTTAAAGGCCTAGGCTTTACAGAAGTTGATTTTGATAAATCCATATCTATATTAAGCGGTGGTCAAAAGACTAGAGTTGCTTTATGTAAGCTCCTTCTTAGAAAACCTGAAATTTTGCTTCTAGACGAACCTACAAACCATCTTGACCTTGATGCAATAGAATGGTTAGAGAACTACCTTAAAGAGATTAAAGGCACAATTATAGTAATTTCCCACGATAGATTCTTCTTAGATGCTATCACCAATAAAACTATAGAACTTATAGGTGGAACTGCACAGTGCTATAACGGAAATTATACAACCTTTATCGACCTTAAAGAGAAAAATAAAGAAGTGATGCAGAAGGCTTACGACCTTCAACAAGCAGAGATTAAAAGACAAGAAGAAATCATAACTAAGTATAAGTCCTTTAATCGTGAGAAAAGTATAAAAGCTGCTGAAAGTCGCCAAAAGGCCTTAGATAAGATAGAAAGAATAGAAGCACCTATCAAAGATGCAAAGGCTTCAAAAATAAAGTTTGAAACACAAATTAAAAGTGGTAATGATGTTCTTTATGTAGAAAATTTAAGTAAAAGTTTTGGTGAAAAACTTCTATTTGAAGGTTTAAATATGGATATTAAACGAGAAGAAAAAATTGCTCTTATAGGCGAAAATGGCCGTGGCAAAACTACTTTATTTAGAATAATCATGGATAAAATACCTTCAGATAATGGGATTAAAGTGTTAGGTAAAAACGTATTTGTTGGATATTACGATCAAGAGCAATCTAATTTAAACTTTAATAAAACTATTTTAGATGAGGTGTGGGATGATTTCCCTCATATGACTACTACGGAGATACGATCGGCTCTTGCAGCCTTCTTATTTACAGGGGATGACGTATTTAAGTCCATATCTACTCTTAGTGGTGGAGAGAAATGTAGAATTAATTTACTAAAACTAATGCTTTCTAAAGCTAATTTTCTTCTTCTAGATGAACCTACAAACCACTTAGATATTATCTCTCGTGAGGCCTTAGAAGATGCAATCTTAAACTATGATGGCACAATAATTCTCATATCCCACGATAGATACTTCTTAAATAAAATTATAAATAAAATCTTTGAGCTTAATGAGGATGGAGTGAAAGAATACTTAGGCAACTATTCCTATTACGTAGAGAAAAAGAAAAACCCTTTAAGGTTTGAGGATATAGAGGAAGGTTCAGGCATTACTAAGACTCAGTTAAAGCTAGATAAAAAGAAAAAACGTGAAGCTGAAAAAGCTGAAAAAGAAAAAGCTAATATTCTTAAAAACATTGAAAATAAAATAGCAGCTACTGAGGAATCTCTTGAGGAGCTCCAAGGGCAGCTATGCCTTGAAGAAGTCTATTCCAACCCTGAAAAAAGCATAGAAATAAATAAAGAGATACAAAAAACCGAAGAAGAACTTCAAAACCTATATGATCAATGGGAAGAACTAGCTTAGGAGCTTCTTCAAAATAAATTAAACTAAATAAATGCTGAGGATGCACTTATATTATCAAAGTACATCCTCAGCATTTTATATAAGATTAATGATTTATTTTGCCAAAGCTCATTATTTATTTTGATATATCTTTGCACATGTTGTAAAAATACTTATGCATAGATAAATCCTCTGTTAACTCTGGATGAAATGATGTTGCTAGCATGTTGTTTTCTCTACATGCTATGATTTTTTCATCTAGTTTACATAGCACCTTTACCCCTTCATGCGCTTTTTCAACGTAAGGAGCTCTTATAAATACTAGAAGTATTTTTTCTTCACTGACACCTCCCACTATTTCATCCGTTATAAAGCTGTCTAATTGAGAGCCATAAGCATTTCTTCTTACCTCTATACCCATAACACCTAAATGGTTGTAATCACTTCCTAGGATGGATTTAGCGAGAATTATCATACCTGCACAGGTTCCCCATACTGGCATCCCACTTTCAATTTTGCTTTTTAGTGGAGATAGCATCTGAAAATCCCTTAATAGTTTTCCTATGGTAGTACTTTCTCCTCCTGGAATTATAATGCCATCTATATCCTCTAGGTCCTTCACATTCTTCACTCTTAAGGCTGTGGCTCCACTTATATTATTAATCTTATCTACATGTTCTATTACAGCTCCTTGTAAATCCAGTACGCCTATAGTTATCATTGTACTACCATCCTCTTGATGCATATAATTTGCCATCTGGTATATCCTTAGTATTTATACTGTCCATAGGTTCTCCTAAATCCTCAGAAACTTGTGATAAGATTTCAGGATTATTATAGTTTGCTACAGCATGAACTATAGCTTTAGCTCTTTTTTCCGGGTCTGCTGATTTAAATATACCAGAACCAACGAAAACTCCATCACTTCCAAGTTGCATCATTAAAGCTGCATCAGCTGGGGTAGCTACTCCACCGGCAGCAAAGTTAACTACTGGTAGTCTTCCATGGTTGTGAACATAAACTATTAAGTCATATGGTGCACCCATTTCTTTAGCTATAGTCATAAGCTCTTCCTTTGGTGTGTTTTGTACTTTTCTTATTTCACTCATCATAGTTCTCATATGTCTTACAGCTTCTACAACATCTCCAGTACCAGCTTCTCCTTTAGTTCTTATCATGGAAGCTCCCTCACCTATTCTTCTTAGTGCTTCTCCTAGGTTTCTAGCTCCACATACGAAAGGAACATTAAATCCTTTTTTATCTATGTGAAATAAATCATCCGCTGGAGTTAATACTTCACTTTCATCTATATAATCAATCTTAATAGCTTCTAATATTTGTGCTTCTACAAAATGACCTATTCTCACCTTTGCCATTACTGGAATAGATACAGCCTCTTGAATTTCTTTTATCATCTTAGGATCTGACATTCTAGCAACTCCACCTTGTTTTCTAATGTCAGAAGGCACACGTTCCAAAGCCATTACAGCAACTGCTCCTGCTTTCTCTGCAATTATAGCTTCCTCAGCATTAACTACATCCATTATTACTCCACCCTTTAGCATTTCTGCTAGGTTCTTGTTTAACTCTGATCTTGTATTCATTTATATTCCCCCTACAGTATAGCACAAAATTGTATGCATATTTTGTATCTATTTATTTAATCTTTACAATACAATTATTCCATAAACGTCATACTAAATCAATACAATTTCTTAATTTTAGTTATTTTATATTATTTGTACGGGTACAATATAACTATTTAGCTATATATCTATCTATGTATAATAACATTTAAATAGATTCATAGTTAAATAGTTATTGTATTTATAAGGAAACTCCTTCTCATATTTATTTTTAATAGGAACTCCTTTTCACATACGTTCTAAGGAGTAAGTTCGAACTACTAAATCAAAGATTTAGATTCTCACTTATTTTTACTTAGCCAAATCGTAGATTTGGAGTAAAAAATAAAGTAGAATGAATTTCTTCATTCTACTTATATACCCTATAATTTTATTTCACGTAACCCTTTTAGTTTTTATCCCTATAAACTAAATATATATATAAACATTAAACTAGACTTTTAAACATTAAACTTTTTAAATTAAACTAACTTTCTTTCAACTATTTCAGTTACTGCAAAGCTAGCAACGTCATCTGCATATTTTCCTGGTCCGAATCCTGCATCGTATCCTAATTCTTTAGCAAGTTCGTGAGTTATTCTTGGACCACCACAGATTAATACAACTTTATCTCTTAAACCTTCTGCCTCTAATAACTCTACAAGGTTAGTAAGGTTTTGGATGTGTACATCCTTTTGTGTAACTGTTTGAGATACTAGAAGAACGTCAGCTTTTAGCTCGATAGCTTTCTTAACGAACTCTTCGTTTTCTACTTGGCTTCCTAGGTTGTAAGCTTCGATACCTTTGTATCTTTCAAGACCATAGTGACCAGCGAAACCTTTCATGTTCATTATAGCATCGATTCCAACTGTGTGAGCGTCTGTTCCTGTTGAAGCTCCTATGATAACTACATCTCTTCCGATGTGCTCTTCAATGTATTCTCCAACTTCTGACATAGACATAGTATCTACTTCTACAGTTTGAACATGAATTTCTTCATAGTTAACAGTATGAGTTAATGAACCATATACTACATAGAATGTAAACTCTTTATCTAATGATCCGTGATGAGCAACGTTTGGATCTTTAAGTCCCATTGATTTTGCAAGTTGAATAGCAGCTTCTATTCCTCTTTCATCATCTTTAACTGGTAAAGTAAGACTCACTTGAACCTTTCCATCGTTCATAGTATCTCCGTAAGGTTTAAGTTTAGTTAGATCTAAATTAGTATCGTAATCTCTAACTTCTGTTGAATATAATCCACCACTCATTATCTGTTTCCTCCTAACATTAAATCTATAAATGGGTTGAAGTAATTAGCTTCCTTCTCAACAACTCCATCTAATCCTTTTCCTCCGTTTAGAGGTCTCTTAATACCTGCAAATTTACCTTGCTCTAAAGTACTGAATAAACCTTCTTTTTCTATTACAGATAATAGATCAGCAGCTTTTCCTAGAACTTCATCAACTCTTGTTTCCATTATTCCACCTTTTTTGAAAGTGATTTCAGAACCAAGGTCTTTCATTGTATGGAATATATATTGTGCATTATCAATAGATAGTGCTCTATCACTCATAAATGGAGTGTGTATAGCTTCTGTTAACATTCCTAATAAGTGTAATTTTTGGCTAGTCATTATTGTAACCATGTTAAATAATGCATCTTGTACTTGACCCTTGAATATATCTCCAGTCATGAACTTAGTTGGAGGCATGTATTTTAGTGGTGCTTTAGGGAATATTTCTCTAGCCATTTGTGCTTGAGCAAGCTCATATAGGAATCCATTTTCAACATTTGGATTTATTTCAAATGCGTGTCCTAGACCCATTTGCTCTTCTGGAAGTCCTGCAACTAAAGCAAATTGCTCATTGATGAATTGAGAAGCAAGCACTGTGTGAGCTTCTTCAACAGCATCAGCAGTTGTTAAGTAGTTATCTTCACCAGTGTTGATTATAACTCCTGCAAAACCATTGATTACTCTTGAGAAATATTGGTCAACTATAGTTCTTTGCATGTTGATATCTCTGAAAAGAATTCCGTATAATGCATCGTTAAGCATTACGTCAAGTCTTTCCATAGCTCCCATAGCAGCTATTTCTGGCATACATAATCCTGAACAGTAGTTACATAATCTGATGTATCTTCCTAATTCTTCTCCAACTTCATCTAAAGCTGATCTCATAAGTCTAAAGTTTTCTTGAGTTGCAAAAGTTCCTCCGAATCCTTCAGTTGTTACTCCGTATGGAACGTAGTCAAGTAAGCTTTGTCCTGTTGTTCTAATAACAGCTATAACGTCTGCACCTTGTTTTGCAGCAGCTTTAGCTTGAATTATATCTTCATAGATATTTCCTGTAGCAACGATAACATAAAGGTATGGACCTGTTTTATCGCCGAATTTTTCAAGGTAAGCTTCTCTCTCGCCTCTGTTAGCTTTGATTGTAGCTACCATGTTTTTAGCAACTTTTTCAACTGCCATTTTTATTTCAAACATATCTTTCATAGGTAGTTTAGTTAAATCTAATTCATTTTTAGCTACTTTTTCTGCTATTTCTTGTGGAGTTAATCCAGTGTTAACCATAGCATTACCTACTAATACAGCAACTCCAACAGATAATCCGTTTCCAGCTTTAATGTTTTCTACAACTACGTTTGGTAGTGGTACTCCAAATTCATCTACGCCATCTATACCTAATAATCTACATACAGTTCTTTCTACAGCTACTGTAGTATGTCTGTCTATGAACTTTTGAGTGTCTTGAGCTATATTCTTTGATGATTCTCTAGCTTTAGCAACTAGATTTAAATCTAAATTTAATTTACTTTCCATTGTACTCCTCCTCATAATATGTTTTCGCTATATTCACTATGTCTTTTTCTAATCCTAATAGCATCGCTATATTTAGCGCATCCTTAGGTACTTGATTTGTCTTAGATACTCTTTCAAGTTTATATTCCATATGCTCTTGGATAATTTCAACTGAATGAGTCTTATTAAGATCAATCTTATATTTTAGTTTCTCAAAGTCTATATTTTTTAGTCCTACAACTTGATAATGAACCATAGGTTCTTCTACCACACCATCATAATGGGTAGATATTATGCTAGCAGTGTTAAATTTTTGTAGATAATTTGCAAGAGATTTTACAAGGTAATATCCTTCTTTAGGGTTTGTTCCCCTAGCGAACTCATCAAGAGCTACAAATCCATCTCCACGTTTTACACACTCTACCACTTCTTTTAATTTAATTATCTCAGCTCCAAAAGTACTCAATCCCTTAGATATAGATTGCATATCGTCTGAAACAAAATGAATAAAATCTAATACTGGATAAGTTGCTTTTTTTGCAAATACAAAGAAGCCCAATTGTCCAAGAAATAGGTTTAAAACAATAGTCTTTAATGCTACACTCTTTCCTCCCATATTAGCTCCAGTTATCACCGTAGTTCCTCCATGAAGCTGTATATTAACAGGAGAGAATGCTTTTCCTTTTTTCTTAAGGATCGCTTCAATTTCAGGATTTATTCCATCCTCTATATCAATATTCATCTCTTTAACTATGTTAGGTTTAACACAATTGTATTTAATAGCAATGCTTGCCTTTGCCATTAATAAATCTAAAATACCTACCACTTTTAAATTTTCTGATATATATCTACTAAAGGAGGACAATTTAGAAGTAAGTTCTTTTCTAATATGTAACTCTTCTTCTTCCTCTTGAATAACAATATCTAATCGCTCTTGTTTTAACTTTTCAATAAGACCTTCATCATTGCAAGAAAAAATTGCTTTTTCCTTTTCACCTTTTAGTTTTCTTATCTGAGAAAGTTTTTCACTATATTCTTCATAAATATAGAATGTAGATAAACGTTTTTTACTTGGGTCTAATATATCTATTACTTCTTCTAGGGAATGAAGCTTAATTTTACCTACAGATAAATTAATATTATCTAAGACTAATTTAAGCTCTTCCAAAAGCATAGATACATATTTAACCTCATAAAGTTCAACTTCATCTAATATTTCTACCTTCTCTGCTCTTCTTAATGTATTTCTTATATCTTTAATCTTGTGTAGAAGTCTTACTATATCGTTAAACTCATCATGATATTCATTCATATGACCTATCATCAGCTCAACGTTAGTAAGCTCTTCTACCAATTTATCATACTCATTAATTCTAAAAGGCTTTATCAGCTTCTTTTCCTCAGTACCATAAGGAGTTATTATACCAAGCTCATCCATGATAAAGGAAAACCCTATTTGAGCCCTTTGTTCATTATCTAAAAACTTCATATTATTTCCCCCCTAATACATCAAATACTGGAACATTGACAGCTTCTCTAAGACCTTTTAAGAATTCATCCTTTGGAAATTCATATCCATAAGGTGATTTTGGATTTGAAGTTATGCAAACCACAGTTATCTTATTTAGGACCTTTATGACTCCACCTTGCCTATGGAATCTATAAAGGCTTTCACTACTAATAAATAGCTTAGTACCATCTTCCACAAGAAAAGTTATATCTTTATATAGGTTAGTAGAAGTCATGATATTTTTAATAAGTTTGTCAGAAACTGCACCTTTAATAACTACATGGGATACTTGTTCACTCAAAGCTTCTACAATTTCTTTTGAAGCTTCTAGGGCAGTTAAAACCTCTAGTACTTTATAGGTACCATCCTTATAAATGATGCCTACAATTCCTGAATCACATATTTTTGTTGCGACATTTAAAATAGACCTATCTTGCTCATGGGGTAAACTTAATAGATCCATAGTATGTTTTGTCTCACTTATGACGGTCTTCATACTTCTTGATAGAGCGGCTCCTGTAGATAACACTGTAGCTTCTGTTATGGCGGGTGAAGCAAAGGTCTTTCTACTTAAAGCTCCATCTACTATTACAAGATCACACTGAAGACTTAATAATTGATCTTTTATATTGGTCATATATGAATTCACGGAAGGTCCTCCTAAATCCACATAACCATCACTTAAGGCTTTACAAATAACAACTTCTCCCATAGGAGTATTTATTCCTGTAGTTCTTACAATCTCTCTTGTGAAATCACTATTTAAAAGACATTGTTTGGCTGTAGCAATCACAGTCCCCTTTTCAATATATATCTTAGGTTTCTCTGTAGCCGTAACCCTGTCTAACTCTTCACCATCTCTCCCTATAGAAGTTAGGCCAAGGGACACAGAGCCCCTAGCCTCCTTCAAGATATGGTTTAAAGTTGTAGTTTTTCCCACATTTTTATTCATACCTATAATAGATACACTTTTATATGGTTTCAATAACTTTAAAATTTCATTCATTAAGATCACTTCTAACTATATTCTAGTGAGCGTGTCTTTCGTTTCTTTCTAATCCTGTTGGTTCTAAAGCAAGTTTTTCACCGTTTAATAATCCAGCAACTCCAACTTTATGAACTGATTTCTTACCTGTACAAACATCACAAGTACATCCTGGAGTGTAGTTTGTTGGCTCAGAGTAAGTAGTTATAACTCCTTCAAAGTTTCTAAGTATTACTTTGTCATGGCTTTGAGAAATTACATAGTTTGGCATAACTGGAGTTTTTCCACCGCCGCCTGGAGCGTCAACAACGAATGTTGGTACGCAGTATCCAGAAGTATGTCCTCTTAATCCTTCAATGATTTCGATACCTTTAGAAACTGGAGTTCTGAAGTGCTCTAGTCCTAATGATAAGTCACATTGATAGATGTAGTAAGGTCTAACTCTGATTTTAACTAAATCGTTAACTAATTGTTTCATTGTGTGAACACAGTCATTTACTCCTCTTAGAAGTACTGATTGGTTTCCTAGTGGTATACCAGCATTAGCCATTCTCTCACATGCAGCTTTAGACTCTTCTGTGATTTCGTTTGGATGGTTAAAGTGAGTATTTAACCAGATTGGGTGGTATTTCTTTAACATATTTACAAGGCCATCAGTAATTCTTTGTGGCATAACTACTGGTGTTCTTGAACCAATTCTGATTATTTCTACGTGTGGTATTGCTCTTAATTTGCTGATGATGTACTCAAGTACTGAATCGTCAACTAGTAAAGCATCTCCACCTGATAATAGAACGTCTCTGATTACTGGTGTTTTGCTGATATAATCTATAGCTTTATCTATTCTTTCCATTGGCATGCAGTCATCGCTTTGTCCTGCAAATCTTCTTCTTGTGCAGTGTCTGCAGTACATAGAGCATTGGTCAGTTATAAGAAGTAATACTCTATCTGGATATCTATGAGTTAATCCAGGTACTGGAGAATCTGTATCTTCGTGTAGTGGGTCTTCTAAATCTGCAGCAGATTTATGAGCTTCTAATCCTGTTGGGATAGCTTGTAATCTTACTGGGTCATTAGCATTGTTTGGATCGATTAATGATAAGTAGTAAGGAGTTATAGCCATTCTTAAAGTTTCAAGACATTTTTTAGCTCCTTCTTCTTCTTCTGGAGTTAATGGAATATACTTCTTTAATTCATCTAAAGTTTCTATTCTGTTTTTTGTTTGCCATTTCCAGTCAAACCATTGTTCATCTGTAACGTTTGGAAATAATTCTTTTCTACGAGTTGTATTCATTAATTGTTACCCCCTATAATTTCACATTTATATATATTAATTTTATTAATTAATCAATTATAATCTACGGATTAAACGTATAATTCTTGGAATATAGCTCTTAGAGTTTCGTTTTCTCTTAACTCTTGTAATGTTATTTCAGCATGTCCTTTAGTATATCCGTTTCCTACTATCATAGTTACGTCTTTACCTACACCCTCAGCTCCTAAAGCAGCTTTAGTGAATGCTGTAGCCATTGAGAAGAAGTAAACTATACCGTCATCTTTAACTGGTAATATAGTTGACATTTCTGTGTTTTGAACGTTAACTATGTTGATAGATACATCAACTTCTTCGCCGTTGTTGTTAGCTAAAGCTAAGTTCATTACGTCGATAGCTTTAGTAGCATCTCCGATAACTATTTTCATGTTTAAGTTTAATCTTCTTAATCTTGCAGCTTCTTCTTCGTTTCTAACTAAACCAATAACGTTTCCTGTTGGTCCAACTCTTTTAACTGCTTCGTAGCAACATAACATTCCTGATTTTCCTGCTGCTCCTAATAAAAGAACTGATTGTCCTGGTCTAACTAATTTAGCAACTTGAGCTGGAGCTCCTGCTACGTCTAGTGCAGCTAGTGCTAAAGTTTCTTCCATATCTTCTGGAAGTTTAGCATATAATCCGCTTTCGAATAATATTGCTTGACCTTTAATTTCTACTCTATCGATGTCTGGTTTAATATCGATGATTTCTTCTATTTTAAGTGGAGTTAATGAAAGAGATACTAATGTAGAGATTTTGTCTCCAACTTTAAGATCAGTTTTTCCTTCTAATGCAGCTCCTATTTTAGCTATTTTTCCGATAAGCATTCCGCCTGAACCAGTTACAGGGTTTTGCATTTTTCCTCTTTCTCCAACGATTTCAAGGATTTTTGCTTTTATTTTTTCTACGTCATGTCCAGCTTCTTCTTCTATTTGTGTAAAGCTTGCTGAGTCAACGTTTAAAGCTTGAACGTCGATAAGTATTTCATTATCATATATTTCCATTGTATTGTCTATTTTTAAAGCTGGTTGTGGTAATACTCCTGCTGGTGTTATTACTCTGTGAGTTCCATATTTACATCCTTTTTTCATTAAAAACACTCCTTTTTACTTTAGTCTCAATAAATTTTTTCTACTTAATTATTGTTTATTATATTTTTAATCTTATACGTTAAAAATAGCTTCTTATATTATGCTTCAAATTATAAAGCTTTAAGTCCTAATATTTCTCTTGCTTCTGCTGGAGTTGCAATTTCTCTTCCTAATTCTTTAGCTATTCTTACAGCTTTTTCAACTAGATCAGCATTGCTTTCTGCCATAACACCTTTTGATAGGTATACGTTATCTTCAAATCCAACTCTTACATGTCCACCTTCTATCATAGACATTGCAGCTAATGGGAATTCATTTCTGCCTATTCCTGATACTGTGTAAGTGCTTCCTGCTGGAATACTTTCTTTCATAAATACAAAGTCTCTCATTCCAGCACTTATTCCACCATTAACTCCCATAACGAAGTTGAAGTGCATTGGTGCTTTTATAAATCCTTTTTTATGAAGTCTGATGGCCATGTCAATCATACCTTTATCGAATACTTCGATTTCTGGCTTAACGTTTAACTGGATCATCTTCTCCCCGAATTCTTTGATTGTGTTCTCTGTATTAACAAATATTTCGTCTCCACCAAAGTTACAAGTTCCACAGTCTAATGTTGCCATTTCTGGACTTAAATCAACTGGTTGAAGTCTTTCTTCATTGCTCATTCCTACAGCACCACCAGTAGATGGTTGAATGATAACATCTGGACATCTTCTTCTTATTTCAGCCATACAAGCTTCAAATCTATCTTTGTCTTGAGTTGGAGTACCATCATCTTTTCTAACATGAAGGTGAATTATACTAGCTCCAGCTTTATAACATTTTTCTGCCTCTTGACCAATTTCTTCTACTGTGTAAGGAACATTTGGATTTTGCTCTTTAGTAACCTCTGCACCACAAATAGCTGCAGCAATTATTAACTTTTCCATTTAAAATCCTCCTATATAGTTAATTTTTTAACAATGTTTCTGCAAGAATTCTTGCATATAGTTACTTAATTACTTTCTCTTCTTATCTTTTGGTACTACGCATATTCCAGTTGCTTTACAAACAACTATTGGCTCTTCTAAAACGTCACAAGCTGAATCGTTGATTTCAGGTCTTGGAACTATTACTTTTCTAGCTTCAAAAGTCATTTTTCTTGATGTATTTCCAACGTGTACGATTTCACCTACAGCTTCGATATAATCTCCAGCAAATACAGGTGCCATGAATTCTACGTTTTCATAAGCTTTGAATAGACCTTCGTCTCCATCATTTTGTATTAATAATTCTGTAGCTACATCTCCAAATAATTGTAGCATTCTTGCTCCATCAACAAGATTTCCACCGTAGTGTGCATCATGTGCGCTCATTCTTAATCTGATTACTGATTTCATTTTCTTTTCCCCCTATAAAATAATCGTTTACTTTTTATTTATGTATAACTTTTTAGTATAAACAGATTTCTTAGTTTCTTTGAAACTTAGAAATCGTTATCCAGGGACGTAGCAGCTCTTTTACTCTCACTTTGAAAAAGTTCATAGTATTAGAGATGATAGTCATCGGATAAAAATATAGTAAATAAAAAATGGCGTTGAAAATATTCAACACCATTAGATAACTTGGTTAGTTAGAACTATCAATGCAATGAATATTTTTCATTCCATAAATAGCTCTCCATATAACATGGCAGTGATAAAACCTTGTGTCTTATCCCCAAGTAATACAAAATACCTTTGTACCCTTTCGGCCTATAAACAATTCACTGTAACATCAGAGGGTATTCTCTTTAACATTTATCAGTTACCAATTTATAAGCGCCTCTACTTATGATTCAATATTAAATTTTTAAACAATTCAATTTATTATTTATCATGTACCTATTATAAATCTAATATTTTAGAAATGCAATGGTTTTTTTAAAAAATTTTTAAATTAATATAAGTTTTTTGTAGATTTTGAATTTTACTTAACATTTCACCGTTTTTCTTATACTTTTTTCAGTATACTCATAGTAATTTGTCCACCTAATCGTTTCCATAAGTCATCTATACTCGGAAATGAAGATACAAGATTACAAATTGATTCTTTGTAATCTTCATCACTCCATCGATAACCATAGTTTATACAATTAATTATATATCTTCTAAAAAAGCTTTTTAAACTATTTCTAAAACAAACAATTTTATAATCATTATATTTATTACTTAGTATTAAGTATAATTTTCTTTGATGACTTAAATTTATAATTAAACTTAATGTTTTTTCATCATAATAATTAAAGTGAAAAGGATAATACTTCTCTTTTATATCATCTTTCATTCTTATAATCAAGTGCCCTGAGATTACTTTATTACTTTTTACATAGGCGCTTTTGAAATTAAACTGCATAGAATTAGGCAAATATATAAAATCTTTAAAATCATCTTTAATTATTATACAAGTCAACTTTTTATTATGAACCTTTTGTTCTGTTAAAGCAGATACCCCCAAGGGTAGGTCTTTAAGCATATCTTCTATAGGTCTCACTTTAATTTCACCCACTTTTGAGCTATTCAATACTTAAAACCTTAAATTTCTCCTCATAATTTACTGCCTCTAAAACCTTATTAACTATGTTGTCGCTAACTACTCCAACTCCACCTAAAACCAATACTTGATCGGATTTTATTCCTTTTATTGCTGCTAAAACTTTAGGATAATAAGTTCCTGATTCCTCCATAAGAATTACTGGAGAAGAAGTTAATGCAGCTATTGGTGCTCCTACTAATCCATCTGGAAAATCTATTCCTGATGCTAAATAAATTTTGTTTAAATTAACATTTCCTTTAAAATAATTAAAAACTGCTGTATTAGTTTCATATCTATCAATTCCACTAATTCTTTCAGGACTTTTATAATTAGCCATATTAGAGTTTGATATCACACCATCCCCACCTATAACATAAGTTTTAGGTATGCTATTATTTTGAATGAACTTTTTATTATAACTGTTATATTCATTCACATCTGTTAGCAATATAGGCATTCCTAGTTTTGCCGCCACCGGAGCTATTGATAGAGAATCGGCAAAACTTACCCCTGAAGCCAAAACAACTCCATTAGATGTTCCAATATGCTCAGCTACTTTTACAGCTGTTTCATACCTATTGATACCACCTAATCTTTTAACATCAATGCCCATTCCCTTTAACTGGGATTGTACATTTTTAGATACAACTCCATCTCCACCAACTATGTAAGCTATAGAAGGCTTCAATCTATTTATCTCATTGGACACTACAGTAGATAATGCACTCTGTTCTGTTAGCAATATAGGAGCATTATACTTTTTAGCTAAAGGTGCCGCACTTAGTGCATCAGGATAATCCGTTCCACACACTAGTACTATGGTTTTACTTCCACTAGGCCATCCCTGTTTAGATGTTTCTACAGCAGTTTCATATCTAGTGCTCCCACCTAATCTTATTTTTACTGCATCTGCTTCTACTCTATTATTAATGCTAAAGGCTATTGCCCCCATTATACTTAAAGCTACAATTGAACTGATAACTTTTCCTTTCTTCTTCATATAACCCTCCCCATTAATTAATTTAGTATTTATCTTCATACTATCTATTTTATATTATGTGCTATAAATATAAAATAGATTTTTACAAATCAATAGAAATTTTTACAATTTTCCATAAAATCTTATAAAAAAAATCATGCTAAAACTTAATTCTAACACAATTTTCCATGAATTTATATATACTATGCTGATAATTTCTCTCTTATCTCAATATTCTTTTTATTACATTTTCTATATATGAACCAATAAACTAATCCAATACAAACTGCACCACCAATAATATTTCCTATGGTTACAGGAATTAGATTATTAAAAATTCCAACTATAGTTAAATTATCTAATTTTTCAACAGTTACATGAGATGCTTCAACAAAAGCTGAATTTGTTTTTGCAAGCAATCCTATAGAAAAGTAATACATATTAGCTACGCAGTGTTCAAAACCTGCTATAACAAAAGCAAATATCGGAAAGAAACCCATGAATATTTTTCCTGTTACATCTTTAGCTGCATAGGAACCCCATACACATACACATACTATGACATTACACAATATTCCACTTGAAATTGCAGGTACAAAACCCATACTGGCCTTAGCCGCTGCTACCTTTACAGCATAACCTCCAACGTTTCCCGTTGATAAAAGACCCGATTCAAAAACTAGTATTGCTACAAAAGCAGCTCCAATAAAGTTTCCTATCCAAACAAGTGCCCAATTTTTAAACATTTGACCTGTGGTTATCTTTTTTTCAGCCCAAGCTACACTTAATAATGAATTTCCTGTGAACAATTCTGCTCCACATATTAACACTAAAATTAATCCAACTGGAAATACTATACCTGCCACAAATTTCTGTAATCCAGGATCACTGATTCCATGTGATGCTACTGATGATGCATATGCCCCTAAAGCTATAAATACTCCTGCTAAAATACCTAAAAATAAAGTTTGTACACATTTATTATTAGCCTTTTTTACTCCAACCTGTTCTACATAATTAGTAATTTCATCAGGTGAAAGCATTTTTTTATCCATTAGAAGTTCCTCCAGTATTTCTACATTTTAATTTGTTTTTTTACTTTCCACGTTAATTATATTGAACCCTACACAAGGTGTCAACAGATTTCCCCTTAATAAAACCTGGAAAAAATCCACCTCGGAAATTTATCTGTATATTTTAAATATTACAATAACTTTCATGAAATTTCATATATTATTACAGCTATATTTATATACATGTTCACAATTTAGACATAAAAAAAGTGGCATGCGCCGCATTCCTAACGGTAAAACCTATAAAGCGTAAAAATCTATACTTTCCTATACAACAAAAAAATATTACCTAGTAAACCAGGTAATATTAAAAACTCCAATTTCATTCCATGATAAGTTTTCATTTATACTTTCGCTTTCAAAGGTATTTTTAAGCATGTTTTTAAGTTTCATAGAATTTTCATTGAGCTTTTTCTTCATTTCCTCATTTTCTTCTTCTATAAACTCTTCATCTTTTACTAAATAATTTCCTTCTTGGCTATATATAACCAGTTCATCACCCTCATATACTATGTCTCCATTTATTTCATAGGGCTTAACAGTCTTAAAAACATCCTTTATTTTACCATTCTCAATTTTTCCTCTATACAAATATTCACATTGAGTTAATTTTTCCTTATCAAAACTAAAGGTAATAAAAGCTATCTCATCCTTTTTAGGAGATACTTTTCCCTTTAATAAAACTTCTCCACTATCTTCCAAACTAATTATTTGTGCATTATTAAAGTATATATTAGTAACTCCATTACTAGCTCTACCATAAACTATAGTATTACCTTCATTAAGAACATCTATTAAGATTCCTTCGCAGGAATTCAAAAGTTCTAAAGTGTCTGCATCATAAATTAGATATTTACTTGTGGTAGGATCTATATATAAATGAACTACTAATTTATTATTCATCCATGATATATTAGATATTTGATTTTCACCTATATCATTTATTTGTAATACTTTATATTCCTCATCTTTCATACTATATATATTTATTTTATCTTTCTCATCTAAATATTTAAAAGCTATATTACTCCAGTCATTACTTAAAGCAGAAAGTTCTTTCAGCCTATGCAAATCTCCTACCCCTTCTAAATATTCCTCATGCTCATCAAAAATATATATGTTGTTGTTTTTTTCTATTACAGCACTTGTATAATTGTTTATAATTGGATCTCTTTCTTCTTCAATATCGGATTTACATCCAACTAAAATAAAAAGGGTACTAATTAGTGTTATTGCTACGACAAATATTTTTATTTTATTAACTTTTCTAACTTTTTTTCTATAATTCAACACTACCCCTCCTTATCTACACATCAAATACCCTAACTATTATACTACTTGCAAATACTCTATTCAATATTATCTACTAATGTATATACATTGTTTAATCATTGTTTTTATTTCATTTAAATTTACTACATATATTAAAAAATCATCCCCATAAAAATATACGAAGCAACCTTCAACTTAGAACTTATTTTTTTTATATTTTTATTAATATATTTTATTTACTTTGTAAAAAAAATATAAAAATTTATTTTATTTACAACTAAATACAAACTAAAAAAATAAAAAATCAGGTATATAGTCTTAATCTTTTAATACTATATACCCAATTAAATTATTCAATTATTTAAATTATGATTTATTTATTTAAAGCTTTTTCAATAACAGATTTTATTAATTCATCCTTCGGTATATATGGAAGAGTTATATGATCTGTTCCTTGGTTCTTCTCATTATATTCCATACTTGTTTCAATAGAATGTGGATTTCTTGCCCAAGCTCTTCTAGCAACTCCGCCCATAACATCCCATGCCATAGATGATTTTATAATATTATCAACTCTTTCGCTACCATCAAGAACTAATCCAAATCCTCCATTGATTGACTTACTTGTTCCAACTCCTCCACCATTGTGAAGAGCAATTAAGCTCATTCCTCTTGCTGCATTTCCTGCAAAGCATTGGATTGCCATTTCAGCCATCATGTTACTTCCATCTTTTATATTAGAAGTTTCTCTAAATGGAGAATCTGTACCACTTACATCATGGTGATCTCTTCCAAGCATGATTGGTCCAACTTCACCATTTCTTACAAGTTCATTAAACTTAAGAGCAATATCCATACGACCTTGTGCATCTTGATATAATATTCTAGCTTCTGTCCCAACAACTAATTGGTTCTTTTCAGCATCTCTAATCCAAATGTAGTTATCTCTATCTTGTCCTCTTCTATTTGGATCAATACATTCCATCGCAGCATGGTCTGTTTTTATTAAATCTTCATGTTTATGACTTAAGCATACCCATCTAAATGGTCCATAACCATAGTCAAATAGCATTGGTCCCATGATATCTTCAACATAAGAAGGATAAATGAATCCATCCTTTTCATCTACACCATTTTTAGCTATGTCTTTTCCACCAGCATCATAGATTGCCTTCATAAATGAGTTACCATAATCAAAGAAGTAAACTCCCTTAGTAACTAACTTTTTAATTATGTCGTAGTGTTTTAATAAGGTCATATCTACAAGCTCTTTGAATTTTTCTCTATCTTCTTTTAATAATCTGGTTCTTTCTTCAAAAGAAATTCCTACTGGTGCATACCCACCATCATATGCAGCATGGCAAGAAGTTTGGTCTGATAATAAATCTATATGAATATCATTTTCTAAGATGTATTCAAGTAAATCTACGATATTTCCATGATATGCTATAGAGATAGACTCTTCATTTTTAGCCTTTTCTTTAGCAACTCTTATAACTTCTTCTAAATCACTTGATGCCATGGAAACCCAGCCTTGATCAAGTCTTGTTTTGATTCTTGAATAGTCAACCTCTGCTACAATTCCTACTCCATTAGCTATTTCTATAGCTTTAGGTTGAGCACCACTCATTCCGCCAAGACCAGAAGTTACAAATATCTTACCTCTTAAATCTCCATCATCAGCCACTCCAAGCTTTAATCTTCCTGCATTTACTATAGTGTTGAAGGTACCATGAACTATACCTTGAGGTCCTATATACATCCAACCACCAGCTGTCATCTGGCCATAGTTAGCTACTCCTAGTTGAGTTGCTAAATGGAAATCTTCTGGATTATCAAACATACCAACCATTAAACCATTAGTAGTTATTACTCTTGGAGCAGTTTTAGAACTTCTAAATAATCCTAATGGATGACCACTCTCTACTACTAAAGTTTGTTCATCTGTCATATTCTCTAGGTATTTTTTAATAAGTCTATATTGCATCCAGTTTTGGCACACTTGTCCTGTTTCACCGTAAGTAACAAGTTCATAAGGATATAATGCCACATCAAAATCTAAGTTGTTATCTATCATTACTTGGAAGGCCTTACCTTCTGCGCAATTTCCTTTATATTCATCTATAGACTTACCACTTAATTTTCCTTCTGGCCTAAATCTATATCCATATATTCTTCCTCTTGTCAAAAGCTCTTCCATAAACTCTGGAGCTAATTTCTCGTGAAGATGTTCTGGAACATATCTTAAAGCATTTTTAAGAGCTAATTCAGTTTGTGCAGGTGTTAAGCTATAACCTCTGTCAGGAGCTCTTCTAATTCCTTCTTGAAACTTAGGCATTTCTGGTAATTCATCATCTAACTTTATTACCATCTTATTTTTAATATCAATGTTATTAATCATAATTTTCCTCCTATTTCTATAAAAAATATATCCGATGACTACCTGCTCTAATATTCCTATCTTTATTAAAGTAGGAATAAAGAGCAGCTACGTCCCTGGATAATAATTTCTAAGCTTCGAAGAAGCTAAGAACTCTGTTTATTAAGCCTCTCCATTGAAAGGTTCATTTAATTCCTCAGTGCCCTTTAGAATAAATCTACCATTTTTAATTACTTCAATAACTTCCCCATCCTTTGTTATAGCATTTATAAACTCTAAGCTATCGTAAGGTATAGTTATATCTGTATGACATTGAGTATATGCACTCTCTATATCCGTTTTTCTAAGAATAGATTTTTCATTATCCTTAGCAATTATTTCTTTTCCATCAAAAGCATTATAAACTCTTTCATCTTCACTATAAGAATAACAAGTATCACCCACTGCAAAGTGTGGTCCCATCTTTTCTCCAATAAGGATAGGAAGTATAGGTACTATATTATGCTTCTGCGCTATAACATATGCTAAGGTGTTTGTACCTATTGCAAACTCACCAAGAGGTAAAGTTTTATTTGGGAACAACAGATTTTCCTCTACATACTTTTTATTTTTAGATTCTTCATCAAAATTAGAACAGTTATATTCAGCAATATATCCATCCTTAAATAAAAGTTCTAAGTTTATATATTTAAGGCCATCTAGGAAGATTTCTTCTAGATGTAGAAGTCCATTTGTTCCTTTTAACATTGGAGATGTAAATACCTCTCCAACCGGTATATTTACAGTGGCAATACAGTTTTCAAAGTTTGTTTCCTTTTCTGGATTGTTGATCTCCTGCATTTTAACCTTTATATCTGTTCTATTTCCATTGCAGCCCTTAACATGGATAAACTCACCCTTATCTAAAGCCCCAATAATATCATTTTGGATTCTTTCCCACTTGTCTGAATCAAGAGTATTTATCTTCATAGTATCAGCAAAGATTTCCTCAAAATTTTCTCCTATTTCTGGACTAGGGAAAGCTATAATAGTAAAGGTTGTTTCCTTAGATGGCATGTACTTATCTTGAATAGTTCTAAGTCTTACCGTTGCATTTTGGTAAACCTTACTTTGTTCTTCACTTAATTTTAAAGCTGTATTCTTGCTTTCAGGTGCAAACGGAACCTCTCCAAAGCTTTCAATAACTGCAATTCCTGAATACTTTCCTAAACCTTCTTTAAATCTTTCAAAGGTAGCTGTAAATCTTTCTTCTTTAACTTCTGCATAGTTTTTACTGAAGAATAAAGCATTATCAAATCTATGATCATAAGTAAACTGTTTATTTGCTTCAGTAGATTCTACCATTGCAAGGACAGGGGTTAAGTTGTATTTATCAAACTCCTTTATAACCTCTTTAACAATAGCCTCTTGACCAACAAAGTATATTAGTCTAACTGTAGACTTAATAGTGTAATCCTTCTTTTCTCTTATAAAGCTATCCATATATCCTTTAACCATGGTATATGCAATCTTGTTTACATCTTCATAGGTAGACAAAAATTTAGCTGTCTTTATTTCATTATCAGTTATATATTTTCCGTACTTAAATAAGTATCTTAAATCTTCTGCATTTGCTTCATCAACTATAGTTCTGTAATAACCCTTAGTATCTAAAGCTATATTATTAACCTTTTCCTCAGCTTCCATGTCTAAAATGCTAACTTCAAAATCCCTTATAAGCTCCATTAAACCATTAGCATTATCACCATTTTTAACTACGTAAGCATAGGCATCTGTAAATAGCTGTAGTAACTTTTCTATCTTCTCAGTCTTATGAGAAAATACTAAAGATATACATTCATTTAACCTATTATATAAATATGTAGCTATTTGGCCCATTTCTTTTCCTAGCTCTTTCACTGCATAGTCTGGGTTGCCGTAACTTGTTTTATAGTTGTCACCTAGTAAATCATTATAAATTTCATGATTTTCTTTTAAAAGTTCATCAAAGTCTTTCTTTTGAAAATACTCATCATTTAACTTTTCTTCTAAACTACATATTGAATATAGTTTTTCCCCCATTGTCTTAAAGAAAGTTAAATAATTTTTCCCCTGAGTATTTATTAAATATACTTCTTTTACTCCATTAAGATTACATATGTTCCTCATTTCATCCCCCACCCTTCTAAAAATATCCATAACAAAAACGTATCATATTCAGAAAATTAATACAATACTTTAGGCGATTTTTGTTATCGGGGTAAAGTGCTAAAAGATTAAACTCTACCCCAAAAATGTTTCCTTAATTTAACTTTATATTTAATTACTATGTTTAGTGCAGTTTTCGCAATCCCCAGAACAATTTAAACAATGAGTTTCTAATATACTCTTTAAAGAGCTAGAGCTACTACTATGAGATTTTGCTATACTGATATTCTTTCTTGCTGCCTCTTGCATAGCTGCATTAACCATTTTATGAGATACTGTGTTAGTAAACATTACTAATAAATCTGGACATCCTATTTGAGATTTAAAGCGACCTGGCATTTGTGTAAACACCTTAGCCTTACAATTATATTTATCGCATATCTTTTTATATTCAGAAACCATCCTATCATGACCACCAATTATTACTATACTCATTTCTTTACCTCCTAAAATTTATATTATTTATATAAGCTCTTATGTATATATAGCTATGTACTTCTAGAATTTTAAAATATTAAGATGTTATAATAAGAAATTTTAAAATGCCTAAGTATTTTAATTTTGCATATTTATGATGTTAACTATTTACATACTTAAATAGTTATATAGTTAGCTTCGGCTTACCTACTACTAAAATAAAATTAGGTAAATACTTAACTACCTTTAAGAAAGCGAGTTAGCCATCGCTTACTTAACTGTAAAAAGATAAGTTAGCATCAACTAACTTATCTTTCACTTTACTACTAAAGCTATGTTGTGTCAATATAACTTTAGTATAAAGTTCTTATCCTAACATTATCAAGTTGCAATGAAATACAAAAATTCCTTCTTCTTGTAATTATCAAACTAATTAATCTTTTCTCATTAAAAATTCCAAAGCAATTTTATTTCTATTTAATATATTTTCGTGGTGGTCATAATCATCCCAAACCATTTCTACATTTTCTTCTCCTATATGTTTCTTAAATATTCCATAGGACATACTAGAAAACTTAGGCATGTCCTTCTGAATTGTAGTCTTGCTATGTCCCTCCTTTCTTCCAGCAATAATAATAAGTCTAAAATCATCATTTACTAAAATTTCTTCCTGAATAAATTTAATCCATCCATCATACCATTGAGATGCACATATACTTGCTACCTTACTATAATTATCATTTTTGAAAACTGAATATAAAGAAATCAAAGCTCCAAGAGAATGTCCCATAATTTTTCTATCATTCTTATTACTGCTTACTCTAAACTCTTTTTCAATATAGGTTTGTAAATCGCTTATTAAAAATTCTAAGTATTCATCCCCCATGCCCTCAAATGGATGAAATCTTTCATGGTTAGATTCTGCTGCCCAAGGGGTATATTCATTTAATCTGTCAAAAGGTGTAATTCCAATTATTATATGTTCCTCTAAAGATTTATTTTCAAATTTATCTTCTATTTCATCAATTATTCCACCTAAAAACTTTCTAAATTTATCACCATCATGAACATAAACTACAGGATATTTTTTATCAGATATATCATACTCCCGTGGTAAATACATGAAAATCTCTCTATCAAAAACTGTCCTCGTTAAAATTCTTCCTCGCATATCTTCTACCCTTTCTTTAACTTGCTTGGAGTAACTCCAAAATTTTTTTTAAATAACCTACTAAAATAGAATTCATCATTATAGCCAATCTTTTTTGAAACTTCCTTTACTGCAAAACCTTCATTTAATAACTTGAATGCAGCAGTCATTCTGCATTGGATTAAATAATCTATGGGACGAATATTTAAATACTTATTGAATAAGTATGATATTCTATTAGCTTTCTCTCCATATTTTTCTGAAAGCGTGCCTAATGTAATCTCTTCCATATAGTTTTGTGAAATAAATTCACTTACATCTATGGTAAAATCTTTTTCACTTAATCCCTTTTTGTAGTTATGATCAGTAAAGAGTTCTCTTAAAAATAATGAGGTTTGTATTTGAAGATTTACTTTTGATGTTAATTGTTGTTTTGAAGATATTTCTTTAAGCTCATACAAGGATTTCAATATCTCGTCATAATTTATTACGTCAAATTCGAAGGTTGAATTCATATAAGAATCAGGCTTAATACATTTATCTGCCATATAATAGATATTCATATATTCAAATTCTTCATCTCCTAAAACCTTAAAGGATATGTTTTTATTTTTACATCCATGAATCACCTTTCCTCTTTCAGCAATATAGACCTCATTATCAAACTCTATTTGAGCTCTTCCTCTTATAGTAAAAATGAATGCTGAGAGATTAGTTGTATAACCATTTTTCGATGACATAGAATTCTTGATAAACCTTTCTATTCTAAAAACTTCAAAAGTATTTTTTCTAAATTCTTTTAATAAATCACCTTTATTAACATTTTTCAAGTAAATAGGCTCCTTTCAATACATATAACTTTAAATAATTGTCCATGTTTTTATTTTAGTATATTCTATTACGATTTTTTCTATATTATAATAGTTAATGAAATTGATAATTATTATCATTTAATTCTCTAGAATAAGTTTACCTCATTTTTAGTAGGAGTTCAAGAAAGGATGTTAAATGTGAAAGATATTTTAAATGCTTCTTATGAGAAAAACCAAAAGATAAAAAAATCCTTCAATTTATTTATCTTAGGCTTAATTATATTATTATTTATTTCTGTAATTTTATCAGTATCCTTTGGTTCACTTAGAATAAAACCTTCTGTATCCTATAGCATAATCTTAAATGAACTATTTGGATTATCCTTAGGTGATGCTGCCAAAGTAAGTAATATATCTACTTATAATGTTATTTGGTTAATTAGAATGCCTAGAGTTTTACTTGCAATTGTTGTTGGAGCTGGACTTGCTGTATGCGGAACAATAATGCAGGCAACTGTTCAAAACCCTCTAGCTGAGCCATATATTTTAGGAATTTCTTCTGGTGCATCACTAGGTGCAACCTTCTCTATAATGTTAGGATTGGGCTCATTTAGTCTCTTTTCCATAAGCAGTGTATCATTTTGGGCATTTTTAGGTGCTTTAAGTGCCTCTATCCTGGTATTGGTATTATCCTCAATGGGAAATAAAATGTCATCTTCCAAATTAGTCCTTTCGGGAACTGTAGTCAGTGCATTATGTACATCTTTATCTAATTTTATAATTTCTATTGCTAGTAATGCTGAAGGTATGCAAACGGTAAAATTCTGGACAATGGGTTCTTTGGCAACTGCTAAGTGGCAAAATATAGGTTTTGTAATTTTAGCTGTAACTATATGTTGTTTATTTTTCTTAACTCAAGGAAGAACTTTAAACTTAATGTTAATGGGTGATGAAGCCTCAATGACTTTAGGGCTTAATTTAAATTTATACAGAAAAATTTATATGATAATCACATCATTACTAACAGGTATTTTAGTAGCTAATTGCGGGATTATAGGCTTTGTAGGATTAATAATCCCCCATATTTCAAGATCTATAGTTGGGTCTGATCATAAAAGACTAATCCCAACTTCAATACTTTTAGGTTCTATATTCTTAATTTGGGCTGATGTTTTTGCTAGAATAATCATCCCTAATGCCGAATTATCCATTGGTATTATTACTGGTTTAGTTGGAGCACCATTCTTTGTTTACATTTTATTGAGAAAAGGCTTCGGATATGGAGATAAGTAGGTGATTATAATGGATTTGAAAATTAAAGAATTAAAGGTCAATTTATCGAAAAAAGAAATTGTAAAAGGAATTGATTTAGCAGTTACAAGTAATAAGTTCATAGGCTTAATAGGTCCAAATGGGAGTGGGAAATCAACATTATTGAAAGCTGTTTATGGTGTAATAAAGCCAACCTTTGGAGATGTTTTTATATCTGATAAGGATATAAAAAATTACAACAAAAAATCTCTTGCTAAAACTCTTGGAGTGGTTAGTCAATTTAATAATATTAACTTTGATTTTAAAGTTATAGATATAGTTCTAATGGGTAGGGCTCCTTATAAAGGTTTATTAGAGCAAGATAATAAAAATGATTATGATATGGCACTTAAAGCTTTATCTCAAGTTGGAATGATAGATTTTGCTCAAAAAAACTTCAGCCTATTATCTGGAGGTGAAAAGCAAAGGGTTATATTGGCTAGAGCAATAACTCAAAATCCTAAAATATTAATTTTAGATGAGCCCACTAATCATCTAGATATAAAGTATCAACTAGAAGTTATGTCAATAGTTAAAAATTTAAATATATGTGTTTTAGCTGCTTTGCATGATTTAACATTAGCTTCTCAATTTTGTGATGAACTTTATGTTTTGAAAGATGGAGTTATTGTGTATAACGGGATTCCAAATGAAGTTATAACAGAAAAAACAATTAAAGAAGTATATGATGTTGAATCTATTGTTCACATAAATCCAGCTACTAAAAAGCTTTCTATTGAATACTTACCACCATCATTACATTAAACAAAAACTATAACTAATTATTCTATTATATAAAAATTAAAACTTTTAATATGAAAATCGAGAGGAGAATTATCATGAATAAAAAAACTTTACTTTTACTTACATCATTAGCTCTATCTGCTGTAGTCTTTGTAGGCTGCAGTAATAAAACTGAAAATGTATACTCACCATCAAAGCAAGAGCAAACTAGCACTTCTACAGCTGCATCAACTAATAAAACAACTTATCCAATAACCTTTGATGCTTTTGATTCTGAAGGAAATGTGTACAAACAGACTTTTAATGAATCTCCAAAGAAAGTTATAACTAATAATCAAACTTCAACTGAACTACTTTTAACTTTAGGGTTAAAGGATTCTATAATTGGAACAGGTGACTTAGATACTCCTATGTTAGAAAATTTAAAAGCAGACTACGAATCTATACCTGCAATTGCTAACAAAGGTGATGTTGCTAAAGAAGTTGTTGTTGGCTCAGGTGCAGATTTAGTAATCGGAAGATCTGCTTCATTTAAAGATGATAGATATGGTTCAATACCAAGTTTAAATGAAGTTGGTATTAATACTTACGTTCAATTGGCAAGTAAAATGAATGCCCATATTTCTTTAGACACAATTATTCAAGATGTTAGGAACGTAGGTACTATGTTCGATGTTCAAGATAAAGGTAATAAATTAGCTGACTCACTTCAGAATTCATTTGATAACATTAAATCAAAAGTTCCAACCACTAGTGAAAGAAAAAAGGTTATGCTAATAGTTAATTATAATGGAGAATCCTTTACTGCTTATGGTGCTAATGCTTCATTACAAAAGGAAATGTTAAATGTGTTAAATTCGGATAACGTTATTGAAAAAGGGGGTTCTATATCATTAGAAAATATAATTTCTTCTAACCCTGACCATATTGTTTATGTAACAGCAAATAAAAATGCTTCAGTAGATGTTGATGCCGTAGATAGGCTATTAGCCGAACCTACACTTCAAAGTGTTGAAGCTATAAAGAATAAAAATATCGTTTCTGTTGAATACACTGAACTTATGGGATATGGCTACAGAACCTTCGATTGCTTAGAAAAATTGGCTAAAGACTTCTATCCCGAAATATTTAAAAGCTAAAATGTAAAAAATGCTTAGTGTTGACTCACTAAGCATTTTTATTATAGAATAAATAGATTTGTATAAACACAAATTTATCTACTCTCTTTTTTATTGTTATATAATACTATAGATGATTTCTAATTACTTGATTTTATGCGTATCCACGCATCATCATATACCTTTTTCACATAACTAGGAAAATCCACATAGATTTCACATCTATCCATTATTTCTTTAGTCATATATGTATTAAATATATTGTTTTAAGCAAAACAGGTACAACCGTCCTTTTCTACCATTATCAACTGCTAAAACACTAAATTTCAACTTCTATTTCAGAAATATTTAATGCTTTTCCACCTACTCTGACTTCTTCAATCTTATCTCCTAGAGTTGATAATGAGACCAATATCTCTGAAGGTTTGTCCATAGAATAACCTTGTTCAATTATAACATTATCTACAGTTTGTTGGCTTAATGCACCATATTTTAGCATATAGCAAGCTAGTGCTCCATTTGAAGTACCAGTGGCAGACTCTTCAGGTATGCCATAAAGAGGTGCAAGATTTCTAGTGTGAGCATTTGAATTATGTAACGATTCAAGTGTAAACAGATGATACCCTACAACATCATATTTTTTGCTGATTGCAGCTACCTTTTCAAAATCAGGTTTAATGCTACTTAGAATGCTTAAATCTTTAATAGGAACAATAATATCTTTCAAACCGGTAGATACAATTTGTAATGGGAAATTTGCATCTATTTGAGCTACAGAAATATTCAACGAGCCTGCAATTTCTTCTCTGTCTAATGTCTCAAAGAAAGTCGGAAGTGACTGATTCATAATAATTGACATATCTTCCTTAACATATACGTTAAGAATGCCTGCCTTTGTTTCCTGTGTATAGTGTCCTGGTGTAATACGTTTTTCACTTAATAGCATGTAAAATGCGCCTATAGTTGCATGTCCGCAAAGGTCTACTTCTTCTGCAGGAGTAAAAAAGCGTACTTTAAAATCTGCTAAATTTGAATTCATTACAAAAGCAGTCTCGCTAAAACCTATTTTTTCAGCAATTTTTTTCATATCTGCTTCGGATAGGTGATCAGCATCAAAAACAACTGCTGCCGGATTTCCACCCTCCATGGATTTTGCAAATGAGTTTAAAGTAAAAGCTTTAATTTTCATTTTCATTCTTTGGAGAAGATGTCATGGAGCATCTTCTCCTCAAACCTACCTTTCTTAAATATTAATATTATTAATAACAAATTTTATCAAAAATATTATGTAGGGGTATTGGAAAGCTGATGTGGGGGATGGCTATTGTTACAACAACTTTATTTTAGATCCAATACCCATAGATAATGCTTTGTTATATATCAAATCTGCCAAAGTATTATCCTGAATACCCATTCCTGTGGCATCAAAAATTGTGACCTGGGTGTCATTATCCCTTCCTTGCTTACTCTTAAGCAAAACTTCTCCTAACTCAGCGTAAATATCCGTGGTTTTTATGTCTCCGGACATAATCGCATTTCTTGTCTCACCGCGTTCCACACACTGATATATTGAATCAACATAAATTTTTGATCGACTAAATATTTTAGGATCAAGCTCCTGTTTACCAGCCATATCAGCACCTATGGCAATAATATGAGTACCTTCCTTTATCCATTCATCTTTGACAATCATATTTTTGCTTGGTGTCGTCGTTACAATGATATCAGCATCAATAACAGCATCTTTTGCAGTTTCACATGTTTCAACTAATAAATTAAGTGATTTAGAGATTTCTTCTCTATATGCTGCTAATAATTCAGTATTAGTGTCCCAAACTTTTACAGATTCAATATTCAAAACTTCGCATATAGCTTTGAGTTGCATACGAGCTTGATTTCCAGAACCAATGATAGCCACTTTCTTAGAATTCTTTCTTGCTAAAAGGCGAGCAGATAATCCACCAGCAGCACCTGTCCTATATCCAGTAATCAAACTTCCATCCATTATACATAACGGATAACCGGTTTTCCCATCAATCAACATAATTGTTGCCAGCATCGTTGGCAAATTATAAACCTTTGGATTATCCCAATATCCAGATGCACTTTTTATACTTATGAATTGATTAGATTTCGAATAGCATGTCTTTATATCAAGTTCTCCATTGTTTTCTTCATCTTCTATTGATACAATAGGTGGCTGAATAACCATATTACTGCAGTAGTCTGTATATGCTTGTTCAACAGAAGCTATTGCATCTTTCATATTGATAAGCATTCCTACATCTTGTTTTGATAAAATCAATGTCTCCATCTAATCACCTACACGTATTTTTTTTCAATCAAATATTCCTCGAACTTCTTAAGGCTTTCTTCAAAATTATCTCTACCATAACCCATTCTAAAATATTGTCCTTTAAATCCATAAATACTTGATGGAAGTAAAAGTACACCTTTTTCTGCAACAAGTGTTTCACAGAAATCATGAATTGGCATTTCTATATTCATCTTATGAAAAGCCACTGGGCCTGCCATTGGTCTGTTATATTCAAAAAGATCTGAATATTTACTAAAGAACTTATCAGCTATTTTAAGGTTTGATTCAATTATACTTCTATTTTTATTAAGTATTTCATCACTATGTTTAAGTGCAACCATAGAAAGATATTCAGATGGTGCACTTGTACAAATACTTGTATAATGCTTCATTTTTTTCATTTTTTCAATAATTTCAAGGTCTTTTGTAGCAATCCAACCAAGTCTTAATCCCGCTAAACCATATGCCTTAGACATAACACCAAGAGAAATTCCTTTTTCATAACAGTCTGCAAACCATGGACGCTTTTCTCCATCTAATTCTACACCTTTATAAACTTCATCGCAGAAAACATATAAATCATATCTTCTTGCTATTTCAACTATCTTTTCTATTTCTTCTTTTTTCAAAGTATAACCAGTTGGATTATTTGGGCTATTCAAGCAGATAAGCTTAGTGTTTGGTTTTATCATGTCTTCTAATTTATCTATATCAATTGTCCAACCATTCTCACCTTGTTCCAATGACCATTTTGAAACTTCACAACCTATTGAATTTGGAACTTCGAATGATGACTGATAAATAGGGAACTGACATATTACATGATCACCTTTTTCCAATAACACGTTGGCAAAATTAAATATTGGTTCTTGAGCTCCTGCATGCACTACTATTTCTTCAGGTGTAATTGTAGAATATAAACTAGATATAACCTCCCTAAGATATGGGCTTCCAGCCACTTCAGTATATCCAAGCCCTCCATTTAAAAATTCTTCTTCAGCACCAGGTTCATAAGCAAGTAATTCTTTCATACTCATAGAAGCACAATCTGATTGCGTAAGTAAATATGGTGCTGAAAACTCATGCTTTCCAAAAAATACTTCTAATTTAAAATCTCTTAATTTCATACTATAATCATTCCTTTCTTGAATTTATTATAATAATACAATATAATGACTATAAAATATCCAACCAAAGAAAATATAATACCCATCCAAGTTAGCAAAAGGAGCAAATTATGAGTACCAAATTTAATGAAACTGTAATAATAAATTGGAAACCCGATAAGAACTCAGATATTACTTTAACAAAGCAAATAATTGGATATCTTAAAGAACGAATTGCAAAAGGGGATTGGGTAGTTGGTCAAAAGCTACCATCTCAACGTAAAATGGCCGAGTTATTTGAAGTAAACAGAAGCACAATAGTTGAGGCTCTATCTGAACTGACATCACTTGGCATTATTGACTCCTCCTTTGGTAAAGGCACAACCATAGTAAATAATACATGGTCTCTTCTTATTGACAGCAGTACACCCGATTGGAAAAATTACATAGAACATGGGATACATAGACCCAATAATCCAATAATACAAGCTATGTATAAATTCGAATTTATTGAACCAATAATTCGTCTTGGAACAGGAGAAATGTCACCAGATCAATTTCCTCATGATATGATGACTGATGTTCTTAAAAGAGTATCTGATCGAAATGTTTCTTATAATTATTTAGGTCCGCTTGGCCTATATGAACTTAGAGTTGAATTATGTAAGTATCTAAAAAAATTCAATTTACAGGTAGAACCATCACAAGTTTTAATAGTATCAGGCTCACTTCAAGCTCTGCAACTTATTTCTCTTAGTATACTAGGACCAAATTCTGTTGTCCTCGTAGAAGAGCCATCATATATTAAATCATTGAGAGTTTTTGACTTCTCAGGTATTACCATGAGAAATGTTCCTATGGATAAAGATGGTATAATGCCATGGATGATAGATGATACTATATTAAAAAAGGGAAAGTCTATACTATATACAATTCCTACATTTCATAATCCAACTGGAATTACTATGAGTGAGAATAGACGAAGTGAATTGCTTAGATGGTGTAAATCAAATCGACTTCCAATTATTGAAGATGATGTTTACAGAGAATTATATTTTGATGAGGCTCCTCCCCTTCCAATTAAAGCAATAGACAATACTGGAAATGTTCTTTACATGGGAAGCGTATCTAAATCACTAGCACCAGGCTTTAGAATTGGATGGATAGTAGGTCCTGAATCTATTGTAGAGCGTCTTGGAGACATAAAAATGCAAACTGACTATGGTGCAAGTTCATTATCCCAATGGATAATGAATGAATGGTTTAATAGTGGACTATACGATATTCATATTCAAACACTTAGAAAACAACTAAAAGAAAGATGTTCTTTTATGCTTCATTTACTTGATTTATATTTTTCTGATATTGCAACTTGGAATATTCCTAAAGGCGGTTTCTATATATGGTTGAAATTAAATAAACCTTTGTCTATAGATAAGGTTTTTGATCAAGCACTTAAAGAGAATGTATTAATTAATCCTGGTGATATATATAGTTTTAAGAAAAATAATTGTATACGTCTTTCTTACTCTTATGCATCAAATCAAGATATGGAAGAGGGATTGAAAAAACTTTCTGTAATTATTAAAAGAATAATAAATTAATTATTAAAAACTCCTAAGTTTTTCTAACCTAAATAGTACGGCTGCATATGATAATTAGGTTATCATGTACAGCCATTTTTATAAGCCCGTTACTTTTTACTGGTATCTGTGTTTCACTGAAATAATCCTCTGTATTTCTTTCATTCCAAGGCCCTTTTATAGCAACTTGGCGGAACATATTGTTTCTGTAACATTTAATTACTTGATTTTATGCGTATCCATGCATCATCATATACCTTTTTCACATCACTAGGAAAATCCACATAGATTTCACATCTATCCATTATTTCTTTAGTCATATATGCATTAGGATTATTTCTAACTTCCTCTGGTTGTTCAAGTCTTGCTTCTTTATTAGGAGTTGTATACCCTATTTCATCAGCTATTCTTAATGCACTTTCCTTATCACTTACAAAGTTTATGAACTTTTCAGCACCATCAACATTTTTAGCATTATAAGGTATGCATAAACTATCAATCCAGAAGTTTGCCCCTTCCTTAGGTACTACATAAACTAAATTAGGGTATTCAGCTTGAAGATTTAATCCCTCTCCAGACCAAATCATGTTTATATCAGACTCCCCTGCTGGAATCATTACAGTTCCATTATCAACACCATATATTGGATTAACTAATTTCCTTTGATTTAATAGTAGCTCTTTAGCTTCTTTAATTTCTTTTGGATCAGTTGAATTCAAAGAATATCCAAGTTTCTTTAAAGCTACTCCTATAGTGTCTCTATAGGTATCAAACATAAAAATCTTATCTTTATACTTTTCATCCCATAATATATCGAAGCTATCCACTTCTTCTTTTACTACATCTTTATTATAAATAAGTCCTACTGTTCCAAACATATAAGGAACTGAATATTTATTACCTGGATCTATTTCTAGATTTAAATAGGCTTCATCCATTTGAGATATATTAGGTATATTATCTTTATTTAATTCTTGAACAAACTTACTTTTTATCATTCTAGGCATTAAAACATCAGATACTAATATAACATCATAGTTCACACCGCCCTGACTAATTTTTTGATACATAGTTTCCATATCATCAAAGGTTTCTACATTAACCTTTATGCCATATTCATTCTCAAATTCTTTTACAGTTTCTTCATCTATATTTTCACCATAATTGAAAAAGCTTATTTCTTTAGAAGAATCTTTACTACAACCTGCAAAAACCACCAACATCATTAAAAGACATGTTGATAGGCTCAATAATTTAAATAATTTTTTCATACTACACTTCCTCCCACATGATTTTATATATTATTTAAATCCTAAATATTCTTTCGGATTATAACATTATTTTAAATATATGTCTAATTGTATAGTATTTATTATTTAATTCATCTAATAGCCCTAAGAAAAAATATTGGAATGTGCTAAGTTACAGAGTATACTTATTTTCATTGACAGTACCATATTTTTTTCGAGCATCAAAAAATAGTTGTATCAAACTCTGATAATATGGTATAAATTCACCACTATCTATCATTGAAAATATCTCTTCTTTAGACGCCCACTTCACTTTCTGAACTTCTTCATACTGCAATGATAGTTCATTGATATCAACATCTTGTTCAATTAAATAAATATCATCAAATCCATTGTTAAAGTTCATGGTAATATGAGGTCTAATATTTTTAAAATCTACTCTTAACCCAATTTCCTCAAACAATTCCCTTTCAGCTGCTGATTGGCTTGTATCACCTTTTATAGCACTTCCACCTACTGTTATATCCCACATATTTGACCAACCTTCTTTGAAAGGTTGTCTCTGTTGAATTAGCATCTCACCATCTGAATTAAAAACACATACATGCACAACTAAATGATAATTATTTTTTTCAATAGGTTCACCTCGAACCATAGTTTCATTTGTTTTATTTCGATTAATATCATATACATCCCAAAGTTCCATATTCATACCTCCCATAATATATATTATTATATCTACTGATAAGTTTATTATATCTCATTACTTATGTTACAGTATTTTCACGTATAATAACAGCCCTAGTTAAGTCATATCAATGCCTAAGGCTAGAAATTATACTTGGTCTTAAAGGAAACTCGACTCACTTCGTTCGCTGAGTAAGTTCGCCTAACTAAATCAAAGATTTGGAGGCTTACTTATGATACGATTCACTGTAATTGGCATAACGTAGACTTTTTAGTCAAAAACAATTTATATCCACAAATTATTAAAGGCTTCTAAATTTTTTCTAATTTAAATAAAGTGGCTGCACATAATGATAACTAAATCATCATGTACAGCCATTTTTTTAAGCTTCTTTATTTTTTTACTGGTATCTGTATTTCACTCAAATAATCCTCTTTATTCCCTTCATTCCAAGGTCCTTTTATAGCAACTTGGCGTGGATTTCCAACTATACTATATCCATTTTCCTCAATCCAATTTCCTAAAAAGTTGTATGCTGGTGCTAAATTAGAATAATCTCCTGGAACTAATATACTAACAGCTTTCTCCACTACTTCAGTTTCCTTGAATATAAACTCATTTTCATTCTCAATAAGCTTGTCAACGCCCATTACTACCTCTACATCAACTTCACCTTCTTTATAGTCCTCATCGTGATAAGTAGCATAAGCAATGTCGTTGCAATGAATGTTTTTTGATACAATGTATTTATCTAACCTTTCCCAAAGCATGCCTTCTGCATTATAAGCTGGTATAGTATCCCTCAAAGAAATAACCTTGTAACTAGGTATTGATTTTAATGTAACATTGTAACTCATATTAACCCTCTCCTTTTTCATATCCTTAATGGCGGAGTTGATTTTTTCAAGTCTTATTTCCTCAGCTCTTATATTATCCTTAATTTCTTCACCTTTCACTTTTAAAATATCTTCTAGCTTTTCCTCAGACTTTTCCTTCATACATACTGCTATATCAGCCACATTAAAACCCATATCTCTCAATGATACTATTAGGTTAATATCTGAAATCTGTTTTGCCGAATAATATCTATAACCTGTGAAGTCATCAATTTTAGAAGGCTTAAAAAGTCCAACTTCATCATAATATCTGAGCATACGGACAGATACCCTGGTCAACTTAGAAAAATCTCCAATCTTGAACATAAAATCAACTCCTATAAATTACTGCCATTCGAATGACATCTTTAGAATAATGCCTAACACCATGTGAGAGTCAATATTATATCCCTATATCTTTCCAACTTATTTTAAAGCTAATTTTCCAAATAATTATATTAATTACAAAAAGAGTTGCTATAAATGCTCCTATAAAGGTAATATTATTTCTAATTATTATGTGTATTGCAGCAAATATCCCAATAAGCACAAATGTAATCGCCCCTGGGCCTATAAGCTTACCACTATCAGTTGAAGCAAATTTCACACTAAAAGGCATCATCTTATTTGACAGTTTAAAATAAACTAATGATGATATTAAAAGGACTAAAAACATTACAATTAAGTCTAAGATTATTGATGGTCCCTTTAATATTAAAAACACTATAGCCGTAAATAAATAAACTGGTATAACTAATTTAAATAAGGTTCCTTTTATTGCTCCTTTTAATATTACTCCTGGATCTTTTATTGGTAATACCTTATATATAAATGCACCTTTATAATTATCACTATTGTTTATATAAGCAGTGCAGAAGCATAGCATTAATACAGTTAAATACATTAATAAATGTACTTTTCCACCATAGCTTGTTTGAATAGTTTCAATAAAGGATTTATCTCTATCTGTAAAAATAAATAAAACTGGCATAAATACAGCCATTGAAAGAGAAGGATATACCTTAAGTTTAAAGTTTCTTTCTGTAGATATCATATTTTTAGTAAATGTAAACATGCTTTTTTCAACTTTATCTTTGCAAATTATTCCCGCTATAAAATCTTTTCTTATTTTATCTCCACCTCTTATAGCTCCCCCATTATCATTTAGTTTTTGAAGGTTCTTTTCAAAATATGGTACTACCTTCTTAACATAAAGGATAATTAGTATTACTGGAGCTAATATTGCCATTACAGATAAAAATATTAAAAAAGGATTTCTATTTCCATCTATTAATATTCCAAAAGGAGCTGCAAACCACATAGATGGAACTAAACTATGCCAAAGCTTAGGTACATAGATAGCCGTAATATCTATAGTAGTAAAAAATCTATTAAATAACTGATACCCAAAAGTAAATAAAAATGCTAATAATATTTGAAAGTAATTTATAATATCCTTTAGCTTTTCTCCATCAAAGAACTTTAAAACTAAAGTATATAAAAATGCTGTTATTACTACAACTAATAAAGCTATTAGTATATTTTCCAAAAAAAATACTGGTAAAAATATCACTCCATATTTTACTGTTCCAAAAATTAAAGGCATTAAATTAAGAGACAAAGATATACCAAGTAGATACATACATATATGAGTAAGCTTTGCCGCATTAAAGGTTCTACTATTTACAGGCTTTGGTAATAGTATGTTTTTTTCCTTTACATCTAATAAAACAGCTGAAAAATCTGATATCATAAGTGATACCATCATAAATAGATTTACACCTATAATAATATTTATATTTTTTAAAGCTGGCATATCAGCTAACATTAACATTCCAATAAAAATGCTTAAAAATCCGTTAAAAAGAAGTAGTTGCTTATAATTATTCTTATCTTTATTTTCGGAAGACTTATTATTATTTGTCAAAACAGTACTTACTCTGCGTCCATCCATAGTTAATTTTATTTGCAAAATCATTCGCATAATATCATAATTAACACCAGCTTTTTTATACAGGGCTTTAAATTTATCTAATAGTCTTAATATGGTAAATTCATTCATAGCTATACCTCTTGAACTAAAGACACAAACTCTTTAGCAATTTGTCCATGTTCATTAAATCCTGTTAATTCATTGAATACTTCTTCTAAAGAGCTTTCTTTTTCACTATTTTTAAGCTCCTCAAAACTTCCATCTGCAGCTATTGTTCCATTATCAATAAGTACAATTCTATCACTTACCTTCTCCACAACATCCATTATGTGTGAAGAATAAAATATAGTTTTTCCTTCCTTTGCAAGACTACTCATAACTTCTTTAAATATCATTACACTATTAGCATCTAGTCCACTTAAAGGCTCATCAAAAAATAATATATCTGGATTATGAATTAAACTACATATTATTAGTAGCTTTTGCTTCATTCCTTTTGAATATGAAGATATTCTTGAGTTTATAGCTCCTTCAATTGTAAATAACTTCATAAGCTTTTTTGCTTTTTTAATAAGGGTATCTTGATCTATGCCATATACTCCACCTAAAAAGCTTATATATTCAAATGCAGTTAAATTTTCATATATATCAGCAAGCTCTGGAACATATCCAATTTTCTTCTTGTACTCTACACTTCCATTACTTATATCTTGTCCTAATATTTTTACCTGTCCTGTATAGCCTTCTATTATACCAAGCATTATTTTTATAGTTGTACTCTTACCAGCACCATTAGTTCCTATATATCCTATTATTTGTCCTCTCTGTATCTCTAAATTTATTCCATTTAAGACACGTTTATCTCCAAAGTTCATTTTAAGATCTTTAATTGATATTATACTCTCTAAATTCTCCATAAGCTTTTCCACCTCAAAACACAACATGTGCAAAATTAATATTTTGTTTAGGCATCTGAAAATAAATAATAAGTCAAAGATGGAAAGTATATTTTGAGTTAGCCAAGGAAACAGGTTCCGCAGATAGTAGCACTATCTAAGGGTTCTGTTGACACAGTATAACACAAAATAGACGAACATTCTGACTTATTTATTTTTTGAAGATGCCTTGTAACTTATACACTAATATAGTACCAAATAAATGAGTTATTGTAAAATAAAGGTTTATTCATGGAAGATAAGGTAGACTTATTTTAAAGCCTACCTGTCAAAACTTTATTTTCTCAAACCTTTAACTTCTTATATATTATTTTAAATACGATTATCTCTTATCTTTATTTGAACTTCTTATTGAGTACTTTACCCATACATTAAATATAAGAAGTATTCCTATAACAAGACAACCTGCACTGATAGCTTTAATAAATCCAGCAAAAAATTGTTCATAAGCTTTTATACCTGGTTTATATATTCCAGAATAAATTACTGTAATAAATGATATCAATAATGCACATAATCCCCCAACTAATGATTCATTTCTTTTTAGCTTTTGAATTTCACTAAGTAATAAAATTGTATTTTTATTATTTTCCACCTCTTCATTTTCCTGTTCAATAAATTCACCCTTTAGCAATTCATTAACTGAAACCTCCAACACTTTACTTATTTCTTCAAATAATGAACTATCGGGCATACACTTACCACATTCCCACTTTGAAACTGCTTTATCAGTTACATTCAGATATTCTCCAAACTCTGCTTGAGTCATTTTTTTATTTTTTCTAGCTTCTGTTATAAATCGTCCAATTTTTTGTGTATCCATAATAACACCTCCCTTTAATAATATGATAATCCAAAAGCTACTATATTCAAACCCACCAAAGGTAGAGTATATAGAATATAAGTAGAATATAGTAATTTCACTATTTATTACTGTTTGTAATATCATTTTTATATGGTGAATTTGATTACTTAACACATTTTAACTTTACATATCAACTCTTTACTCACTTATTTGTGATACAGTTCTCCGTATCAGTTGCAGATGATAATACTTTTAGTACATCCGTTAGTAGTATTACGAAAAATCGCATAATTCACTTTCTTGAATTACGCGATTTTTAACTTAAAATTATTTAATTGAAGTTTATTTTTTGAGTATCTACTTTAATACTTATAACTTTGGTTCTGTATGCCAAATCCTTCATAGTTATTAATTCTTGACTTTTTTTAGCTGCATCTGATATTTCCCCACTTAACTTCCTATTATAATATATCTAATAAGCAAGTTAACTAAAAATCAAATCAGCTGACAATTTTATAATAAACTCGTGAAGTGAGGAAGTAAACAATAGCATAGAAAATAGCAAAGACAAAAATTGTTCCTGCTGTGCAGATTACAAACAATGTAACATTAGTGAGATTTAATACTGCAAGAAGCTTCACGATAACCTTAAAGGCAAAGGCAATATGAATAATTGCTGTTACAACTGGCAGGAAAAACACCATAAGCACTTGGTTTCCAATTGATTTTTTAATTTCTTCTTTACTCATACCAACCTTTTGCATAATTTCAAAGCGTTCCTTATCATCATAGCCTTCTGAAATCTGCTTGTAGTATATAATAAGCACAGTAGCCATAATAAAGAGTGCTCCAAGGAATATCCCTAGGAAGAAAAGTCCTCCGTATAGAGAAAAGAAAGATTCTCTGGATTCTTCCAAGCCTTCACAACGTGCATCAATAGATAATTGTTTTATTTTGTTATTAATTTCATTAGTTAAAGCAATTTCCTTTTCCGCATTATCATCAGTATCAAAGGCAAAGTAATAAGATAAATCCTCCATTTTGCCATCATCCTGAGTGCTGGAAGCATATATTTTTTCAATTGTCTTTTCATCAGGTACGATAATAAAGTAGCCATTAGCAGCTACTGCGGATGCTATTCCATCCACTGTCATGCTATTTATACGTTCTTTTATTTTAAACTCATTGCCTAAAATATTAATGCTGTCTTCAGCTACTTCTCCTCTATAAGTAAAGAGCATCACTTCATTTTCCTTTAAAGTAATAGACTTATTTTCCAAGTCATTATATTCACTTAGTGGTACAAACTCTAGGAAGCCTATATTGTTTGCGTCAAAATTACTTTCATCATCTGTGAAATAATTCTTATCTTGTATCATAGCTAGAGATGAAGATCGGTATTTAACTATATTTTTCAAAGTAATATTATCTTTATCTGCCTGCTCTTTTATAACATTATTAATCATTTCTGTCTTTTCTTTTGATATATTTTTTGCGCTTATTGAAATATCTCTTGGATATCTTGTTCTAAGCACATCCTCCATACCAATATACAGCGACACTGTTGTAGATAACATCACTAGAACAGTAGTTGAAAGAATACAAATGTTAGCAAGCCCTACTGCATTCTGTTTCATACGATAAATCATGCCAGACACATTTATAAAATGATTGGTCTTATAATAAAACTTCTTATTTTTTCTAAGGATTTTTAAAAGAGCAATACTTCCTGCAGTAAATAAAGACCAAGTTCCTATCATAACAAGAATTGCTGCCAGAAAGAACATATTAAGCGCAGCTAGAGGCGATTCTGTAGTTAAGGCAATATAGTAGCCTGCTCCAAGGCTGAGAATTCCAATTAAAGTAAGAATCCACTTTGTTTTTGGCTCCTTTTCACCAACTTGACCTCCCTTAAGAAGCTCAACAGGTTTTGCAAGATGAATTTGTCTCATATTATTTATAAGAGTTAAAACAAAAATAAAGCCAAAGAGAATAACTGTTTTAACTATGGAGTTAGTTGATATAATAAACCCCATTGGCACCTTAAATTGTAAAATCTTAAGAAGTATTAAAAACATAAGCTTGCTTACTGCAATTCCAGATATCAGTCCCAATATCATGCTTATAATTGCCACGAAAAGGGTTTCCCAAAACAACAACTTAGCAATATGCTTTTTCTCCATACCCAAAATATTATATAAACCCAGCTCTTTTTTACGCCTCTTTATAAGAAAGCTGTTCGTATAAAAAAGAAAAATCACTGAGAAAAAACCAATAACATAAGTGCCTAAATTGAGTATTATTTTAAGTTCCCTTCCCCCAGACATACTGTTTAATCCATCATTTACTGATATAAAATGCATGATATAAAACATGGCAATAGTGCTTATACACGTTAGTATATATGGAAAATATGTCTTTCCATTCTTTTTAATATTATTTACAGCTAGCTTTTGATAGAACATCTTACTCATTTTTTACACCGCCTGTAGCAATTATAGTAAGTGTATCGGAAATTTTTTGATACATTTCTTCTTGGGACATGGAAGCTCTATATAGCTGATGAAACACCTCTCCATCTTTTATAAAAAGCACACGGCTTGCATGGCTGGCTGCTTTAGTACTGTGAGTAACCATTATTATGGTTTCTCCTTCTTTATTTATATCATTAAACAAGTGAAGAAGCTCATCACTTGAATGAGAATCCAATGCTCCAGTAGGCTCGTCTGCAAGAATAAGCTGGGGATTAGTAATTAATGCCCTAGCAACGGCAGCTCTCTGCTTTTGACCTCCAGAAACCTCATAAGGATATTTTTGTAAAATATCTTCTATTCCAAGTTTCTTTGCAATAGGTTTTAAACGATTATCCATTTCATTAAAGGACTTACCAGATAAAACAAGGGGCAAAAATATATTATCCTGCAAAGAAAAGGTATCAAGAAGATTAAAGTCTTGAAATACAAAGCCTAAATTATCACGACGAAACTTAGAAATTTCCTTTTCCTTAAGATTCATACTGCTTATACCGCTCAGCACCACCTCGCCGCTTGAGGGCTTATCTAGTGCTGCAATAATATTTAAAAGGGTAGTCTTACCTGACCCAGACTCCCCCATGATAGCTAAGTACTCACCCTTCTCAACTGAAAAGGATACATCAGATAAAGCCTGAACATGGTTTGTACCAAAACGGCTGGTATATATTTTTTTAAGTTTTTTTACTTCTAATATTGACATAATTTTCTCCTTTCACTCGAAACACTGAATAGCCCGCCTTACTCGTTCCCTTTTAGGAACTTGTTAATTTAGGGCACCCATCAAAGTTTATTTAGTACTGTTATATCCTAACTTCTTATCATGTTCAGTATAACAAAAGGAAGAAATGTATGCCTTAACTTTGGCTTACATTTCTTCCTTTAACCTTACACAGTTGTAAGGCTGCATCAAAATCTTATTCTATTTGCACTTCAATTGTTGCCAGATTGATCATTACTTTTGTCCCTTCATCAACCCTGGAGTCTATAGCTATGCTGTGAGATAGCTTACTTAAAATCTGCTTACATAAATATAATCCAAGTCCTGTAGACTTTTTATCCCATCGACCATTATAGCCTGTAAAACCTCTTTCACATATACGATTTATGTCTTCTTCCCTTATGCCAATACCCGTATCTTCTATTACAAGAGTCTTTTCACTGTAATTATCCATGTATATTGAAATAGTTCCCACTTTAGTATACTTCAATGCGTTTGATAGAATCTGCTCAATGACAAATACCAGCCACTTTTCATCCGTTAAAACCTCACAGCTTAATTCTTTAAAATCTAACTTAATTTTCTTTCTTACAAACATCCTTGCATATTTTCGTACTGCCTGCTTTACTATATCATCGAGACTGTATTTTTTTAACACAAGGTCAGAAGACATGTTCTCAAGTCTTAGATACTGCAGCACAAACTCTACATACTGCTCAATCTTAAAAAGCTCCATAGAAAGCTCTGAGTTTAGCTCACTTTCCGACCACTGAAGAATTAGACCCATCGCTGAAATAGGTATCTTAATTTGATGTGCCCATAAAGTATAGTAGTCTATTAAATTACTTCGACTCATATCTGCACTATGAGCGATCTGAATATTATTGCTATAGAGGGTAGTAAGCAGACCCTTATAGTCCTTTTCAATTATATCTTTAGGCTCAGGGAGTTTGTCAAAGCTTAAGGTAATGTTGCTTTTTAAATCTTGAAGCAATTTATGTCTATTATATAACCTTATAAAATCTATTATAAGGAATATAATACCTGTGCATGCACATAGTACACTAGCATAAACTACTGGCTCTACAGGAAGATTATATAAAGAAAATACAAGTGCAAAGGTGATACAAAACAAACCTAATAGAATAATTCCTTTAACACGCATTTTAAAATAGGAAATCATAAAATTAAAAACCTCTGTTTTCTTCATATCATTCCACCATATACCCTATACCTTTTTTTGTCGTAATAAAATCAGACAGGCCTGCCTCCTGTAGCTTTTTACGAAGTCTTGTTATATTAACGGTTAAGGTATTATCATCGATATAGCTGTCAGTTTCCCAAAGCCTTGTCATAATGGTATCCCGAGACACAGCCTTGCCTTTATTTTCGAGAAGAATCTGCAGTATCTTGTTTTCATTCTTTGAAAGCTCAATTTTTCTGTCGTGATAATTTAAGGTAGCATCACTTATATTAAGTATTGAACCTTTATGCTCAAGCAAGTTAGTCTGTCCTGTAAAATCATAGGTTCGACGTAATAAAGCCTGTACCTTTGCAGTCAGCACATTAAGGTCAAAAGGCTTTGCAATAAAATCGTCTCCCCCCATATTCATAGCCATAACTATGTTCATACTATCTGAGGCTGATGAAATAAAAATAATAGGAACCTTAGAAACCTTTCTAATCTCACTACACCAATGGTAGCCATTAAAAAATGGCAAGGTAATATCTAAAAGAACAAGCTGCGGACTATAGGAAACAAATGCAGCAAGTACATCCTTAAAATCAGTCACACATTCTGCCTCAAATCCCCAAGACCTTATGTGGTTCTTCACTGTTTTAGCAATTATCAAATCATCTTCTACTATTAGAATTTTATACATTTATTGCTCACCTTACTTTTCTTTCTAATATTTCTAAATCGATAGTATATTCTTCTCATGGTTTAAAAGCCATTGCTTTCTATCTATGCCACCAGCATATCCAGTTAAACTTCCATTAGTTCCAATAACCCTATGACAAGGTACTATTATCCATATTTTATTTCTACTATTTGCACTTCCCACTGCCCTAACACTTTTTTCATTTCCTACCCTAATCGCTAAGCTCTTATAGGATAAGGTTTCCCCATAAGAAATCTTCAATAATTCATTCCATACATTCTTTTGAAAATCAGTACCATTTAATGAAACCTTTAAATCGAATGCTTTTCTACTTCCATTAAAGTATTCATTTAACTGAGCAATAGTATTTTCTAATATTTCATTTCCTTTATTCATCACGGACTTTTCTTGCTCCACAAACATAACTGATAGTATTGAATCTTCAGAGCAAATTATTTCTAATATTCCAATAGGCGAATTATAATAACCATAATATTTTTTAATCATACAAACACCTCCTAATAAAATTTTTATCATCCGTTATACTTTTATCTCATTTATACTATTTCTTTTTCTATACTCCTTAGGAGCAATACCTGCATTTTGTTTAAAACATTTATAAAAATTAGAAAGACTTTTAAATCCTACATCGTATGCAATCTCTAAAATAGTATCATTACTTTTACTTAGAAGCTGCATCGCTTTATTTATTCTTATTTGTGATACATATTCGTTAGGTGTTAGTCCTGTATATTCTTTAAATAATCTTGTTAAATGACTAATACTAACACCAAATTCCTTTGAAATAAACCTGAATTTAATTGGTTTATTATAATTCTGGATTAACTTTTCCTTTACTTTTTCAATTAATTCTCTATTCGGTTCAAAATTATGTTCCTTTATATCAGGCCTACATAATTTACATGGTCTGAAACCTTCTTTGATAGCATCATCTACACTATTAAAAAACAGTATATTCTCTTTCAATGGTGTCTTAGCTTTACATGAAGGTCTGCAACAAATACCTGTTGTTTTCACAGCATAGTAAAATAACCCATCATAATACTTATTACAACTTATTACTGCATTCCATTTCTCATCTTCAGATATTACTATGTTTCCTTGTATAACTACCATCTCCTAAAAGCATTTACATAATTCTCAAAAGCTGCTACTCTTTCATTAAAGGCTTTAAAACACCCGCAGCTAGTACATTCCTTACTTTCGTTATAGCAATTAGTAATACCAATTTTACTCATAATTATAATTCCACTCCTCGTAAAAGTTTATTTTATATTTTGATTCTAGCATTACTAAAAGTATAACTCTTCCTGTATTTTGCTATCTAATTTTAAGTGTTTTCACTAAGGTATTTCAGGTACTCGAAAGAGTCTACGTCATTTATGGTACGGCTTCCGTATCACAAGCAAATGTAGTTTTTACATTCTATTCTTGTGTATATATTCTACATAGCGGAAGCTCACTATTCACATACGTTCATAGGAGTAAGTGATTCACACCAAATCATAGATTACAATTCTTTACTTAGCGTGTGGTATTGGATATGTTCGATGCTTTGATAAAGTGTATATCAGTTATTTATGTAATTAGATTATTCTAAAACATAATCTTTTTATACATCATATAAGAATTAAGATTAGATTCCTTGGTCTTTATATAGAAGTTAAAAGCAAAAAAAGTGCTCTATCCTCGCAAGATTAGCACTTTTTTAAGATTCATAGTTTATATATAAATTTTATCCAATATCCCTAAAACAAAATAAACCTTCTAATCTTTATTTTTTAATATTAAATGTTTTTAAGTGTTTTTGTTATCTCATTTTCATATATTCCACCATGATAACATATTATTCTATCAATATCATAATCTAAAAACTTTTTAATAGACCTTTTAGCCTCTTCTATGTCTAAAGTATACTGAGGTAGTGCAATATCTAAATTTCCATTTTCTACAACCAAAGCATCTCCAGTTATTAATGATTTACTTTCTTTGTGATAAATAGATATGTGACCTGGCATATGTCCAGGTGTAGCTATTATTTCAATTCCTCCACAAAACTCTAAATAATCTTTATCTTTTAATGTTACATCTACATTACAACTTTCTACTGTTTCAAGGATTTTATGAAAATAATTAGCTTGCTCTTTTTCCTTTTCTGTTAAAGAATCATATATACTTTCAGCTTGTTGTAGTCTTAACGATTTTTTACTAGCATTAATATATGGTGCATCTTCTTCAGATGCCAATATCTGTATACTAGGATATTGTCTCTTAAATTCTGCTAACGCTCCCATATGGTCAAAATCATGATGAGTTATAATTATTTTAGATAAATTTTTTATATTAACTCCATTATTTATTGCAACATCCTCTATCAATCTGAGAAAATCAGGATATCCACAATCTATTAATACCATCTCATTTTCATCTTCTAACATTACAGGGTAAATAGTATCGTTTTTGTCACCAAATTTGAAAGACACTTCTAATATATTTATCTTACTCATGTTAATCACTCCTAATAATAATCTAGTCACTTAAATAGTATCATGTATTTAAAACATGTAGTTAGTCTATAAATATTTATGTATTATTTATTCCCACATACTAACCATAAGCATGCATGCTCTCATGCTTTATTTATAATACATTTTATATTCCCTAATAATTTTCCTAATACTATTTTGAGTAAGATAATATTTATTTGCTAATTCCTTAACTGAACTTCCATTATTAAATGAATTGTAAATTTGTGTATTTCTTTCTATTAGTTCATTTTTAAACCCACTATTCTCTCCCCAACTTTTTCTATTTTCATTTTTTCTAGGTATATATAAATAACTTCCATCAACATACTGTTGAATTATCTTAATAATTTCCTTAGGTAATATCTTTTGTGCATTTTTATACTTCATAGTCTTTGCTCCTATTTAATATTTATATTTTTAAAAATATTAAAGCAAAAACTGCACAAAACTATTTTGATTAAATCTCTCTTTTAAAACAGCTCCTAACAAAATATGTTCTGTGTTATTACAGTCTTTGCTTGGAGCTTAATGCAATAACTAGTTTTTGTGTCAAGTTTTTCATCTCTTTTCTCCTAACTATTGATTTATATATTTACTAAATTTTAAACTCTAAATACTAATTATTCATTAGTTTCTATTTAGTAAAAACCTCACTTACTTACGATACGGTTCAACATTTGAAATCCTAAATTTAAATCTTTATGCCTATCTTTGTCCTAACTTCAAATTTGGTACTGCATTTAGTGTTAAATCTGCAATTCTACCAGCTTTATACTCATAATAAGCAGCACTTCCAATCATAGCTGCATTATCTGTACATAAAATTGGAGCTGGGAATAAAACTTTTATCCCTTCCTTTTCTCCTCTTTCCATAAGCTTTGCTCTAAGATAAGAATTAGATGCAACTCCTCCAGATATAGCTATTTTATCTACTTGTTTCTCTTTGCAAGCCTTCATAGCATTATCTACTAATACATCTACCACAGCCTTTTGGAAGGAAGCAGCTACATCAGCTTGATTATAGCTCTCACCCTTCATTTGAAGAGAGTTTAAGTAGTTAAGTACTGCTGATTTAACTCCACTAAAGGAGAAATCTAGTGTCTTATCATGGAAATTTGCCCTTGGAAACTTAATAGCGTCCTCATTTCCCTCTTTAGCAATCTTATCAATTTTAGGTCCACCAGGATATCCAAGTCCAATAGCTCTAGCCACTTTATCATAGGCTTCCCCTGCTGCATCATCTCTAGTTTCTCCTAGAACTTCAAAGCTGCCATAATCCTTCATATGAACAATAAAGGTATGTCCTCCTGATACTACTAAAGTAATAAAAGGTGGTTTTAGATCCTTATGCTCAATAAAATTAGCACTTATATGACCTTCAATATGATTTACTCCTATAAGGGGAATATTTAATCCATAAGCCAAAGCCTTAGCATATTGAAGCCCCACAAGTAAAGCTCCCACAAGCCCTGGCCCATAGGTAACGCCCACGGCATCTATATCTTGAAAAGTCAGATTTGCTTCTCTAAGTGCTTCTTCCACCACAGCACTAATAGCCTCTATATGCATTCTTGAAGCTACCTCTGGCACAACTCCACCAAATTTTTTGTGTATATCAATTTGAGAAGCTATAACATTAGATAAAACTTCTCTTCCATTCACTACTACTGAAGCTGCTGTTTCATCACAACTTGACTCTATAGCAAGTATTTTAAAATTTTCTTTTACTTCATTTGCTTCTTTCATATTTTTCACCTACTTTTAAATAATTTACACACTATGAAAGTTTATATTAAAAGTTTACCCTTAAGGTACTAACTTAAACTTATCCATATGCTAAAATAATATATCCACACATTTATACAATTATATCAACAAATGTGATTACTTCATACATTTTATCATTTTTTAAAGAGTAATTACACATGTTTTACTTAATTCTTATACAACAATCAATGAACCACTGCATTGGTTTGGATAGATACTTGTCTCGATGATAACAAATTGAGTTATAATTGAAAAGCCTAATATCCTTAATTGATAATTTTGCTATATCTCCTTCTTTAACTTGCTGCATAACCAGCAAATCTGGAATAACACTTATTCCAAAATCATACTTTACAGCTTGAATAAGTGCTTGTGAATTTACACTTGTCATCATAGGATCCACATAAATATGCTTAAGTAATAAAGCACTATCAAGGGTATCTCTTATTGCAGATCCCTTTTCCCTAAGTAGTAGTGGTTGTGCAGCAAACTCTTCCGCCGCGATTTCTAACCTTCCACTTTTAGCAAAATCATGATTAGAGGAACATATCACTGACATTTCATAAGAAGAAACCTCATGACTAATCAATTGTTTATTATGAATAGCTCCCTCCATTAGTGCAATATCTATTTCATTATTTAATAATTTTTCTTCAATATTAGTAGCACTATCCACTTGAATCTTTAATGGTGTTCTTCCATACTTTCGCCTCCACTCTTTAATCCATTTCTGAAGCCAGAAATTAGCTATAGTAATACTAGATCCAATTCGAATAGTTACTAATTCCTCTTGATATTTAAAACCATTCTCTAACTCCTCATGAAGTTCAATTATTCGCACCACTTTATGTAGTAGTATTTCACCAGTTCCTGTAAGATGAATTTTTCTCCCAATTCGTTCAAAAAGTTTTCCACCTATCTCCGCTTCTAAATCACTTATAACATGTGAAATCGCTGGTTGAGTCATATATAATTTTTTTGCTGTCTTCGTAAAGCTCAACTCTTCACATACCTCTTTAAAAATATACATCTGCCTCAAGTTCATTATAAATCTCACTCCTTTACATTACTTTTTAGTAATGTATTTCATAAAATATTATCATTTTATTTATCTATGTACAAGTAATATAATTGTATAACTTAGAGAAAGGAGGGTTCCATGAATTATTTAAATAAGAATTCAAAATATAAAACTTGCCTTTGGCTTTTTGGAGTTAACTTCTTCATTAGTGCCTTTACCTTTGGAGGAGGTTATGTAGTAATTCCTATGATTCGTAAATACTTTGTCGAGAAAAAACAATACTTTGGTGAGGAAGAGTTACTAGATATGGCAGCAATAGCTCAGTCTTCTCCTGGAGCCATAGCTGTAAATCTATCAGTATTATCTGGATATCGCATAGCTGGCTTTTTAGGTGCTGTTATCAGCTGTATTTCTGCTGTACTTCCTCCACTTATAATACTATCTTTAATTTCTACCTGCTATAGCTTTTTCCGTGATAATGCCACTATTTCATCTATATTAAAGGGAATGGAAGCGGGAGTTGCCGCTTTGATTGTAGATTTAGTAGTAACCATGATTCAGACTGTTACAAAAGAAAAAAATGCTTTACTCTCTTTAATGATTCCTGTAGTTTTCATAGCTAGTTTTATTTTTAATATAAACGTTATGATTATTCTAGTAAGTTGCATTATCCTTTGTCTCATTTTCAAAAACAAATTTTAGGAGGAAGGTTTATGTATAACTATATTTTTAAACTTTTTCTTAGCTTTTTACAAATAGGCTTCTTTAGTATAGGCGGTGGATATGCAACTATTCCCTTAATCCAAGCTCAAGTAGTAGAGAAACATGCCTGGCTTACTATGCAAGAGTTCACGGATATTATTACTATATCTCAAATGACTCCTGGTCCCTTAGCCATTAATACTTCCACCTTTGTAGGAATTCAAATTAATGGGATTTTCGGTGCCCTTGTAGCTACCTTTGGATGTATTATTTCAGGCTTTTTCATCTCACTTTTTTTGTATAATTTTTTTCAAAATCATACTAAATCAAAAAATATTTCAAATATTTTAAAAGGACTTCGTTCAGCTTCCATAGGACTTATTGCTTCTTCTGCTGGTACTATACTAATGCTTTCCTTCCTAGGAACTTCAACATGGAATTTGGTAGAAATGAGTCTTCAAATAAAATCTATAATTATTTTTGTAGTCTGCCTCTTTCTACTTAGAAAAACTAAAGTAAATCCAATGGAAGCGATGATACTCTCAGGTATTGCAGGAATACTATTTAAAATTATATAAAATAATCTGACCTTTACCTAAAGTATTATTATTTCGTTCAAACATAAGTTCCTGTGTTATAATATACTTACTAAAGTTATTTATTTAAACAATTAATCACACAATCATAGAAAGAGGAATTAAAATGAAAGATATTAACTATGCTAAAGTTGTGGTAAAGGGATCACCAATTTCTAAATCTAACTTTAAACTTTTCAATAGCAGTAACAGAGCTATTTTACCATATAACTCTGGAAAATATCATGATAGATATGCACTATACGAGGAAGAAATAGCCTACGAATGTAGGGTTCAAAATCCAAGTGTAACCTTAACAGAGGCACTTATAGCTGTCCTTAAGGTTTATTATAAAAGTGAAAAACGTCATCCAGACACAAATAACATAACAAAAAGTATTTTAGATGGTGTTGAAAAAAGTGGCCTTATAATAAATGATGCCCAAGTAAGAAGACTTATTATAGAAGAATTTTACGATAAAGAAAACCCAAGATTTGAACTTGAACTCTTTGGGGAAAGTTCCTATGCCATGGATTATAAAATAGTTAAGCTAGAAGAAAAACAGCCCATAATAAATTATGAACCTCCTAGTAACAAAAAAAATAAAACCTTAGATAGCTATAGTGCCTCAGGTTTATGCAAAGAGTTTTCCCCTGGAGATAACAATCTATCTTCCAGTAAAGGCTCTAAACAAATCTGTGAACTTTGTCTAAAGGAAGTTTCCAAAGATAATATCATGTCCTGCAATAAAGGAAAAACTCTAATATGTAAAAGTTGCTTTAAAAAACTATTCTAAAAAACACAAGGAATTTAAAGTAATAAATTTATTTAAACAAAGGTTGAGCATGTCCTTATAATTATTAAGTACATGCTCAACCTTTTATAACTTACAAAAGCCATAAATTTTAAATTGTTCTTCCATTAATGAGAACTACTCGTTTAGAGAACATGCCATGAACAACTTTAGCCTCTTCTCCTCGAGAGATAAAAGGATAATTATAAGTTCTATAGGCAATTTCTCTTTTATTTTTAAAGTCAGTAACATATACAGTCCAATACTGGCTTCCATTTCTGCTCTCCTGTGATTCTGTCACCCCAGTGCATACACCTATTAAAGATGTATATAATCCTAAGATATACTCTATAAGAGAAAAGATTTCTCTAAGAACAATTATAAAAAATATAACCTCAAATATATCCGATATTTTACTTTCTATTAGGGTATATGTAAATATAACCATAACAACAATATTATATAATCCAAGACTCCTTTTATTAAATGGCACCCTTTCAAAAGGCATAAACCAAGGTTTAAATCTCCAAAATATACTACTACCTTCCACGGGATAGTCCGTACCGTTTACTGCTGCTCGCCACTTCATTTGATGGTCATTCAACCCTAAGACTATAATTTTCTCTGTAATAAATATTAGGTTCACATAAATTCCTAGCATTATAAAAGCGGCAGCAATAAAATATGACTTCTTTATTATAAGTGCAGAAAAAAGAATATATAAAATGAAGAAAATAGTACCTGATTTCATTAATTTCATTTTAGATCTCATCTCATCCTTAGCCTCTTGAGATAAATCCTTAGCTCTATTTATTGCACTTGCAATAGCAGTAGCCACAAAAGGCAAAGTGAAAAATTCAACATAATTTTTTATATTTATTTCTTCGATTATACTAATTTCATATCCTAAATCTTGAATCATATTAACATCATACCCAAAATGCCGAAGTACAAGTACTATATTAATTACAATGCTTATTAACAACATACATACTGAAAAATTTCTTACGGACTTCAAACCACGTTGATCTAACATTACTTTTACTCCCTTACTATATTTATAACTATCTAAATTATATATTTTTTTCTACAATATGTAAATAACCATAGGGTTATACCCCTGGTTTAATATAATTAATTTATATCTTGAGCTTTCATTTTATCCAGTTCAGCTTCTTTTTCTTTTTTGTATCTCTTACGTCCATATTCCCATTCTGCCAAAAACATATTAGTTAATATGAGAAATGGAAATAAATTTCTAAAGCTAAGTGTTAGTTTTGTAAATCTAAACACACATATTGCAAAAATCACTGATATTAAAGGTATAATCCCTCCTAATAAACAGTTCTTTTGTTTACCAAGAAAATATTCAACTCCTAAGAGTGCACCTGCAACTACAAATGCAATAATAATAGTACTTATATCTGACATGGTTATTCTCCTTTCAAACATTTCTTATACTTGTCAATAATTAACTTTGCAGTTTCCAAATCAAGCTTAGAATCCACTGCCAATCCTTTAATAAATATTTGGAATGGCTCTTCTTCTTTCTTATCATTTAGTTCAATTTTTTGAATCAGTTTATCCAATCTCAATCTCACAGTAGGATAAGATACTTCATACATTTTTGCAATATCTTTTAAAGATCCAGATTTCAGCACAAAATTTTTCAAAAAACCTGCATCTTCTTGCTCTAAAGCAAGTATCCATTGTGGTATTTTATCAATATCCATTTTAACCTTCCTTTCATATTATGTTTAATAATATTAATTATAACCTAAATAATATTAAAATCAATAAGCAACATAATATAAATTTAATTAATTTTCTTTACTCAAAAATATATAACAAATAAGAGGTTGAGTGAAAACTCAACCTCTTATAATATTCTATTCCATTTTCCCTACAAAAAATCTAGTTTCTATCAAAAACCAACCCAAAGCAGCTCCTAAGCCTATAGGAAAACCTCTAAGTAAATCTTTCTTCAAAGGCCTAAAAAAATAATCAAGACCATAAAGTACTTATAATAATTTCCTTGGGGTCTGACCCCATAACATTTTATTCCAGAGATTTTACCCACTCTAAAGAATGTTCCCTTGATTAAATTCATTGATAAAGCAAGTCATTATAGGAAATACTAATTACGATTTACAATACAATAGACTTTTTAATAAAATAATGGAGGAAAAAACCTATGGAAAACCTTGAAAGAGCAATTGACAGAATAAAAATACTTGAATGCCCTACTGGAGACTTAGAAAATCGAGTTGCAGATATTCTTGAGGATTATAAGGTTGCGGATAAAAATAAAATAACTATAAATAGAGCCGAACAATTAGATGTAAATGGTGCTGAAGCTTATAGTGCTAAAATTTCAAGCAATTCGCCACAGTCTATCACTATACTAGCAAAGTCAGGTATGGATGATTATGTAGCTAAAGTAATTGATGTGTCTATAGGTTAAGTTGCAGTAATACGTAAAGCCTGTTAAAACTTTCTTTTAAATTAAGATACCTTATATTAACTTATTAAGAATATGCTAAATAAAAAATGCTTTTGCTAAACTTTAAGCAAAAGCATTTTTAAAGGTAAAAGGTATTCCATTACTTTTTTAAGCTAAGCCTGCTCTATTTTTTCTACTATATAACCTGCATCTTCAATGGCACACTTCATTTCTTTATCATTAACAGAATCTGTTCCATCAACCACTACTATTTGAGATTTTAGGTGTACATCCACATTATCAATCCCATGAACTCCTTGTAATGCTGTTTTAACATTGGTAACACACTTTCCACAAGTCATACCTTCAACGGTTAATCTTTTTTTCATTTCTAATTTCTCCTTTCATTAATATACATATAGTATTAATATAATCATGAAAAATTATTGATAAAATATTTAAAAGTGTTAGTATAGTATTATAGGCACATAATTCTAAATTTTTTAAACATATAAAAGTATACGATTTCATTTACATAGTTCAATTTGCAAGTATACGATTTCATTGAAAATTAAGGATTATGTTAACTACACATTAAAAAATCAAATAAAAAAGTTAATTTTATTAGGGGGAGATTTGGTAATGGAAAAAGAATTCAATTGGAAAGAATTAGGGTTTGATTACCTAAAGGCAGATTTTAATTTTATTTCTCATTATAAAGATGGACAATGGGATGAAGGAAACTTAGTTGAAGATGATAAAATAACAATTAGCCAAGGTTCAACATGCTTGCATTATGGACAACAATGTTTTGAAGGTTTAAAAGCATATACTCATAAAGATGGAAAAGTATGCTTATTCAGACCTGATCAAAATGCTAAAAGATTAAATGAAAGCTGTAGAAGAGTTTTAATGCCAGAAGTACCAGTAGAATTCTTCTTAGATGCTTGCAGAAGAATTGTTAAAGCAAATAAAAGACTTATCCCACCATATGGAAGTGGAGCAACACTATATCTTAGACCTTACGTAATAGGCGTAGGTGACAATGTAGGTGTTCGTCCAGCTAGGGAATATATATTTGGAATCTTTGTTACACCAGTTGGACCATACTTCAAAGGTGGAATGGCTCCAGTTAACTTCATAACTTCTGACTTTGACAGAGCTGCTCCTATGGGAACTGGTGCTGCTAAAGTTGGTGGTAACTATGCTGGAAGCTTATTACCTCATGCAGAAGCTGTTAAAGCAGGCTTTGCTGATTGTATCTATTTAGATCCAGCAACTCATACAAAAATAGAAGAAGTAGGTGCTGCAAACTTCTTTGGAATAACTAAAGATGGTACCTTTGTTACACCTAAATCTCCATCTATATTACCAAGTATAACTAAGAGATCTCTATTATACTTAGCTGAGCATAACTTAGGTATGAAGGTAGAAGAAAGAGACGTATTAATAGATAACTTAGGTGAATTTGCAGAAGCTGGAGCTTGCGGTACTGCAGCTGTAATCACTCCAATCGGAGCAATCCAACATAAAGAAAACAAACACGTTTTCCATAGCGAAACAGAAGTTGGCCCAGTAACTAGAAAACTTTATGAAACTTTACTAGGAATTCAAGCTGGCGATATAGAAGCACCAGAAGGTTGGATATTCAACGTAGAAATTTAATATAATATTTAAGGCTCATCATAAAAGATTATGGTGAGCCTTTCTTTAGCTGATTGCATTAATAAACACATCTGCATATATAGTAATAAGGGATATTTTAAGCATGAGTAAAAGTTTAATAATATCTTGATTAAAGTTAAGGGGGGATACTAAAGCAAATGGAAGCTGAAATATTAAAAATGGCTCTATCGCAAGGTATATGGGCAGTTCTCAGCATATTTCTATTGTTTTATATATTAAAAGCTCAAGAAAAAAGAGATGAAAAGCAAGAAGAAAGAGAAAAGAACTACCAAGAGATAATATCGAAAATAACCGATAAGTTAATGATAATAGAAGAAGTAAAAAAAGATGTTGAAGATATAAAAAAATATATTATAACCAATAATAAGTAATAAATAAAATGTAAGCCAATGACGTTAATGATGTCATTGGCTTATTTTTTATTGTTCTTACTATTGATTAATTTTATATTTGTTGCTGAATTCATATAAGTAATTAGTAATGTTAATTAAATAATAGTGTTTAAATATACATACTACAGATTCACCTATTATAAAAACAAATACATAAAGATTTTATTATCTAAAAACTTAATTGGACTTAAATGCTATATATTTATATAATTCTACTTGTTTGTAAATATTTATTTTTAGGAGGATATTATGAAAAAATTACTAATTTTATTATTAGCATTATCAATCCTTGTTTTTGCTTTTGGATGTGATTCAAAGAAAGCATCAAAGAACACAAGCTCACCAGCCTCTACTGAAGAAGCTTCTAAATCCGATGAAAAGGTACCAGAGCTTACTATGAGCTGGGGAAACGAATTACATACAGGTATAATGAATGTTGCTACAAAAAAACCTGAGCTATTTAAAGAAACTGGAGTATATTTCAATCCACTTTCTAAGGATAAATTTGAATTATTAGAAAATGGTAAGAAAATAGCTATCTTAAATTTTGTTCCTAGTAAAGGTGGATCTGAAACTGCTAATCTTATGAGTCAAGGGCATGTGGATTATGGATTTGGATCAAATACAGCTTTCCTTACTGCTGTAGACAATGGAGCTAAATTAAAAATTGCAGCACCTTTCCAAAGTGATGGAATTGCCTTAGTATTTCCACCAAACACTAATTTAAAGAATTGGGATGATATAAAAAAACACATATTAGATTTAAAACAACCACTTAAACTTGGCTATCATTCACCAGTAAGTGGACCTAGAATAGTAATTGAATCAGTTTTAAAAGCCCAAGGGTTAAAGGTAACTGAAAATCCAAGTGATACTTCAGCAAATGTTCTTTTAGTTGATCTTAAAGGTTCAAACAATCTATTGCCATCTTTAACTAGCAAACAAGTTGATGCTTGGGTAGGGCCATCACACCATCCTGAAGCTGCAGAAGAAAAAGGTTTAGGTGAAATAGCATTAAATCTGAAGGACTTCCCAGAAAACGGTCAATGGAATGACTTCCCATGTTGTGTATTTGCTGCTACAGATAAAGCTATCAATGATTATCCTGAGGTAACTAAAGCTTTTACAAAGCTTGTAGCTGCAAACGCAAAATATTGTACTGAACACCATGGAGAAGTGTCAAAGATTATGGCAGAAGTTATTGGTGTATCAGAAGAAACCATTAATAAATGTGAGATAAAATACTTCACAGCTCCATCAGAAAATTGGTATAAGGGTATAGAAATATATGTGGAAAAACTTAATGAGATGGATAAATTTAATGGACAACTAAAGGGATTAGATTTTGAAAAAGTCAAGAAACTAGTTTTTGATTTTAGATTTTTAGAATAGAATTATCATTATGGAAAAGCTTCCTAATTTATGCTAGGAAGCTTTTTTATAGAGGGAGGTTAAAGGTTTGAAACATCTAAAAAAAATATTGTGGAAGTTATTAGTGCCTATTCTATTTATACTATTATGGCATATACTCTCCTTTAGGATTAATAATGCTGTAATTTTGCCAAGAATAGTATCAGTTTTAGATAACTTTGCTCATGCCACAAACGATTTTATCGGCCTTGGATCAATACCTGTAAATGTCTTAGTTAGTTTAACTCGAGTACTTCTTGGATATATTGTAGGTGTATTTATTGCCATTCCATTAGGTCTGTTAATGGGATATAAGGCAAGGGTATATAATTTATTTAATAATTTTATTAATATATTTAGACCTATACCACCACTGGCATGGGTACCCTTAGTTTTGGCGTGGTTTGGTGTAGCAAGTTTTTCAACAGTTTTTAAAATAGAGGGCGGAGAACTCCAAGCCTTTTTAAATAACTTTAAGTTCTCAATGATGTTTATTATCGGCTTAGGTACCTTCTTCCCTGTACTTACAAATACTATATTTGCTGTTAGAACTGTTCCCAAAACTCTAGTAGAATCTGCAAAGGTTCTTGGAGCTTCAGAAAGGGATATATTCTTTAAAATTCTCCTACCAGCCTCTGCCCCAACTATTATAACAGGACTTAGGACAGGCCTCGGAATTGCTTGGTCCTGCCTAGTATCTGCAGAAATGCTTCCAGGTAGCTTATCAGGTGTTGGTTATTTAATAACCCATGCTTATGAACTCGGCAGAACTGACTTGGTTATTGTAGATTGTCAACTACTTTT